>CAJLTA010000001.1 GCA_905209455.1 uncultured Collinsella sp.
CTGCGCGGGCGCCAGAGCGACAACTTGTCATTCAAAGAGGACGGCATGACCAGAAGGTCTATGCCGTCCTCTTTTCATGCCAATTTGTTCGCTCTGGCGCCCGCTCGCTGGCATTGCTAAAACATCGATGTTACCGTGGTCCAAACTAGTCGTTGGGGGCGTTCTTGTTTGACCAGTCGTTTAAGAACGTCCCCGATGACTATTTGAATTGCTAATTTGTGCGGGTTGTGGTTTTGTGACCTGCTGAAATTAAAGATACTGTACAACTGTACGTTAATTCGTCTTCGTAGTATATTGCTACCCGCAAAACTCAATACCATTGTGCTCTGAGACGCTAAAGCGCTTACGTACAATGGTTATCGATAGTACGATTCGATTCAACGACAGGATGGATGGTCCAAGCGTGAGTCTCGGCAGCAAACTATCCAATGCAAAGGTCTCCTTTGCGATATTTAAGCGCGACATTAAGCGACTGCTTGTGAACCCCGTCGCCTTGGTGGTTACCCTTGGCGTGTGCGTTATTCCCTCGCTGTATGCCTGGTACAACATCGTGGCCAACTGGGATCCGTACGGAAACACCCAGGGCATCAAGATTGCCATCGCCAACAACGATCGGGGCACCCAAAACGACCTGGTGGGCGAGCTCAACGCGGGCGATCAGGTCGTCGATCAGCTCAAGGAGAACGATCAGCTGGGCTGGACCTTCGTCGATTCTGCGGCCGATGCCAAAGAGGGCGTCGAGAGCGGTGAGTACTATGCGGCCATCGTAGTCCCCAAGAACTTCTCGGATAACCTGGTTTCGATGCTCGACGGCAACTACCATCAGCCCAAGCTTACGTACTACGTCAATGAGAAGAAGAGCGCTATTGCGCCCAAGGTTACCGACACCGGTGCAAACACCATCGAGGAGCAGATCAACTCGGAATTTGTCTCCACGGTGGGCGAGACCGTTGCCAGTATTGCCAAGGATGCCGGAGTCGATTTAAAGGACAAGGCAACCCAGACTCAGGATTCGTTGGCCGGTTCGGTATCAGAGGCTTCCGATACGTTGGGCGAAGTGCGTGATTCGATTGGCGACATGAATGCCGCCATCGATAAGACGAGTGGTTCCATTGCCTCGGCAGATGCGGCACTTGCCGGTCTGCAGGGTCAGGCGCCGTCGCTGACGCAGGCGATCTCCCAGGGCAATGACCTGCTGGGCGAGGCTCGCGCCACGGCGGGCAACTCTGTCGCCTCGCTCTCCAAGGCGCTCTCGGAAGGCAGCCTTGCGCTCACCAAGACGTCAGCCTCTGCGAACGCTGCCATCGGCAAGCTGACGGGCACGGTCACATCTACGACCACCCGTATCGACAACTCGCTCGAGTCTCTCCAAGCGACGATCGACCACAATAAGGCCGTTATCGGGCACTTAGAGATTCTCGCCAATGACACGTCGACAGGTTCCGAGGAAATTGACGCGCGCATTGTATCGACCATCGATTTGCTTCGAGAGCAGAATGAAAAGCTTCAGAGCATCAAGGACGGTCTGTCCGCGCAGTCGAGCGCCATGGCGAATGACGCAGCGGCTGTTTCGGGTGCCAGTGACGCTATCAATAACGCAATTCATACCGGTGCGACCAACCTTGGCCAAGCCCAGACGGACTTGGGCCAAAACGCGCTGCCGAAGGCCTCGAGCGCGCTCGACTCTTTTGCTGCCGTTTCGGGCGACCTGACCGGTATCGTCTCGGGTATGACACCTACACTTGCAAATGCGCGCGGCACGTTGGCGCAGCTTAGCGCTACGCTCGGCCAGGCCAAGACCACGCTGTCCCAGACCGATTCCTCGCTTGCCAAGGTCCAGGACAAGCTTGCAACCGCCGCCAATGACATCGCGGCGCTGCAGACCTCCGAGTCCATGGGCGAGCTGGCCGATCTGATGGGCGTCGATGTCAATGACGTGGCAGATTTCATGGCGTCTCCGGTTGAGTTGACGTCCAAGTCAATCTATCCGGTCAAGAGCTTTGGCTCGGGCATCGCTCCCTTCTACACCAATCTGGCGCTTTGGGTGGGCGGCTATGTGCTCATCGCCATTTACAAGCTCGAGGTCGACCGTGAAGGTGTTGGCAGCTTTACGGCGCGCCAAGGCTACTTTGGCCGCTGGTTGCTCATGGTGATTCTGGGCGCGTTGCAGGCCATCATCGTTACGGTAGGCGATCTGGTGATTGGCGTGCAGTGCGTCAGCCCGCTGCTGTTCGTGCTGGGCGGCATCGCCATTTCGTTCACCTACGTCAATATCATCTATGCGCTGTCCACCACGTTTAAGCATATCGGCAAGGCTATCGGCGTCATTCTCGTCATCGTGCAGATCCCGGGTTCGTCGGGCATGTACCCCATCGAGATGATGCCCGGCTTCTTCCAGTGGCTGCACCCGCTGCTGCCCTTTACCTACGGCATCAATCTGCTGCGCGAGACGGTCGGCGGCATGTATTCGTTCAACTACCTGTTTAACCTGTGCATTCTGGGCGTGTTCTTGATCGTGGCGCTCTTTATCGGCCTGCAGCTGCGTCCGCTGCTGCTCAACCTTAACCTGCTCTTTGATAAACAGCTCTCCACGACCGGTATGATGATTTGCGAGTCCAACGACCTGCCGCGCCAGCGCTACTCGCTGCGCACGGCCATGCGCGTCATGCTCGATTCCGATTCGTACCGTCGCGAACTGCTCGATCATGCGGTCGCCTTTGAACATCGCTACCCGTACTACATCAAGGGCGGTTTTGCCGCCGTGGTGGGCGTTCAGGTCCTGCTCTTTGTCCTGTCGACGGTTCTCGATATCGACAATAACGGCAAGATCATCCTGCTTGTCATTTGGATCATCTCGGTTATTGCCATCTGCGGCTGGCTTATCAATATCGAATATATCCGAGCGAGCCTCAATACCCAGATGCGCATCTCGGCGCTTTCGGATGAGGACCTGCGTCGCGAGATGCGCGAACACACGGCCGCCATTCCTGCCGCCCGCCACATGTTTGGCCTCAACGCCAGCGAGCGTGGTGCCAAGGGCGGCGATCAGTCCACGGGCCGCTTGCCGCATATCGGCTCGCACCATAAATCTCAGGGCAGCGACAGCACAGCCACAAATGATGGAGATACCACCGCGCTTGGCAAGCACTCCAAAGGAGGTGAGGCATAAATGAAGAACATCCTGCATCTGTTTAAGCGCGATGTCCAAAACGTGTCTCGCTCCGTGATCGGCTTGGTTGTCGTGATGGGCCTCATTATCGTACCGTGTCTGTACGCGTGGTTTAACATCGCCGGCAGCTGGGATCCGTACGGCAACACCGGCAATCTTAAGATCGCCGTGGTCAACACCGATGAGGGTTACGAGAGCGATTTGATCCCCGTCGAGGTTAACGTGGGCGAAAACGTGACCGCCACCCTACGCGGCAACGAGAGCTTCGATTGGGTTGTGCTCAACAATCGCGAAAAGGCTATCGAGGGCGTTAAGTCGGGCGCGTACTATGCTGCCGTCGTTATCCCCAAAACGTTTAGCGCTGACATGATGACGCTTTTCTCGACCGACGTGAAGCATGCCGATATCGAGTTCTACGAGAATCAGAAGGCCAACGCCATTGCGCAGATCGTGACCGAGAAGGGTTCGAGCGCCGTCCAGAGCCAGGTTAACGAAACTTTTACCGAGACCATTACGAGCATCGGTCTTAAGACGGTGTCCAGCCTGCTCGATTACATGAGCACCGACCAGGTCAGCAACTTTATCGCCAACCTGTCCTCGACGCTCGGCGATTCGATTGAGGACCTGCGAGACGTTCAGGCAAATGCTTCGTCGCTGGCGGGCATTTTGAGCTCCACGTCCGATTCGCTGACGTCGGCGAGCGGCATGCTCAAGCAGACCGGTGCCGTCGATGAGTCGACAAAGCAGCTCATGGAACATGCCAAAAGCGGCATCGATGATTCCAAAGAAGCGCTTAAGGCGGCAAACGATGCCATCGATGCCGCAATCGATGGAAGTGCTGGTTCGTTCGACAATGTGTCTGCCGAGCTCGCGAAGGCGTTCGACACCGCAAACCAGCATGTCGACCTTACGGTGTCCCAACTCAACGATGCCGCTGCGGCCCTCAATGCGCGCGCCAAGGATATCGATGCGATGGCCGATCAGCTCCGCAGCCTTGCCGACCAGGTGAGCGATGAGAATTTGAAGGACGGCCTCAAGTCCGCCGCGACGTCGCTGGGCAGAATCGCCGTTGAGTACCGCAACAATGCCAAGGATCTGGCGGCTACCGCGAAGTCTCTCTCCGATAGCATGGCCGAGGTCAACAACTCGCGTGCCGAGGTCGATCAGGCCATCGCTGATGCCAAGGCCGGCATCGCGGGTGCCAAATCCGATTACGATTCCACGTTCTCGGTTAAGGCCAAGGAGCTCAAGAAGACGGTTTCGGGCATTCTGGACTCGCTTGATGGCATCTCGGGCGACCTGGATAGCGCCGTAGGCGGCCTGACCGACGCATCCGGTTCGCTGGCAAAGGGCCTCTCCAAGGCTGCAAAGCTGGTCAACAAGGCTTCTGATCAGCTGGGCGAGGCGTCGGACAAGATCAGTGCGTTTAAGGACGAGCTCGACGGCGCCTTGATGTCGGATGACCTCGCCACGATCAAGACGATGATTGGCAACGATCCCGAGGGTCTGGCCGTGTCGCTTTCCGGCCCCGTCGCGCTCGATCGCAAGCCGGTCTATCCGATCCGCAACTACGGCTCGGCCATGGCGCCGTTCTACACGATTCTGTCGCTCTGGGTCGGCTCGATCGTGCTGGCGGCCATGATGAAGGTCTCGGTTGACGATGAGCTTATCAACGAGCTCATCCCCGTGCGCCTGCACGAGATCTACCTGGGCCGCTACCTGTTCTTTGGCGGTCTGGCCCTGCTGCAGGCAACGCTCGTGTGTGCGGGCGACATCCTGTTCTTTGGCATCCAGTGCGACGACCCGCTGCAGTTTGTGCTGGCGGGCTGGGTCGCGAGTCTCGTGTTCTCCAATATCGTCTACACGCTTACGGTTTCGTTTGGCGATATCGGCAAGGCGCTCGCCGTCGTGCTGCTGGTCATGCAGGTCGGCGGTTCGGGCGGCACGTTCCCCATCGAGATGACCGGTCCTGTGTTCCAGGCGATCTATCCGTTCCTGCCGTTCACTCACGGCATCAACGCCATGCATGCTGCCATGGCAGGCGCCTACCATATGGAGTACTGGGTTGAGCTGGGTATTCTGGCGAGCTATCTGATTCCGTCGCTGGCCCTGGGCGTCGTCTTCCGCCGTCCGGTCATCAAAGTCAACGACTGGATCATCGAAAAGCTGGAGTCGACAAAGCTAATTTAGTGCGGCAACGTTAACGCTGATGTAGCACTAATGCCAGCGAGCGAGCCGCATTTGCGCCAAGGTGACGTGAAATGAAAGGGCGCTGACCTTCTGGTCGCGCCCTTGAAATTGAACGTCAGATTGGCGTGAATGCGGCTCCCCCCCGGCCGGTCCGCCGTTCGGTAGAACGGCGGAACAAAACGCTTTAGTGGGCTGGATTGCGATGCAACGCCGGTTGTTGCTACAGTAGCGGGGCGTGCCGGGGGTCCGGTGCGCCCCGTTTTTATTTGACCATGAGGCGGCACGCAGCCATACGCGTGCGGACACCACGCCCAGATTGAGTGTGAGGATGTTCCATGGCCCAATACGCTGCCAACGAAATCGAAAACATGCCCGATAGCCCTGTCGCACGGGAGGACCTGGGCGCCGGCGGCACCTCCCGCGGCGCCGGCGCGCGTTCCCCGTTCTTCTGGAAGGTCTTGCTGCTATCGGTGGCGGTCATCTGGGGCTATTCCTTTACCACCATGAAAGATGCGCTCGACACCATTCCGGTGTTCGAACTGCTCTATATTCGTTTTCTTCCGGCTTCGCTGGTTATGTTCGCCATCTTCCACAAACGCATCATCGCGCACTTTAATGCCCGCAACCTTATCGTCGGACTTGGTATGGGCGCACTTATGTGGGGCGCGTACGGTTTGCAGACGATTGGCCTGGCACAGACCACGGCGGGCAAGAGTGCATTTTTGACGGGTACCTATTGCATCTTCGTGCCGTTTGCGAGCTACGTCCTAAGCGGCGAAAAGCTTACTCGTTACAACTTGGGCGCCGCGTTGCTGTGCCTGGCGGGCATTGGTCTGGTGGCGCTCGATAGCGTCGAGTTCAATGTCGGCGATGTCATCACACTGGGCGGTGCGGTCTTCTTTGCCATCCAGATGGCGGTGACCGCCAAGTATGGCCGCAAGATGGACATCAACGTCATCACGTTTTGGATGTTTGTGGGCAACGGCGTGCTGAGCCTGATCTCGTCGCTGTTATTCGAGACCCAAGCGCCGCTGTCCGTGTGGACGCCGAGCTTTATCGGTGTGATGGCGTTTCTATCGGTGGGCTGTACGTGTGTGGCTCTGCTCATCCAAAACGTCGGCCTGGCGCATGTCCCGGCCTCAACGGGCTCGCTGCTCCTTTCGATGGAGTCGCCTTCGGGTGTGCTGTTCTCGGTGCTGCTGATGGGGGAGGCGCTCACCTCGCGCCTGCTCGCCGGCTTCGCGCTCATCTTTCTTTCGATTATCTTGAGCGAGACGCATTTCGATTTTTTGCGTCGAAAGCCGCGTCCGCAATTGTAAACAATTTGTTGCGCCGCCTCCCGGGGCGGCATTTTTTATGCGTCGCCCTTAAAGTAGTACCTTGCACTTTACGCTATCAAAGTGCTTGCTGCAAAAACGTTACTGGAGGGCATCTATGGCACCAGCACTGTCCGATCTTCAACCGCAATCAGCGCCCAAGGCCACCGCGGCGGCGCAGACCGCTATCGGTGACGGTCTTGTTGCAGAAGCTCAGGCTTTTGCAGACGAGCTCGCTGCGTGGCGACACGATTTACATCAGATGCCCGAGCTGGGTAATAGCCTCCCGCAGACCTCTACGTATATCCAAGCGCGCCTGACCGAGATGGACATCCCATTTGCTACGCTCGTCGATGGTTCCTGCGTTGTGGGCCTTGTCGGCGCCGGTGCCGCCGCGGCCCAAGGCAATGGCATCTGCACGAATGAGCAGGCCGGTACGGTCATCATGCTGCGTGGCGACATGGACGCCCTGCCCGTTGCCGAGGAATCCGGCGAGTCCTTTGCATCCACCAACGGCTGCATGCACGCTTGCGGTCACGATATGCACGCGACGGCGCTGCTTGGTGCGGCTCGTATGCTCAAAGCGCGCGAGGCAGAGCTTGTTGATGCCAACGCTACGGTCAAGTTGCTGTTCCAGCCGGGCGAGGAAACCTTTGAGGGTGCCCGCGCCGCCATCGCCGACGGTCTGCTGCAGAACCCGCGTCCTCAGGTCGCCTTTGCCATGCATGTCAATAGCCAGTCGCCGCTCGGCCTGGTGCTCTACGGCAGCCCGGCGCTCTCGGGCGTGTACGGTTTTCGTATCACGCTTCAGGGCAAGGGCGGCCATGGCTCGAGCCCCGAGATTTGCATCGACCCCATCACGGCCGGCGTGCATGTGCATCTGGCGCTCCAGGAGCTTATCGCTCGCGAAGTGCCGGCGGCCAAGGAGGTCGCACTGACCGTGGGTAAGTTTGCCGGTGGCCAAGCGGCCAACGTCATCCCAGATACCTGCGTGCTCGAAGGCACGCTGCGCGGCTTTGACGTCGAGCTCATGGAGCACCTCAAGACCCGCATCGCGGAGGTCGTAAACGGCGTTGCCACAACATATCGTACGTCGGCGACCATCGAGACGCTTTCGGATGTTCCGCCGCTTGTACTCGACAGCGATATGACTCAGGTGTCGCTTGGCTACGTGGGCGCAGTGCTGCCCAAGGCGGCTTTCTTGCCGCTTTTCCATGCCATGGCGAGTGAGGACTTCGCGCTTATCTCGAGCGAGATTCCGAGTGCGTACTTTACCGTGGGCGCGGCCGTAACCGACACGGACGAACACTTTGCCCAGCACCATCCCAAGGCACGTTTTAACGATGCCGAGCTGCCGCTCGGTGCTGCGGCTTATACCGCCGTCGCTTTGGGCTATATCGCCGACCACCGGTAGCACCCAACCTTGCCTTTCAAGCCTGCGGGCATGGCCGTAAGGCCTATGCCCTTGTCTTTCAAGGCAATCTTGGGCACTACCGGCGCCCGGCGCCGGCTATTCGTTTGTTAAATAAGGAGCAGTATGCCCCAGCAGCGTAAGTTCTTCCCCGGCTGGCTCGTGGTGGCCTCCGGCTTCGTGATCATGGCCACGTGCTACACGATTTTCGTCAACTGCATGAACCTGTTCCAGCCGCTCATCGTCAGCGACTTGGGAATATCTCTTGCGCAGTACAACATCTCCAATGCGATCTCTACCGTGGTGAGCGTTATCGGATCGCTTGTCATTGGCCATGTTGCCGATAAGGTGAGTGGCCGCGTATTGGGCTCGCTCACCGTTATCGCTACCTCTGCCGTTCTTGCCAGCATGAGCTTTGTCGGTGAGCTGTGGCAGGTCTACGTGCTCTTTGCCGTTTCGGGCTGCTTCGCTGTGGCCTCGACCCGCCTGCTCATCAGCCTAGTGACCGCCAACTGGTTTACCGCCAAGCGAGGCCTTGCCATCTCCATCGCACTTTCGGGCTCGGGCTTTGGCGGCGCTATTCTCTCGCCGATCGTGAGCTCGCTTATCGTGAGTGTGGGCTGGCGCTCTGCGTTCCTGGTACTCGCTGCCGTCTGCATGGTGGCGGCACTGCCCATCACGGCCTACTCCTTCCGCACTAAGCCTTCCGAGATCGGCCTTAAGCCGCTCGGCGAGAACCCGGACGATCCGTCCGTCTCGACGGCTGGCGACAAGGACGAGCACACGGCGCCCGAGGTTAGCGTCGGCTGGTCTCGCATCAAGAAGAGCCCGGCGTTTTGGCTGCTTGTCGTCGCCTTCCTCTTTATGGGTCTCGTTAACGGCGCCATCTTGCCCAACCAAGTCACCAACATGACGAGCGTTACCGTCAACGGCGCCAAGATCGTCACGGGCGGCCACGATCCCATGTGGGCCGGTACGGTGCTTTCGGCCTATATGGTCACCGTCGTTATCGCCAAGATTTCGCTCGGCGCCATCTACGATCGCTTTGGCCTGCGCTTTGGCAACGTGCTGGGATCCGTTGCGTGTATTGTCGCCTGTGTGGCGCTGTGCTTCCCCGCGACCGATCTTGGTCCCATCGTGGCTGCCGTGAGCTTTGGCGTCGGAACGTGCATGGGCACCATCACGCCTACTATTGCCGCGTCCAAGCAGTTTGGCATGGCCGACCTCGGCAAGGTCACGGGTACCATCACCTCGCTCGAGATGGTCGGCGGCACCGTGGGCGCCATTGTCTCGGGCGTGCTGTTCGACGCCACGGGCTCCTTTGCGAGCACCTGGATCGTGTGCTTGGCGTGCTCCGTGGTCATGCTCGTGTTCCTGCTGGTATCCGAGCCCATCGCCGCCAAGCTGCGCGCGAGCGTGGCGGGGGAGTAAGCACGCTGCCGCGTTTGCCGGCTCACCCAACTCTGCCCGCGGCGGTCTTGGGAGCCGAATGGATGCTCGTACCATCATTCGGTTTCCAAGGTCGCCGCAGGCCAAAGGACGATCCCTATTCCTCCGTCCCCAAGGAATCACGTGATCCGAAGGGGACGGAGGAAAAGGGATCACAAACAGCGGCGGCGCGTCTGGCCGAACGAGTCCCCATACCCTCGTTCGGTCAGACGCGCCACCGCTGTTTGTGTTTGTGCCGTATAATGACCGTTACCTATGACGCGATACAAAAGAAAGGTGTTTGCCCATGCAGGCACAGAAGGCGGAGGGAACCCGCGACCTTATCGGCGCCGAGATGCGCGCCTGGCAAAAGATGCAGCAGATTGCGGCCGGCGTGTTCGAGCCGTTTGGTTTTAAACCCATCGAGACGCCCGCGATCGAGCAGGTGGACGTGTTTGTCCACGGTATCGGCCAGTCGACCGACGTCGTGCGCAAGGAAATGTTCCGCGTGTTCAGCGGTGCCAACCTGGAGCGCGTCTTTACCGAGGGCACCGACACCAAACTCAAGCCCAAGCAGCGCCTGGCGCTTCGCCCCGAGGGCACGGCCGGCGTGGTGCGCGCTGTCGTCGAGAACAATCTGGTGCCCCAGGGCTCCACGCCGTTTAAGGCGTACTACGCCGAGGCCATGTTCCGCGGCGAGCGTCCCCAGAAGGGCCGCCTGCGCCAGTTCCACCAGGTGGGCATCGAGTGGCTCGGCGCTCCCGATCCGGCGGCAGACGCCGAGTGCATCATCATGCTCATGGAGTTTTACAAGCGCCTGGGCTTCGATCTTTCCAAGCTTCGTCTGCTCATTAACTCGATGGGCGACGCTCAGTGCCGTCCGGCTTACCGCGAGCAAGTCAAGCAGTTTATCCTCGATCACGCAGACGAGATGTGCGATGAGTGCCGCGAGCGCGCCGAGCTCAACCCGCTGCGTGCCTTTGACTGCAAGAACGACCACTGCCGCGAGATCATGGCCGAGGCCCCGCTGATGGGCGACAACCTGTGCGACGAGTGCCGCGAGCACTACGAGCAGGTCAAGCGCTATCTGGATGCCGCCGGTATCGAGTATGTCGAGGATCCCACCCTGGTGCGTGGTCTGGACTACTACACCCGCACTGTCTTTGAGGTCGAGGCTCCCGGCGCCGGCGTCGGTTCCATCGGTGGCGGCGGCCGCTACGACGGCCTGGTCGAGCTCGAGGGTGGCAAGCCCACGGCGGGCGTCGGCTTTGCCGTCGGTTTTGAGCGCGCCCTGCTGGCCC
Organism: uncultured Collinsella sp.; assembly: GCA_905209455.1. Lineage (GTDB taxonomy): Bacteria > Actinomycetota > Coriobacteriia > Coriobacteriales > Coriobacteriaceae > Collinsella. The sequence continues at coordinate 10,816 of CAJLTA010000001.1, forward strand.
TGCAGGCCTTTGGCAGCGATCTGGGTGCCGATGAGGCCCCGTGCGTCTATGTCGCCAACGCCGGCAAGGAGCTGCGCCAGAACGTCTTTGCCATTACGCAGGAGCTTCGCGCCGCAGGTATCGTGACCGAGGCCGACTATCAGGGTCGTTCGCTCAAGGCTCAGTTTAAGCAGGCCGATAAGGTAGGCGCCAAGCTCATCCTGGTCCTGGGCGGCGACGAGCTTGCCGCCGGCAAGGTCAAGGTGCGCGACATGGAGAGCCATGAAGAGGTCCTTGCCGATCTGGCCAACGTTGTCGAGGCGGTTCGCGAGCGCCTGTAGCGTATGATTTTTGAGCTGCGGGTCCGCTGACACGTCCCGCTTGCGCCGAGCGATTGTTACGGGGGTGTTTCGCATTTATGCGGAATGCCCTCGTTTGCATATGCCGCCCACCGAGAAATACGACCATTTGGGGCAAAAACCCTTGCAATGCAGAAAATACTTTTGTGTGGTAAAGCGCAATCAGTGTCGAAAGTATTTCTCAAGCGCCTATAATGAATACCGCATGTTACGTGCATAGAAGGAGGAATGGGAGGAAACGTGGCTGAGAACCTAAGCAACCAGTCTGTACCCGAAGCCGCGGCGCGCGTCGCTGCCGTGGTCAACCGCCTCGTTAACCGAATCGGCTCGAATGCCGAGTCCAGGGAGCGTCTCGCCGAGATCGAGATCCCCGAGGAGCTGCGCGACAATCTGGCGCTGTTCCTGCGCCTGGAGCGTCGTGTGCTTAGCGAGTATGATCCTGAGATCGCGGACCTGTTCGACAAGATCCTGTCGGCCGAGATTGTGGCCAATGCTGGCAACCCCGGTAGCCGCGCTGCCGACGAGTCCGTTGACGAACAGGGCGTGCCCACTGCCGACGAGCCCACCGCCGTGGCGTTTCGCGAAGTCGTCGATCTGATTGACAGCCTGCCGCTTGATAAGCAGCAGGTCATCGTTCGCGCCTTTACGAGCTTCTTCCACTTGGCAAACCTGTCGGAGGAGAACTACCGTGTGGCGCAGCTGCGCGAGCGCGAGGCCGGCGCATCGACCGATACCGAGGTCGATCCCGCCAACGAACTCACCGTCGCCTATCACCAGTTGGTAAACGAGATGGGCGTCGAGGGTGCCAATGAGCTGCTCGGCAAGCTCGAGTTCCACCCTGTCTTTACCGCACATCCCACCGAGGCCCGTCGTAAGGCCGTCGAGGGCAAGATTCGCCGTATCTCCAACCTGCTGGAGGAGCGTCCGCGTCTGGGCGGCTCCGACCTGGTGGAGAACGAGCGCCATATGCTGCAGGAGATCGACGCCCTGGTGCGTACGAGCCCCATCGCGCTCAAGAAGCCCACGCCGGTCGAGGAAGCCGATACCATCATCGACATCTTCGATAACACGCTGTTCGACGTTATCCCCGTCATCTATCGTCGTTTTGACGACTGGGTGCTGGGCGACAAGGCCGGTACCGTGCCGCCGCTGTGCCCGGCGTTCTTCCATCCCGGCAGCTGGATCGGTTCCGACCGCGACGGTAACCCCAACGTCACCGCCAAGGTGAGCCGTGAGGTTGCCGCCAAGTACTTTACCCACATGGTGCTCAAGCTCGAGGACAAGTGCCGCCGCATCGGCCGCAACCTCACGCTCGAGGCCACCTACAGCAAGCCGTCTGCCGAGCTCATCAACCTGTGGAACCATCAGGTCGAGATGAGTACCCAGTACACGGCCCGCGCCGAGCTGATTTCCGAGCACGAGCCGCATCGCGCCGTCATGCTCGTCATGGCCGACCGTCTGAACGCCACCGTGCGCCGTATCACCGACACCATGTACCACAGCGCCGACGAGTTCCTGGATGACCTGCGCGTCGTCCAGCGTTCGCTTGCTGCCTGCGGTGCCGTCCGTGCCGCCTACGGTCCGGTCCAGACCATCATCTGGCAGGTCGAGTCCTTCGGCTTCCACATGGTCGAGATGGAGTTCCGTCAGCACTCCGTGGTGCATGCCCGCGCCCTTAAGGATATCCACGAGAACGGTATCCATGGCGACCTGCAGCCCATGACGCGCGAGGTCATCGATACCTTCCGCGCTATCGGCTCCATCCAAAAGCGCTACGGCAAGAAGATGGCGCATCGCTACATCATCTCGTTTACCAAGAGCGCCCAGCATGTGGCCGACGTCTTTGAGCTTGCCCACCTGTCCTTCGCACACGAGGAGGATGTCCCCGAGCTCGACGTGATCCCGCTGTTCGAGCAGCTCGAGGACCTCGAGGGCTGCGTTGACGTGCTCGACCAGATGCTTACGCTGCCCGTGGTGCAGAAGCGCCTTGCCCAGACCAACCGCCGCATGGAGGTCATGCTGGGCTATTCCGACTCCTCCAAGGATGCCGGTCCTACCACGGCCATGCTCGCGCTGCACTCCGCGCAGGAGCGCATCGCCAAGTGGGCCGAGAAGAACGATATCGACCTGGTGCTCATGCACGGCCGCGGCGGTGCCGTGGGCCGTGGCGGCGGCCCGGCCAACAAGGCCGTGCTGGCGCAGCCCAAGGGTTCGGTCAACTGCTTCTTTAAGCTCACCGAGCAGGGCGAGGTCATCTTTGCCCGTTACGGCAACCGCACGCTGGCTCAGCGCCATGTTGAGTCCGTTGCCGCCGCAACGCTTTTGCAGTCGGCCCCGAGTGTCGAGAAGACCAACACCGAGACCACTCAGAAGTTCTGGGATATGGCCGAGAAGCTCAACACCGCAAGCCACGAGCGTTATCTGGACCTGCTGAACACCGAGGACTTTACGCCATGGTTCTCGACCGTGACGCCGCTGACCGAGGTCGGTCTGCTGCCGATCGGCTCGCGTCCCGCTAAGCGCGGCCTGGGCGCCAAGTCGCTCGATGACCTGCGTACCATTCCGTGGATCTTCAGCTGGAGCCAGGCGCGCATTAACCTTGCCGCTTGGTACGGCCTGGGCACCGCCTGCGAGCAGCTTGGCGATCTTGACCAGCTCAAGGCTGCCTACCAGGAGTGGCCGTTCTTCCGCACGTTCATCGACAACATCGAGATGTCGATCGCTAAGACCGATCAGCGCATCGCCAAGATGTATCTGCACCTGGGCGATCGCCAGGATTTGTCCGAGAAGGTCTTTACCGAGATGCAGCTCACCCGTAAGTGGGTCCTTGCCATCGTCGGTGACGAGTGGCCGCTGCAGCGCCGCCGCGTGCTTGGCTGCGCCGTCCGCGTCCGTAACCCCTACGTCGACGCCCTGTCCATCGCCCAGGTCCGCGCCCTTCGCGAGGTGCGTATGAACCAGGACGAGATGGCCGAGGAGAAGAAGGCCGAGTACATGAGCCTGATTCTTTCGACTGTGACCGGCGTCTCGGCAGGACTGCAGAACACGGGGTAATCGATAGCCCTGTGGCTCTCACCGGGGCCCGATGGGTTTCCCTCTGAATGCGTCCTCGCACTTGAAGCCCCCTTATCCTGCTCCTTCGGAGCTGCGGATAAGGGGGCTTCGTGCTGCGGAATGCATTCAGGGGGAAACCCATCGGGTCCCTTCGTCCTCGGTCTTCTGGGATTAAAGCTGAAGGGAATAAGGCGCGCTTCGCGCATAGCGTGGAGTGCGGCGAGGGCTTCTTGCGTCCTGCGGAGTGTGCCTAAAAGTAAACTAATGGCGGGCCCTGCGATGTCCGGTCTTCGGCGGATCAGCCGCTGGGTGAGGGTGGTGCTTGGGGCGACGTGCAAAAAACGGAGTTTTCAGCAGCCAAAGATTGATGCATAAGGCCATAGCCGGCTTTCGCTGCCTTTGTTGATGCTTTTGCACGACGATTGGGCTTTGGCGACGATCATATATGGCTGGTTTCTCGCCGCATGCTATCCAGATGGGTCGAGTCATGAGGACTATCTACCTTTTGAAAGATTTTTGGCACCAAAATCTTATCCCGCGATGCTGAATACTCGCAAAAATGCACGCTCCGGAGGGTACTACCCAGTTATGGCCAGAAATCCATGCGCCATCTTATGCAATTAATTAACGAATTTATGCAAAATGGCTTACGTGCGTACGTCTCGGACTAGATGTTTGCCTCGGCGCTGCGTAAATCATCCTGTCTATAGTGTCTTTGACAGGCGGCTGCGGTCCCGTTTGGGGTCGCGGCCGTTTTGTTGTGGGTCAAATATGAACGTTGTGTTAATGAGTCGGTGGACGGTGGTGTTTTTCGGTGAGCGGCGTATCCTTCCAACGGTTTATCTAGTGTGTCAGTTGAAAAGGAAGAGGGCGCTCGTCATTGTTTGAATGTGAACTGCCGTTTGACCACAAGACGTTGCATCTGGAGCTCGAGGATAAGAACTTCGCGGGTGTGATGGAAGGTCATCAAAACGAGTTTAAGACCACGAAATCGCAGGAAGAGCTGGTAGGGGAGTCGCTTGCCAACCCTTATGGCTCGCCGTCGCTCGAGGAGCTTTGTGCTGGCAAGAAGGATATCGTCATCATTAGCTCCGACCATACGCGTCCCGTTCCCTCGCGTGTGACGATGCCTATTCTGCTGCATCACATCCATTCCGCTGCGCCCGAGGCTCGCGTGCGCATTTTGGTTGCTACGGGTATGCATCGTCCGTCGACGCATGAGGAACTCGTCAACAAGTACGGCGAGGAGATCGTTGCCAACGAGGAAATCGTTATGCACGTCGCGACCGATGACAGCATGATGAAAAAGATCGGCACCCTGCCTTCTGGCGGCGAGTGCATCATCAACAAGATTGCTGCCGATTGCGATCTGCTGCTTGCCGAGGGCTTTATTGAGCCGCACTTCTTTGCCGGTTTCTCTGGTAGCCGCAAGTCCGTCCTGCCTGGCATCGCCAGCTACAAGACCATCATGTACAACCACAACGGTCAGTTTGTGAACGATTCCCATTCGCGTGCCGGCAACCTGTGCCACAACCACGTGAGCGAGGACATGTTTGCCGCTGCCGAGATGGCTCACCTTGCCTTTGTGCTCAACGTGGTGCTCAACGGCAAGCACGAGGTCATCGGCTCCTTTGCCGGCGACATCCACAAGGCGCACGAGGCTGGCTGCGAGTTCGTGAAGAGCCTTGCCGGCGTTGAGCCCGTCGAGTGCGAGATTGCCATTACCACCAACGGCGGCTACCCGCTCGACCAGAACATCTATCAGGCCGTGAAGGGCATGTGCTCTGCCGAGGCTACGCTTCCCGAGGGCGGCGTGATCATCGACGTCGCCGGCTGTGCCGACGGTCACGGTGGCGAGGGCTTCTATCACAACATCGCCGACAACGATCCGGCGGAGTTTGAGCGTGCCTGCATCGACCGTCCTAAGGACGAGACCCTGCCCGACCAGTGGACGAGCCAGATCTTTGCCCGCATCCTGGCGCATCACCCTGTGATCATGGTCACCGACCTGTGCGATCACCAGATGATCAAGGATATGCACATGACGCCGGTCAACACCCTCGATGAGGCGCTCAAGCTCGCCTTTGAGATGAAGGGTGCCGATGCCAAGGTGGCCGTCATTCCCGATGGCCTGGGCGTTGTCGTCGCACAGCACTAGTACGCGGCCTAAACGAATCGTTTATAACCGACAAGAAAGATAAGGTTTTATGCTTACCAAACTCCTCTGCGAATTCGGCGCAACGGCCCTCATGATCATCTTTGGCGTGGGCGTGCACTGCGATACCGTGCTTAAGGGTACCAAGTATCAGGGCTCCGGCCATATGTTTGCCATCACCACTTGGTCTTTTGGCATCTCGGTCTGCCTGTTTGTCTTTGGTGGCGCCGTGTGCATGAACCCGGCTATGGTGCTTGCCCAGTGCATCGTCGGTCTGGTGCCGTGGAGCAGCTGCATCCCCTTCATGATTGCCGATATGCTCGGCGGCTTTGCGGGTGCCGTGATCGCATGGTTGATGTATGCCGATGAGTTCAAGGCTTCCGATGGTGTCATCGATCCCATTGCTCAGCGCAACATCTTCTCGACCAACCCCACCACCGAGGGTACGAACTATGCCCGTAATTTCTTCTGCGAGGCTATCTGCACCTTTGTGTTCATCAGCGCCATCCTTGCTGCTGCTAACCGTGCTGGCGAGAACGTCCTGATGCTCGCTATCTGCGTCGGTCTGATCGTTTGGGCTGTTGGCATGGGCATGGGAGGTATCACTGGCTTCGCCATGAACCAGGCCCGTGACCTTGGTCCTCGCATGGCCTATCAGGTGCTGCCGATTAAGAACAAGGCTGACAACAGCTGGAAGTACGGCCTGCTTGTTCCTGGCATCGCTCCGTTTGTCGGTGCCGCTCTGGCCGCGCTGTTTGTGCACGGTTTCTTGGGCATGTTCTAGTCCAAGACAATTGATATAACGCCCGGGTCCGGCATAGGTTAACTTTCCGCCGCGTCCTCGGACATGCAAGAAGCTCCCGCTGCGCACTTCGTGCGGCGGGAGCTTCTTGCGTCCTGCGGAGTGCGGCGGAAAGTTAACCTATGCCGGACCCTGCGGGAATCCAGTTGCGTTCGAACAAGCAACCAACATATGTATCTGAATTTGGATGTGGTGGGCACTTTGTTGTTAGGCGCTTTGAGGTGCGAGTGACACTTTGGGATGCGTGGCGCCTTGGGGTGGGGCGGTGCTTTGGGATGAGAGGCTTACTTACTTAGTTGAAGAGGGGTTTTATGGCTGATAGGTAATCTTTTGCCACATCGGCCTTATCTGCTTGGAAATTGTGCCAGGCCCACCATTGGACGGTTGCTACGAAGCTTGAGGCTATGTGGTGCAGTAAGAAGCTGCGGTCCATGGCGCTGGCGGGGCCTGCGGGGTCGACGGGGACGGTTTCGGCTGCTCGTGACATGATGGTCTTGCGGAGACAGTCGGCGAAGACGCGTGAGCCGGCGCCGGCTACGAGAGCGCGTACGCCCTGACGGCGCTCCCAGAGGTTGTTGAGGATATGTTCGACCTGCACGAGTGGGTCGTCGAGCGGCGTGCCATCGTCGTCGAGGGCGTGGGCGCAGATGCCGCTCACGAGCTCGGACAGTAGGTCGTCTTTACTCTTAAAGAGGCCGTAGAATGTCGCGCGGCCTACGTGAGCGCGCGCGATGATGTCGCCGACGGTGATCTTGCCGTAGTCCTCTTCGCGCAGGAGCTCAGAGAATGCCGCGACGATGGCGGCGCGGCTTTTTTCTTTGCGGGCATCCATGGCTATGCATCCACGTGAACGAGCAGACAACGGAGCGTGCCGGAGCAACCCTCGTAGGGGCGCTTGCCGGCACCGTAGCCGACGGCCTCGATGCGGTAGCGGGCCGGCAGGTGCTCGGACGTACGCAGCGCGGTGACGATGGCGGCGCCCGTGGGCGTCACGAGCTCGCCGGCGACCGGTGCAGGCGTGAGGGCGATATTGCCCGCCTGGCACAGGTTGACGACAGCGGGGACGGGAATGGGCATGAGGCCGTGGGCACAGTGGATGGTGCCGTGGCCCTCGGAAAGCGACTCGACCACGATATCCTCGATGCCCAGGTCATCGAGGCAGATAGCGACCGAGCAGACGTCGACGATGGAGTCGACGGCGCCCACCTCGTGGAACATGACGGTCTCGGGCGTTTTGCCGTGAGCCTTGGCCTCGGCGGCGGCGAGTACGGAAAAAATGGCGAGGGCGCGACGCTTGGTGCCATCGCTTAGCTGCGAGCCGTCGATGATAGCGGTGACGTCCGCCAAAGAACGGTGGTGATGGTGGTGGGCGTGATGGTGACCCTCGTGGCCATGGCCGTGGGTCTCATGATCATGCTCATGGCAGTGCTCATGCTCGTCATGGTCATGATGGTGGTGCTCGTGCTCGTGCTCGTGCGTGTGCTCGGCAGCTGCTTCGTTGCCGTAGAGCCATGCCATGTCGTGGTCGTGGTTCTCGAGCTCTTCTGCCAGCTGAACGTCGAAATCGCAGGCGTCGATGCCATGCTTGTTTACGCGCGTGACGGCGATCGTAAAGCCGTCGACCGGCAGTGTGGCGAGCTGTTCGCGCAGGTGCTCCTCGCTGGCGCCCAGGTCGAGCAGGGCCGCGACGGTCATATCGCCGCTGATGCCCGAGGTGCCGTCGATGATAAGCGTGTGCTGATGATTGGACATGGAATGCTCCTTAGCGGGCGCGGGGTGTGCCGGCGCTCAGATGATTGATAAGACTTGCCTGGTAAGCGGCGCCAAAGCCGTTGTCGATATTGACGACCGAAACGCCGCTGGCACAGGAGTTGAGCATGGCGAGCAGTGCAGCTACGCCACCAAAACTTGCGCCGTAGCCAACGCTGGTGGGAACGGCGATGACCGGACAGCTCACCAGACCGCCGATAACGCTCGCCAGCGCGCCCTCCATGCCGGCGATGGCGATGACCACCTGTGCCTGGGCAAGTTCCTCGGCATGCGCGAGTAGGCGGTGCAGGCCGGCGACGCCTACGTCGTAGAGGCGGTCGACCTCGTTGCCATAGAACTCGGCCGTCAACGCGGCTTCCTCGGCGACGGGCAGGTCGCTCGTGCCGGCGCAGGCGACGACGATGCGTCCGTTGCCGGTAGGGGAGGGCTTGCCGCCCACGAGGGCGAGCTGCGCGTCCGGGACATATCCCAGGTCGATGCCGTTGCCGAGGAGCTCCGAGGTGCGGGCTGCCTTTTCGGCATCCAGGCGCGTGACCAGGATGCGCTCCTGGCCGGCATCGCGCAGCGCTTCGATAATGGCGGCAATTTGCTCGGCGGTTTTACCGGCACCGTAGACAACCTCGCCGGCTCCCTGGCGCACTCCGCGCGAAAGATCGAGCTGCGCAAAGCCTAAATCGGCGGTCGGAGCCGTCTGGATGCGTGTGAGGGCGTCGGCAGGGGTGACTGATCCGCCGGCAACATCGCTCAGTAGCTGCTCTAGATCTCGCTTATCCATATATGTTCCCTTCGACGGCGCAAAGTCTAGCACTCAAAGGGTGTTTTTCCGAACACTAAGACAAAATTGTTCGGAAACTATAGGACAGACTGATTCAATTGTTAGACAGATCGGCTAGTCGCGCAGGATGATGTCCATGGCGAGCATCAGGTTGCGCTCGTCGATGGCAAACGGGGCTGCCTCGCGCGTCTTGGGCTTGGCGCAAAACGCGATGCCAGTGCCCGCGGCCTGGATCATGGGGATGTCGTTGGCGCCGTCGCCGATTGCCACGGTATGGGTCATGTCGACACCGCACTCAACTGCCCAGTCCAGCAGCTGGATGAGCTTGGACTCCTTGGTCACAATGTCGGCAGCCAACTTACCGGTGAGCTTGCCGTCCACGACCTCCAGGCGGTTAGCGAGGCAAAAGTCGATACCCGCGGCAGCCACGATCTTGTCAGCGACCTCGTGGAAGCCGCCGCTTACCACGCCGACCCTCCAGCCCTTGCTGTGCGCCGAGCGCACAAGCTCCAGCGCGCCGGGGGTAAACGTCACGCGCTCAAACGTGCGCTCGAACACGCTCTCGTCCAGGCCGGCGAGCAGCCCCACGCGCTTCTCGAGCGCTTGCTTAAAGTCCAGCTCGCCGCGCATAGCGCGCTCGGTGATTTGCGCAACTTGCTCGCCTACGCCGGCCTCCTCGCCCAACAGGTCGATGACCTCCTGGTTGATGAGTGTGGAGTCGATATCCATAACGATGAGGCGTGCAGTCATGGCGGGCCTTTCCGAGTGCAGTTGTATTGGGGCACATTGTCGCACGTGGCGCGCCTTGGCGACGGCCGCGGTGCGTCAATTGTTTCGTCTCCGTCAAGTCTTTGGGCAAGAGTTACTTTTCCGCGGCACATCGACACAGGTGCGATAAGATAGAACGCCATGTCTGGCTGCGCGGTTTACGCAGGCTGGGCAAATCTGTACGACGCCGCCCGGAACGACACGGGGCGGCACAGATCCATAAAGGAGGATCACTGGTATGAGCCAGACCCGTCCCATCGACGAGCATTCCATGCACACCCGTACCTGCGGCGAGCTTCGCCGCGAGAACGTGGGCGAAGAGGTCACCCTCACCGGTTGGGTGAGCCGTCGCCGTGACCACGGCGGCCTTATTTTCTGCGACCTTCGTGACCGCGAGGGCATCACGCAGCTCACCTTCGACCCCGAGCACTCCGACGGCGACGCCTTTAAGATCGCCGAGACCATGCGTCCCGAGTGGCCCATCAAGATCCACGGCGTCGTGCGCTCCCGTGGCGAGGAGACCACCAACACCAAGCTCGCGACCGGCGAGATCGAGGTCCTGACCGACCACGCCGAGGTGCTCAACACGTCCGTCACCCCGCCGTTCCAGATCGAGGACGGCATCGAGACCAGCGAGGACACCCGTCTGCGCTATCGCTATCTGGACCTCCGCCGTCCCGAGATGATGGCTAACCTCAAGCTGCGCTCCGACTTTACCTTTGCCATTCGCGAGGCGCTGCACAACCGTGAGTTCATGGAGGTCGAGACGCCCTCCCTGTTCAAGTCTACGCCCGAGGGCGCCCGCGACTTCATCGTTCCCAGCCGTATTCAGCCGGGTAACTTCTACGCCCTGCCGCAGTCCCCGCAGCTCCTGAAGCAGCTGCTCATGGTCGGTGGCGTCGAGCGCTACTACCAGGTTGCCAAGTGCTTCCGCGACGAGGACCTGCGTGCCGATCGTCAGCCCGAGTTCACCCAGGTCGACATCGAGATGTCCTTCGTGGACCAGAACGACGTTATGAGCGCGCTCGAGGAAGTTCTGTCCGATGCCTTCGGCCGCATGGGCGTCGAGATGCCCACGCCGCTGCGTCGCATGAACTACTGGGAGGCCATGGACACCTATGGCTCCGACAAGCCCGATACCCGCTATGGCATGCACCTGGTCGACCTGACCGACATCTTTGCCAACTCCAAGTTCAAGGTCTTTGCGACTGCGGCAAACGAGGAGGGCTCTGTCGTCAAGGCCATCAATGCCAAGGGCGCCGGTGCCTGGGCACGTGCCAAGATCGATAAGCTCGCCGGCGTGGCTTCCACGTTTGGCGCCAAGGGCCTGGCATGGATCGCTTTCCGCGAGGACGGCTCCATCAACAGCCCCATCGTCAAGTTCTTCTCGGACGAGGAGATGGCGGCTCTGCGCGAGCGCATGGACGTCGAGCCCGGCGACCTTGTGATGTTTGCCGCCGGCCCGCGCCTGCTCTCTGACGAGATCCTGGGCGGCATGCGTTCCCACATGGCCAACGCGCTCGAGATCAAGCGCGAGGGCCACGACTTCCTGTGGGTCGTCAACTTCCCGCTGTTCCACTGGGATGAGGACCGCAAGGCCTATGCCGCCGAGCACCAGCCGTTCACTCTGCCGACCGAGACCGACATCGCCAAGATCGAGGCCGACCCGTTGGCAGCCGGTTCTTGCACCTACGACTTTGTCATGGACGGCTTTGAGGCCGGCGGCGGCGGCATGCGTATCCACAACGCCGAGATGCAGATGTCCATGCTCAAGCTCCTGGGCTTTACCGAGGAGCGCGCCGAGTCTCAGTTTGGCTTCCTCATGGAGGCCCTCAAGTTTGGTGCACCCCCGATGGGCGGTTTCGCTCTGGGCCTGGACCGCGTGTGCATGCTGCTCACCGGCTCCGACTCCATCCGCGACGTCATGGCGTTCCCCAAGACGGCCAGCGGCTCCGACCTCATGTCGGGCGCTCCGAGTGCCGTTAGCGGCGCCCAGCTCAAGGACGTCAGCCTGCGCCTGATGTAGGCGAGCGGCTACATATTGCCCGTAACGAGGGAAGGACGCGTGCCTTCCCTCGTTTTTTATGCGCGGGCGTTGCGAGGGCATAGGTTGACTGGGCGTCGCGGAAACTGCGTCCCAGAATTTGCGTCCAGAATGGGATGTACTTTCCGCCAGGGTCGCTCAGCGGAAACTGCGTCCCAGAATCCAGCCAAATAACGGGTCGCACTTTCCGGTTGAGCCTTCTGGCGGAAACTGTGTCCCATCATTGACGCTCGAAATGGGATGCGATTTCCGTCCCGCCCTCAACAAGCATCTAACGCTACAATAACTACCACGTGGCTGGGTTTTGCCGGCCGATGTGCGATGTCGCGGGAGGGGACATGGTCGAGTTTACAAAGACGATTAAAGATCCGTTGGGATTACATGCCCGCCCGGTTGCGCTGCTCTATGACATCATTGCCAAGCACCGTAGTGACGTGTCGGTTTCGATTGGTGACCGCTACACCGATGGCCGCGACGTTATAGGGCTCATGGCACTCTGCGGCGAATGTGGCGAAGACGTCGTGTTCCGCGTTTCGGGCGTGGATGAGGCCTCCTGCGTCACGTCGATCAGAAACCTCTCGCTCTAAGCGCATCAATGTGACAAGGGGACAGTCCCCTTTGTTGCATAAATTGGTATGACAAGGCACCGCAAAGAGATGGTCTTTGTGGTGCTTCTTTTGTTTCGTATAGGAAACTTTTTCGAAATCTGAATGGGGACCCTTTCCAAAAAGTTAACCACGTGTTAGTTTACTAAAGCGAACATAGATGTGGCTAACTTTTACCGCGTCGATGTTGAGGACGAACTGACGTTAGGAGCCACTCATGTCTTGCGGACCGCAGATGCCGGCAATGCCGCTTTCGATGGTAAAAGCGGGCGAAACCGTGCGCGTGTCTCGTGTAAAGGGCAATGAGGATATGAAGCATCACCTCAAGGACCTCGGCTTTGTCGAGGGCAACGAAATCCACGTGGTGAGCTCGAGTGGCGCCAATATCATCGTCACGGTGCTCGGCGCACGCTTTGGTATCGATTCCAAGGTTGCCATGCACATTATGACCGTCGGTTAGCGACGGTATTTCTGTACGCACTGAAAGGGGGACAAGTAAATGAAGACGTTGGGTGACGTTAAGGTGGGCGAGAGCTCCACCATCGTCAAGCTTCACGGTGAGGGTGCGCTTCGCCGCCACCTTATGGACCTGGGGCTCATCAAGGGCACTTCGTTCAAGGTCGTGAAGGTTGCACCGCTCGGTGATCCGGTCGAGATCAACGTGCGCGGCTACGAGCTTTCCATCCGCAAGGAGGAGGCCGCCGTCGTCGAGGTCCAGTAAGGACTCGCGGCGCATATTTCTGCAGATAAAGTTAGGTTTTTCTAACTTAATGCAGCATCTTTGAAGCACATTATCCAGCTTGCGCGGAGAAAGCAGCGCAGGCACACAAGGAAGAAGGATTGAATGGCGGATTCTCAGATCCATGTCGCGCTGGCGGGTAACCCCAACTGCGGCAAGACCACGCTTTTCAACCTGATCACCGGCGCCAACGGCTACGTTGGCAACTGGCCCGGCGTCACGGTTGAGAAAAAGGAAGCCAAGCTCCTAAGCGACAAGAACGTTACCATCACGGACCTCCCTGGCATCTACTCGCTTTCCCCCTACAGCCCCGAGGAGCAGTGCTCGCGCGATTACCTCATGAGCGGCGAGCCCGATGTCGTCGTTCAGGTGGTCGATGCCACCAACCTGGAGCGAAACCTGTACCTGGCGCTTCAGGTCATCGAGACCGGCCTGCCCGTGGTCGTTGCCCTCAACATGGCCGACCTGGTCGAGAAGAACGGCGACAAGATCGACACCGACAAGCTTTCCAAGAAGCTCGGCTGCCCGGTTATGATGATCTCCGCTCTTAAGAATAAGGGCATCACGGAGCTCTTCGAGCAGGTTAAGAAGTCCGCTGCTTCCAAGGGCCAGGTGCCGGAGCACAAGTTCGACTCCTCCATCGAGGACGTTCTGGACCACATCGAGAACAATCTGCCGGCGAGCGTTCCCGCCAACAAGCGCCGCTACTACGCTGTCAAGCTGTTTGAGCGCGATGCGGACGCCTGCAAGCTCATCAACCTCACCAAGGAGAAGGCCGCTCGCGTGGAGGAGCTGGTCGCCCAGTGCGAGCAGGACTGCGACGACGACGCCGAGTCCATCATTACCGGCGAGCGTTACGGCGTGATTGCCCACATCATTGACGAGTGCCTCACCAAGGCTCCGGCCAAGATGAGCACTTCCGAGAAGATCGACCGCGTGGTTACCAACCGTATCCTGGGCCTGCCGATCTTTGTGGTCATCATGTTCTGCGTGTACTACATCGCCGTTTCTACCTTGGGCGGCACGGTGACCGACTTCACCAACGACCAGCTCTTCGGTACCGACGGTTGGTACGTGCTCGGTCAGGGCCGCGACGCCTACGACGCGGCCGTCGAGGCTGCGGGCGACAATGCCGACTCGGTCGACCCGGCACAGTACGGCCCCTATGTTCCGGGTATTACTACCGTGGTGCACGATGCCCTTGTGGCGGGTGGCACCGAGGACGGAGGCCTGGTCGATTCGCTGGTCTGCGACGGCATCGTCGGCGGCCTGGGCGCCATCTTCGGCTTTGTGCCGCAGATGTTCCTGCTGTTCGTCATGCTGTCCTTCCTGGAGGACTGCGGCTACATGGCCCGCGTCGCCTTCATCATGGACCGCGTGTTCCGCCGCTTTGGCCTGTCCGGTAAGTCCTTCATTCCTATGCTCGTGTCTTCGGGCTGCGGCGTCCCCGGCGTCATGGCCACCAAGACCATCGAGAACGAGAAGGACCGCCGCATGACGGTCATGACTACCACGTTCATCCCCTGCGGCGCTAAGCTGCCGATCATCGCCCTGCTCATGGGTTCCATCATCGGCGACTCTTCCACCACCGCGGCGTGGATCAGCCCGCTCTTCTACTTCCTGGGCGTCTTTGCCGTCATCGCCTCGGGCCTTATGCTCAAGAAGACCAAGCTCTTCGCCGGCCGCCCGACGCCGTTCGTTATGGAGCTTCCCGCCTACCACTTCCCGGCGATCCGCTCTTGGGCGCTGCACGTGTGGGAGCGCTGCTGGGCCTTTATCAAGAAGGCCGGCACGGTCATCTTCGCGTCCACTGTCGTGGTTTGGTTCCTGTCCAACTTTGGTAGCTACAACGGTTCCTTTGGCTTCCTGCCTGCGATGGACGGCATCCCCGAGGAGTTCATGGACTACTCCGTGCTCGCCATGCTGGGCAACCTGGTCGCCTGGATCTTCGCCCCGCTCGGCTTTAGCACCTGGCAGGCAACCGCACTGACCGTCTCTGGCCTCGTCGCCAAGGAGAACGTCGTCGCCACCGCCGGCTCGCTGCTGTCCGTCGCCGACGCGGGCGAGACCGACCCGAGCCTGTGGACCGCGTTTGCCGGCATGTTCCCCACCATGGGCGCTTGCGTTGCCTTCGGCGCCTTCAACCTGCTGTGCGCTCCGTGCTTTGCCGCTATGGGTACTATCCGCAACCAGATGGATTCCGGCAAGTGGACCGCGATTGCCATCGGCTACGAGTGCGCCTTCGCTTGGGTGATCGGCCTGTTCATCAACCAGTTCTACAACCTGCTTGTCCTTGGGCAGTTTGGTATCTGGACGGTTGTGGCCATTGTGCTGCTGGTTGCGATGCTCTTCCAGATTTTCCGTCCCATGCCTAAGTTTGCTTGGACGGACGAGGACGAGACCAACACTGCTTCCACCGCAGTTTCCGCTTAAGTCTGAATAAGGATTAACCCCTTTCCACGAGCCCGGGTGTCCCAGCGACACTCGGGCTTTTTGGTGGGGGAGATGTGGCGTTTCCGCAGATAAAACCGACCAAAATAAACCTGTCCCTTTTTGGTAGGTGGAGAATGGGGTAAAGTAAGTGGTGGTTAACTAGAGGAGGCTTGCTATGGCACCTATCGATATTGTTGTACTGGCTGTTATCGGTATTGCGTTTGTCGCGGTATGCGTGCGCATCTACCGCAAAGGCACCTGCGCTGACTGCGCTCAGGGTGGCGTTTGCACGGGGCATTGCTCCAACAAAAAGACGTGCGCCGCGCTGAAAGGCGTCGACAAAATCGCCGAAGACTTGGGCCGCGGTATTCATTAGTCGACCGGCGTTTGGGCATATTTGACTGCGGATACGGCAGTTGCTGATACGATAGGTACGTTAGCAACTGCCGCCGAGCGGCTCAAACGAAAGGAAGCCTGTATGGAGTCCTCTGCCTACCCGATGCTCTTTAGCCCGATCAAGGTCGGTACAACCGAGGTCAAGAACCGCGTCTTTATGCCGCCGGTGTCCACCAACCTGGCCGATCATGGCTATGTGACCGACGACTTGGTCGATCATTACCGTGCCCGCGCCAAGGGCGGCGTGGGCCTCATCATTACCGAGGTCGTGACGGTCGAGCCTACCTATACCTATCTGCCGGGTGACATGTGCTGCTACGACGACACGTTTATCCCCGGCTGGGAAAAGCTCGCCGCGGCCGTCCACGAGTATGGCTGCAAGATCATGCCGCAGCTCTTCCATCCCGCCTACATGGCCTTTAACATTCCGGGCACGCCGCGCCTGATCGCTCCGTCCTTTGTGGGCCCGTCTTACGCCCGCGAGGCACCGCGCCCCATCACGGTCGACGAGATTCACGAGCTCACGCATCAGTTTGGCGACGCTGCCGTGCGTATGCAGAAGGCTGGCGTCGATGGCGTTGAAGTCCATGCGGCACACGCCCACGGCATGCTCGGCGGCTTTTTGACTCCGCTCTACAACAAGCGTACCGACGAGTACGGCGGCTCGCTCGACGCCCGCATGCGCTTCTTACTCGAGGTCATCGCCGAGATTCGCGAGCGCTGCGGCAAGGACTTTATCATCGACGTCCGCATCTCGGGCGATGAGTACACCGATGGCGGCCTGACCCTCAACGACATGATCTACGTCTCGCGTCGCCTGGAGAAGGCCGGTGTCGACATGATTCATGTGTCGGGCGGTACCACAATCAAGCGCGGCTCCGCGATTCCCGCTGCCGGTACCCAGCAGGCCTCGCACGCCGCCTGCTCGCGCGAGATTAAAAAGCACGTCAACATTCCCGTCGCCACCGTCGGCCGCATCAACGAGGCCTGGATCGCCGAGGAGCTGATCGAGGACGGCGCTGCCGATATCTGCATGATGGGCCGCGCCAATCTGTGCGATGCCGAGTTCTGCAACAAGGCCGCTGCCGGCAACGCCGACGACATCCGCCCCTGCATTGGCTGCCTGCGCTGCCTGAACGGCATTATGTTTGGCAAGCGCATCTCCTGCACCGTCAACCCCGATGTTGAGCGCGACGAGGCCGGCTACGAGCCTGCTGCCGAGGCCAAGAACGTACTGGTTGTGGGCGCTGGTCCTGCGGGCATGGAGGCAGCCTACATTGCCGCCAAGCGCGGCCATAACGTGGTGCTCGTGGACAAGCAGGATGAGCCGGGCGGCGAGATGCGCATCGCAGCCGTTCCGCCGGCAAAGCAGGAACTCACCCGCGTGATCAAGTATCAGTATCGTCGTCTGGCCGAGTCGGGCGTGAAGTGCGTCTTTGGTACCGAGCTTACTGCCGAGGACATTCAGCGTGACTACGCGGGCTACGAGGTCGTCCTGGCTTATGGCGCCGAGCCCATCGCTCCGGCCTTCATGCAGGGCTTTAAGCAGGTTATGACAGCTGACGACCTACTGGGTGGCAAGGCTTTCCCGGGCAAGAAGATCGTCATCGTGGGCGGCGGCACCGTCGGTTGCGAGACGGCAGATTACCTGGCCCCGCTGGTCAACGACCTGTCGCCGGCCAATCGCGATGTCACCGTTATCGAGATGACCAAGACGCTCGCCGCCAACGAGGGCGGCGCCGGTCGCGCGGTGCTCATCACGCGCATGCTCTCAAAGGGCGTCCACGTGCTGACCGAGGCCAAGGTGACCGAGATTACCGAGGACGCCATCAGCTACGAGAAGGATGGCGAGGTCCACACCATCGCCGATGCCGATACGCTGGTGCTTGCCATGGGCTATCGTCCCAATACCAAGTTGGCCGACGACCTTGCCGCTGCCGGTGTTGCCACCCACGTGCTGGGTGACGCCAACAAGTGCGGCAACATTCGCGACGCCATCGGCGACGGCTACAAGGTTGCCTGCGAACTCTAGTCAACCCCTTTGCACCAATCGATTGCAAAAAGCGGCGGCTGCCCTGTGTGTTGGGCAGCCGCCGCCTGCGTTTTGCCAAAGAAAGATTATTGTCGGGCCCTAAATGCCTTTTGCTTCTGCTCCCTCCGCAATCATGTTGCGGTTATACACCAGGTGCAGATACATCGCGTCGTGCGCGGCGGTGGGATTGCGCGAGGCGATGGCGTCGGCCACATCGCGGTGCGTGCGGATAGTTTCCTCGACGAGCTTTTTGCCAGTCACGTCGATAAAGAGGGGGACGGACGCCTTGAGCACGCCCATCAGGCGGGGAACGACGAGGTTTCCGGAGCTCTCGGCAATGGCATTGTGGAACGCGGTGTCGGCGGAGTAATCCTCACCGGCCTCGGCCAGGCGCTCGGATTCATCGCAGAGCTCTTTGATACAGACGACCTGGTCGTTGGTCGCGTGCTCGGCTGCCATGCGTGCCATCTGCGGCGGTGCCACGGCCCTCTCGCACGTCAACGATGCCGGTTTTTTTGGATGTGCTCCTCGTTCCTGGAGATTGACGAGAAGACAACCCTTAAGTCCTGGACCGTTATGGAGACGCTCATCGGCCTTTCGGGTCTTGCCTGCGCCCTGGTGATTTCGTTCTTCGCCTAGTTCGCGTAGCTAAGCATCTTTTGCCGAGTGCATCGCTCGGTACCCATTTACACCTGATTCATTAACCAACGGTTGGTACAACCGTTCAAATCAAAAGAGGAGAGCATCATGGACGAGAAGACCAAGGCACAGATTCAGCAGGAGGCAGCCGACCTGGTTGCCAAGCTGCAGCCGCGCTCCGGCAAGTTCCGCACCATCAGCCCCGAGATGGACCCGCTGCGCCTGGGCTCTGGCTGGAGCATCGAAGACCTGGACAAGCCGCAGGTCATCATCGAGTCGACCTTTGGCGATTCGCATCCGGGTTCTGCCGGCCTGTTCGACCTGGTCGAGGAGGTCCGTGCTGGCGTTGCCGAGGCTGGCGGTCACGGTGCCCGTTACTTCTGCACCGATATCTGCGACGGCGAGGCCCAGGGGCACGACGGCATCAACTACTCGCTGCCCAGCCGCGACATGATCGCCAACATGATCGAGATCCATGCCAAGGCCACCCCGTTCGACGCCGGCGTCTTTGTCGCCAGCTGCGATAAGGGCCTGCCTGCGAACCTCATGGCCATGGGCCGCATCAACATCCCTTCCATCGTCGTTACCGGCGGTGTCATGGATGCCGGTCCCGACCTGCTGACCCTGGAGCAGCTCGGCGCGATTTCTGCCCGCTACGAGCGCGGCGAGATCTCCCGCGAGGAGCTTGAGTTTGCCAAGCACAACGCATGCCCCAGCTGCGGCGCCTGCTCGTTTATGGGCACCGCGTCGACCATGCAGGTTACCGCCGAGGCCCTGGGCCTTATGCTCCCTGGCACGGCCCTGCTGCCCGCAACCAGCTCCGATCTGCGTGAGTTTGCGCGCGAGGCCGGCCGTCAGTCCGTGTGGCTCTCCGAACACAACCTGTGCCCGCGCGACATCGTGACCAAGGAGTCCTTCGAGAACCTCATCATGGTCCACGGCGCCATTTCGGGCTCCACCAACTCGCTGCTGCATATTCCTGCTATCGCCCGCGAGTTTGGCATCGAGATGTCCGCCGACGACTTCGATCGCCTGCACCGTGGCGCCCACTACCTGCTCAACGTCCGCCCCGCAGGTGAGTGGCCGGCGCAGTTCTTCTACTATGCGGGCGGCGTGCCGCGCATCATGGAGGAGATCAAGTCGATGCTCCACCTCGACGTTATGACCGTCACCGGCAAGACCCTCGGCGAAAACCTCGAGGACCTTAAGAACAACGGCTACTACGAGAAGTGCGGCCGCTACTTGGAGAAGTGGAACCTCAAGCGCGAGGACATCATTCGCCCGTTTGACCAGGCTTTTGGCACCGACGGCTCTATCGCCATCCTCCACGGCAACCTTGCCCCCGAGGGCGCGGTCGTCAAGCACACCGTCGTTCCGCGCGAGATGTTCCAGGCCACGCTTAAGGCTCGCCCGTTCGATTGTGAGGAGGACGCTATCCACGCCGTCCTGACGCACGAGATTAAGCCCGGCGACGCCGTCATCATTCGCTACGAGGGCCCCAAGGGCTCCGGCATGCCCGAGATGTTCTACACCACCGAGGCTATCGCCAGCGACCCCGAGCTGGGCGCGAGCATCGCCCTGATCACTGACGGCCGTTTCTCCGGCGCCTCCAAGGGCCCGGCTATCGGTCACGTTTCGCCCGAGGCTGCCGTGGGCGGTCCGATTGCCCTGATCGAGGAAGGCGACCTGATCCAGATCAATACTCCCGAGCGCTCGCTGTCCATTGTGGGCATCGCCGGCAAGGAAATGGAGTCGGCCGAGGTCGACGCCGTCCTGGCCGAGCGTCGCGCCGCCTGGAAGCCTAAGGCTAATCGTTACACCTCCGGCACGCTCAAGTTCTTTACCGAGCATGCAGTTTCCGCCATTCAGGGTGGCTACATGGAGTAGCGCCCGTGCGCATCGATTCCCTCTCATAGATGTGCGGCACAAAGAGCCCCGAGCTCACACGAGCTCGGGGCCTTTTTCGTCTGGATTGGGGACGCATAGCCGGACGAAAGCGTGTTGCGTTTGGCGTAAAACCATACGAAAGTGCAATTTGCGTCTTATTTCCGAACGTAAAACAGACGAAAACCGTTTGCGTCTGCTTTAAATCCGTACGAAAACGGTTTTCGTCTTGCAGGGCAGTTGCCGTTTCTACAGTTCAACTTCCAGTTCGGCTTTGTGCTCGTAGAGGTAGTCGCGCATGTAGGGGATGGCAAATGAGACCTTGCCGTACGAGGGAGCCTCGATAATCGATTCTCTTAACAGGCGGCTGCGGACGGAACTCACCTGTTGAGGCGTTTTGTTTAGGGCATCGGCAACCATGCTGGTCGAGCTCGTCTGCCCCAAAGATGCCATGCTCAGCAGATAAGCGATGCACGTGGGCGGAATGCGCTGTAGCGCGGGCTCAATCACCATGGCACAGAAGCGTTCGCGTGCCGTTGCAATGCCGCGCTCGGCTTCTTCTTCTCCAATAATCGGTGTATGTGCGCGTCTTGCCAACTGCCATGCGTAGTATCCAACGAGTTGGATCATGAAAGGATAACCTTGCGTTGCCTCGGCAAGTTGGCCGGCAATACCTGGCTGCAACTCCATGCCAGACGCTTCAATGGTTTCCTCGAGGGAGTACGACACTTCGGTTACTGCCACAGCCTTCAGGTCAAAGGGGAGGGCACGGCGCAAAAACGTAAGTGTCTTTCCGTTGATGATGCTTTCAATCATCGAAGGCAGCCCCGCAAAAACAAAGGCGATATCAAGGTCTTCGCCGATAACCTGCTGAATCGCAATGGAGAGCGTTCGGACCTCATCGAGCTCTGCGTCTTGAACCTCGTCGAGAGTGATGAGCAGGCCATTTTCATTCTTGGATATTGTCTGTCTCATGGCGTCGCGTAGCGATGGACCGATTCGCTCAATGTCTATGCTTCCGATGGATATGCCAGCTACGGTGGGCTCAAATCTGGCGTGTTTGGCCTGGAATTTGGGCTGCAGCTGTTCGAGAATGCGTTGGCAAAGTCCCTCGGTTGCGACCTCTTTTATGACCGTCCAGCCACGGCTTTGCGCCAAACGTGAGCACTCGTCAAGGAGGACCGTCTTGCCCGTTCCACGGACGCCGGCTATGCGCATTAGGCGCCCCGGGGCACCAGGCCCGTTGATGAGGCCTTCATTGAATTCTTCGAGTACATCTTCGCGGCCGATAATCGTGGGGGGTGTTTTACCTGCTGTGGGCTTAAAAGGGTTTGTTTGCATGTGAGCCACCTTTGCTCAAGATATAGCAAGATATAGCAAAGTATAGCAAGATATAGCAAAGTATAGTGAGATATAGCAACGTATAGCGCTGTTCGCGGGTTCTTACGGTGGTGCTATTTTCCGAATGCCGCGCGGATAAAGCGCTGGGCGAACAGCTTGTTGGCAACTCACGAGGGCTCGGGGTGCCAATTTGGGGTGCAGTAGTGCTGCGCCACGAAAAGGGCCTATCTACTACGTTTAAGCCGCAGGGGTCAACCATAGTCGGCTTTTTCGAAAATCGACAAGCTGTCTACTTGCGGTTTTGTTTTCACGGTTTTCGGTATGGCCGAGGCTATCCGTGTTAACGTAGTAGATGGGCCACTTTTGTGGCAAGGGGCCGACCTGCGGCTCAGGGTAGCCAAAAAGCCCCGTCCCAAAAAGACTGATTGGGAGCTGGGGCGTGTCGATGCGATAGTATTGCATGGTGGTATTCGACTAACCGAGGACTTATCCGAGGGCTTTATGGAACAACACCAGCATTATCAGAGCCTGCAAGATCAGGCATACAACGCATTGCGCTCCAAGATCATCTATGCCGAGCTCAAGCCCGGCACGCGCCTTTCGGCGATTGGTCTGGAAAAGGAGACGGGAATCGGGCGCACGCCCATTCGCGAGTCCTTTGTACGCCTGCGTGAGCAGGAGCTGGTGGAAACGCGCCCCAAAAGCGGCACCTACGTCTCTAAGATCAGCATGGAACACGCCGAAAACGCCTGCTTCTTGCGTGAGAAGCTCGAGAGAAGCGTGCTTATTAAATGCTGTTCGGCCGCCACGCCCGAGCAAAAGCATCGGCTCGAGCAGATTCTTGCCGAGTCCGAGTCGCTCGACCATAGCGAAACGCGTCGCTTTTTCGATCTGGACAACCTGTTCCATGAGACGTGTTTTGAGATTGCCGGCCGCCACATGTTGTGGGATTGGATGAAGAGCGTCAATACGCATTTTGAGCGATACAACTGGTTGCGTATGGTCTCTCAGGATCTGGATTGGGAGCCGATTCGTCGGCAGCATCGCCGAATTCTCGAGGCCATTAAAAAGGGCGATACCGACACGGCGAGCTATCTGGCCGAGACACACCTGCACCTGATGCCCGAGGAGCAGGGCCCGGTTATCGCCTTACATCCTGACTATTTTGAGCTGTCCAAAGACTCGGCCATCTAACTCGTTCCCTTCATTGGTTGCGGTGAAATAGGGATTGTTTTGCGGCTCTGATGGTGTAAGCAGTCCGTATTCCATCGCAAGTGCCGGGGCACATCGGGGCACGAAAACGCTGCGGCGCCGCTTGGAGGAAAAGACCGGAAGCAAGGGTCCATTCCTCTAGACGGCGCCGCAGCTGTTTTGATGGCTCGGCTTTTACCGAAGTGGCTCAGTTGGACGCGGTTGCCAACCGAGTAAGTAAAGCGGCTCGGGGGCGTGTCGCTTCCGTCACGTTCTATCAGCATACAAGACGGTTTCGGTTCTTGTTCGTGACGGAAACGGCGCGCTTCCGAGCCGCTTTAAAAGAAAGGGGACGAGGTCTAGGGCACGCCCCCTTTCACGATAGAGAGCTAAACCTAGCCGCGGACCTTCTTGACGACGTCCATGGCCTCGCGGGCGATCTGCTCGACCTTGGAGAAGTCGCCGTCGGCGAACAGGGCGGGCTTGACCATCCAGGTGCCACCGCAGGCGATGATGGCGGAGGAGCTCAGGTACTCCTCGACGTTGGCGGTGCTCACGCCGCCGGTAGGCATAAAGCGGTGACCGACAAACGGAGCGGCGAGGGCCTTGATGGTGTTCAGGCCGCCATACTGGGACGCGGGGAAGAACTTGGTGACCTTAAGACCCAGGTTCTCGGCGGCGGTGACCTCGGAGGGGGTCACGGTGCCGGGAAGGACGGGCAGGTCGATGTCGATGCAGTGCTTCACGACGTCCTCGTTGTAACCCGGGGAGACGATGAACTTGGCACCGGCTGCGCGGGCCTGCTCAACCTGCTCGACGGTCAGGACGGTGCCGGCACCAACGCACATCTCGGGCTCGGCCTCGGCCATAGCGGCGATGCACTCGGCGGCGCAGGCGGTGCGGAAGGTGACCTCGGCGGACTTCATGCCAGCTGCCATAAGGGCGTGGGCGAGCGGAGCGGCGTCCTCGACCTTGTCGAGCACGACGACCGGCACGATGCCCAGGGACTCAAGCGTGGTGTAGAACTGATCGAACATGATGTTCCTTTCGATGTGTGGTGCGCACGGGCGCGTAATTGACAAATGTGCTGGTCAGGAGCCGATTCTGGATTGGTTATCGGAGGCACTGCTTGGGGTTCAAGCAATTCCAAAATCGGCTGCACGACCAGTCATGTAGGAAATGCCAGACAAAACCGGAATGGGACTGGTGGTTTTGCCCGACCGGAGGAATCGGGGAGCGGGCCGCAGAGGTATGGGTATGGAAAGCTGCGGCCCGCGGAATGGGGACGGCTTAGCGCGCGACGCGGGTGCCACCGTCGGCGGCGTTTGCCACAGCGGCGATCTCGTCGGCGGTCACCAGATTGGAATCGCCCTTGATGGTGAGCTTGAGGATCGAGGCCGCAATCGCGTAGTTGACGGCGTCCTGTGGATCAAAGTCGTTGATGAGGGCGTGGACCAAGCCGGCGTTGAAAGCGTCGCCGGCGGCAACGCCCTCGAGCACGTGCACGTCGTGAGCAGGGGAGAACCAGTGCTCGCCGCTCTCGGCGTCAAAGAGCATGCCCATCCAGATGGAGCGCTCGACGCAGGAGATGTTGCGGATGACCGAGGCGACCTTCTTACAGCCGTACTCGGCACAGATCTGACGAGCCATCTCGACGTAGGTGTCGCGTTCCTCGATGCCGTGGGCAAGGGAGCCGGAGACGCAGGTCATGCCGAGACCGGCGGGTGCGTCCTCGTCGTTGGCGATGCAGATGTCGACGAGCGGCAGGAGCTCCTTCATGGTTGCCTGCGACTTCTCGGGCGACCACATCTTGCCGCGATAGTTCACGTCGCACACGGTGGTGATGCCCTTGGCGCGGCAAGCGGTGAGGGCATCCTTGCACGCAGCGGCCATCTCGTCGGAGACAGCGGGCGTCACGCCGGAGAAATAGAAGACATCGATGCCCTTGAGGATCTCGTCCCAGTCAAAGACGTCGCGCTTGGCCATGTTGATGGCAGAGTACTTGCGGTCGTAGACGCAGCCGTTGCCGCGCAGTGAGGCGCCGACCTCAAAGACATAGGAGCCCAGGCGATCGCCCTGACGCACGACGCGCGTGGTGTCGACGTCATAGACCTTCAACGAACGCAGAGCGCACTCGCCCAGACGGTTGGCCGGGACAACGGAGACGTAAGCGGCCTTGTCGCCCTGGTAGGCCAGGGATAGCGCGGTGTTTGCCTCGGCGCCGCCGTAGCGGACATCAAACTCGGTCGCCTGCTCAATGCGCAGATGGTCTTTGGGCGAGAGCCTCATCATGATCTCGCCGAAGGTAAGAACCGTTTTACCCATGGTCGCGCAGCTCCTTCTTGCTCGTGCGTACACCTTTGATATGGCGTTGGCACGGAGGTGCCAAGACGGTAGGGTGCATCTTTGCACCACCGTGCCAACGCTTGCCGAAATCGGTTTACGAAATCGATTTCGTTTCGAGTTGTAGTATACTCATCTACAACGTTTTGCAAGCGAGATTTTTAAAAAAATGCCTAAAATGGCTCAGGCTGCCGACAATTGGGAAACGGGGTGCGCCATGGCGCAGATGAGAATCAAGGACATTGCCGCCGAGGCGGGCGTGAGCCCGGCCACGGTCTCGCGCTATCTCAACAACCGCCCCGGGCAAATGACCGAGGAAACCCGCGCTCGCATCGCGGCGGTTATCGAGCGCACCGGCTATCGCCCACGTGCCGCCGCACGCAATCTGCGCAGCTCACGCACCAACCTCATCGGCGTGATCCTGGCCGACATCGCCAACCCGTTCTCCAGTGCCATGCTCGAAGGGCTTTCCGCCAGTGCCGCCGCGCGCGGCTGCTCGCTTATGACGGCCATTAGCGGCAACGATCCCGCTAAAGAGGCCGAATCGCTCACCAGGCTTATCGACGCCGGCGTGGACGGCCTGGTCGTCAATACCTGCGGCGGTAACGACGAGGCAATCGCCGCTGCCGCGGGACGTTTACCCGTTGTGCTGCTCGACCGCGATGTTGCCGCCGACGGTGTCGATCTGGTGACATCTAACAACCGCGAGCTGGTTGCCGGCTTGGTAGACGCCTTGGCTGCCGCTGGCAGCGAGCGCTTGTGCCTGTTCACCGAGGCAAGCGATGGCAGCCCCGTGCGTCGCGAGCGCGCCGAGGCCTTTGCCGACGAGCTTTCGCGTCGCGGCCTGGCCGGCGAGGTCGTTACCCTGGCCGACGATGGCGCCGAGGGCGTCAGTCGCCTGAACGACACCATCCGCGGCTATGCGGGCAAAAGACTCGGCCTTATCGCCGTTAACGGCCTGGTTTTCCTGCGTCTGACCGAGGCGTTGGCACAGCTGGGACCCTCGTTGCCGGCGGGTCTCAAGATCGCGACGTTTGACGATTACCCCTGGAACCACGTGCTCTTTGGCGGCGTCACCACGGCTGCGCAAGACACCCTTACCATTGCCGAGTGCGTAGTCGAGCGCCTCTCCGAGCGCATCGACGTCGTTACCACCACCGTGGGCGAGGCCGCAAAGCTGGCGCCCAAACGCATCGAGATCCCCGGCCACATCGAACACCGCGCCTCGACCTCGCGCTAGCCGCTCGTTCGCAACTGCCTGTTCGCACACGTTTTTTGAGCGCTTGATACGCTTTAACCCTGCGGAAACATTTTTCTGCGATAGTATCTGCGATATAGACCAGTCGAAACCCGCCCGAAAGAAAGGGGAGCGACATGAACCAACAGAACATCGATTACGTACTCCGCTCCGTAGAGCAGCGTGACATCCGCTTTGTGCGTCTGTGGTTTGTCGACATTCTCGGCCGCCTCAAGAACTTTGCCATTAGCCCCGAGGACCTCGAAGTCGCTTTTGAGGAGGGTATTGGCTTTGACGGCTCCGCCATCGAGGGCTTTGCCACGCCCGAGGAAGCCGACATGCTCGCATTCCCCGATGCTTCGACCTTCCAGATTTTGCCGTGGCGCCCGAGCCACAACGGCGTCGCCCGCGTGTTCTGCGACGTGTGCACTCCCGATCGCAAACCGTTTGCCGGCGACCCGCGCGATGCCCTGCGCCGCATGTTCTACAGGGCCGAGAAGGCCGGCTATCTGCTCAACGTGGGCGCCGAGCTGGAGTACTACTATTTTCCCGACGAGCACACGCCCGAGCCGCTCGACAACGTGGGCTACTTCGATCTTTCGGTGAGCGACGCCGCTCGCGACCTGCGCCGCAACACGGTCCTCACGCTCGAGAAGATGTCCGTGCCCGTGGAGTACACCTTCCATGCCGCCGGCCGCTCGCAGCACGGCATGAGCCTGCGCCACGCCGAGGCCCTGAGCATGTCCGACGCCATCACCACGGCAAAGCTCATCATTAAGCAGCAGGCTTACGAGAGCGGTTGCCACGCCTCTTTTATGCCCAAGCCGTTGGCGGGCGAGGACGGCAGCGCCATGTTTTTGCATCAGTCGCTGTTCGACCACGACGGCAACAACGTCTTTTGGGGCGAGGACGACGAGAAGTACCATCTCTCCGATATCGCCAAGCACTATATGGCCGGCATCTTGGCGCACGCACGCGAGATCAGCGCCATCACCAACCCCACGGTCAACTCGTACAAGCGCATCACCACGGGTGGCGACTCCGTGCCGCAATACGCCACGTGGGGCCTGCGCAACCGCGCGAGCATGATCCGCATCCCGGTCTACAAGCCCGGCAAGCAGCTGTCCACGCGCATCGAGCTTCGTAGCCCCGACCCCATGGCCAATCCGTACCTGGTCAACGCCGTCACGCTGGCGGCTGGTCTCGATGGCATCGAGCGCAAGCTGGAGCTCCCGCCCGAGGCCACGGCCGAGACACTCAAACTCACCGACCGTCAGATGCTCGAGGCCGGCTACACGCCGCTGCCGCGCTCGCTCAAAGAGGCGCTCGACGTCTTTGAGGACTCGCAGTTTATGAAGGATGCCCTCGGCGAGCACATCCACAGCTTCTTCCTCAAAAAGAAGCGCAACGAGTGGCATAAGTTTGAGTCCACGATCACCGAGTGGGAGATCAAGCATTATCTGGCGAACTCCTAATCGCGCTGGCTTGTTCCAGTACGATTGAGCTCATTTCCTTGGAGGCCGATATGTCCGAAAAGAGTGCCCTGTTCATGGCGCGCACGACGCGCTTCCACGAGTTTGCCCGCAGCTTGACGACCACCCTGGGTGTCGAGGTGAGCCTGGCCACCCCCGATTCGCCGACTGCGGCGCACGACTTTGACCTGCTGATCCTCGATTCCGATGGCATCCGCAGCGACCGCATCGATCAGATTGCCAAGTGGCTTGACGATCGCGGCGGCGTCCCCATGTTGGTGATCGTCGACGACGAGGCGCTCGGTACCTTGCGCCTGCCGAATCACGCACATGCCGACTTTGTATGCCCCACGGCGACGCCCAACGAGCTCAAGGCTCGCGCGCAGCGCCTGATGGGCGAGGAGGAGACCGTCACCGCCGACGATGTGCTCAACATCGATAACCTCGAGATTAACCTGGCTACCTACCAGGTGACACTCGATAACGAGCCCATCGACCTGACGCTGATGGAGTACTCGCTGCTAAGCTTTTTGGCGACGCATCCCAACCGCGCCTACAGCCGTGAGGTGCTGCTGCACCGCGTGTGGGGTTTTGAGTACTGCGGCGGTACGCGTACCGTCGACGTGCACATCCGACGCATCCGCTCCAAGGTGGGTCCGCAGATCGCGGCACACATCACCACCGTCCGCGGCGTGGGCTATCTGTTTAAGGACTAGATTTCCACCACTAAGGGGACGGGCACCTTTGTGGTGGTTTTGCCGTAGGCCGGGTCCTTTTGGGCCTGCAGCAGAACTTAAGCCTTCCTAAAAGATTGCGTTCTCATACACGTTCGCCCGCATATTGGGGTACAACTCAACGTGAACAATGATGGCCCGCCACATGTTTGGCGGGCCTTTGGTTATTTGACGAAAGGATCGCAGCTATGAGCGAGAACGATTCCCAGCGTCCCCAGGATGCGGGCCATGCCGGCGAGACTCAGCAGCAACCGCGCGTGCAGGTGGAGTCGACGCCTGCCGACGGCAACATTCCCTACGTGCAGGCCTACGACACACAGACTGGCAAGCCGCTGGGCGGTCAGCAGGTTGTAAACAAGCACACAGTGGTCAAGACTAAGACCAAAAAGCTGCCGATCTTTATTACGGCACTCGCCGGTTGTGCCTGCGGCGCCCTGCTGGTCATTGCGCTCATTATGAGCGGCACGCTCGATATCGGCGGCGGCAGGAACGCCGTGACGGCGGGTGCTTCGGGTTCATCGACGCAAAAGATTACCATCGACTCCGAGGACACCACGCTGGCCGAGGCCGTCTCTGCCAAGGCCCTCCCCTCCGTCGTTTCCATCACCGCCACTTCGAGCGGTAGCCAGGACAATACACTTTCGCAGTCTGCCGACGAGTCGGACGGTTCGGGCAGCGTCGGTTCGGGCGTTGTGCTCGATACCGAGGGCCACATCCTCACCAACAACCATGTGGTCGATGGCTATGACCAGTACGTGGTGACCATGGACGACGGAACCACGTACGAGGCCGAGTTCGTGGGCAACGATGCTTCGAGCGACCTGGCCGTCATCAAACTCAAGGATGCTGACGCCTCCAAGCTCACGCCGATTGAGATTGGTGATTCCTCCAAGCTCAACGTGGGCGAGTGGGTCATGGCGATCGGCTCGCCGTTCGGCAACGAGCAGTCTGTCTCCACGGGCATTGTGTCGGCGCTGTATCGCTCCACGGCCATGAGCTCTACCAGCGGCAACACTATCTACGCCAACATGATCCAGACCGATGCCGCCATCAACCCGGGTAACTCCGGTGGTGCGCTCGTCAACGACAACGGCGAGCTCGTGGGTATTAACTCGCTTATCGAGAGCTATTCGGGCTCCAGCTCGGGCGTGGGCTTTGCCATTCCGGTTAACTACGCCAAGAACATTGCCGACCAGATCATCGACGGCAAGACGCCGGTACATCCGTACATGGGCGCCACGCTTTCGAGTGTCAACGCGCTTAACGCCCGCACCAACAAGCTGAGCACAGACAGCGGCGCGTATGTGGCGAGCGTCGTTGAGGACGGTCCTGCCGCCAAGGCCGGCATTCAGGAGGGCGACGTCATCACCAAGCTGGGCGACGACGAGATTACGAGTGCCGATGGCCTGATCATCGCCCTGCGCAGCCACGAGGTGGGCGAGAAGGTCGAGATCACGCTCATGCGCGGCAAGGAAGAGAAGAAGGTCACCGTCGAGCTGGGCTCCGATGAGGAGCTGCAGAACCAGCAGCAGGATGACAGCGAGACCGACACCGGCAACGGCGGTATTACCGACGAGCAGCTGCGCCAGTATCTGGAGGAGCTGTTGGGCCAGCAGGGCCAGGGCCAAGGCTACGGTCAGGGTTTCTAGCGAGCCGTATTGCACATACCGATGCCAGAGGGGGCTGTTCCGCCAACGCGGGACAGCCCCCTCTTTTCTTATTGATCCGTTGGGGACGGAGGAAAACGGATCATTTAGAGTTGATGAGAGCATGGTTTAATCGCGCGATCCACCCCAGTCCGTCGACTGCCGATTCGGTGCGGTTCGAAAGGGCTATTCGGCGCCATGGTGACCGGTGGTACTCTAGTATCCGTTTGAAATCGAGCGAAGGAGTGCCGCTATGGAGCAATCGAGCCTGTTTGGTGATGGCGTGGACATCGATACCGAAACGCCCGCGAGCACGGATACCGCTGCACCGGCCGATGCCCGTGCCCAGGCGGCAGCGCGTGCGGCCGAGCTGCGCCACGAGCTCGATTACCACGCCTATCGCTACTACATGCTCGATGCGCCCGAGATCACGGACGCCGCCTTTGACAAAATGCTCGTTGAGCTGCAGGAAATCGAGGCGACCTACCCCGATCTGGTAACGCCCGACAGCTACACCCAGCGCGTGGGCGGCTACGTGAGCGAGCAGTTTACGCCAGTCACGCACATGGCGCGCATGTATTCCATGGACGATGCCATGGACCTGGACGAGCTCGACGCATGGCTCCAGCGCACCGAGGATGCGCTCGGTGCCGGCAGCGTCACCTATACCTGCGAGCTTAAGATCGACGGTCTGGGCGTGGCCCTTACCTACCAAAACGGCACCTTTGTGCGCGCCGCCACGCGCGGCGATGGTACCACGGGCGAGGACGTGTCGCTCAACGTCCGTACCATCAAGGACGTGCCCATGCACCTGTCCGAGCCGGCGCTCGCTCACATGGGTGCCGACCGCGAGCGCACCATCGAGGTGCGCGGCGAGGTCTATATGCCCAAAGGCAGCTTTGTACGTCTGAATGAAGGGGCCGATGCCGAGGGCCGCGACCCCTTCGCCAACCCGCGCAACGCCGCTGCTGGCAGCCTGCGTCAGAAGGATCCCAAGGTTACGGCGCGGCGCGATCTGGCCACCTTTATCTATGCCATCGCCGATACCGATCCACTGCACGTCCACAGCCAGCGCGAGTTCCTCGATTGGCTGCGTAGCGCCGGCTTTAGCGTCAACCCCAACGTGGCTCGCTGTGCCACGCCGGCCGAGGTCCACGAGTTCTGCGCCCAGGCGCTCGAGCATCGCGGTGACCTGGACTACGACATCGACGGCGTGGTCGTAAAGGTCGACAGCTTTCAGCAGCAGCTCGACCTGGGCTTTACCGCCCGCGCACCGCGCTGGGCCATTGCCTTTAAGTTTCCGCCCGAGGAAAAGCAGACCGTCCTGCGCGAGATTCGCATCCAGGTGGGTCGCACCGGTGTGCTCACGCCGGTCGCCGAGTTCGATCCGGTGACGGTTGCCGGCTCCACCATCGCGCGCGCCACGCTGCACAACATCGACGAGATCCGTCGCAAAAACGTGCGCGAGGGCGACACTATTATCGTGCACAAGGCGGGCGACGTAATCCCTGAGGTCGTGGGCCCGGTGCTCGACAAGCGCCCGGCTGATTCGGTCGACTGGCACATGCCCGAGGTCTGCCCCGTGTGCGGCAGCCCCGTGGTTCACGAGGATGGCGAGGTCGCTTACCGCTGTGTCTCCATCGACTGCCCCGCGCAGCTCAAGGAGCGCCTGCTCCACTGGGTGAGCCGCGGCTGCATGGACGTCGACGGCCTGGGCGACGAGATCGTCGACAAGATGATCGCCGCCGGGCTGATTCACGACGTCGCGGACTTCTACCAGCTCACGGTCGACGACATCGCAGGCCTGGACACGGGGCGCGTGTACGCCAGCTCCAACAGCAGGAAGGGCGTTAAGAAGGGCGATCCCATTCCGGTGGGCCTCAAGACGGCCGAGAAAATCATCGCCGAGCTCAACAAGTCCAAGAGCCAGCCGCTCGGTCGCGTGCTGTTTGCCCTGGGCATCCGCCACGTGGGCAAGAGCGTGGGCGAGGTCATCGCCGAGCGATTCCTGTCGATCGACAAGCTCATCTTGGCGAGTGAAGAAGACATCGCCGAGTGCGAGGGCATCGGTCCCAAGATTGCGGCGAGCGTCAAGCAGTTCCTGGCCGTGCCCGAGAACCTTGCCGTGCTGGAGCGCCTGCGTCAGGCGGGCATGTCACTCGAGGTTGACCTAGGTGCCGCCCATGCGCAGGCTGCAGCCGATGCCGGCGTGGCAGGCGAGCTCGCCGACGCGCAGCCGCTCGCGGGCCTGACGTTTGTGCTGACCGGCACGCTTGTCAACCGCACGCGCGACGAGGCGGGCGCGGCACTCAAGGTGCTCGGTGCCAAGGTCTCGGGCAGCGTGTCCAAGAAGACGAGCTATCTGGTTGCCGGCCCCAAGGCGGGCTCCAAGCTCACCAAGGCCGAGCAGCTGGGTGTGCCCGTGTTGGATGAGGATGCGCTCGAGCAAATCTTGGCTACTGGTCAGGTGCCGGAGGCGTAAGGCATCAATAGTCAAATTGAAGAACCGCACGGAGAGCTTAACGCTTTCCGGGCGGTTCTTACTTTGCAGGGACAACTGGCACCGTGATCTGCGTCACGTAGGTTGCCGGATCATCGCTGATGATGTCATCGATGAGGGCAATCTCGCGCGATGGACCGGCGGGCGTCAGGTTATGTTCGCGCATATAGCCGAGCAGCTGCTCATAGCGTGGGGCTGCTTGCCCGTGCGTGCCGCGGAAGCTAATGGTCAGGCAGTGCGCCGCGGGCCGCACCTCGACATCGCCCAGGTAGTCATCCGTGTTGTCGAGCAACAGAAAGACCTCGTCGTAGCCATTAAAGTCACCGGCGGCGAGGCGCTCGGCACTGATGCCCACGCCCAGATTGCCCAGAAAGACAAATGTCTCGTGCTGACCCTTCTGCAGTTGACGGATCTGCCACTCCAGCGCATAGGCGTCGGTAGGGTTGACGCGTTCGCGCAATACGGCGCAGCGAAGCTCGGGCGCATCGATTGCGCAAATGGCATCGAGCTCGGTGTTCAACGCATCGTGAAGCAGGGCAAGTCGGTTATCGATCTTGCGCGACACGCGTTCGAGCTCGCGGCGCTTGCGCTCGATGAGCTCCTGCTGCTGAGCCAGCTGCCGCTGCATAAGGTCCACATCGCGCGTGGTCACAAACTCGCGGATTTGCGCCAACGGCAAGTCGAGAACGCGCAGGTGGCTGATGGTGTTGAGAGTGGAGAGTTGCCGTGATCCGTAGTAGCGGTACCCGCTCGCCGGATCGATGTGCGCCGGCTCCAGCAGTCCCATCTGCTCGTAATGGCGCAGCGTGCCCACGCTCAGGTTAAACAGGCGTGCCACCTCGCCAATGCGGAGCAGGCCCTCAGAATGTCCACTTGGCATGTCGGTCATGGGACCGCTCCTTTCGGTAAAAACAGGGGAGGGGCGCTAGGCTCGCGTTGCCCCGCTACGCCATCAGCTTGTCAAAGGTGCCACGCCGGTTGAGCACGGTAAACGCGACAACGCAAATGACCGCCGACAAAATCGATCCGCACGGCGAGGCGATACCCATGGGGAACAACGTGTCGGAATAGGCGTTCGACAGCAGCCACGCGCCCGGCACGCGAATGAGCGCCACGGCTAGCACGTTGTGCGCAAAGCCGATGTAGCTCTTGCCATACGCAGCGAAAAAGCCGCTAAAGCAAATGTGGATGCCGGCAAAGATTGCGTCGAAAATATAGCTGCGCATATAGCCGGTACCGGCCGCGACCACCGCGGGGTCCTTGGCAAAAAAGCCGAGAAACGCCGGTGCCACCAGCCACATGAGCGCCGTGATCAGGCAACCGTACACCACCGAGATGGTCATGGCGTCCTTGAGCACCTGACGTGCACGATCGCCCTTGCCGGCGCCAGCGTTTTGTGCCGTGAGCGCACTGACGGTGGCGCCCATGGAGCTCGGCACAATGAACAAGAAGCTGATCATCTTCTCGACCAGGCCCACGGCGGCAGCGTCGACGAGCCCTCGGTGGTTGGCGATGACGGTGATGAACATAAACGCCACCTGGATGCAGCCGTCCTGCACGGCCACGGGCACGCCGATCTTAAGAATGCTGCTGAGCACCTCGGGCTGGGGGCGCAGGTCGCTGCGCTTAACGTGGATGTTCGTGCGGCGGCTCTTGAGCCACACGAGCGCGAGGGCAACGCTGGCCGTCTGGGCGGTTACCGTGCCGAGCGCCGCGCCTACGGGGCCGAGCCCCATGTGGCCGATAAACAGAAAATCGAGCGCGATGTTGATGATGCACGCCACGCCGATCACGTACATGGGCGAGCGCGAATCGCCCAGACCGCGAAAAATGGCCGAGAGGATGTTGTACGCGGCGATGCACGGAATGCCGATAAAACAAATGCGCAGGTAGGCGGCGGTTCCTTCGACTGCCTCGGCCGGCGTGCCAATGAGTGCCACGATCTGCGGGCACAGTGCAAGCAGGACAACAGCCAGCACCACCGAGACACCCATAAACAACGTGATGGTGTTGCCGATGGCGGTCTCGGCGCGGTCAAACCGGCGCGAACCCACGGCGTGGCCGACGATGACCGTCGTTCCCATGGCCAGGCCCACGAGCGCCACGGTAATCATATAGAGCGTCTGCGCGCCATTTGCCACGGCGGTGATGCCGGCGGCGCCGCTAAACTGCCCCATCATGTACAGGTCGGCCATACCGTAGAGCATCTGCAAAAAGTACGAGAGCATGTAGGGCAGGGCGAAGACTGCGATGGTCTTGAGGACATTACCGCGTGTGAGGTCGTGTTCCATGGGCGGGCACTTTCTGGCTTGGTTCGTTTACGTACCAGTGTAGTGAAAACCCTACAACGATTGTAGAGTCAAGGTTTGAGTCGAGGACAGGGCGAAAAAAGTGAGGCCCACGATTATTTCCAACTGAATACAGATTCGCACTATGCTTGTTTGACACATTCGTTAGCCTTGCGGAAATCGGTTTCGCGTCACTTGACACCATCGCCTGTCGCGCAATAATACGTGCGTTTGCGAATAACGTTTGATGGGGGATGAACCTGCGTGCGCAATCTCAAGATCCTGTTTTCCTACTTGGGGGAATACCGTCGCGACGCCATACTCGGCGTGCTCTTTGTGACGGCCGAGACGGCGCTCGAGCTGTTTATCCCGGTTATCATGGCGAACATCATCGACGTGGGCGTGCCTGCGGGCGACATCAACTACATGCTGCTGCAAGGCGCGTACATGTTGGTGTGTGCGGCGTTTTCGCTGGTATTGGGCTTGGGGTACGCGCGCACATCCGCTCGCGTGGCCTCGGGCTTGGGCGCCAACCTGCGCGAGGCGGAGTATCGCAAGATTCAGACGCTCGCTTTTGGCAACCTGGACAACTACGATGCCAGCTCGCTCGTCACCCGCATGACCACCGATATTACCGTCATCCAAAATGCCATCGGTAATGGCTTTCGCCCCATGGTGCGCGGCCCGGTGACGCTCGTTGTCGGCCTTATCTACGCGCTGGCGCTGTCGCGCCCCCTCGCCACGGTCTTTGCGATTATCCTGCCTGTGCTGGCAATCGTGCTGGGCGTTATCACCTACCGCGTGAGCCC
Organism: uncultured Collinsella sp.; assembly: GCA_905209455.1. GTDB lineage: Bacteria > Actinomycetota > Coriobacteriia > Coriobacteriales > Coriobacteriaceae > Collinsella. Next base: position 46,811 of record CAJLTA010000001.1, read on the forward strand.
GCTCTACCGTCAGCTCCAGACCTCGATGGACCACCTCAACGGCGTGGTGCAGGAGGACCTCACTGCCGTGCGCGCCGTTAAGGCGTATGTGCGCGCGGAGCACGAGGAGGCCAAGTTCGACACCGTCAATACCGAGCTCGCGCACACGGCGACGAAGACCTTCGGCAACGCCGTGCTTAACCTGCCAGTGTTTCAGCTGTCGATGTACGTGGCCGCGCTTTCTATTCTGTGGATCGGCGGGCGCATGATTCTCGCCGGCGAGCTGGGCGTGGGCTCACTCACAGGCTTTATGAGCTACGTGCTGCTAATCATGAACTCGCTCATGATGATCTCCAACGTATTTTTGCTGCTTACGCGCGCACTCGCCAGTGTGGAGCGCATCTCGCACGTCCTCGATGAGCGCTCGCTTATTGAGGCGCCCGCGGCAGACGCGGCTGTGTGCGAAGTTGTCGACGGAAGTGTCGAGTTCCGCGATGTGTCGTTTAAGTACCGCGTGGATGCTGCCGAGGACGTGCTCGAGCATATCGACCTTCGCATTGAGCCGGGCTCCACGGTGGGCGTGCTCGGCGGTACGGGCTCGGGCAAGAGCTCACTCGTGCAACTGATCGCGCGCCTGTACGATTCCACCGAGGGCGCCGTGCTGGTGGGTGGCCGCGACGTGCGCGACTACGACCTGGTCAGCCTGCGTGACGCCGTGGGCATTGTGCTGCAAAAGAACGTGCTGTTTACGGGGACCGTGCGCGAGAACTTACAGTGGGGCGCGCCCGATGCCACCGACGAGGAGCTGCTGAGTGCCTGCCGTGCGGCGTGCGTGGACGAGTTCCTGGATCGCATCGGCGGGCTCGACGGTGAGTTGGGCCAGGGTGGCGCCGGCGTTTCGGGCGGCCAGAAGCAGCGCCTGTGCATTGCGCGAACGCTGCTCAAGCACCCGCGCGTGCTCATTTTTGATGACTCGACCAGTGCGGTCGATATGGCGACCGACGCCAAGATCCGCGAGCACATTGCTCAGATCCCCGATACGACGGTCATCATTATCGCCCAGCGCATTGCAAGTGTGATGGATGCCGACCGCATCGTGGTGCTGGATGACGGCCGTGTCCACGGCGTGGGCACGCATGAGGAGCTGCTGACAGGTGACAACATCTACCAGGAGATTTACGCCTCGCAGATGGAGTTCGCGGGTGATGCGAGCGACGACGGTGATGCCGACGACGCGAACGATCCGTTTTTTTCCGTCGCATACGGATCATCCTTGGAAGGAGGTGAGCGCCATGCCTAAGACATCCGCTCAGGCCCGTCCGGCCAATCTGCGTCGAACGCTCCGCCGTTTGCTCAGCTACATGGGACATGCCAAGTTCTCGCTGCTGGCGGTTGGTGTGCTGGCCTCCGTCGCCGCCATCGCGAGTCTTGCCGGCACCTATATGGTGCGCCCCATCGTCAACGGCTTGGCCGCGGGTGGGGAGGAGCTGCTTACCAAGCAGGTTTTCTTTACGGCCGTCATCTACGCCGCGGGCGTGCTCTCGGCCTTGGGTTACTCGCAGATCATGGTGCGCGCGGCCCAGCGCGTGGTGTCCGATATTCGCCGCGACTTGTTCGCGCACATCCAGACGCTGCCGCTCAGTTACTTCGACAGTACGCGCTCGGGCGACATCATGAGTTTCTTCACCAACGACGTCGACACGGTCTCCGAGGCACTCAACAACAGCTTTGCCAACGTGATTCAGGCGACCATTCAGGTGATTGGCACCACAGCCATGCTCATCATCCTTAACTGGCAGCTCACGATTATCACCCTTGTGTGCGACGCGGCCATTGTGCTGTATGCGCGCTACTCGGGTATCCGCTCCAAGCGCTTTTTTGCCGCCCAGCAGGCATCGCTCGGCGACTTGGACGGATACGTCGAGGAGATGGTCTCGGGCCAAAAGGTCATTAAGGTCTTTAACCACGAGCAGGCCAATGTTGCCGGTTTTGACACGCGCAACCAGGAGCTGCGCCGTACCGGTGGCGCCGCACAGGCCTACGCCAACTCGATGGTGCCCATGACCGTGGTGATCGGCTACGTCAACTACGCCATCGTCGCCGTGGCGGGCGGCATGCTCTGCATCAAGGGACTTGCCGACGTGGGTGCACTCGCGAGCTACCTGGTCTTTGTGCGCCAGGCGGCCATGCCCATCAACCAGTTCACGCAGCTGGGCAACTTCTTACTCAACGCGCTGGCCGGTGCCGAGCGCCTGTTTGCCGTCATGGACCTTAAGCCCGAGGTGGACGAGGGCTGCGTGGAGCTGGTGCAGACGGGCGACGCGGCGTGGGCGTGGAAGATTCCCGAGGGCCAGGGTGTGGGCACGTATGGACATCTGCACGATGTGGCCTCAGTCGATGACGCGGGCCGTGCGGTGGCCGCCGACGGCACCGAGCTTGTCACCGGCCTTGTCCCGCTCGCCGGCGACGTGCGCTTCCATGCCGTGGACTTTTCATACGTGCCAGGCACCCGCGTGCTCACGGATCTCAACCTGTTCGCCAAGCCGGGGCAAAAGATCGCCTTTGTTGGCTCGACGGGCGCCGGAAAGACGACCATCACTAACCTCATCAACCGCTTCTATGAGGTCGATGATGGCGAGATTACGTACGACGGCATCGACGTCAAGCACATTGCCAAGGCCAGCCTGCGCGGGTCGCTCGGCATTGTGCTGCAGGATACGCACCTGTTTAGCGGCACCATTGCGCAGAACATCCGCTTTGGCAAGCTCGACGCGACCGACGAGGAGGTGCGTGCCGCCGCTGAGGCCGCCTGCGCCGACTCGTTTATCCGCCGCCTGCCGCAAGGCTACGACACGCCGGTCACGGCCGATGGTGCCAACTTGTCTCAGGGCCAGCGCCAGCTGCTCGCCATCGCGCGCGTGGCCGTGGCCGATCCGCCGGTGCTCATCTTGGACGAGGCCACGAGCTCCATCGACACGCGCACCGAAAAGCTCATCGAGCGCGGCATGGACCGCATCATGCGCGGCCGCACCACATTTATGATTGCGCACCGCCTGTCCACCGTCCGCGACGCCGACGCCATCATGGTCCTCGAACACGGCCGCATTATCGAGCGCGGCACCCACGAGGAGCTCCTGGCCCAGCACGGCGAATACTGGCAGCTCGCGCATGGTTTAAAAGAGCTGGATTAACCCGTTGGAGTGCGGCTTGCTCTGGCCCTCCGACCTCTCACCTCGCCCTAAACCGCCCCAATTATCGATGTTTTTCTCGATATTGAAGAAAAGCATCGATTTTTGGGACGGTTTTTCTGCCACTCGACCGAGTGGAATCGCTTTCTTGCGCACGAAGGTGTGCGGACCCGTGGGCAGGGGAATAAGGTTGGTTATCCGACTCCATTGGAGGGCTCATGGACCTGCCGATCGTCCTGTCCCATAAGACTGCCTGGCTGTACCACAACGTGGCGCGCCCGTTTGAGCCGCTCTCACGGGCAAGCAGCCTATACGACGAAGACTCATTTGCTGGCGAGGTGGAGCCGACTGCGAGCCTCTCCAAATTGGGGCTCGATGCCAAGGGATTGAGGATATCTGCAGCGGTCGAGATTGTCGTCGACTATCTGGTCTCACTTGGTATTCCTCAAGAGGAACTCGACCGTATTGATACGCTGGTTAGCTTCGATTTTGAACGCTCTCGGCCGGCGGGTCTCCGACGCCATGTGTTTGGGGCGCCCATACCTTCGGATCATCTTATCGAGGTGGCAGAGGGTCTTCTGGTGGTTGATGAGGCCATGTGCCTTGTCCAGGCGGGCTCGTGGATGAGCGAGCTCGAGCAGCTTGAGTACGGATTTGAAGTGTGCGCTCGGTATCACCTTAACCATCTGTCGAGCGATGATTATGTCGAGGCCTCGCAGCGATATGCCGTCGCCGACCTGCGTGCTTTTTGCGAGCAGAATCCTTCGCGTCGAGGTGTGAAACGCGCGGCCTCGTTGCTCAAGCGTGTAAAGGACGCTGCCCGTTCGCCTATGGAGACGGCCACCGCAATCATGGTCGTCGCGAAGCGTTCCCAGGGCGGGCTTGGGTACACCAAGGTCGAGCTCAACCATCGGGTCGATGTTCCCAACGAGTTCAAGTATCTCGCAAAGGCTGAGTATTTCGAGATCGACGTATATGCGCCTGCGAGCGGTACGGGGATTGAATACAACGGATCGGACCATCTTGATAAACAACGCAGTGCGTCGGACGCGGAGCGTATGGCCGTGCTGAGTGCGCTGGGCTTGAGGGTGACCGTCCTCACCGGGACTCAGTTTGCCCATCAGCTGCAATTGCACCGGGCGATGAACGCAATCGCGCTCGCTATGGGTCTCAAGTGCGACCGAAGCGAGACATTCCAGAAACGTCAGAACGACCTGCGGGAATTCGTGATTCGGCACTGGGACGGCGGACTCTAGGGGCGCTCTGGCCCTTCTACGGGGTGCCGTGGGCGGGCAAACCATCACAACATTCGACGTTTTTTGCCAAAAACGGGAAAAGCATCGAATGTTGTGATGGTCTGTGCTGAGGATGGGCTTGGGAAGCCCGTTTTGCTCGAAGTGACCTGTCCTGTCGTACGGGTGTCGGCATGATTCTCTTGTGGGGTATTATGTTTTCCGAAGAATAAAACGCCGCGCGAGGGGAGGGCTGCGTGGACGGGCTCGTGCAACATGATGGCTTTGGCCGCGATATCAACTACCTGCGCATTGCCGTTACCGACAAGTGCAATTTCCGCTGCATCTATTGCATGCCGGCCGACGGCGTGGGGCCCCGTGCGCACGACGAGCTGCTCAGCGCCGAGGAAATCGCCCGCTTTGTGCGCCTGGTGGCGGGAGAGGGCATTCGCCGCGTGCGCCTGACGGGTGGCGAGCCGCTGGTAAGCCGCCGTATCATCCCGCTCATTCGCGACATCCGTGCGATTCCGCAGATCGAGGATATCTCGCTCACCACCAATGGCGCCCTGCTGCCCAACCTGGCGCCACAGCTCAAAGACGCAGGACTTAACCGCGTCAACATTTCGCTCGACACACTCGACCCTACGCTCTTTGGAAAGATCACGCGTCTGGGCCGACTCGAGCAGACCATGGCCGGCATCGACGCAGCGCTGGCTTGGGGCTTTGAGCCCGTTAAGGTCAACTGCGTTGTGGTGCGCCGGCTCAACCAGGATGTGGCGGCCCTTGCACGACTGACCGTCGACCGCCCTATCCACCTGCGCTTTATCGAATACATGCCCATCGGCGACGAGCGCACGAGCTCGCATTGTGCCGTGGACCCTCATACCCCTTCGCTCAATCCCGAGCTGTGGGATGCGAGCGATACCGTGCCGAGTGACGAGCTGCGGGCGCGTATTAATGCCGGGGCCGCCGCGGCTGGCTTGGGCGAGCTCGAACCGCTTAAGATCACCGACGCTCCTGCTGGTGCGGGCCCCGCGCGCTATTGGCACTTTCCGGGCGCGGCGGGAACGGTCGGCTTCATTAGCGCCATGTCCAATCATTTTTGCGCGAGCTGCAACCGTCTGCGCCTGACGGCAGACGGCAACGTGCGCCCGTGCCTGTTTAGCGATGCCGAATATTCGGTGCGTGAGGCGCTGCGCCGTGGTGATGATATGCAGGTACTTTCGATTTGGCGCGATGCCGTGGCCCACAAACCGCAGGAACACGCGATAATTGAGGGCACGCAACGATTTATGTCTCAAATCGGAGGATGATCATATGGCCAAGAGCAGGTACGCCGATGCCACCAAGGCCGCTCGCAGGGCCGCGATGTCTGCCCACAAAGTCACGGCTGCGGCCAGCGATGCCGTTGCAGGCGCGCAGCCGACTGCCAGCGCTGCCACCGAGCCCGCCCGTGACGCCCGTCGCGACGAGCTGACGCACGTGGACGCCAAGGGTGAGGTACGCATGGTCGACGTGTCCGACAAGGCCGAGACTCATCGCACTGCCATCGCCGAGGGCACCATCCTCATGCACCCCGAGACGCAAGCCATGGTGCTGCAGGACCGCGCCAAAAAGGGCGACGTGCTTGCCTGCGCACGCGTGGCGGGCATCATGGCCATCAAGCGCACGAGCGACATCATTCCCATGTGCCATCCGTTGCTCATTACCAAGAGCAAGTGTGATATTGCGCCCATCGCTCCGGCGGGGACGCCTGTCGATGACGTGCCCGAGGGCTGGGCGCCGGCGCGCGCGGACGGACAGGTTGGCTTTCACGTGCTGGTCACGGCGGGCGTGACGGGCAAGACGGGTATCGAGATGGAGGCTCTGACCGGCGCGAGCGCTGCATGTCTTACGATTTATGACATGTGCAAGGCCGTCGATCGCGGCATGGAGATCGTCGACGTGCGCCTGCTGCACAAGGAAGGCGGCCGCTCGGGCATATGGGACCGCGCAGAGCGTCAGGCCGCTGCTGTTGAGGCCGTGGGAGCCGCGGGCGACGCACCCGCGAGCGCACCCATCGCCGTCGCGCCCGCAGTTCCCGCCCCGGCCGTCCCCGCGATCGCGTTTATCGGCTACCAAAATTCGGGCAAGACCACACTCGTCGAGAAGGTTATCGCCGAGCTCACCCGCCGCGGTCTGCGCGTGGGTTCGCTCAAGCATCATGGGCATCACGGCTTTGATATCGACGTGCCCGCTAAGGACACCTGGCGCCATCACCAGGCCGGATCCAAGCACGTGGGGCTCATCTGCGCCACGCGCTGGGCGGAGTACGCCGACACGCGCGAGGAGGACGAGATGCCCGCGCGCGAGCTGCTGTCGCGTTACAACGATGTTGACGTGGTGATCATCGAGGGCTACAAGACCGAGGGCTTCGACAATATCGTGGTCGCGCGCTCCGGTGTCGACCGTCTACGCGGCAAGAGCTCGCTCGACCTGGTCGATGGCCACACGCTGGCCCTTGCCTGCAACGAGGCCTTGGCGCGTCAGGCCTTCGACGCCGGCTTTGCGACCCGAGCCATCAACATCAACGACGCCCGAGCCATCTGCGATTTGATTCAAGACCACCTTTAAGGGCCGGCTCGCTGCGCTGCCATAACATGCCAAAAAGGGACAGGTTTCTTTTGGCAGGTTTTATCTGGGCAAATGCCATTTCCACCACAAAGGGGCTAGGCACCTTTGTGGTGGTTTTTGCTTTGGTAGATGTGTGGGATATGCCTTACAATCTACCAAGTAGTCCACGACGGGCGAAAAACGGAGAGAAGGGGCTTGATGCGTCCTTAATGTTTCATGCGGAAAGATTGATTTGACGGATGGTGGCGAATGCCCACCGCCCGTATTCGTATGAAACAAGGAGTCTCCATGTTCGCCTCTCTTCTCTCAAAACCTCAACCTTCGCTGTCCGCGCAGGCCAAGCGCCTGGTGGCGATGCGCTTTCTCATCTACACCGGTTTTCAGACCAGCTACTTTATCGGCGTCATCGGAACGCTCACCTATGCAGACAATGCCTCGGTCGTGGCGACATCGCTGGCTGTCCTTTTTATGAACGTATTCGTGATCTTGGGATCCTTCGCGGGCGGCGCGGTGCTCGACGCCTGGGGCCCGTGCCGCCATTTCTTGCTGAGCATCATCAGCACGCTGGTAACCGGCGCGGCGATCCTCGTTTTTGGCAGCGCGGCTGGCATCGTCCTGCTCGGCGCGGTGCTCCTGGGCTTTGTGATGGGGTTCGCCCAGCCCATCGCCACATCCTATCCGGCCTACCTTACCGACGACCCCGTCGAGCTTAAAGATATCAACTCCGCCATCGCCATGTTTTCAAACGTGAGTATCATCGTTGGCCCCACACTGGGCGGCTTTGTCGCGGCGGCTGCATCGTCACGCGCGGTGTTCGTACTCATGATGATCTTTACCGTACTGGCGCTCGTCGCCGGTTGGGGCTTTAGGCAAAGTGCAGGCCAGGCCGCCACACACGAAGGCAAACCCGCGGTCGGCGACATCACATCAGATAAGGCCAGCCAAAGCCCCGACCCCAACACATCTTCCCGCGTCACCTTCGCGACCAGCATCAAGACGGTCTTTACCAACAGCGTCCTCGCCCTGCTGTTCTGCATTATTTTCCTTTCGAACTTTGGCTACGGTGCCTTCGATCCGCTGGAGTCGTTCTTCTACCGCGATGTCCTGCACGTCGGCGTTGAGTGGATGGGCTGGCTCTCGTCGGCCAGCGGTGTAGGCGCGGTGCTGGGCGCCGTCCTCGCGCTCCGCTTGCCACCGCACCTGGTCAACCTTAAAACGCTGCTCGTGGCGCTTATGTCCGTGGGCCTGGGAAGTTTACTCTATGTGGGAACGCCGTACGTGGGCGTGGCCCTTGTCGGCCAGATTGCTCTGGGCGTGGCTTGGGGCGTCGTCAACCCGCTCCACAACACCATCGTGCAAACGACGGCACCGCTCGAGCAGCTCGGTCGCGTCAACTCGGTCATGGGTTTTGGCAACATGTTCGCCGGCGTGGCGCCGCTGGCGCTTGCCCCGTGGCTGGCGGCGACATTTGGCGTGCAGCAGACGCTCGTAGGGGCGGGCATGGTCGTGACGGCGGTTCCCGCGGCGTTGCTTCTGTTTGGCCGCCGGCATTTTGATCGTGCCGCGAGGCGGTAAAAACCATCACAACATTCAGCGAAAATCGCGATTTTGCCGAAAAACGTCGAATGTTGTGATGGTTTGCGCTCCGGCCAGGCCACCCTTCGGGTTCGGCCACCACAAAGGGGGCAGGCACCTTTGTGGCGATCGGGTCCCAGCGGCCTGCGCCTTGGTATACCATGTACGCCGTTCACGAATACGCCCCACACCGCCGCACAACCCAGAAAGGCCCCCATGGACACCACCTTCAGCCACATTAAAGCCGTGTTCTGCGATATCGACGGCACACTGCTCACGAGCCAGCACACGGTGTCCCCGCGCACCGTGGCGGCGATTCGCGCACTGCGCGAGCGCGGCGTGCTCTTTGGCCTGTGCACCGGGCGCGACGCCCGCGCGACCGAGGCCATGTACGAGCTCTGGGGTATCGAAGGCCTGGTGGACGTGCTGGTGGGCTGCGGCGGCGCCGAGGTCATCGACCGTGCACACGGCATCAACGAGCTGAGCTACCCGCTACCGGGCGAGACCATCGCACGCATCTGCAAGCACATGGCGGACCTTCCGGCAACACCCGTCTGCCCCCGAGACGGCGTGTTCTACGTGCCCGAGAGCAACGCGTGTGTCGAGCACCTGTCGCGCGTCGACGGTGTGCTCTACCAGGTGGTCGATTTTGCCGAGTTGTTGCGCGAGCCGCAGCCCAAGGTGATGTTTACCATGGCGCCCGAGGTAATGCCGCGGGTGATTGAGCGGGCGTCGACGTTTGCCGATAACACTGTTAAGGCGGCCGCCCTGCAAACCACGCAGCGGCTTTACGAGTTCATGGATCCGCGCGTGTCCAAGACGCGCGGCCTTGTGCGCGTGGCGGAGCTCAACGACATGGAGCTCCAGGACATCTGCGTGTTTGGCGATGCGGACAACGACACCTGCATGGTGGCTGACGCCGGCGTGGGCGTGGCCATGGCAAACGGCAGCGACGCCACCCGTGCCGCCGCCGACTTTGTGACCGCGAGCAACGACAAAGACGGCATCGCGATCTTTATCGAGGAGCATCTGCTGTAGCGCCGGGGGAGAACCACCACAAAGGGGCAGGCACCTTTGCGGTGGCCTCAGGCGATTTGGGCGAATTGATACCTAAAATCTGCGCGAAAATTCAAATAACGTTGTCTGAACATCATGCTTCTAACCACCGATGAGTTAAAGATATTCCCATCAATTTGGTAGTCTATTCCTCCCGGTTAATGATCTACCGTTCACGGTCGATTTTCGACCGTTCACAGGACGCATGCTCTTGAGCAAAATGTTGTGCAAATAAATTAAATGCTATTAAAAAATGATAACTAGCTTAATTACCAGTAGAAATAGATATTTCATAGCGAATAAACGAAGGTAAATCCGAGCAAATGTCAAGAGAATTGAGAATTCGCTACAAAACTATCGGTATTTTTGCTTAGATGTTCAAACAATCGTTACAATATGTACTACAAGCGTGCGCAATTACAGATTGCGCAGATACGTTTGATAGTGAAAGAGCAAGATCGCGGTTTCTTGGGGAGGAGACATCGATGAAAGCGAATTCGGACAAATCTAAGCAGAGTAATAAAGCGACGCGCCGTGTACTGGCAGGCGTTTTGTGCGGAGCCTCCGTGTTGAGCCTGGTACTGTCGCTCGTCATGCCTCCGATCTCGCAGGCCATTGCCAACGATGCCGAGGCAGCTCCTACCGAGGAAGCCGTTGCAGACGAGAACACTTTGGACGAGGAGGCCGGTGCAGGCAATTCCACGGGCAAAGACGCCGAAAACCGGATTAGTGACGACGCAGAGGGTGGCGAGACCAATCCTACAAATGACGTTGAGCAGAATCAGGCTGAGGATCAGCTTGAGGACGAGCAACGGGGTGAAGACGGCGAGACGTCGGATGACAATGCTGTAAAGGCGGTCGCGGAAGGCGGGCAGGCCGAAACGGCATCCGATGAGATGATAGATGACGCGGGTATGCTGAAAGATAAGCTGGGGAACGCGAGCGGCGCTGCCAACTTTAAGCTTACGAAAGATATTGTTACCGGCGAGACAATTCAGCTCGAGCAAAAAGACAGCAATATCACGCTGGATCTAAACGGCCATAAGATTAAGTATACGAGTCTAGATCAGCCTTTGTTCAATATCATCGGTGGCGCGACACTTACAATTAAGGACACTTATAAGGATACTGATCCTGAGAAACCGAGTGACAAGGTCATCAGCGTCAAGCAGCTAGATGATCCTGGTCAGAATTTAAATCGCAATTTAGATCGCGAAAATTATGGTATAGAAGCAAAGTTGGTTTGCGACACCGATGGCATTCCTTCTAACCTTTACTACTACGTGACCCAATCGTCCCCGAGTAAAACAGACACAACCAAGACAACCGAGACGCTTTACGAACATAGCGTCGATATTAAAGGTGCCATCGTGGCATGCGGCGGCAACGCAAATCTAAGGCTCATCAATCTGTATAACAAAAACGGCAAGGGCGGCACGTTTAACCTTGTGAGTGGCGTGATTACGCAAAAAAAAGCGGCAGCGTTAGCAGCTTGGTCTATGCCGAGGGCGGCTCTACCGTCAACATGCGCGGCGGCTACGTGTGTGGCGCTTCCGGCTCGCGTGCCGGCGCGGGCATTATGGTATCCAACGAGAACGGCGCCTCGACCCTTGATCTGACTGGCGGCGTAATTGCCGGCAACAGCGCTGATAGTGGCGGTGGTGTGTATGCCCGTTATTCCGAGGTCACCATAACTAATGGCATAATCTCCGGTAATAGCACACTCGGCGCGGGACTCGGTGGCGGCATTATGGCCGAGGGCGGCATCGTGACCGTTTCTGGTGGCTATATCACGAATAATAGAATGGCTAAATTTTGCGGCCACGATGGCGACGGTGACCATGGCGGCGCTGGGCTTGCTGCCAATAACGGCGCCTATGTCACCATTTCCGATGGCCAGATTACTGGCAATTATTCTGAAGAAGCTGGCGGTGGCGTTTACGTTACCGATGTTGGTCGACAAGACTGGTCTCGCAAGGATACGGCTTGGCTCAACATTACGGGAGGAACAATTGCCTCTAATGTGAGCTTCCGATCTGAGGGCGCTGGTATCCGCGTTGGCCAGATGGTCGACGCGATGATTAACGGCACTCCAGACAGCAACGGCACTCCAGGCAGAAAAGTCTACATCACTAACAACTACTGCATGTCTCGCTTTGACTGGGGCGGTGGCGGTATCTTCGTCCAGGGAAACTCGAATGAGGGTAAGGAAAAGACCGCTGGTAGATTATTTGTATACAACTCGTACATTAGCGGCAATACCGCTGGTGGCTATGGTGGTGGCGTTGCAGTCTGCCCGACGGGCAAGACGTTGGTAACGAACACTAAGGGCACGGCAATCTTTGGCAATAAGTCTGCTGGCAGTGAGCAAGAGCACAAAGATTACAAAGATGGCAGTGGTAATGATGGTACGCCCCATCTTTCGGGCGGTGGTAACGGAAAGAATGAAGATAAAGATGCATACGGATCGGAGGTGTTTCGCGAGAGAGGTCATGCCGATTTCTTCCTTGCGGCAAAGAATGGCCATCAGGATCCAATTGCGGCAGTAATCGGCACGATGCTCGGCGGCGGAGATGCCAAGTATTGGGGAAGCAAAGAACGCAGTGATAACAAAGAACTCAGTGATAACAAAGAAATCTATGAGGCTATCAATATCCCTGCCAATGGCGGCGTGAAGATTTATCGGAGCGTCGGTCTGTCTTCGGGTGTCATAGCTGGAAGTGATGAAGCGAAAAATGCGAAGAAATTTGCCGGAACTTTCATCACGGGCAACTATTCCTGGGACCATGGCGGCGGCATCATGTCTAATGGCGACTTGTACCTAGGCGTGCCTGCGGATACGTACGTCTACCCGAGCCTTAAGCTGAAGGCGTCAAAGGCGCTGAAAAATAAGAAGACCGAAAAAAGCATGGCGCTCGCCGAAGACCAGTTCTCCTTCTCGGTCTACCGTAAGGATTCTGGTAACGCGACGAGGCCCTCTTGGAATGACAAGACATTCAGCGATGGCGACTGCACCTTGGTCGGAACTGCCAAGAATGATGCGAGCGGTAACATCACCTTTGACCTTGGCGAACAGTTCGTTGATAAGACTGTTGAGGCTAACAAGATTACATACTATTTGGTCGAACAGGCCGGTGGAGACTCGGGCATTGAGTACGACCACACTGTGTACGAGGTCGAGGTGCGGCTCACGGACAACAAAACTTTGCTCATGAAGGTGCCGAAAAAGGATGATCCAAACGAGAGCGTGGAGCTTTACGTTCATAACTGCACGATCGCAAGCGTGAGCGTGACCAGGTACTCCGAGAATTCAAGCAGCCCGCTGGGTGAAGTACAGCCGGGTGGAGACGGCTACTATTCAATTGGTTGCTCCGCTGGATCAAAGACCTTCACCAACAAGTACACTCCGCCGTACACCTCCAGCGGCTCCTGGACGCCCATGGCGACCAAGGTTGTTGAGGGCGGCGAGATGAAGGAGTTTACGCTCGAGTTTGCGGATAACGAGAACTTCGATGGTGCCAAGACGGTTATGACCGACCCCGACGGCGTGATTACCACCACTGCCGACGGCAAGAAGTCTCAGACCCGGAGCTTCGACGAGATTGAGTACAAACTTGATCAACTCGACAAGCTCAAGACCGACTCTACTGGCCGTGGCGCCTCCAAGACCTTCACGTACTATGTGCGCGAGAAGAAAGAAAGCTCGACCTATCCGCATTACAAGTTTGATCAGTCGGTCTATAGGTTCACGGTTGTGGCAACGGATAACACCAAAGGAGGAATCGACTGTGCGGTGACCTACAGGAAGGGAACCGTTGACTCCGATGGTAAGTGGAACGCAGACCCCCATGCCAAAGAACAGGACCTCACCGACACCTCCACCCCCACCTTCACCAACACCTACTCCACCTCTTTGCCCCTTTCTGGTATGTCGGGCGTCACTCTGACGTACCTTGCCGGCGCGGCGGTGCTTTGCGCTGCTGCGGCCTGGATGCACATTCGTCGCAAGGCGAATGCGAAGGGAGGTGAGCGTCGTGAATAAGAAAGTTTGCTCCTTCCCGATCTTGTTTGCGCTGCTTGCCCTCGTGATCGGCACCTGCGCGGTTGTGTTCCCCGCATCCGCGCAGGCCGCGCCGACCTCGACCGGTTCCATCACGGTGAGCGGCACCGTGGCGAGCAGCTATGACGCCTACCAGATCTTTGACGCCAACGTCATCGATGGCGACAACGACGCTAAAATCGCCACCGACCTCGCCTGGGCAAGCGACGCCGTGCGCGACGCCGCACTGCCTGTGCTGCACAGCGCCGGCATGCCCAAATCCCAGACTACCGCGCAGGAAGCTGCCGAGTGGCTCAACGCCGATTCCCGCCTTACGAGCGCGCTGAGCGCACAGCTCGCTCGTTCCCTTCAGAGCTCTGGTGCCGTGTCCGTGGCCCTTAATGCGGGCAAAACGGCCGAGCTGTCCTGTGGCTACTGGCTCATCGTTGCCGACGACGACGCCATCGCCCAGGGAGAGGCCGGCACCGCGCCGATCATGGCCCTGGTGGGCGGCAGCGCCGTCACCGTCAAGCCCAAGGCGGCGACGCCCAAGGTGTCCAAGCACGTGCTGGAGGACAGCATCGCCGCCTGGCAGAAGGCCGCCGACGCCACGGTCGCCGACGACCTGTACTGGCGCCTCTCGGCCACGGTCCCGGCGGGGCTCACGGCCTACGACACCTATACGGTGCAGTTCGTCGACACCATGGGCGCGGGGCTCGACCCCTCCAAGGTCGCCGCGAGCATGCGCTTGTACGTGGCGGCGGGCGCGGACGGCGGCTTTGACGCCGTTTCGACCGGCAAGGACGGGCGCACCGGTACTGAGCCCGCGAAGGGCTGGACCGATATCACGGCCCAGTGCGGGGTCTCGGTCGACGGTAAGACCTTCACCGTGCGCACCGGCGACCTGATCGCCGCGCTCGGCGGGGCCGACGCCTTCACCGTGGGCGCCCGCGTGGTCGCCGTGTACAATGCGCCGCTCAACAGCGCATGCAACCACGGCATCGCGAAGGGCAACCCCAACGAGGTTTACCTGCGCTACCCGCGCTCTCCCTTTGCCGACCAGTCCGGCGACGCCGGCTTTACCCGCACGCCGAGCGATGACGCGTGCGCCTACACCTGGGATCTCGCGCTCACCAAGCGCGGCAGCGACGGCGACAAGCCGCTGTCCGGAGCGGTCCTGATCATCGCCGACGACCGCGGTCGTACGCTAGCGGCCGACGGCACGTGGGATGCGGAGGGCAAGGCCACCGTCACCACGGGCGAGGACGGCCGCGTGACCGTCTCGGGCGTGGACTCGGGCAAGCTGGAGGTCCGCGAGCTCAAGGCGCCCAAGGGCTACACCGCCTTTGAGGGCACGCGCTCCGTGACGGTCAAGGCCGAGGGCCTGGACGTCGACCAGGTTGCCGCCGCCAAGCCCAAGCTCACCATCACGGCCGAGTCGCCCCTGCGCGCCGACAGCGCGGACGGGTCGACGGGCAGCCTGGAGGCGTCGATCATTAATACGCCCACCGGCACACCCCCTAGCATTACCACCGGAGGCTTTATGCCCTTGACTGGCGATATGGCAATGTACGCCGTGGCCGCCGCAGCGGTCGCCGGAGCTGCACTGATCGTGGTCGCGCTCCTGATCAAGCGGGGAGGTGGCAGCCATAAAGAGTAGCTGGCAGCCCCACAGAGAGCGGGGCGAGACGTAGCGAAGCAGATGCTAAGACATAGACAGATGATGACCGATCGAATGAGAACCAACCGGAAAACGGAGGAAAAGAAGATGAGCATGAGCAAGAACATCGCACGCCTGGCAGTAACCGCCGGCCTCACAGCAGCGCTGAGCTTCGGTGGCGTGATGGCCCCGGTGACCATGGCGTTTGCTGAGGAGGGTGCCGCCCCCAGCTATTCGCTCACGATTAACCCGGACGCGGACAATGGCTCCACTTCGTTCAAGGCGTATCAGATTTTTACTGCTGACGTTATGGACGGAAAGTCCGGTAAGGTTACGTCCAACGTTGAGTGGGCGAGTCCTGCCGCAAGGACTGCGGTCCTGGACGAGCTTGTTAATAATAAAGCCACTGGAATTACCAAAGACTCGACCGCTTCTGATGTTGCCGACTACCTTTCCAAGATCACTGATACCACTGATACCACGAGTTTGCCGCAGGGCAGCATCCTTAACAAGATTGCCTTGGCTGTAGAGAAGAATGTTACCGCTAAGGGCAATTCCTTTGCTGCCGGTTGCACTTTCACCACTACGAGCGCCGGCTACTACCTGTTCATGACCGATACCGACTCGCTCAATACGAAAGAGGAGCAGACCGGTACCTCGCCGATCTTTGCGGTCGTGGGCGGCGGCGCAGTGAGCGTTACCGAGAAGACGAGCATCCCGACCGTGACGAAGCAGATCAAGGACGATGCTAATGGCGTCGATTGGGAGGACAAGGCGGATTCCCAGATGGGTCAGACCGTTCAGTACAGGCTGACCGGCACGGTTGCAAACAATGTCGACACGTTCGGCACCTACTATTATGAGTTCTACGATGAGCTGTCTGCCGGTTTGACTGTTGATGAGTCCTCTGTCAAGGTCATGATTGATAAGACTCAGATCACGCCTACTTCTGTGACCGTGTCTGATCCCGATTCAAATGGCAAGACGGTCTTGAGCGTAAAGTTTGAAGATCTTAAGGCTGCCGCCGGGAAGGCCGGTGTCACTCTTGACGGGAACACAAGGGTCGTTGTCAAGTACAGCGCCACGCTCGACCCGAAGAAGTCCCAGCATGTTGTTGTCGGTGACACGGGCAACTCCAATACCGTCAAGCTCATCTACTCCAACAACCCTGGCCACGAAACCAAGGGTGAGTCTGTGCCCGACACCGTGCGCAACTACACCTATGCGCTCAGGCTCGTCAAGAAGGACGCGACTGATGAGACTAAGACACTTACCGGCGTAAGGTTCACCATCTGTGCCACTAATCCCGACGATACTGCATCCAAGGGCATGTATGTCCAGAAGAATGGCTCCCTCGCTGAAAGTCCTTATGAGTTCGAGACCACCGACTCCGGCGAGATTAACGTCAGGGGCCTCGATGCCGGCACCTACACCGTCAAGGAAACCCATACGCTCGCCGGCTACAACACTATCCCCGATTTCACCTTCACCATCAAAGCCACTGGCCTCGAAAAAGATGAGGGTGTGGAAGAAAACAAGCTCACGGTCAAGACGAGCACCATGGGTTCCAATTTGGTCGAGGTTGACACGACCAACACGGACAACGGTACTGCTGCTTTGATTGTCAAAAACAAGCAGGGCTCCGGCCTCCCGCTGACCGGTCTCAACGGCGTGACCTTCACTTGGATCGCTGGTGGCGCGGTGCTGTGCATCGGCGTGGCGCACCTCATCCGCAGCCGTAAGCAGGCTGAGGAGTCCGAGCAGGAGTAACGCTAGCTCACCCACCCCTTTGGCAGGTGGGATGTGATGGCCATGAGACTTGCGGACACTTTTCTCGTCCATCGACGTTCTTGCTTTGCCATTTTCTTTTCGGGGCAGACTCCGCACTGGAGTTTGCCCCGTTTTGTATCTGCGAGCCCGCGCTGCGCTATCCTGCTTGGTGCAGCTCTCTAGCGCAACCTGACGAAAGTGGTGTGGCCGATGTCACGTGCAAACAAACACTCCAAGCCCGCGGGCGGCAAGCGCCGTCGCAAGCGACTGCCGCGCTGGGCCGACCGGCTCATCACCATCGTCATCATCCTTATTGGCGTGGGCCTTATGACCTGGCCGTGGATCTTGGACCGGCTCGAGGCCTCGGGCGTGTTCAATCAGATCAGCACCGTGTCCAGCACCGTGGACGCGCTCTCCGAAGAGGAGCGCGAGCGCATCCTGCTACAGGCGCGCTCCTATAACGAGCAGCTGGCGGGCGAGGCTACCGAGCTCCCCGCCGACCAGATCGAGCCCTACGACCAGCAGCTCATCTTTGACCGCGACCCCATGATGAGCTGGGTTGAGATCCCCTCCATCGACGTGAGCATGCCCATCTACCACGGCACGAGCGAGGAAGTCCTCATGGCGGGCGTCGGCCACCTGGAGGGCACGAGCCTGCCGGTGGGCGGCACCTCGACGCATTGCGTGCTCACCGCGCACTCGGGCATGCGCAACCTGAGCATGTTCGACGACATCCACTCGCTGGAGCCCGGCGACCTGGTGCTGCTGCACACCATGAACAAGACGCTCGCCTACAAGATGGTGGACTCCGAGGTCGTGCTGCCCGAGGAGATGGAGTCGCTGGCCATCGAGCCCGGCGCCGACAAGGTGACGCTCGTCACCTGCACGCCCTACGGCGTGAACGACCATCGCCTGCTGGTGCATTGCGTGCGCACCAAGTACAACAAGAAGGACGTCGACAAGCAAAAGTCGCTGGCCGGCCGCCACTGGGGCAAGCGCGAGTTTGCCGTGCTCATCGTGGTCGTAGCCATTGTGCTGTTGCTGCTGGACATCGTGATCCATGCGGTCCGCAAGCGCCGCAAGGCCAAGGCCTCGGCATAGAGCATCGTTCAGAACCACCACAATGGGGACAGGCGCCTTTGCGGTGGTTGGGGCTTCCAAATCATCACAACATTCGATGAAAATCGCGATTTTGACTAAAAGCGTCGAATGTTGTGATGCTTTTCGCTATGGACGGTGCGGTTTCGTTGCAGAACCGCCATCCCGCCGCCTGCCAACCGCCGCTCTCGTTACGTTTTCGCTGCATTTGGGTAAAGCACCTGCTCCAAGCGGCGTTGCCTTGTATACTAGAGCGGTTTATCTGTTATGCGGAAGGGAGCGCCTATGGCACTCAGCGAGAAAGATGTGCGCGGCATCGCCGAGTACGCAAAGATCGCACTGACCGATGACGAGCTCACCCAGATGACGTCCTACATGAACGACGCCGTCCAGATGCTCGAGCCCGTCCTGCAATATGACTTGCCCGACGTGGAGCCCACGTTCCATCCCATCGGAAGCCTGTCCAACGTGATGGGTGATGACCTGCGCGAGCCCAAGCGTGACCTGCCGCTCGACGTTGCGCTCGAAAACGCCGGCAGCGCGCGCGACCGCTACTTCCGCGTGCCGTCCATTTTGGGAGAGGGGGAGAGCGAGTAATGGCGCTAAGCTTCGATTCCCTTACCGCCGCCCAGATCTCCGCGGGCGTTGCCTCCGGCGACTTTACCGCTACCGAGGTGGCCCAGGCCTCCCTTGCCGCCATCGAGGCGCGCGAGGGCGGGGTCCAGGCATTCCTGCAGGTGGCGCCCGAGCTGGCACTCGAGGCCGCCGCGCGCGTGGATGCCGATCGTGCCGCAGGCAAGCCGCTGCCCCCGCTCGCGGGCGTGCCGCTGGCCATCAAGGACAACATGAACCTTGTGGGCACGCGCACCACCTGCGCCTCCCGCATGCTCG
The DNA here is from genome assembly GCA_905209455.1 of uncultured Collinsella sp. Classification (GTDB taxonomy): domain Bacteria; phylum Actinomycetota; class Coriobacteriia; order Coriobacteriales; family Coriobacteriaceae; genus Collinsella. The sequence continues at coordinate 65,912 of CAJLTA010000001.1, forward strand.
GGGACTACCAGAGCGTCTACACCGCCACCTGCGTCCAGCGCATGCTCGATGCCGGCTGCCTGCCCATGGGCAAGGCCAACATGGACGAGTTTGCCTTTGGCAGCTCTACCGAGAGCTCGGCGTTCCACCGCACCAACAACCCCTGGGATACCGAGCGCGTGCCCGGCGGCTCCTCGGGCGGCTCCGCTGCCGCCGTCGCCGCGGGCGAGGTCGCGCTCTCGCTGGGCTCGGACACCGGCGGCTCCATTCGCCAGCCGGCGTCGCTGTGCGGCGTGGTGGGCTTTAAGCCCACGTATGGCGCCGTGAGCCGTTACGGCGTGGTTGCCTTTGGCTCGTCGCTCGACCAGGTGGGCCCCTTTGGCCGCACGGTCGAGGACGTCGCGCTGGCTATGAACGCGCTCACCGGTGCGGGCCACGATCCGTACGACTGCACCAGCCAGGATTGCGCCGTCGACTTTACCGAGCATCTCAACGACAGCATAGAGGGCAAGCGCGTGGGCATCATCCCCGCGTTTATGGAGGCCGAGGGCCTGACGCCTGAGGTCAAGGCCGCTGTTCAGCGCGCCGCTCAGGAGCTGCAGAACCAGGGCGCCGAGCTGGTCGAGGTCGACCTGCCGCACCTGGACGCCGCTATCGCCGCCTACTACGTCATCGGCCCGGCTGAGGCGTTCTCCAACCTGGCCCGCTTCGACGGCATTCGCTACGGTTATCAGGAGGAGGGCTGCGCCAACCTGTCCGACCAGAGCTCGCTTTCGCGCGCCCACGGCTTTGGCGCCGAGGCCAAGCGCCGTCAGATGCTCGGCGCCTACCTGCTGAGCTCGGGCGTGTACGACAAGTACTACTACGCTGCGCAAAAGGCCCGCACGCTCATCACGCAGGACTACGACGCCGCGTATGCCAAGGTGGACACCATCCTCATGCCCGCCTCGCCGCGCACGGCCTTTAAGTTTGGCGAGATCAGCGACCCCACGCAGATGTATCTCTCCGACCTGTACACCATCTCGCTCAACATTTGCGGCAACGGTGGCATCTCGGTGCCGCTGGGCCTGGGCGAGGACAGCAAGCTGCCCGTTTCTGCCCAGCTGGTTGGTCCGGCGTTTAAGGACCGTCAGCTGCTCACGTTTGCCCGCGCCCTGGAGCGCGGCTTTGCCGATGCCGCCACGGGTGCGCCCGCGCTTTCCGTCGCGCCCGATTTTGCCGGGAAGGGAGGCGAGCTGTAATGAGGGAACTTTCCGAGGTCCTGCAGGATTGGGAGGCCGTGATCGGTCTGGAGATCCATACCGAGCTCACCGCACTCGATACCAAGATGTTCTGCAACTGCAAGCTCAGCCACGATGACGAGCCCAACGCCAACGTGTGCCCGGTGTGCCTGGGCCTGCCCGGCGCCCTGCCGGTGCCCAACAAGCGCGCCATCGAGAGCATCGTCAAAGCGGGTCTCGCCACCAACTGCGAGATCCAGCGTCACTCGATGTTCTACCGCAAGCACTACTTCTATCCCGACATGGCCAAGAACTTCCAGACCACGCAAGGTCCGGTCGCCTTTGCCATGTACGGCCATCTGGATCTGGATGTGACCGGTCGCGGTGCCGCCGAGCGCCCCGACTGCGCATTTGGCGAGGCCGAGGCCCAGAGCCTGGCGAGCGCTTCGGCCAACGCCGAGGGCCTGTCCACGTCCATGACGTCGACCATGCGCGAGGGCACCCAGCGCGCCGGCCACCTGGCCAGCTATGACGCGTCCAACCTGCAGATGCCCGAGCGTCGCGAGGACGGTTCCTACACGGTGCCCATCCGCATCCTGCGCATCCACATGGAGGAGGACGCCGCCAAGATGGTCCACGTGGGCGGAGCCGAGGGCCGCATTACCGCCGCGGCCGAGTCGCTCGTCGACTACAACCGCTGCGGCACGCCGCTTATCGAGCTTGTCACCGAGCCCGACTTGCGTACGCCCGAGGAAGCGCGCCTGTTTATGGAGAAGCTCCGTCGCATCTTTGTGACGCTGGGCATTTCGGACTGCTCCATGGAGAAGGGCTCCATGCGCTGCGACGGCAACGTGTCGCTGCGTCGCCGCGGCGAGACCAAGCTGGGCACCAAGACCGAGCTCAAGAACCTCAACTCGTTTAAGAGCCTGCACGACGGCCTTGCCTACGAGATCTGCCGTCAGGCCGAGGTGCTCGAGGAGGGCGGAATCATCTATCAGGAGACCCGCCACTGGGAGCCCAGTCGCAAGCGCACCGTAGTCATGCGTGTGAAGGAAACGGCCGACGACTATCGCCTGTTCCCCGATCCCGACCTGGCGCCGTTCGATCTGGACGACGAGTTCATCGACCGCTGCCGTGGCGAGATCCCCGAGCTGCCCGATGCCAAGCGCGCCCGTTTTGAGGCCGACTTTGGTATTAAGGCGGCCGATGCCGAGCAGATTGCTGGCGACCCGGAGTTTGCCGAGTTCTTTGAGGCTGCCGCTGCCGGTATGGCTGGCAAGGAGGCTCAGACGGTCGCAAACCTGCTGGTCAACGAGATGATCGCCTACCTTAAGGGCGCGGGTGTCTCGCTGACAGAGTCCGGTATTGCACCGGCTCAGGTGGCAGCCCTTGCCAAGCTGCTGGCGACCGATGCCATCAGCTCCAACCAAGCGCACGAGGTCTTTGAGGTCATGGCCCAGACCGGCGACGACCCCAACAAGATCGTCGACGAGCGTGGTATGCGTCAGGTGAGCGATGCCGGTGCGCTGCAGCCGATTGTGGACGAGGTGCTGGCTAACTGTGCCGATCAGGCGCAGCAGTATCGTGACGGCAACCAGAAGGTCATCGGCTTTTTGGTAGGCCAGTGCATGAAGGCGAGCCGCGGCAAGGGCAACCCGAAGCTCTTCAACGAGTTGCTGAGAACGTCGCTCTCGTAAGCGGGAACCGAGGGGCCGGGCGCAGGGCCTTGCCTCTCAATTTCGGACAGTCCTGACTCACGACGGAGGCGCCACTGGCGCCTCCTGTTCGTGCGGAACTCATTGAGAGGCAAGGCCCTGCGCCCGGCCCCTCGGTTCCGCAACGACTCGGCCGTTCGGGTCAGGTGGGGCTGAATGGAATTTGGTGAATGAGGGCGCCGTTGGCGCCCTCATTCTTTATGGATGTGGCGCAGGGGCGGTTCCCTTGGTTACATCGCGCCCCAAGATTTCCAAAAAGTTAACCTTTGTTGAACTTGATAGTTAGATAAACTAAACTATTTTCCAAAAGTGTGCTCGAGCAAACTTGTTTACTCGGGTGCTGAGGCACCGTGCCGCGTCCAATGCGGCAAAAGGGAGAAGCAACATGAAGAAGTCGACGTTCAATACCCTGCTTGTCGGTGGCGGTTTTCTGCTTGGCACGGCCGGCATCAAGCTGCTCACCAGCGCTCCGGTAAAGAATGCCTGCGTGCAGGGCATTGCGTGCGGCATGCGTGTCAAGAACTGCTACCAGGACATGGTCGAGCAGGCCAAGGCTAATGTCGACGACATGGTTGCCGAGGCTGCCTACATCACCCAGAGCGAGGCCGCTGCTGACGAGGCGGCCGAGTAACGCTCCCAGGCACAAACTATGAGATTCTCGATTATTAGCGAGATCCCCGGCAGGACCCGTCTTCAATTGGCGGGTCCTGTGCCAGAGAGCGATCTCGATGCACTTCTTAAGCTTGGCGGCGACATCGACGGCGTGCGCAAGGTGCGCGTGTACGGCCGTATTGGCCAGATGGCGCTGGAGTACGACGAGCCGCGCCGCGCGAGCGTGCTCGACGCCTTGGGCGCACTCGATGCTCAAGCTATCGCCGATGCCAAGTCGGGCTACGTGATGCAGCTTGAGCCACGCAAGCACAAGCTCGTCATGGATCTTGCCACACTTATCGGCGCCCACTACGCACGTCGCTGGTTCTTGCCGACGCCTCTGCGTGCGGTGTTTGTCGTGGCCGGTTACATGGCATTTTTGCGCGCTGCCCTTCATGAGCTGGCGCAGCCGCGCCTGACCGTTCCTGTGCTCGACGCTTCGGCCATCGGCATTTCGTTCGTCAAGCGTGATGTCGATACCGCGGGCCAGACGATGTTCCTGCTTAACGTGGGCGAGCTGCTTGAGGACTACACCCGCGCCATGAGCGAAAACGAGCTCATCAACTCGCTGCTCGATGTGCCCGACAAGGCGCAAAAGGTCGTCGGCGACACCGAGGTAAGCATTGCCGCGACCGAGCTCGAGCCCGGCGATCTGGTCGCCGTGCGCACTGGCATGTCCATTTGCATCGACGGCGTTGTCGAGCAGGGGAGCGCTATGGTCAACCAGGCGACCCTGACCGGCGAACCGCTGGCCGTCGAGCGCAGCGCAGGTGACGACGTGTTCGCCGGGACCGTCGTAGAAGACGGCAGCATCTTGGTGCGCGTGCGCGCCAACACGGCTCAGACCAAGCTGCGCTCGATCGTCTCGCTCGTGCAGACGGCCGATTCGCTCAAGTCCGAGGGCCAGTCGCATATGGAGGACCTCGCCAACAAGATCGTTCCGTGGAACTTCCTGCTTGCGGGTCTGGTCGCGCTCACCACGCGCAGCCTTATCAAGACCTCGGCGGCGCTGATGGTCGACTACTCGTGCGCGCTCAAGCTCACGGGTTCCGTTGCCGTCATGACCGCTATGAGCGACGCCGCCAAGATGGGTGTTATGGTCAAGGGTGCTAAGTATTTTGAGTCGTTTGCCAAGGCCGACACCATTGTGTTTGATAAGACCGGCACGCTCACCGAGGCGCAGCCGCGTCTTGCCTGCGTGCTGACGACCGATGGCTGGAGCGAGGACGAGATTCTGCGCCTTTCTGCTTGCTTGGAGGAGCATTTCCCGCATCCGGTGGCGCGCGCCGTGGTAAATGCGGCACGTGAGCGCGGGCTCGAGCACCGCGAGCGCCATGCCGCCGTCGAGTACATCGTGGCGCACGGCATTGCTTCGTCCATCGAAGGGCGTCGCGCCATCATCGGTTCCGCGCACTTTGTATTTGAGGACGAGGGCGCATGGCTCGAATCTGACATCAAGGAGCGCATCGAGTCCCAGATGCAGGGCTTGTCGCCGCTGTATCTGGCGGTCGATGGCACCGTTGTGGGCGTGCTCGGTATCGAGGACCCGCTTAAGCCCGGGGTCCGCGAGGCCATCGCCGACTTGCACGCGTTGGGCGTTAAGCACGTGGTCATGCTCACGGGCGACTCGGAGCGCACGGCCGAGCGCATTGCTCGCGAGGCAGGTGTCGACGAGTTTAAGGCCGAGCTGCTGCCCGAGGACAAGTACGCCTATGTGGAGCGCATTAAGAGCGAGGGGCGCCATGTTGCCATGGTAGGCGACGGCGTTAACGATTCGCCGGCGCTCGGTTTGGCAGACGTGGGCTTGGCGATGGGCGGTGGAAGCGACATCGCCAAGGAGGTTGCCGATATCATCCTGACCGATACGGATCTGGCCGCAATCGTACGCCTGCGCCGCATGAGCCAGGGGCTTATCGACCGTCTGACGAGTTCGTATTCCAAGGTGATGCTCACCAACTCGGCGCTGTTGGCATTGGGTATTACCGGCATGATCACTCCGCAGACGTCGTCACTACTGCACAACGGCTCAACGATCGCCTACAGCCTGGGCAACGCAAAGGCGTACCTGCGCTAGCAGACGTGTTCGCCCACGTTATCTGGCCTGCGCCCAGACGGCATCGGTGTCGTCCGGGCGCAGGCCTTTTGCATTTGAACATTTGCTAACTTCTCTATATAGTGTTGCTAGCAAGGCTAGCAATTGAAGGGAGCGAGATCGACGTGGGTGCTGTTAGCGGCATGGCGCAGGTGAACGTTCGCGTGGATCGCCAGGTCAAGAACCGTGCCGAGGAGGCGCTGCGGCTTTCGGGCGGGTCGCTGCCCGAGCTCATCAAAAAGGTGGTGGCCAAGGTCGCGCAGGGTGGCGGGCAGTGCGAGGAAGTGCTTGCGGCCGTCGACAACCGGCAGCAGGCCGTCGCGCCCGATACTCCGTTCGCCGCGTCGTGGGCAGCGGCAGACCGGCTTTATGCAGATATGGGCATCGCTGCGTCGCCTGTATCCGACGATCGCGATTGGGACACAATCTATTCCGAAGCCATGGACGAGCGCTATCGCCAAAAGGGGATGATCCTGTGAGCGGGGCTCCCCTCAAAATAATGGTGGATGCCAACGTATGGGTTGATTCGTTTTGTGTCGACCATGCCGAGTCGCTTGCCGCGCGTGCGTTTATTGGGCAGGCGACAGAGACGGGGGCGTTGCTGTTCTTCCCGGTGCATATTGTCAAGGACGTGCTGTATGTTGTCCAACACGAGCTGAAGCGTAGCGTTCTTGCCAGCGGGGGAGCGCTCGACGAGGCTTCTGCCCGCGCGATTGGCGATGCGGCACTGGCATTTGTTCGGAACATGACCGAAAACGCCACGGCCGTGGGTGCGGATGCGTCGGACCTTTGGCTGGCCGACAAATACTTAGCGCTCCATCGCGATTACGAGGACAACTTGGTACTCGCCGCATGCAAACGCGCCCAGGTTGATTACTTGGTAACTAACGATCGCAAGCTGCTCGAACATGCCGATCTTGCAGCAAAGACACCTCGTCAAATGATGCCGATTCTGGCTTTGGTCGAACGCGGCGGCGCGGCTATCGGTTGACGCGAACTGTTTGCGGGCCTCTTGGACGACGATGCGCCAAGGGGCCCGCGTCTGCTATTTACAAAAGCTCGGCCTTGATGGCGGGACTTTCTGCGAGCTTTTCGGCGGCCTTTTCGTCGGAGCTGTCGAGTGCTGCCAGACTGCGGTAGACCCACTCATTGACCTGGGTGTTCTTGACGCCTGCGGTCTGCATAAGGGCGCCTACCTCGCGGATTGCTGCGAACAGATCGGCTTTGGGACCCGCGAGCTCGACCTCGATGCCGTGGTAGGCGGCCACGCCGCGGTTCTCACTTACGTGGTCGATAAAGCCCTCGACGGTCTCAAGCTGCTGGGCGAGAGCTGCATCATCGTCAGCGTCCAGCGCAACAAGGGCGTTCGAAACCGTGAGGGCGGGATGTCCGCAGGGGACAAAGCCTTCGATGACATCCATAGCTTCGGTAATGGTTGAGCCCAGGCCTGCGAGGGCATTGACGAGTTGCTGCTTGGTATCCATAACGGTCCTTTCGACGGGTCAATTTTGCTTGGCGAAAATATACGTGACGCGATCGGTAGCAAAAGTGCGAAGTGCGGAGCACATTGGGGTCTTCACAGCTCGTGCATAGAACAGCTGTCCGCTTTCAGAACGTGGTAAGATAACACTCCACAAGCGGGGCCCGCCCCACATGTTCCTTGAAAAGTCGACGGGTGTTGGGTGCTCGTGCCCAATGCCATCCAGACTTTCCCGACATTCGGGGGCGACTGGTTTCGACACGATAGCTCTGAGAGAGGAAGCAAGCCGAGGTCTCCTCGCCTCGTTAAACAGGGGTACCGTCAAATTGAATTGACAACAACTCTTCTTTTGAGCCTATGGCTCTCGCTGCTTAGTTTATAGCGGCGCGTCAACCCGGTGATTTCCCCGACACCGGCGCGACGTCATTTTAGGGGAATGCTCCTGCGCACGTAATCGGTATGGCGTAGGTTAAGACCGAACCGGTTGGGATGCCGCGAGCGTGTCGCTGCGCGCAAAGCGTCCGAGACTAAACCAGCGACTGAGCTTGGAGATGCCAATCAGGGGGCTTTCGTGGACCGGAGTTCGATTCTCCGCGCCTCCACCATAAGCAACAGGCAGGTAGATACTCATATCTACCTGCCTTTTTATTTCTGGTCCGCACCGCGGAGAATCGAACTCTGTGCAGGGCGCGAGCGTAAAGAAAACGCCTCAGTGACGCAGAGTGGGACGTGCTTTCCCAATGGCGGCCCAGGCGGAAAGTTCATCCCGGAATCCGCGCTCAGAACGGGACGCGCTTTCCCAGCGGCGGTCCAAGCGGAAAGCGCATCCCGGAATCTCGCCTCAAACTGGGACACACTTTCCGCTTCACTTGCCGCCTCAAAAAACCTGCGCTCTCGCCATCCCAAAACTGGGTAGAAGAAAGCCAAAACGCAATCGCAGGAGGTCGATATGACTGCAGAAGATAAGGCAAAGAACGCCGGAAAGGTCGCGCTCGTTTTGGAGGGCGGTAGTTTTCGCGGGCAGTTTACCGCGGGCGTGCTCGACGTTCTCATGGAGGCTGGCGTCGAGATTCCGGCTGTCTACGGTGTATCGGCCGGCGCCCTCAACGGCGTGAACTACAAGTCGCACCAGATCGGCCGTGCCAACCGCATCAACCTGGCTTTCTGCAACGACAACCGCTTCATGGGCGCCGCGTCGTTTGCGTCCACGGGCTCTATTGTGGGTTACGACTTTATCTTCAACGATGTCCAGGACCGCCTGGATCCCTTTGACAACGAGACGTTCGACGCGAGTCCCATCGAGATGTACGCCGTTGCGACGGACATGCTGTTCGGAACCGCCGCGTACCTCCCGGTCAAAAGCGCCGTACTTGATCTCGATGCCGTGCGCGCATCGACCTCGTTGCCGCTGGTGACGCCGCCGGTCGAGATTGACGGGCACAAATACGTCGACGGCGGCGTGGCCGATTCGGTCCCCATCGAGCACGTGCTGGAGGAGGCGGGCTTCGATCGCGCGGTCGTCATCGTCACGCAGGACCGTTCGTACGAGAAAAAGCCCTACGAGTTTTTGCCGGCCGCGCGTGCGCGTTATGCCGACTACCCCTATCTGCTCGAGGCTATCGAGACGCGCCACGACCGCTATAACATCCAGCGCATGCATCTGTGGAAGTATGAGCGCGAGGGCCGTGCGCTGGTCGTTGCTCCGCAAAAGCTGGTCGAGGTCGGCCATGTCGAGCACGATTCGGCAAAGCTTTTGGACCTGTATATCCAGGGCCGTCAGGAGGCAAAGCGCCTGCTCGCGGAAATCCAAGAGTTCGTTGAGCGCTAGCGACGGCGAACCTTCAAAAAATGACAACAGCTAAAGAGCTGGAAAATCACGGCTCGTGGATGACATGTGCAGAAACTCTGGTCGGAGCCAAAATACCTGTTGACTCGTACGGCGAGCGGGGTAATATGGACGGGTTACTTGCAGAGCCCCGTGAATCTCTGTAACAACACGTACTGTACATGGAGGAGTCTAAGTGATTTCGAAATCGACTCACTACGCCAAGCAGGGCGAGGTCCAGCGCAACTGGGTTCTCGTCGACGCCGATGGTGCTGTCCTGGGCCGTCTTGCCACCCAGATCGCAATGATCCTGCGCGGTAAGAACAAGCCCCAGTTCACGCCCAACAGCGACTGCGGCGACTTCGTTGTCGTCATCAACGCCGATAAGGTCCAGCTTACCGGTAACAAGGCCGACACGAAGACCTATTATCGCCACAGCGGCTACAACGGCGGCCTCAAGGCTGAGAGCTTCCGCCAGGCTATGGAGAAGCACCCGGAGAAGGTCATCGAGCGCGCCGTTCGCGGTATGCTGCCCAAGACCACCCTCGGCCGTGCCCAGATGACCAAGCTTAAGGTCTACGCTGGTGCCGAGCATCCGCATGCTGCCCAGAACCCCACGAAGATTGAGCTGGAGGCTTAAAGATGGCTGAGAACACCGTTGTCTACCAGGGTACCGGCCGTCGTAAGAACGCCGTCGCCCGCGTCCGTCTCGTCCCCGGCACCGGCAAGGTGACCATCAACAAGCGTGACGCCGAGCAGTATTTCGGCCGTCATCAGCTCGTTGAGAACGCCCTTGCTCCCTTCAAGGTGACCGACACCGCCGGTCAGTTCGACGTTATCGCTCTGTGCGATGGCGGCGGCATCTCCGGTCAGTCCGGCGCTCTGCGCCTGGGCATCGCTCGCGCTCTTCTGAACGCTGGCGACTACCGTGCTGACCTCAAGAAGGCCGGTTTCCTTACGCGCGATGCTCGCGTGGTCGAGCGCAAGAAGTACGGCCTCAAGAAGGCCCGCCGCGCTCCCCAGTTCTCCAAGCGCTAAGGTTTTATCTCCTTTCGAGATACAATGTACAAGCGGGGCCTGCCGATTCCTCGGCGGGTCCCGCTTTTCTTTTTCGACTAGGGTGGGCGGTTGCATATCGCCTGCTAGGGAAGGAGCGATCCTATGCCCCAGAACATCTTCGGTACCGACGGCGTCCGTGGCGTCGCCAACGCCGATCTTTCGTGCGACCTCGCGTTTCGCCTGGGCCGCGCGGCGACCAAGTTCCTTGGTCCGGACATCTGCATCGGCCGTGACACGCGCCTTTCGGGCACCATGCTCGAGAGCGCTCTGACTGCCGGCATTATGGCCGAGGGCGGCCGTCCGCATTGCTGCGGCGTCATCCCCACGCCTGCCGTGGCGCTGCTCACCGTTCAGAACGAGCTCGACGGCGGCATCGTCATCTCTGCTTCGCATAATCCGCCGGAGTTCAACGGCATCAAGTTCTTTAGCCGCAAGGGCATGAAGCTTCCTGATGCTGTCGAGGAAGAGATCAGCGCCTGGGTCATGTCCGAGGAAGCCATGGCTGCCGACACGCTGCCGACCGGCGCCGGCGTGGGCCACATTATCAAGATGAAGGATGCTCGCAAGGCATATGTCGACCACGCCATCGATACGCTTGATGGCCTGAGACTCGACGGCCTGGTCGTTGCCGTCGACTGCGGCCATGGCGCTTCTTGCCAGACCACGCCCGCCGCGCTGCAGCGCCTGGGCGCCACGGTCCATGCCATCAACACCGATTATTGCGGCACCGACATCAATGTCGAGTGTGGCTCTACGCACCTCGAGCCCCTGCGCGAGCTCGTGCTGCGCACCCATGCTGACATTGGTCTGGCCCACGACGGCGACGCCGACCGCGTGCTGTTCGTGGACAGCGAGGGCAACGAGATCGACGGTGACTACATCCTGGCTATCTGCGGTTCCGACCTCGCCGCTCGTGGCAAGCTCGCCAACTCCGAGATCGTTTCGACCGTCATGTGCAACCTGGGCTTCTCCATCGCTATGAAGGAGCAGGGCTTCGAGATGGTTCAGACCGCCGTGGGCGACCGCTACGTTCTGGAGCGCATGCTCGCGGATGGCGCCGTCATCGGCGGTGAACAGTCCGGCCACATCATCTTCCTGGAGCATAACACCACCGGTGACGGCCTGGTGACGGCTCTGCAGCTGCTGGCCGTGCTCAAGCGCACCGGTCGTACCCTCACCGACCTTGCCGGCATCATGAAGAAGTACCCGCAGGTACTCGTCAACGTGCATTCCGACAACAAGGCCGGTCTGGACGATTGCCAGCCTATCTGGGATGCCGTCGCTGCTGCCGAGAAGGAGCTTGACGGTCGCGGCCGCATTCTGGTGCGCCCGAGCGGTACCGAGCCGCTGGTCCGCGTGATGGCCGAGGCCGAGACGCACGAGCTGACCCAGCGCGTTGTCGACGACATCGTCGAGGTTGTCAAGCGCGAACTTCCCTAATGGTCAAAAACCGGTGCCAAGTGGTAAACTGTTAAGGTTATTTTGATTGATTGGTATGTCCGAGGGGGAGCATGTTCACTAAAGTCCTAAGGTCTTTTGGTATGCGTGGTCGAGTCCTTACGCTGGATGCTCCCATCTCGGGCGACGTCATTCCGCTTTCCGAGGTAAACGACCAGACGTTTGCCACCGGCCTTTTGGGCCAGGGCGTGGCGATCCGGCCCACCGGAACGCGCGTGATTGCACCGGCTGACGCCAAGGTCGAGGCCATTTTTCCCACGGGACACGCTGTTGCGCTTAACACGGTCGATGGTCTGGACGTGCTCATCCACGTTGGTTTGGACACTGTTCAGCTCGAGGGCAAGCACTTTACCGTACATGCGCAAGTGGGTGACATCGTCCATAAGGGCGATGTACTCATTGAGTTCGATCGCGAGGCAATTGCTGCCGAGGGCTACGATGTGACGGTTCCCATCTTGGTGTGCAACTCCGTTGAGTTCTCGAGCATCAAAGGCTCCGTTGGTGTGCATGTCGAAGAGATGGACCAGCTCATCGTTGCTCGCGAGCGCTAGCAAGTGCACGTGGCCATTAGCCTACAATTCAAACACGTTTACGGAGGGCGCCCTTGAAAGAGGACGCCCTCCGTGGCAAGATGGGAAACGTCCGAGGCTAAACAGCTTCGGGTCACCGTGGACGGGCAGGGGCCTCGACGCGGCTAGACACGAGACACATACATTACGCGACCTCGCCCTGGTGGCCGCACACGTTGGTTGCGGCCGACGCGGGCCGCGGGCAAGTGCTTGTAAGGGAGCCTTGCCTCTCTTGTACGAGAAAGGACGCGTAATGAAGATCATTAAAGCTAAAGACTACGAGGATATGAGCCGCAAGGCCGCCAATATTGTCTCGGCGCAGGTTATCCTCAAGCCCGACTGCGTGCTGGGCCTTGCCACCGGCTCCACCCCGATCGGTGCCTACAAGCAGCTCGCTGCTTGGTACAAGAAGGGCGACGTCGACTTTGCCGAGGTCAGCACCTACAACCTGGATGAGTATCGCGGCCTTTCGCATGACGATCCCCAGAGCTATCACTACTTCATGCGTGAGAACTTCTTCGATCACATCAACATTGACCTGAACAACACGCATGTGCCCGACGGTTCCAACCCCGATGCCGCCGCTGCCTGCTCTGAGTACGACAAGATCGTCGCCGCCGCCGGTTACCCGGATCTGCAGCTGCTCGGTATTGGCAACAACGGCCACATCGGCTTCAACGAGCCCGATGACCACTTCTCCAAGGGTACGCACTGCGTCGACCTCACCGAGAGCACCATTCAGGCCAACAGCCGCCTGTTCGACAGCATCGACGATGTTCCCCGTCAGGCCTACACCATGGGTACCCAGACCATCATGTATGCCCGCATGATCCTGGTCGTCGCCAATGGCGAGGCCAAGGCTCAGGCCGTGCATGACATGTGCTATGGTCCGGTTACGCCCGAGTGCCCGGCTTCGATTCTGCAGCTGCACACCAACTGCGTTGTCGTTGCCGACGAGGCCGCCCTTTCGCTCTGCGAGTAGCGCGAATCCTGCAGCTCGACATAGCCTTGCCTAAGGCCTCCGCTTTGCGGGGGCCTTTTTGCTATCCTTTTCCGCCCACTTGACCAAAATCTTGCCGCAAGCTTGACGAATGCCGGATGTCCAACAGCTTGATTCATTCTATACCAGATTCTATGCAAAAATGCCACTAGAAGGTCGTAGACGGTAGCGGGTGCTAGGCGAGTTGAATGACATGGCTGAACCTTGTTCATCTGCGTTACACTGCCGCTTAGATGGGACAAGCTGACAAGCTCATTTACCTGCTTAAAGACCGATTAGTCGGGGGATTAATAACAATCGGCCCTCGCTGTACAAAAACTTGCCGCTTGCGTACCAAAAGACAACCTAAAACACAAGGTCGCTCTATTCATAGCGCGGCTTGTATGGTCTTGCGGCTACAGTGTCCATACGGTCGAGTTGAGGAGCGGGCATGGTAAACGATTTGAGCAGTATGGACGACCTCGAGCTGATGCCGCTGGGCGGAGGCTATATGGTGCGACGCGAACGCTTGATGAATGAGCTTATCGCCAAGGGCCGAAAGGCCGGCATTGTGGTTCTTTATGCGCCCGACGGGTTTGGGAAGACCTCGGTGCTGCTGCAGTACACCCATGAGGTTAAATGCGACCCGACGCGAGGCCCCGTGCGGATTATCGAGGCCGATCGCGCCATTGGGCGCGAGGTGTTTATGCAGCTCGAGGTGGTTACCGAAGAACTCAAAGACAAACCGCACTCCCTTATCGCGATTGATAATGTGCCAAACCTCGATCAGCACGATACCGAAGACCTCATCGACAGGATTCGCGGCCTGCGCGCTATGGGGGTAGGGGTCTTTATCTCCTGCCGTCCTTCAAATCGTCAGCTGATTCATGGGCTGGGCGATTCGGTTAAGATCAATGCGCAGATGCTCAAGGTGCATGCCTATGAGTATTCGGCGTGGGCATCGGCGTTTTCGATCAGCACATCGCTCGACTTTTATCAGCTCACGCAGGGCGTGCCCGAGCTCGTTTCGGCATTGCAGACGGGTCCGTATGGCCAAGGTGACGTAGCCGGTCTGCTCGAAAACGAGATTGTCAACGTATATGGCGCGGCACTTGTCGATCTGGCTTCGCTCGACAATAATGCGCTGTTTTGCGTGGCATGCCTCATGGTTTTGATGGGCGAGGGCAATATCGCAGAACTCGAGGCTTGTGGGGTGAGGCTGTCGATGGTCGACCAGTCCTACTTTGTACGCGACTACCCGATCTTTGGCTTGGATCCCGCCGAGCGGAGTTTTACGTGTCTGGGCACGGAGGATAACGGACGCCTGCGTTTGCGTAAGTTGGTGGCCGAGGTTCGCCCCGAACTTGTTCCGAGGGCGGCCCGGATTTTGCTTAAGGCGGGCCGATGCGATGCGGCGATGGACCTGGCGAACGCCTTTTTGGACCGTGAAGCGGTCCTTGAACTTGCTGGGCAGTATGGGGTCGATCTTGCTCTGACGGGGCACGGGGCCGATATCTGCCGAGCAGCGCTGGGCACGATCGATGCTGACGATCCGGCTCCAGAGCCAACGCCTGCCGAGGCGCTTGGCGTATATCTGGCAGCGGTCAGCGTGTCCAATACAAAGCTCGCTCGCTATATGGCATCGGTTATCGAGCGCGGGGGCGAACGGGCGGTCTGCGAAATAGATCCTGTTTCATGGAGGGTGGCCCAGACACTGACGGCTGTTTGCTATGGGGACAACGGGCTTGGGCTTCCTGCGAACCTGGCCGTGCCAGAAATCGAGACATCCCATACCGCACTCGATATGCTGTCTGCGCATATCGAGGTCAAGCGATGCCTGACCGAGCGGGGAGATGACGGCGGCGTCCTACAGCAGCTCAAAACGAGCAAGGCCTACGACTGCGAGCTCGACATCGCGGGGATTGTTATACGGGCCGATAGCATGCTGGTGGAGCTCTTTGACGGGTCGTTTGCGGGAACCGACGAGCGCGACGACGAAATGACGGTGGTGCGGGAGGCGCTCGACGTACGTGGACTTAAGGCGATGGCTATCTGGGTGCGCATGGTGTTGGCGGCACGGCGGCTCCTTTCCGGCTTGCCGGTAACCGACGATGCGGCGTTCAACGAGCTCGATCGTTTTGCCGTGCGCATGCGCGACAACCAGATTCAGCTGTTTGGCCTGTTGCTAGAAGGCTGGCAGTCGCTGGCAGAGGGACGGCCGGTTAATGCAAAGTTCCGTGCGGTCCAAGTGCTCAAACTTGCCGAGGAGTCGATTGCGTACATGCGCGATAACGCATTGCTGCTGGAGCGTGCGGCATATCTGCGTAACACCTCAATGGTTTCGGTTCGCGAGGAAGCGGAGCTACTCGATATAAGCCAGACGCAGGTTGGTGGCGCAGAAGCCTGGATGGTGGCGCTGCATTTGGCCTGTGCGGGCCGAGACAGCGACCTTGCGGCCTGGATGTCCATGAATCGCGCGGGGATTCTAGAGCCATCGTATCGGCTCTTTGCGCGCCTTGCCATGCATTGTCTGGGCGAGCCGGCGGCCAGGATACGCAAGAAGCTTCCCGTGCGCGAGCTATCGCGGTACTCGCTGCGCGATGATCTGGAAGGGGAGGGCGAGCGCCTGTTCCAGGCCGGCGAGGTTGAAGCCGTTGATACCATCGACCATATCGAGATTCGCATGTTTGGTGCGTTTCGCGCCGAGCGCGACGGGTTTCCCATCACGGACAAAATGTGGCGGCGCAAGAAGGCGGCGACACTTGCCGAGCGGCTTGCGCTGGGCATGGATGCGCTCGTCGATCGTGAGACGCTGGCCATGGAGCTGTGGCCCCATGCCGAGTTCAATAGCGCCCGCAACAACCTGTACTCGACGATATCGCGCTTGCGGTCGGCTTTGGGACCGACGCCGGATGGCAAGTCGTGTGTGCTCATCCAAAATGAGTGCATTGGACTCAACGGCGACTACGTCAAGACCGATGTACGGCTGTTTGACCAGATAAGCCGCGAGGTTTTGGGAAATCGCACGGGTGCGCGCGGGCCCCATTTAGTTGAACTGTGCCTTAAGATTGAGCAGCTTTATGCCGGACCGCTGTATGTTCCCAATGGCTGTAATCCCACCTACTTTTTGCGTATGCGACGCATTATGCAGTCAAAGTACATCGATTGCATGATTAAGGGGGCCAATGCCGCTCTAGAAGAAAACGATCTGCAGTCGGCGATTTGGCTGGCGGAGTCGGGGCTTCGGCAGGAAACGGCGCGCGAGGATATGGTGCGCTGCGCCATGCGCGTCTACAGTGCGGCGGGGCGGCGGCGCGATATCGTCGAGCTATACAGCGGGCATATGCACCATCTGAGGGAGCAGGTCAATGGCGTGCCCGAGCCCGAGACGCGGCGTCTATACGAGCGCTTGGTGGAGGGACGGCTCAATCGCGTGCTGGTCGAGCGATAAAAAAACGGGCGCCCGAAGTACTTGGGCACCCGTAAGCTTGCTACGTGTTGGCTCGCCGGACCATTGGCTCTTAGACGAGCTTGATCTTCTCGATGTCCTTGCGCGAGGACTCGCGATACAGCGAGAACTTGCGGCCGATGACCTGGACGACCTCGGCGTGGCAGCGCTCAGCGAGCTCTTCGGCGGCCTCGCGGGCGGAAAGACTGGAGCCATCGAGCACGGAGCACTTAACGAGCTCGTGCTTCTCCAGGTAGGCGACCGTCTGCTCGACGGTGCCCTCGTTGACATCGGACTTACCGATAATGATGGCGGGGTTGAGGTGATGGGCCATGCTGCGAAGCTGCTTGACCTGGGCTCCTGTCAGTGCCATGGGTTCTCGCTTTCTATGTATGGGGCGCCCCACGATGGGGCCTTAATCTACGTGAGCTGTCCCACGATAGCGCAGGAACGGCGCGGTGTGGAGCGCGTTTGCCCAGTTCAAAAAGAATGCGGATGCCGAGTGAGTGGGCGGCGTGGGCTGCGAACAGGCTATGAGCTGGGCGCAGAGACCGGCTCCCATGCAATAAACGCCCAGCGAACCTTGCGGACATGATCGAGCATATAGCGCCCCTGCGGCACGCCCTTGGAGCCCGGCTCACCGGCATGGGGGTTCTCAATCATGTGCTGAGCGATATAGTCGCGCAGGCGGTCGATTTTATCCTCGTTGCCATGCTCGAGCATACGGGAGAAGTCCGTCACGCCTGCCTCGAGGCTATCGAAGGTATCGCGACGAGGCGATTCAAAGTACGTAACCTGCGGCAGGGCACCCATCTGAATGAGGATATTAAAAGCATACACAAAGCCATTACTGCAGGTAACCGAGGCGCCGATAGCGTTCATCAAGTGCAGGTCATAGCGCGGGCTGGAGTTGGCGACCATCGTGACAGCACAACACCGACGAGCCGTACGATCAAGCTTGGCAAGCGCGCCTTTTAGGTTGGTCGTCGTAACCGACCGACTGGCAAAGGCAACATCTACAGCCTTGGCAACCGGCCCAACCAGATCCCAATCGTCATCCCAAGCAAGCTCAAGCGGTGTAATAAGATCCTCGAGCCCGTAATACTCAATGCCGGCATCAAGGGTGCCCAACATGGCAGGAGAGAAGTCGGCAGCAATCACGGAATGCCCAGCCTGAGCAAGCGGAATAGCAATCGACCCAGCCCCACACCCCATATCGAGCACCGACTCGCCGGGCTCAAGCGCCAACAGCTTTATAAAATCCTGAGCATACGGAGCAGTTTCCAGTGGACGAAAATGCCGAGCTCGCTTATCCCACTCAAAAGAATCATCAGCCCGCCGCCGAGCAGCTTGCAGACGCATCCATTCGCCATTCCAATCCGCAGCAAGCAGCTCAGATTGAATTACACTATCAGCCACGGGCTATCCCCCTCACAACAAAAAAGCGACTCCCCCCAAAAGAAGAGCCGCAACCAGCATATATCAGAAAAAGAACCGTTCCAACGCCAAACCGCCGCACCAGCCAAGTGGTGCAGGAGCGAAGCAACTGCAACCGGGATAGAACCCAACTGAGGTCCCGTTGTGCGGGAGCCCCGGGGAGGGCAAATATATAAGGTCGATCGCGAGTTCCGCACGAGCCGGAGAGCACTTAATGTGCTCTCCGTGCGAGTCAGGACTGTCCGAGCAGGCGACCTTATATATTTGCCCTCCCCGGGGCTCCTCGCCCGAACCCCTCAGCTAGTTCTTCAGCGAGTTCAGCGGTGCCGGGAAGCGTCCGCCACGGTGGGCAAGCACGGTGCCGGCGTTGGGGTTCACCGGCATGATGGGCGCACGGCCGAACAGGCCACCGTACTCGACGCAGTCGCCCACGCCCTTGCCGATGGCGGGAATCACGCGGACGGCCGTGGTCTTGTTGTTGATGACGCCGATGGCCATCTCGTCGGCGATGATGCCGGCGATGGTCTCGACCGGAGTGTCGCCGGGGATGGCGATCATGTCCAGGCCAACGGAGCACACGCAGGTCATGGCCTCGAGCTTCTCGAGCGAAAGCGCACCGGCCTCGACGGCGGCGATCATGCCGGCGTCCTCGGACACGGGGATGAAAGCGCCCGAGAGACCGCCCACGCTGGAACTGGCCATGACGCCGCCCTTCTTGACGGCATCGTTGAGCATGGCGAGCGCGCAGGTCGTGCCGGGGCCACCGCAGGTGCCCACGCCGATGATCTCGAGGATGCGCGCGACGGAGTCGCCGATGGCAGGCGTGGGGGCCAGCGACAGGTCGACGATGCCCTTCTCGACACCCAGACGATGGGCGGCCTCGCGGCTCATGAGCTCGCCGGCGCGGGTGATCTTAAAGGCGGTCTGCTTGATCTTCTCGGCAACCTCCATCATCGATGCGGAGTCGGGCAGCGTCTCCAGGGCTGCGGCCATAACGCCGGGGCCCGAGACGCCTACGTTGATGACGGCGTCGGCCTCGCCACCGCCGTGGACGGCGCCCGCCATAAACGGGGAGTCCTCGACCATGTTGGCAAAGCAGACAAACTTGGAGGCGCCGACGGAATCCTGGTCGGCCGTGAGTTTAGCGGCATCGATGATGGTCTGGGCGGCCATGAGCACGGCGTCCATGTTGATGCCGGCGCGCAGGCTGGCGACGTTGACGCTGGAGCAGACGCGGCTCGTGGTAGCGAGCGCCTGGGGGATGGACTGGATGACGCGGCGGTCGGCGTTGCCGATGCCCTTCTGGACGAGTGCGGAGAAGCCGCCCAGGTAATCGATGCCGAGCGTCTCGGCCGCGCGGTCGAGGGCATGCGCGATGGGGGTGAGGTCCTCATCCTTGCAGCACGCGGCGATCTGCGCCACCGGGGTGACGGAAACGCGCTTGTTGACGATGGGGATACCGTACTCGCGCTCGAGGTTCTCGGCGGTCTCGACCAGGTGCTCAGCCGTGTGCGTCACGTGGTCGTAGATCTTCGTGCACATGCGGTCGAGGTTCTCGTCACCGCAACCCATGAGCGAAACACCCATGGTGATGGTTCTGATGTCGAGGTTCTGCTCCTCAACCATGCCGCGGGTTTCCGCGATTTCTGCGGGCGTGATCGCCATCCTTGCGCTCCTATCTGCCAAAACGAGCATAGTCTTGTCTATTCTAACGTGCCGCACGTGCCAAGTGGCGCATGCGGCACGTTTTGGTGCTCGGTTGTTTCCGTTGTGTTACTGCCCAAAGACCTCTTCGGCGATGCGCGCGCTTTCGGCGGCGTCTTTGGCGTAGTAGTCCGCGCCGATCTGTTTGGCGTATTCGGGGGTGAGTACGGCGCCGCCTACGATGATCTTGACGCCCGGCACCTCGGCATGAAGCAGCTTGATGGTCTCTTCCATGGCCACGACGGTGGTAGTCATAAGCGCCGAGAGGCCGACGAGCTTGATGTCACGCTCCCGTACGGTCTTGAGCACCTCTTGCGGGTCGACGTCGCGGCCTAGGTCAAAGACGGTATAACCGTAGTTATCGAGCAGCATCTTGACGATGTTCTTACCGATGTCGTGGATGTCGCCTTTAACGGTGGCCACGCAGATCTTGCCCTTGTCGGCGATCTCGCCGGCGGGCATCAAGCGCTTGATGGTGTCGAAGCCCACGCGCGCGGCCTCGGCCGAGGCCATAAGCTGCGGCAAGAAGAACTTGCCCTGGTCAAAGAGGACGCCAACCTCGTCGAGGGCGGGGATAAAGTGATTGTTGATGAGGTCCATGGCGTCGTGATCTGCCAGCAGACGCTCGGTCTCGGCCGCGATTTCGCCCTTGCGGCCCGAGACGACCATGTGGCGGATGGGGTCGTCATCGGCGCTTGCGGTGGTGCTTGCGGCAGGCGTGGCATCGCTCGATGCCGACTGAGCGGCCGCCGGGTTGGCGGCAATCTTGTACGGGTCGGTCCAGCCGGCGTAGCGCTCGATGTATCCGGTCGAGCCCTCGTCCTCAACGCTCAGCACGCGATAGCTGTAGACGGTGTCCATAAAGCGCTTGGAACCCGGGTTCATGATGGGGGCGTCCAGGCCCGCACCAAAGGCGGCGGCCAAAAAGACCGAGCCCAGCAGCGGGCGGGCAGGCAGGCCAAAGCTGATGTTCGACACGCCGAGCGCGCATTTGACGCCCAGACGCTCCTTGCACAGGGACATGGCGCGCAGGATCTGTTCGGCCTGGCGCTGGTTGGTCGAGGCGGTCATGACCAGGCAGTCGATGAGGATGCGGTCCGGGCCGATGCCGTAACGGGCGGCCTCGGCCACGATGCGCTCGGCGATGGCGAAGCGGGCCTCGGCGGTATCGGGGATGCCGCCCTCGTCGAGCGTAAGGCCGACGACGTTGGTGCCGTAGTGGGCCACCAGCGGAAGGATCTCATCCATGATCTGTTGTTTGCCATTGACCGAGTTGATGATGGGCTTGCCGGCGTAGCGGCGCACGGCGGCCTCGACGGCTGCGGGGTCGGTGGAGTCGATCTGCAGCGGCAGCAGCGTGGAGCCCTGGAGCTGCTCGGTGGCCTGCTGGATGACCTTGACCTCGTCGATCTCGGGCAGGCCCACGTTGACGTCCAGGATGTCGGCGCCCTGCTCCTGCTGGCTGATGCCCTGGCTCACGACGTAGTCCAGGTCGCCGTCGCGCAGGGCCTGCTGCAGGCGCTTTTTGCCGGTGGGGTTGATGCGCTCGCCGATGACGGCGATCTTGTGGCCGTCGCAGGGAAGGTCCACCACGGTCTGGGCGCTCGTGACCGACATACTGGGCTTGCGGCGGCGCGGACTGGGCGTGTGGTTGTCGATAAGCGTGCGCAGGGCCGCCATATGCGCGGGCGTGGTGCCGCAGCAGCCGCCCACGACGCTCACACCGTCGGCGATCATGCCGGCGACGGCCTCGGCGTACTCGGGGGCTTGGATGTCAAAGACGGTATTGCCGTCGTCGTCCACGCGGGGCAGTCCCGCATTGGCCTGCACCATAACGGGCTTGTCGGTGACGGTGAGCATACGCGCGGCGAGTCCTCGGAGCTCGGCCGGGCCCTGGCTGCAGTTGATGCCCAGGACGTCGGCGCCGATGGCGTCGAGGGTGATGGCGGCGACCTCGGGGCTCGTGCCCAAGAAGGTGCGACCGTCTTCCTCAAAGGTCATGGTGGCAAAGACGGGCAGGTCGGAATTCTCGCGGCAGGCGAGGACGGCGGCCTTGATCTCGGCAAGGTCGGTCATGGTCTCGATAATAAAGAGGTCCACACCCGCATCGACGCCGGCGCGCACCTCCTCGGCAAAGAGGTCATAGGCCTCGTCGAAGCTGAGGGTACCCAAGGGGCGCAGCAGGGCGCCGATGGGGCCGATATCGCCGGCAACGTAGCGGGCGCCGGCCTCGCGGGCGCAGGTGACTGCCGCGGCAAAGACGTCTGCCACGGTGGCGGCGCCGTCGAGCTTGTGGGCGTTGGCGCCAAAGGTGTTGGCGGTGATCACGTCGCAGCCGGCCTTGACGTATTGGCGCTGAATGTCGGTAATGACCTGGGGCTCCTCAAAGTTGAGCAGCTCGGGCAGGGCGCCGGCCTTCATGCCGGACGCCTGCAGCATGGTGCCCATGCCGCCGTCAAACAGCAGGTGTCCCGTGCCCTCGATGGCGGCACGCAGGCGGTCATCCTTAATGCGAAGGTCGTCGATCGTGCGCGTCTTGTATGCAGCGCCATTACGGCGTGCGGCATCAACGGGTGCCGCCAGCGCGGCGCCGTCCAGATCATGAGTGATAAGCGGAGTAAACATCGATGGCTCCTAATGGCTGGAATAGCAGGTGGTGTGGGCGGCGCGGAAGCGGCAGTGCTCGCGCATGCGGCAGATATTGCAGGTGGGGCGGCTCTGGGCGTCGTGGACTTCGCCGTCGAACAGACCAATCACAGCGGTCACGCTCTTGGTGGGCATGAGCAGGCTGGTGGGGGTGACGGTAAGTCCAATGAGGCGCGTGGCATTGAGTGCATCCACGATCGAGCGCTGGGCAGAGAGCGGGCAGTCGCCATAGCCGGGACTGAAGCGCCAGTTGCCGGCGAGCCCGTGTGCAGCGGCTGCAGCCTTGACCCGCTGGTCCATCTGCTCGACGGCGGCCTCCACATAGGCAGAGCATGCGGCGTCGAGCACGGCGCCTTCCAGGGGTTGCTGGGCTCCCGTGGTGCGCAGACGGCGTTCGGCAGACATCCCGAGGGTGCAGGCCATGAGCGCCGCCAGGCGGGCGTCTTTGAGATGTCGATAGATATCACGACCCCGCAGCTCAACATTGGTGCCAACCAAGCGGATGCAGGGCTCGCCCTGCTCGTCGACGCCCGTGGCATCGACGGCAAACACGCGTCGCACGCCGCGGGGCTCGATATCCAGCTCTAGGCGCTCGACTACAAGCTCAATTCGTCGTGACAGCTCGGGCTCAATCTGCTGGCCGCCGTAGCCCAGATACCGCAGCATCTCGGCACGGTCGACACGAGGGTGGTGGGCAGCGTCGATACGGTAAAGCGCCGGCGACGCAAGGTCGGCCGGCACTTCAACAACGGTTGTATCGACGTGCGGTTTTTCCATTACCCCAGGCGCTCCATAATGGTCGCGGCGATTGCAGGACGGTTCATAGTGTACAGGTGCAGACCGTCGGCACCGTGCTCCTTAAGGTCGCAAAGCTGACGAGCAGCATAATCTACACCGGCTGCCTGCAGGCTCTCGGGGTCGTTCTCGTACTTGGCGAGGATCTTGATGACGGGGGAGGGCAGCGACGCGCCGCACATAAAGACCATGCGGCTGATCTGCGACTTGCCCATAAACGGCATGATGCCCGCGGTAATGGGCACGGTGATGCCGGCCTTGTCGGCAAGCTCGCGGAAGCGATAGAAGCACTCGTTATCAAAGAAGAGCTGTGTCACAAAGAAGCTCGCGCCGGCGTCTTGCTTTTGCTTGAGGTGCTCGACCGAGAGGTTGAGATCCTCGCAGGCAATGTGGCCTTCGGGGTAGGCTGCGGCGCCCACGCAAAAGCCGGCGTCGACGAGCTCGGGGATGAGGTCGCGGGCGTAGGCGTAGTCGGAGGCAGGCTTGTCGTCCTCGGTCGCGCCGGCGGGCAGGTCGCCGCGCAGGGCTAGCACGTTTTCCACGCCGGCAGTGCGATACTCGTCAATCTTGGCGGCGATGTCGGCGTGGGTGCGGCCCACGCAGGTGAGATGCGCTACCGAGGGCGTATCGAATTCGCTCGAAATCATATGCGCGATGGGGGCGGTGGTGGCACCGTTACCCGAGCCGCCGGCCGAGCAGGTGACCGAGACAAAGCTCGGCGAAAGCTTACACAGATTGCCTGCCACCTCGCGAGCCGTGTCGAGGGTAAGCTCGCCCTTGGGCGGGAACATCTCAAACGAAACGGGTGCGGTGCCCTGGGATGCTGCCTGCTTAAAAACCTCGTCGACGCGCATATCGTGCTCCTTTAGATACTTAATAGTGTGATGTGTAGTAAGGATTCTACAGCACCACTGTGTTACGGTGGAGTTTCACTCGCTATTTGGGGATACCAATCGAAAATGCTTTGCTATCGGCATTTCTTATAACAGAGCGGTCAATCTAGGATGGGGCTATAAAGACTGGTATCTTATACGAAATACCAGTTAATAGAGCCCCATCCCAAATTGACTACCCTTAAACTATGGGGAGAGGTCTGCAATTTATACAGTTGATTGGCCATTAAGGGCGGCAGCGCCGCTGTGATGCGGTAACCTCATTGATTGGTTTCGCGACAGCAACATAACGGTAATGTCGCGGAAACACGGCGAGTCTAAGCTATGACTCGTTCGTTAGTAATCAACACCGCTTCTCACGCGGTGCCGATACGAAGGGAGTTCCGTATGGCCGATCTTACTGACCGCTTCGGGACCATGGTGTTCTCTGAGGAAGTCATGAAGGACTACCTCCCCAAGGACATTTGGAAGCGCCTTGCTGCAACCCTCGAGGACGGTGAGCCGCTCGACCTGGATGTGGCCAACGCCGTTGCCCACGCCATGAAGGTCTGGGCCATCTCCAAGGGCGCGACGCACTACGCGCACTGGTTCCAGCCGCTTTCGGGCATTACTTCCGAGAAGCACGACAGCTTCCTCGAGCCCAACCACGACGGCACCGCCATTACCAAGTTTACGGGCAAGAACCTCATCCAGGGCGAGCCTGACGCCTCCAGCTTCCCCAACGGCGGCCTGCGCGCCACCTTCGAGGCCCGTGGCTACACCGCTTGGGATCCTACCAGCCCCGCCTTCATTAAGGACGATGTCCTGTGCATCCCCACGGCTTTCTGCTCCTACACGGGCGAGGCCCTGGACAAGAAGACCCCGCTGCTGCGCTCCATGACCGCGCTCTCGCGTGAGTCCAAGCGCGTTTTGGCGCTGTTTGGTAAGACCCCCAAGAAGGTCGTTCCTTCCGTGGGCGATGAGCAGGAGTACTTCCTGATCAAGAAAGACGCTTACCGCAAGCGCAGGGACCTGGTCATCACCGGCCGCACCCTCTTTGGCGCTGCCCCCTGCAAGGGCCAGGAGCTCGAGGAGCACTACTTTGGCGCTATCCGCCCCACCGTCTCGGCCTATATGAAGGACCTGGACGATGAGCTGTGGGCGCTTGGCATTCCCGCCAAGACCAAGCACAACGAGGTCGCTCCCTGCCAGCATGAGCTCGCCCCTGTCTATGGCGAGGTCAACGAGGCCATCGACCAGAACCTGGTCATGATGGAGAAGATGAAGCTCATCGCCTCCCGTCACGACTTGGTCTGCCTGCTGCACGAGAAGCCCTTCGAGGGCATCAACGGTTCGGGCAAGCACAACAACTGGTCGCTTGGCACCGAGTCCGAGAATCTGCTCGATCCGGGCGACACTCCGCTCGACAACCTGCAGTTCATCGTCTTCCTCACCGCGGTGATCGAGGCCGTCGATAACTATCAGGAGCTCCTGCGTGCCTCCGTTGCCTCGGCCGGCAACGACCATCGTCTGGGCGCCAACGAGGCTCCTCCGGCGATTATGTCCATCTTCCTGGGCGACCAGCTTACCGAGGTCGTCGAGAAGATCATCGATGGCAAGGCTTCCGTCCATGCCACGCGCGGCGTGCTCGACCTGGGCGCCGATACCCTGCCCAAGCTGATGCAGGACAACACCGACCGCAACCGCACCTCCCCGTTCGCCTTCACCGGCAACAAGTTCGAGTTCCGTGCCTGCGGCTCCGAGCAGAACGTCTCCGACTCCAACCTGGTGCTCGATGCCGCCGTGGCCAAGTCGCTCAAGTCCTTCGCCGACGCACTCGAGGGTACGCCCGAGGATAAGTTCCAGGACGCCGCGCTCGAGTACTGCAAGAAGGTGCTGACCGATCACCAGCGCATCCTGTTCTCCGGCGACGGTTACTCCGACGAGTGGCCCATCGAGGCCGAGAAGCGCGGCCTTGCCAACAACAAGACCACGGCCGACGCCCTGCCCGCCTTTGTTTCCGATAAGGCCATTGCGCTCTTTGAGGAGACGGGTGTCCTGACCAAGGCCGAGGCCCAGTGCCGTTACGACTGCAAGCTCGAGAAGTACAACAAGCTCATGAACATCGAGGCTACCACGATGGTTCGCGAGGCGCGTCGTACCTATCGCCCGGTCATTACCGCCTACGCCACCAAGGTCGCTAAGGGCCTCGAGACTATTCGTGCCGCCGGTG
This sequence comes from uncultured Collinsella sp., assembly GCA_905209455.1. Lineage (GTDB taxonomy): Bacteria > Actinomycetota > Coriobacteriia > Coriobacteriales > Coriobacteriaceae > Collinsella. The sequence continues at coordinate 92,074 of CAJLTA010000001.1, forward strand.
CTGAGGCCGCCATGCAGTGCGAGCAGAACACGCTCAACAAGCTCTGCAACGGCATCACCGCCATCAACGACTCCATCAAGGCGCTCGACGCCGTGCATCAGAAGGCCGAGGCCCTCGATGGCCAGGAGCAGGCCAATGTGTATGCACACGAGGTCGTTCCCGCTATGGATACGCTGCGCGCCGCCGTGGACGCCATGGAGGAGATCGTGGCCGCCGACTACTGGCCGGTCCCGACCTACGACGACATCCTGTTCTACGTGTAGAACGTAACTGACATATCGTCACGGTATTGAGCCGGGGTCCGCATCGCGCGGGCCCCGGCTTTTTGTTTGCGAAGGACGCTTTGGAGTCCGTTTTGCAACTGATTCACCCACGCAATAAGGGGTCGTGGGCAAAAAACGTCAAATATGAGTACTGTCACAAGTCCCGTAGCATTATCTTTTTGCAAAATATGCAGTGTTACGCAACATATGTCCAAGTACTCAGCTGATAAGCGCCTTTAATTCTTCCGCCGTAGGACCCCTGGCGTCTAAATCGCCTTCTGATGGCATGAAATCGCTGTTACTAAATTGGTAATATTACTCATATTTGCTATTTTTTGCCCACGGGCCTTGCGATGATGCCGGGATTCGCACCCTGTCGGGTTCGAATCCCGGCATATCGGTAGCAAAAAGCCCGTCACCGCGAGGGCAACGGGCTTCTCAGTTTAAATGGTGCCCCCAGCGGGATTCGAACCCGCGATATCCACCTTGAAAGGGTGGCGTCCTTGGCCGCTAGACGATGGGGACAGCGGGAAAGAGTATAGCAGACTTTTTTGCCGGCGCGTATATCGTTGGCAAACTGGAAAACCACCACAAAGGAGTAGGCTTCTATTCCGATTTTCAAATATCTCAATCTGTAACATCTGGGCGGGCAAATCGGCTCTATCTGTTACAGATCGAGACAAAAGGCAGGCGTCGGGACGAACATCTCATTCTGTAACAGCAAGACGACTTTTAACGGTCTAAATGTTACAGATTGAGACAAACCGCTGGGGCGGGTCAAAACCACCACAAAGGTGCCTGTCCCCTTTGTGGTGGTGGGGCGTTAGGAGAGGAGCTTCATGGCGGCGTCGTGGGCGGCGTGCTCGTAGGTGTCGTCGAGGGACTTGAGCGGCAGCAGGGCTGTGGCCTGTGCATCGCCGCGGCGCTCGAGGGCGTGCGCGATGAGCCAGTCGGCGAGCTCGGGGTTCTTGGGCAGCGCCGGGCCGTGCAGGTACGTGCCGATGACGCCCTTGTAGATCAGACCCTCAAAGCCATCGTCACCGTTGTTGCCGGTGCCCGTGACGACGGACGTTCCGAGCGGCGTGGCATCTGCGTCGAGCAGAGTGCGGCCGCCGTGGTTCTCGAATCCCACAAAGGGCTCAGGTGCCAGGTCGGTCTTGACGGCGACGTTGCCGATCAGACGGTCGGAGCCGCGCACGGTCTCGGCGGCAATGATGCCCATGCCCTCAATGCGATTTTCGCCCATATAGTACGAACGGCCGAGCAGCTGATAGCTGCCGCAGATGGCGAGCAGCGAGCCGCCGTCCTCAACATAGGCCGCAACCTTGTCTTTTTGAGCGAGCAGCTCGTGTGCCACAGCCAACTGATCGCGGTCGGAGCCGCCGCCCATCATGACGATATCGGCATCATGCAGATCGAGCGACTCGCCCATACGGACCTCGTCCACGCGCACGGGAATGCCGCGCCAGGCGCAGCGGCGCTCGAGAGCGATGACGTTGCCGCCGTCGCCGTAGAGGTTGAGGGCATCGGGGTACAGATAGACGATGCGCAGCGGGCGCGAAAGCTCGGTCGGCGCGACGCCGACGGGGACAGCGCTCCCATCGGCGCGTGTTACGGCGCAGGAGGCAACCGAGCTCGCATCGGTATCCTTAAGCCCGTCGAGCTCCTTGACCAGCGGCGGAAAGGCCGTGTAGTTGGCGACGGCGTAGAAAGTGTCGCCAGCCTCCTCGTCTGCCACGGCGCCGATTGCCTGCTCGATATTCGAGATGATGGCGGCGTCGATGCCGGCGTACTTGAGGCGCACCTGCATGTCGTGCGCGCGCGTGCCGCCAGCAAAGGCGACAAGCCCCGTTGTGTCGGCGATGCGCTCAAAGTCGACGTCGTAAATCCACGATACATCGTGGCCGTCGGCATCGTTGTCGTTGAGGAAGAAAGCGCAGAGCCTGCCACCTGCTGTTTTAATGGACTGGATCTGGCGATCGAAGCCTACGGGATTCTTGGCCAGGTTTGCCTCGACGGTACGGCCGGCGATCTCCCAGCGGCCCATACGCCCGCCGGCGGGGATGTAGGCATCGAGCGTGGGCTGCAGATGCGCCGCGTCCACGCCCAGCTCGTGGGCGGCGAAGAAGGCTGCGGCTACGTTGTAAACCATATATAGGCCGTTGTAGCGTGTGGCGATGTGTACGGCAGCCGCGTCGGGCGCAGACCCAAAGACCAGGTCAAAGCCGTAGCCGTCGCAGCCGAGCTCCACGCCCGTCACGCGACGGACAAGCCCGGGGCGGGCCCAGCCGCACGAGGGGCAATGGTATGCGCCAAGCTGTCCGTACTGCACATAGTCGTACTCCAACGGCGCGTTGCACTGTGAGCAAAAACGCGAGTCGCTAATGCGGTCGGATTCGGTGTCGGTGGCGCCGTCGATGCCAAAGGCGATGCTTGCATTGGGAACGCGCGCGGCGATTGCGGCACACAGCGGGTCGTCTGCGTTGTAGATGAGCGTCGTTGCCGGTGAAAGCTCCAGCGCGTGGGCGATGACGTCCTGGGTGTGGTCGATCTCGCCGTAACGGTCCAGCTGGTCGCGGAACAGGTTGAGCAGCACAAAGTACGTCGGCTTGAGCTTGGGCAGAACGCGTACGGTGTAGAGCTCGTCGCACTCAAAAACGCCCACGCGTTTGTCGCTGCTGGTGTGCTTAAGGCCGCCGCGGGCCTCGAGCAGAGCGCCCACCACACCAGGCTCCATATTGTTGCCGGCACGGTTGCACACCACGGTAGCGCCGCTGGCAGCAACGGCGTCGGCGATGAGGTTGGAGGTTGTGGTCTTGCCGTTGGTGCCGGTGATCACCACGCTGCGGTCGACTAGGCTTGCGAGGTCGCTTAGCAGCTCGGGGTCGATCTTCATGGCGATACGGCCGGGAAGCACGCCACCCTGGCGTTTGAAGACAGAGCGCAGTCCCCAGCGGGCGATATCGCTCGAGGTGCAGGCGAGAGATGAGCGGAGGTTCATGAAGCCGTTCCTAACATAGATGACATGGTCGGGGCGATCGCGTCGCTAAAAGCCGTAGCGGCGCGCAAATTCCTGGGCAAGCTGCGACACGTCTTCGCAGGCATTGGCCCAGGGGGCAAAGTCGGGGGTGTCCGAGATAATGCCGTCCGCTTCCCAAACGGCCTGGTGCGAAAGATCCCACGGATCGCGTGGCTCGGGTCGGCAGGGAAGATACGGCGTCTGGTACATGGGGTTCAGCAAGAAGAACGCGCCGCCCTCGCAACGGTTGGCGAACTCACGCAGCGCGCGCGTCGCCGGGCGCATCTTGTTTGTTTTGAACAGCAGAATCGTGCGGGCGAGCAGGTACCAAGGAGAGTTTTCGAGTGCGTCTGCCCCCATCTGCTCCTCGAGCTGGTGAGCCAGGGCAAAAAAACCGTCCTGGTCTTCCAAGCGGGCGAGGGCAAGCAACACGGTGCCGGCGGCCCGGGTGGGATAGCCCTCCGCCTTAAGGACACGGCGAGAATAGTTGGCGGCGGCGCGGTAACGAGCGCTCGCCATACACAGCTGCGAGATGGCCTCGAGCGTGTGGAGCCACCCGATAAGAGCCGGCTCGCTCACGGTAAGGTCTGCTGCGGTGACACCGTCGGCCAAAACATTATTGGCCCAGTAGTGCGGGGCCTCCATATCAAACCCGGGCACGCTCTGTTGCAGGTAGTCGGCCGTACTCGCCTCGAGCTTCATCAAGTCGCCCAGGCAGGCATCGACGGGCGTGTCCGCCAGGATGATGGCGAGCAACTGGGCATCGAGGACATGCGCATCGACGCGAACAATCTTGAGCAGCTCATCGCGCATGTCGTCGAACAAGCGGTTGCGCGTCTGCTCAAACTCCTCGTCGCTGCCCATGTCCTCGATGCGGCGAAGCTCGTCGAGTAGGTGACGATGAACGCCGGCATAGGACAGCAGCGCCTGGGCATGCTCGGTCTGCGCATACTTATGAGGGTTGACGCTCACGTCGTTATGGACAAGCTCGCGTGCTGCATCGGTGAGTTCGGGGTGCGACGCAAGGTAGGCGCGCTCCAGGTAGGCGGGGAGGTAGACGCTTGGATCCATTAGAGGTCTCCTCCCTTAAACGGCAGGCCCTGCTCGGCCGCCCGCAGGATGCGCTCGTCGATCTGGGAACGCACGATATCGTTGGTGGCGACCCAGGCGGCAAAGCTGGCGTTGTCGGGGGCGCCCAGGCCCTCCTGCAGTACCGGCGTCGCCTCGGACAGCGCGAGGACAAGCTCGTCGGTGGAGCCCGCACCCACGTTGACGCGGGCATAGACGCCATCGGGAAACTCGGTTTGGAAGTAGAGCGCCTCGGCTGCGTGTGGACACGAGCGCGCAAGGATGCGCAAGTATTGCTCGGCGCCCTCGTAGTCCAGCTCGCGCCAGGCAGCGCTCATCAGCGCGATGAGCGTCCATGGGTCCAAGTCGCGCTCCGCGTCCTTGGGACGACGGCGCAGCGGCGTGTTGGCGAGATAGGGGACGGAGTGGGCAGAGCGAAAGCGTTTGAGCTCCTCGGCGGGGTATTCGAGCTTTGCCATGGCGAGCATCGCGGTGTGGCGGACGCCGGCAGGATCGTTGGGGGCAAAGTCGAGGCTGCGGTTTGCGGCTTCGAGCGACATGCGGTAGCGGCCGCTAATGAGGGCGCGCGATGCCAAGGCGGCAAGCCAGCGCAGGTAGGGGCGGCGCATAAGGTCGCCAGCGGCCTCGCGCTCGTAGGGGTCCTGCGCCGAGGCGATCTTGAGCGCCAGGTCGTGCTCCACCTCGTCGCACTTGGACACCAGATACTGCACGTATTCCTCGTTGGATTCGGCGGTGAGGGCGGTCAGCATGCGCTGGGCATCCCAGTTGGCCGGATCGAGCGCGGCTGCCTCGCGGAGCATGTTCTCGGCAGCTGCCTCTTCTTGCTCTGCCTGGGTATCGTCAGGGATAAAGGGAATGCGGTAGTCGACAGCCTCGACCACCTTGGCAATGAGGTGCCCGGCGCGGTCGCGGTCGTGCACGATGAGCGGTGCGGGGTTGCGGGTGAATTGTTCCATCAGACGCTCTACGGCGGCACCGTCGGTGAGCGGGATATTGTCGCGGCGCAAGGCCTCAAGAACGAGGCGATGGCAATCCTCTTGAATGGGATCGAATGCCATGGGGCCTCCTTTGCTGCGGTTAGGGTTCAAATGTTTCTATATAAGGTTCTAGTTTACCCGCATGTGGCACACCGGGGGTGCCGCACTTGGACTTGCACCTTTGCACCACGAAGACGGATGTCGCACAAATGTCGGCACCTTGGACGACCGAGTGGTATCACGGTGCCGCAAACGGTCGATTTTTGGCGGCGAACGGTGCATATTTTGGAGGGGCACGGTCCTGCCCGGGATATGTAGTCAACCTTGATAAAACGTTTGCCCAGCTTGGGAGTATGAATGCCGCACAAGGGTCTTCAGGGATAGAAAAAACGTTTCATCATTGGCGGCTTTAGGTGAATAACTGACCAACCAGAACGGTAAAATAGTGTTTGTCTGAGCGTTGAGACGTTTAGACATCGCGCATTGTCATCGCCGGCAACGCGCAAACCGGTCCTAACGGAGCCAATTGGGTGCTCCGTTATATACGCAAGTCTAAGAGGGGCTTGTTTAGGAGGCACAGTATGGGACGTTTTACCAATCCTCGCGATCTGTACTTTGGTGAGGGCGCTCGCCACGAGGTGAAGAACCTCAAGGGTAAGAAGGCCATCATCGTTTCTGGCGGCAGCTCTATGCGCCGCGGCGGGTTCCTGCAGGACGTTGAGGCCGACCTCAAAGAGGCCGGCATGGAGGTCAAGCTGTTCGAGGGCGTCGAGTCCGATCCCTCCATCGAGACCGTCATGAAGGGCGCAGCCGCTATGCGCGACTTCGAGCCCGACTGGATTGTTGCTATCGGCGGCGGTTCGCCCATCGATGCTGCTAAGGCCATGTGGGTCTTCTACGAGTATCCCGAGGAGTCCTTCGACAACATTATCCAGCCGTTCAGCTTCCCCGAGCTGCGTCAGAAGGCTCACTTCTGCGCCATTTCCTCTACCTCCGGCACTGCTACCGAGGTCACCGCATTCTCCGTCATCACGGATTACGAAAAGGGCATCAAGTACCCGCTGGCCGACTTCAACATCACCCCTGATGTCGCCATCGTCGACCCCGAGCTCACCTACACCATGCCCGCCAAGCTGTGCGCTCACACCGGCATGGATGCTCTGACCCACTGCATGGAGGCCTACGTTTCCACCTGCGCCTCTATGTTCACCGACGCCAACGCTCTGCACGGCATCCGCGAGATCGTCGAGTGGCTGCCCAAGTCCTATGCTGGCGACCATGAGGCCCGTCAGCACATGCACGAGGCTCAGTGCATCGCCGGTATCGCCTTCTCCTCGGGCCTGCTCGGCATCGTTCACTCCATGGCTCACAAGACCGGTGCTGCCTTCGAGAACGGCCACATCATCCACGGTGCCGCTAACGCCATGTACCTGGGCAAGGTCATCCAGTGGAACTCCAAGGATCCTCGTGCTGCCGAGCGTTACGCTTACGTGGCCAAGGAGATCCTGCACCTTCCCGGCGAGACCAACGAGGAGCTCATCGCTGCGCTCGTCCAGAAGATCCGCGACCTCAACGACCAGCTCAACATTCCGCAGTCCATCAAGGATTACGCGAATGGTGGCGTGAAGGTCGACGCCGAGAACCCGCAGATGGTTTCCGAGGAGGAGTTCCTCGCCAAGCTGCCCGAGATTGCCGCGAACGCCGAGCAGGACGCCTGCACGCCCGAGAACCCGCGTGAGACCAAGGCTGCCGACTTCGAGAAGATCCTCAAGGCCTGCTACTACGACACCGACATCGATTTCTAATCGACTCTTGTTATCGTAACGAGGGGCTCCGCACGTATCTGTACGGAGCCCCTTTCTTTTTTCTTTTAGAGAATGGGATAGTTATGGCTGCAATTTTCAATAGCCCCAGCAAGTACATCCAGGGTCCGGACGAGCTCGCCAAGCTCGGCTCCTATGTCGAGCCGCTCGGCGCTAAGGCCCTCGTCATCGTGACGCCTTCGGGCAAGAAGCGCGTCGGTGCCAAGATCGAGGGCGGCTTTGCCGAGGCCAAGGCCGAGCTGCTGTTTGAGGACTTTAACGGCGAGTGCTCCAAGGGCGAGGTCGATCGCCTGGTTGCGCTCGCCCGCGACAACGGTTGCGACATCATCGTCGGCGTCGGTGGCGGCAAGATCCTCGACACCGCCAAGGCCGTCGCCTATTACCTGGAGTCCCCGGTTATCATTTGCCCCACCATTGCTTCGACCGATGCACCGTGCTCGGCACTTTCGGTGCTCTATACCGACGACGGCCAGTTCGATAAATATCTCTTCCTTAAGGCAAACCCCAACATTGTCCTGATGGATACGACGGTTATCGCGGCGAGCCCAGTGCGCCTGACGGTTTCCGGTATGGGCGATGCGCTCGCAACCTACTTTGAGGCCCAGGCGACGCACGATGCCGACGGCGGCACCTGCGCCGGCGGTAAGGGCGGAATGGCCGGCCTGGCGCTCGCCAAGCTCTGCTATGAGACGCTCATGGCCGATGGCGTCAAGGCCAAGGTTGCGCTGGAGAAGGGTGCGCTCACGCCTGCCGTCGAGCACATCATCGAGGCCAATACGCTGCTTTCGGGTATTGGCTTTGAGAGCTCGGGCCTTGCCGCTGCTCATGCCATCCACAATGGTCTGACGATGCTGCCCGAGTGCCACAGCATGTATCACGGCGAGAAGGTCGCCTTCGGCACCATCGTCCAGCTGGTACTCGAGGATGCCCCGACCGAGAAGCTCGAGGAAGTCTTGGGCTTCTGCATTGAGCTGGGCCTGCCGGTCACGATGAAGGAACTTGGCGTTGCCGAGGTTACGCGCGAGAAGGCCATGATTGTTGCCGAGGCCGCGTGCGCGCCCGAGGACACCATGTGCAACATGCCGTTTGAGGTGACGCCCGAGATGGTCGCAAACGCCATCCTGGGTGCCGACGCACTGGGCCACTACTATCTCATGGATGAGTAAATCAAGCTAAGGAAGGGGCAAAGCCAGCAGATGGCTTTGCCCCTTTTTGCTATGGCGCAAAGGGGTCAGGTTACTTTGCACCAATCGTTGTTTGATGAAGGGCGGATTCTCGTATGGCGCTTCCTATGGTTTACGGCGGTCCCGGTCGGTATGTTCAGGGGCCGGGCGAACTCTCGCGTCAGGGCAGGTATTTGTCATGGTTGGGCTGCGCTGCTTACGTCTTGTTTGACCAGGGCACCGAGGATCGGCTGTGCAGGCAGATCGTCGATGGATTTCTGGACGATGATCTAAGCGAGCCGTTCTTTAAGATTTACAACGGTCCGTGTACGGAAGATGCCGTTGTCGAAATGGCCAAGGAAGCCCGGGCCGAGTATTGCGACATGGTGGTGGGCATTGGCGGCGGCAAGATGCTCGATATCGCCAAGGCCGTTGCGTTTTATGCTGAGCTGCCGTTGTGCGTATGCCCCACGGCGGCTTCGATGGACGGTCCGTGCAGCGAGATTTCCGATGCCGATCTGCAGGGTGTTGCAAATGCGGTCTTTAGAAACGAGCGCAATATGGCCAACGAGCAGGCCAAGGTGACCAAACAAAAACTCGTGCAGCTCATGTGCGAGGCATAGCTTGGCACTTGATTGACCTTGTGCAATCGAGGCGGCGATAGGCCATGGGCTATTTGCCGCAAAGATGCTCCGCGTGTAATTTGCCCGAGGCGTGGGCCGATAGCGTATCATTATCTCTTGCTTGTTTGCACTGCTCAGGGAGGGGCCGCGCATGGCGCAGGAACACGATCTGTTTGATGACATTATCGAGATCAGCAAGGGTTTCGACTTTCTTAAAAACCCGCTTGGCGGCGTGACCGATGCACTCGATCCATCGGCGCCGCAGTGGAATCCTGCCGACTACAAGGAGCGCCCGCGCGGCAACACCATTCCGTGCTTGACCTGCAAAAACGAAAAGAGCGGCTGCACCGCGTGCATGGACGTGTGCCCGGTCAACGCTATCGAGGTCGAGGAAGACGCCATCGAGATCCTCGACTCCTGTCGCAAGTGCGGCCTGTGCGCCGCTACTTGCCCGACGGAGGCGATCATCTCTCCGCGCCTTGCACCCAAAAACGTCTACGACGACATTGTCTCGGCGGCTACGAGCCACGAGACCGCCTACGTTACCTGCACGCGTGCCCTTAAGCGCATGCCGCGCGAAAACGAAGTCGTCGTTGCCTGCGTGGGCGATATTACGGCGGAGACCTGGTTCTCGGTACTGGCCGACTATCCCAACGTGAGTGTGTACCTGCCGTTGGGCGTGTGCGATAAATGCCGCAACACCGGCGGTGAGGACATTCTTGGCGAGGCGATTGCGAAGGCCGAAGAGTGGTCTGGCACGGGTATGGGCCTAGAGGTCGACCCCAAGAGCCTCAAGTGCCATAAGCGCCGCGAGTACGAGCGCAAGGAGTACATGGAAAAGATCGCCCGCACCACGGGCCTGACGGTGACCAAGCTCAATCCGGCGACGGCGGCGCTGGCCTCGGTGACGCAAAAGCTCAAGGCCCATCGCCATCAGATTACCCAGCTGGAGCGCACGCTCAACACCATGTGCGGCACCACGACGACCAAGCGTCGCCGTTCGCTCACGCACGGGCGCCAACTGGTGCTCTCGACGTTGCAAAACCACCCCGAGCTTGCCCAGAACATGCAGGTGAGCACGCCGGAGTGCGATTTTGACAAGTGTACGTCGTGCGGCGAGTGCGTCAACGTGTGCCCCACGTTTGCCTGCGATCTGGTGGGAAGCGGCCGCTTTGCGTTGGAGTCCACGTATTGTTTAGGCTGCGGCGCCTGTGTCAAGGTTTGTCCCGAGCATGCGCTCAAGCTTGTTGAGCACGATGCGTCCAATCTGGTCGTCGTCGATCCCGAAGCCGAGGAAAAGGCCGCCCAGAAGGCGAAGGCTCACGAAGAAGCTGAGAAGGTCAAGGCCGAAGCAAAGGCCAAGCTCGACAAGATGCTCGATCAGGTGGAGAAGCTCGCGGACTAGCTAAAAGAGCGTAAATGATGGCCGGTGGGACAGGTACTGCCCCGCCGGCCAAAAAAGTTGCGGTGGAATAGTTCCTGTTTTGCCCTTAAGCTGGCAATTCTAGGAACTATCCCACCGCAACTAATAGATGGTTAGTTCATGCTGCTTTGGTGGCCGGTTCGACCGGTACCGTTGCGCGTCACGGTTTCATGGAGCAAAAAGAACCCGGGGACCTGTTTGGTCTCGGTGTATTCCATAAGGATGCCGTCGGCGTTGTAGGTCTGCCCGCGTATAACGGCGAGTGCGTTAAAGTCGTCGAGATCGAGCACGCGCGTATCCTCGGGCGTGGGATGCTCGATCGTTACATCGCGTTTGCCCGTGGCAATCTTAATGCCAAGGTCTTCTTCGAGGTAACGATAGATCGAGTCGTTGACAATCTCGGGTGTCAGCCCCGGTACTTGTGAACTTAGGTAATAGGAGTCGTCGGAGCACACGGCTTGTCCGTCTGCATAACGGATGCGTTTGGCGCGTGTGAGCTCACAGCCTTCGGGAAACCCGGTAATCTTGGAGAGCGCCTTGCTGCAGATGAGGAGCTCAAAGACGGTGGTGACAGTCTTGAGCTCAAAGCCTCGGTTGACCGCGATTTCCTTAAAGGTCTCGAGTCCGCCGCCGCCACGACTCGTCTCGTCACTGATGTTGCGAATGACGCGCATGCCTTTGCCTTGCTGGGGGAGCACGTAACCATCTGCCGCAAGCATCGAGATGGCGCGACGGACCGTCATGCGCGAACAGTCAAACAGCTGCGTGAGCTCAGTCTCCGAAGGCAGATAACTCTGATAGGCGTATGTGCCGTCGTCAATCGACTGCTTCACGTTGTCATAAATAGTTTGGAAGATGGCTCGCGCCATGACGGTCTCCTAGAGCTGGGTGCGTGAACGACGGATGGGGGCCGCCCGCGCAGGTGTCAATCGATTTACTTGCCGGGGTCGATTATATATTTGCCCATGGCACGCAGGGCCGGGTCTGACAGGATGGCGCCGAGTTCGTCGAGGGAGGCTACCTTTGCGACCATCGAGGATACGTCGAGCCTGCCAGAGTCGATGAGCTCGAGCGCACGACGCTGCGTATAAGGGTTAATGTAGGACGAGGTAAGCACAAGCTCCTTCTGGAAGACCTCGAAGGGCTTGACGGTGATTGTCTCATCGGGCTTGGTGAGGCCGAACATCATGACCGTAGCCTTGTGGCCGGCGATCTGGATGGCCTGCTCGATGGTGACGGGCTTGCCAACACACTCGATAACGACATCGACGTTGCCGACGCCCTCCTGCTTCAGGCGGGCCGGGACGTCCTCGTGGATGGAATCAATTGCCAGGTCGGCGCCGAGTTTGAGCGCAACCTCGCGCTTGCCTTCGACAGGCTCGAGCAAGACAACCTTGGTGGCGCCGGCGTTTTTGGCGAGCTGCATCATGAGCAGACCGATCATGCCACCGCCGATAACGACAACTGTGCTGCCGGGCTTGATGTTGCACATATCGATGCCGTGCAGGCAGCAGGCGACGGGCTCGGTCATGGCGCCCTGCTCAAAGCTGGTGTGATCGCCCAACTTGTAGACTTGCTGCATATCGACGGAGCAGTACTCGGCAAAGCCGCCGTTAACGGTGGTGCCGTAACCGGTCATATGCTCGCAGTAGTGGTTGATTCCGTCGCGGCAGGGTTCGCAGCAGCCGCAGGGATGGTTTGGGTCGATACACACGCGATCGCCCGGTTTAAAGCCAGCGACGTCGCTGCCCACGGCCTCGACAACGCCCGCAAACTCATGACCAAGGATCGTGGGCGGGGTAACGTCGGCTGCACCCTTGTCGCCTTCATAGATATGAACGTCGGTACCGCAGACGCCGCAAGCTTTGACGTTGATCAGAACGTCGCGCCTGCCCACGGCCGGCTTTGCCGATTCCTCGACTCTGAGGTCGTGCTTTCCATAGAAGACCGCGCTTTTCATGGTGACTCCTTAACGTGGCGGTGAATGTTGTAATGAAGTATAGGTATGCAAACATCCTTATACAAGCCTATCTAGACAAGTTGATAAATATTTTGTTTTAGAAGTTTTAGACAAACAGGCAATAACAGGCAAAACCTTTGAAATAAACCGTTCACCGTCAATTATCGACCGCTGACCTAACATGGCAACCGTATTAACTTGTCTAGATAAGTGATATGATAAAAATAGAAGCGCAAGAAGTCAGGGAAGCGGGCCCACCCGTCCTATTGCACGAGGTACACGCAAACGGCGCGTCTGCGGTCTCGAGTGAAGCCAAAACCGCAGCGCTCCGAATGAAGAGAGGGGGATTCCCCGTCATGATGCAAAAGATACAACGTTTTGGCGGTGCAATGTACACGCCTGCAATTCTTTTCGCATTTTCCGGAATCGTCGTCGGCCTGGGTACGTTGTTTACCACCGAGGCGATCTTTGGCGAGATGGCCACTGCGGGCCATCTTTGGTTTGATTGCTGGAATGTGCTGCTCCAGGGTGGTTGGACGCTCTTTAACCAGATGCCGTTGCTGTTTTGCGTAGCGTTGCCAATCTCGCTCGCGAACAAGCAGAACGCTCGCTGCTGCATGGAGGCTTTGGCCATCTACCTTACCTTCAACTACTTTGTAAGCACAATCTTGGGGCAGTGGGGCCCTGTCTTTGGGGTCGACTACTCTGTCGAGGCGGGCAGCGGTACTGGTCTTGCCACTATCGCAAGCATCAAAACGCTTGATATGGGCATCATGGGCGCGCTTATCATTTCAGGTATCGCCACGATGCTTCACAACAAGTACTTCGACACCGAACTTCCTGAGTGGCTGGGCGTGTTCTCGGGCTCCGTGTTCATCTATATGATCGGTTTCTTCGTTATGGTTCCGGTCGCTCTTATCGCCTGCCTGGTGTGGCCGCATGTTCAGGCTGCTATCTCTGCCTTCCAGGGATTCATCCTTTCCGCCGGTACGTTTGGCGTGGGTGTCTTTGCTTTCTTCGAGCGCGTGCTGATCCCTACAGGCCTGCACCACTTTATCTATACGCCGTTCTATTACGACAACGCGGCGGTCAACGGCGGCATCTTTGCTGCTTGGGCCAACATCCTGCCCCAACTGGCTGCCGATCCGAGCATTGCTCTTAAGGATGCCGCACCCTGGGCTGCCTATACCTGCCCTGGTTGGACTAAGGTCTTCGGCTCGCTTGGCGTCGCCATTGCGTTTTATATGACCGCCAAACCCGAGCGCAAGCAGCGCGTCAAGGCTCTGCTGATCCCGGTCACCCTTACCGCTATGCTTTGCGGTATCACCGAGCCGCTTGACTTCACCTTCCTGTTCATTGCGCCCGGCCTGTTCGTCGTCCACTGCGTGCTCGGAGCGCTCGGCTGCATGGCTCAAAACCTCCTTGGCGTCGTGGGCATCTTCGACGGCGGCATCATCTCGATGCTCTCGTGGGACTGGCTGCCCCTTTGGGCCGCACACGGTCTGCAGTACGCCATCTCCATCCTTGTCGGTCTGTGCTTTACCGCCCTTTGGGTCGTGGTCTTCCGTTTCCTGATCGTCAAGTTCGACTTTAAGACCCCCGGTCGCGAGGATGACGATGTTGAGGTCGAGCTCAAGTCCAAGGCCGACTACAAGCAAAAGCAGGGCGGTGCTGCTGGCAAATCGGTCGCCCAGAGTAAAGATGATGAGCGCTTGGTGCTTGCCGAAAACATCCTCGATCTGCTCGGTGGCACGGATAACATCATCGATGTAACTAACTGCGCTACCCGTCTGCGCGTTAACGTCAAGGACAAGAGCGTCGTTGCACCCGAGGCTTCCTTCAAGGCGATCGGTACGCATGGCTTGGTGGTTCAAGGTCAGTCAATCCAGGTCATCATCGGCCTTACCGTCCCGCAGGTTCGCGAGAAGTTCGAGAGTCTTCTGAAGTTCGAGAGCCTTCTGTAAACCATCGTCCATCGAAACAATCGGCCTTGCAGAGCCGGTATGCACCGCAAGGCCGATTCTAGAGATAAAAAACTCCACTTCTAGGTAACAATTCCAAACCGTACAGGCCGCGTGCGGGGATGGATTGAGCAAGCGGCCAGAATGAGGAGGACATCATGTCCAAGAAAAACTATGCCGTGACCATTGCCGGCGGTGGCTCTACCTTCACTCCGGGCATCGCTCTGATGCTGCTTGAGGAGCGCGACCGCTTCCCGGTCAACAAGGTGACCTTCTACGACAACAACGCCGAGCGCCAGGAGATCGTGGCAAAGGCCTGCGAGATCTACTTCCACGAGAACGCTCCCGAGGTTGAGTTTAGCTACACCACCGATCCCGAGACCGCATTCACCGGGACCGACTTCGTACTTGCTCACATCCGCGTCGGCCTGTACGCCATGCGTGAGCTCGACGAGAAGATTCCTCTCAAGTACGGCTGCGTTGGCCAAGAGACCTGCGGCGCCGGCGGTATCGCCTACGGCATGCGCTCCATCGGTGGTGTCATCGAGATCCTCGACTACATGGAGAAGTACAGCCCCAACGCCTGGATGCTCAACTACTCCAACCCCGCGGCTATTGTCGCAGAGGCTTGCCGCGTGCTGCGCCCCAACAGCCGCATCATCAACATCTGCGACATGCCGATCGACCTCATGGATAAGATGAGCCGTATGTGCGGCATCAAGGATCGTCGCGAGCTGCAGTACAGCTACTACGGCCTCAACCACTTTGGTTGGTGGAGCAAGATCTACGACAAGGAGGGTAACGACCTTATGCCGCAGATCAAGGAGCACATGGCAAAGAACGGCTACTTGGACGGCATTGAGCACGAGGCCGGTAAGGAGCAGCACGTCGAGGAGAGCTGGATTCACACCTTCGGCAAGGCCAAGGATGTCTATGCTGTCGATCCCGAGACGATTCCCAACACCTACCTCAAGTACTACCTGTACCCGGACTATGTTGTCGAGACGTCTGACCCCAACTACACTCGCGCCAATGAGGTTATGGACGGCCGCGAGAAGAAGGTCTTTGGCGCTTGCCGCGACATCATCGCCAAGGGTACTGCCAAGGACGGCGGCTTTGAGCCCGACGTACACGCCAACTACATCGTCGACCTTGCCTGCGCGCTGGCCGAGAACACGCTCGAGCGCTTCCTGCTGATTGTCCCCAACGATGGCGCTGTGCCCAACTTCGACCCGACGGCCATGGTCGAGGTGCCTTGCATCGTTGGCTCCAACGGCTTTGAGAAGATCTGCCAGGGCCCGATCCCGCAGTTCCAGAAGGGCCTGATGGAGCAGCAGGTTTCCGTCGAGAAGCTCGTTGTCCAGGCTTGGGTCGAAGGCAGCTACCAGAAGCTCTGGCAGGCACTCACGCTCTCCAAGACCATTCCTTCGGCGAGCGTTGCCAAGCAGATCCTGGACGAGCTCATCGAGGCCAACAAGGATTTCTGGCCCGAGCTTAAGTAAGGACTGCTGTCCCGAACTCTCACGCATCTCTGCTTCATTTGCGCCGCCGCGGTGTCCGGATTCGCCCGGATGCTGCGGCGGCGCTATACTTATGAAGTTTGAAGTACCTGTACCAAAAGGAGCTGTCGTGTCCCTTTCCATCGGTATCGTGGGCCTGCCCAACGTGGGCAAGTCGACGCTGTTCACCGCGCTTACCAAAAAGACCGGCCTTGCCGCCAACTACCCGTTTGCCACGATCGACCCCAACGTGGGTATCGTCGATGTGCCCGATAGCCGCCTGCAAAAGCTCGCCGACATCGTCAACCCCGGCCGCATTGTGCCGGCGACGGTCGAGTTTGTCGACATCGCAGGTCTGGTGAAGGGCGCTAACGAGGGCGAGGGCCTGGGCAACCAGTTCTTGGCAAACATCCGCGAGACCGATGCCATCTGCGAGGTCGTGCGCTACTTTAAGGACCCCAACGTCATGCGTGAGGTGGGCCGCACGGGCGAGTTCGTCGATCCTGCCGGCGATGCCGACACCATCATGACCGAGCTCATCCTGGCCGACATGGGCACGCTCGAGAAGCAGCTGCCCAAGCTCGAGAAGGAGGCCAAGCGCGACAAGGAGCTCATGCCCAAGTTCGAGGTGGCCAAGCGCCTGCTTGCCTGGCTCAACGAGGGCAAGCGCGCCGCATCCATGGAGATGACCGACGAGGAGCGTGCCGCCGCCAAGGGCCTGTTCCTGCTCACCATGAAGCCCATCCTGTATGTGGCCAACGTGGACGAGGATATGCTCAACGACGATCTGGCACCCATCGACGGCGTCAAGCCGCTGCCTATCTGCGCCAAGATCGAGGCCGAGCTTTCCGAGCTCGATCCCGAGGACGCTGCCGACTACCTGGAGAGCCTGGGCCTGGAGCAGCCCGGCCTGGACGTGCTCGCTCAGGCTGCCTACAAGCTGCTTGGCCTGCAGTCGTTCTTTACGGCCGGCGAGATGGAGGTCAAGGCCTGGACGGTGCGTCAGGGCGCGACCGCCCCGCAGGCCGCCGGTGTCATCCACACCGACTTTGAGCGCGGCTTTATTAAGGCCGAGGTCATTGGCTACGACGACTACATCGAGCTCGGCGGCGAGCAGGGCGCTAAGGCTGCCGGCAAGCTGCGCATTGAGGGCAAGGACTATGTCATGGCCGATGGCGACGTCGTGCACTTCCGCTTTAACGTGTAAGGGCGACGCGCATGTTTAAATATGGCAAAAAAGCCGGCTACATGGGCATCGCGCTGCTGGTGCTCGCGGTGATTCCGCTGGTGGTTGCAGCGTTTGTTATCCCCAACATTGGTCCCGAGGTGGCAACAAAGTTTAACGCAGCAGGCGAGGTGACGCGTTGGGGTAAGAGCTACGAGCTGCTGGCACTGCCGGTACTCAATCTGCTGCTGAGCGTGGCGACGTACTTTACGGCGGGACGCCAAGCCAAGAACAATGACGACTCCGCCGCCATGGCGCGCATCGTGTGCGAGCGCTACCTGCGCAACGGTTGCATTACGGGTGTGTTCCTCAACGTGATCAACGTTTACTTTATGTACTCGGCGATTACCGGAACGGGCTTTGGCTTTGGTTTCTAGCTTGTCCTTTTAGGCAACGAGCCTGCAAGCATATTCGATGGCTGCTGCGAGGCCGCCGCTCGATCGTGGTTGAAAGACTGCATCGGCGGCGGCCTCGTTTTCGTATCCGGCGCCGCGAAGGGCGAGTGCTATGCCGGCTTCTAAAAGGAGCGGCAGGCCGCGTTGGCTGGTTGCGATTACGGCAGCCTGATTGAGCGAGCAGCCGTGCGTTTGGCATCGGATGGCAAGTTCACCTCGCGCCGGGCAAGGGACCAGAACGGCGGCGACGCGACTTGATAGCAATGCAAATGCTGTGCGCTCATCGGGCGAAAGGCATTCAGCTTCAACGACGACGAGCTTGGGCGGCGCGCTGTTTGTGCGAAGCGTGGCTCGGTACATGCGGACCGAAGAACCCGACATAGAAAACTCCTGTGTATTCGGGAAAACGTAAACTATAGTTTACGTTTATGTTCGGCTCCATTTCAAACTCGGCTGCATGGACGAACGTGCGAAACAGATTCTTGGCAGGCGGGTCGAAGAGACACGCAGGGACCTTGGTATCTCCAAGGTTGATTTTTGTGTGGCGACAGGAATCAGCCGACCCTACCTCGACCGAATCGAAGATGGGACGGCAAATTTCACGCTCAAGGTTCTATTTAAGATCGCGCCCGCACTCGGCATGACGGTGTCAGAGCTTCTCGAGGGTATCGAATAGGGCGTTCCTCGCTGCTAATTGACGCTCTTTGGGCGGGTCCCCCTGGTTTCGATGTGCAAAATCGCGAGTATTCAGCACTTGTTCAGCCGTAGATGGTAGCTCGAGCGGCTGGCTTTGCCTTTTTGACAGTAGTTAATCCACACGCTTAATAAAAATGTGGAATAAATATTTACTAGACGGCCTCTTCGCCCTAAAAGTTCGTCTAACAATCGGCCGATTCTATGTCTCCGGCGGAGAAATTGCAGAATACTCCGATTTTTGCACGGCCCGAGGGGGACCACCTGTCGTTTGAGGCTGCGATAAGTGGAACTGCCTTAGGGATTACGCCATCGGGATGCGGTCGTGGTTGACTTGCCTGTAGAACAGGCGCTGGATTTCGGCGGCATCGCGTGACTGGCCGAGTGCCCACATGGTCTTGGCCACGAGCGTCTCGGTGGTCATGTCATCGCCGCGCAGAATGCCCGGATGATCGGCGTAAGCACGGCCGACCTCATAAACGCCCAGATCGAGGCCCTCTTCGGGGACCTGCGTGGTCATAACGACGGTGCGGCCCGAATCGACCCAGCGGAAAATTGCCTCTTGGAACGACTCGCCCGACTCACCAAACTCGGGGATACCGCCAATGCCAAAGGTCTCCAGAATCACGGCGTCGTAGCTATCGGCAAGGGCGTCGAGGATGCCCGGGTTTACGCCGGGCGTAAGCTTGAGTACAAATACGCGCGGGTCGATGCTGTCGTAGAAACGAACCGGGCTCTCATTCTGATGAGTGCCGTGAAGCCCGTTGCGCACAATGCGGTCGTTGCGGATGTAGGCAATGGGCGGATAGTTGACGCTAATGAACGCGTTAAAGCTCATGGTGCGCTGTTTGCGGGCGCGCGTGCCGGCAATGGCGACGCCGCCAAACACGATCGATACGTCGTGCGAGTGCTCGTCGAGCGCATAGAGCAGGCTCTGGTACAGATTGAGCTTGGCGTCGGTAAAGGGGTTGCCCATGGGCTTTTGCGAGCCGGTGAGCACGATGGGCTTGGGGCTGTCTTGAATCAGGTAGGAAAGCGCCGCCGCGGTGTAGCTCATGGTGTCGGTGCCGTGTAGAATCACGAAGCCGTCGTGGTCGGCATAACCCTCGACGATGACATCGCGGATCTGCATCCAGTCACTGGGGCGCATATTGGTGCTGTCGATGTTCATGGGCTGCACCACGTCGAGCTCGCAGAGGCCCGAGATCTCGGGGACGCTCTGGGCGAGCTCCTCACCGGTCAGGGCGGGGGAGAGGCCGTTGCCGTCCTCGGTCGATGCGATGGTGCCGCCCGTGGCGATGAGAAGGATGCGCTTCATGCTGGTATTCCTATCGTATTTGCCGCCGCAGAGGCGGAGTCGTTCGGCAGTATTGTGGCACAGAGCGTTCAATGTTCAAACGTATTACATCATCTGTAACGTCTGGTAACACTTCAATTGCCGTCAAATAGGGGCCCAGGTCGTGCGTTTGCCGTGCGCTGATGGCTGCGAGGGACGAGAAACCCCATATAACGTGTACACTATGAAAGTTATTCTCGTTTATTCGCGCGGGTGGGCACCGGCTCCCCGCCAACAAGAGGGGGAACCATGGATCAAAAGGCTTCCGCAAAGGTCCTCGTACTCGACTTTGGTGCGCAGTACGGTCAGCTCATTGCCCGTCGCGTCCGCGACCTCAACGTGTATTCCGAGATCGTCCCCTGCGACATCTCGGCCGACGAGATTCGCGAGATGAACGCCTCTGCGCTCATCCTTTCCGGCGGCCCGGCCTCTGTGTATGCCGAGGACGCTCCGTCTATCGACCCCGCCATCTTTGACCTGGGCCTTCCCGTCCTGGGCTTTTGCTACGGCCATCAGATCACGGCCGTGACGCTCGGCGGCAAGGTCGGCCACTCCGAGGTGGGCGAGTACGGCCGCGCCACCATCACGCGCACGGCCGGCGCCAAGCTCTTTAACTCCACGCCCATGGAGCAAACCGTGTGGATGAGCCATCGCGACGCCGTTTCCGAGGTGCCCGAGGGCTTTACCGTTACCGCCAGCACCGACGTGTGCCCGGTTGCCGCCATGGAGTGCGTCGAGCGCAAGATTTTCACCACGCAGTTCCACCCCGAGGTCAAGCATTCCGAGTATGGTCAGCAGCTGCTGAGCAACTTCCTGTTTGAGATCTGCGGCCTGGAGCCCAACTGGAGCATGGACAACCTGGTCGAGACCATGACGGCCGAGTTCCGCGAGAAGGTCGGCGACGACCGCGTGATTCTGGCCCTGTCCGGTGGCGTCGACTCCTCCGTCGTGGCCGCGCTGGGCGCCCGCGCCGTGGGCAAGCAGATGACCTGCGTGTTCATCAACCACGGCCTGCTGCGCAAGGGCGAGCCCGAGCAGGTGGAGGAGGTCTTCACCAAGCAGTTTGACGTCGACTTTATCCACGTCCACGCCGAGGACCGTTATGCCGAGCTTCTGGCCGGCGTGATCGAGCCCGAGGAGAAGCGCCGCATCATCGGTACGCAGTTCTGGAAAGAGTTCTTCGCGGTTGCTCAGCAGCTCGAGACCGATGGCAAGCCGGTCAAGTACCTGGCTCAGGGCACCATCTACCCCGACATCATCGAGTCCGGCGCTCGCAAGACGGGCGGCAAGACGGCCACCATCAAGAGCCATCACAACCTGATCCCGTTCCCCGATGGCGTGCACTTCGACCTTATTGAGCCGCTCGACCACTTCTTTAAGGACGAGGTCCGCGCACTTGGTCTGGCGCTTGGCCTGCCGGGTCACATCGTGTTCCGTCAGCCTTTCCCGGGCCCGGGTCTGGCCATCCGCATCATCGGTGCGGTCGACAAGGAGAAACTCGAGATTCTCAAGAACGCCGATGCTATTGTGCGCGAGGAGCTCGACGCCTACAACCAGCGTCTGTTTGAGCAGACCGGCGAGCGCAACTCCGAGCACAGCTGCTGGCAGTATTTCGCGGTCCTGCCCGACATCAAGTCCGTCGGCGTTATGGGCGACGAGCGCACCTACCAGCGTCCGATCATCCTGCGTGCCGTCGAGTCCAGCGATGCCATGACCGCCGACTGGGCCAAGCTGCCCTACGATGTTCTGGCCCGCATCTCCGGCCGTATCGTGGCCGAGGTTTCCGGCGCCAACCGCGTGTGCTACGACATCACGTCCAAGCCGCCCGCGACCATCGAGTGGGAGTAGAACAGACGTTCGATTCTATGCTATAGTGTTTGCCAATGGGCGCGGCATCTTCCGAATCCGCGCCCATTGCTATACGGGCCTTACGATGACGAGCTGACGATCATAGGCGCCATGCGTGCATTTGCGGCGGAACGGGGATATGCGCCCGACTTCTCCGAATCCCGCCTCTGTCACGAGATTTACCTCTCCGACCCGCGCAAGTACGCGCCGGAGAAGCTCAAGACCGTGATTCGCCATCCCATCAAGCCGATTTAGCGAAACGAGCGCCGCCGTGCGGTCCGGCTTTTGGGGTTTATCAATTGGTAGTCCGCGTCGATCGAGCAAGCTGCCCTGCCTCCCGGCAGGTGCGTAATCCCCTTGGTCGATCCGTCTCGAGGTGCGCTCTTTGCTCATTTTGTGGCGTGGAGTTACGATACTCCTAAAAGTGTAACCAGATTCGAGTTTTAGGAGCAGCTTTTGAAGGGTGGCAGACTCAGGAACCGCGATAGATACCTCGAGGAGGCGATGCTCTTCCGTGACACCGACCTCATCAAGGTGATCACGGGCGTGCGCAGGTGCGGCAAGTCGAGCCTTCTCGATCTAATTAGGATGGCCGTCGAGTCTGAAGGAGTCGCTGGCCGCGGCTTTGTGAGCGTCAACCTGGAAAGCAAGGGTACGGGCATCAAGACGGAGGACCAGCTTTATGATTACGTTCGCGGGCGCCTGTCGGACAAGGGTCGCACCTACGTTTTCATAGACGAGCCCCAGAGAATCGATGGCTGGCAGGATGCGGTCAACGCAATGAGGATCGACTTCGATTGCGACATCTACCTCACGGGCTCGAATGCGTATCTTCTCTCGAGCGAGCTGGCCACCTATCTCTCCGGGCGCTACGTAGAGGTAAAGATGCTGCCCCTGTCCTTCTCCGAGTTCGCCGACTTCTGCGGAATCGAGTTCGTATCGGGAACTTCGGTGGCTCTCACTCCCGAGGGGGATCCCGTTCTCTTCGACGACATGCTTACTCGTTACCTTGAGTACGGGGGCATGCCAGCCATCGCATCCCTCTCGACGACCCAGGCGCAGCACTCGGCGTACATGTCCGGCGTCTACGAAGCCATCGCCGTGCGTGATATTGTCAACCGTGAGCGCGGGAAGGGCAAAAGTGCGGTGACTGACCCTTCCCTGCTGCGCCATGTGGCCGAATTCCTGGCGGACAACATCGGCAACGAGTGCTCGTCGAGTCGAATCGCCGGCGCGTTAACTTCTGCGGGGCCGAAGACCACGAACAAGACCGTTTCCTCGTATGTGGGTGCGCTTGAGGAGGCCTTCCTGTTCTATCGTGCCACGCGTTACGATTTGCACGGCAAGGCGCTCCTCAAGACGAACCCAAAGGAGTACATCGTCGACACCGGCTTCAGGACCTGGATGGCCGGCTATAGGGTCACGGATACTGGCCGCCTGTTCGAGAACGCCGTGTATCTCCAGCTGCTCTACGAAGGATGGAGCGTGCATGTGGGCAAGCTCTATGGCAAGGAAGTCGACTTCGTTGCGACGAAGGACGGGCGCGTGCTCTACGTGCAGGCGACTGACGAGATGTTCGCAAGCGAGACCAGGGAGCGAGAGATCGCCCCTCTGAAGTCGATACGAGACAACCACGAGAAGATCGTGGTCGTGAGGCAGGGTTCCTACGACACGGATATCGACGGCATCCGCATCGTGAGCGCGAGGGACTTTTTCCTCTAGGGCCATGCGATTCATCGCGAGGCAGTTAGGTCAAGTGAGAAACATGCCTGACATCGGTTTGCTGACGATCTAAAACAGTAAGGAGAAGCTTGGACAATCGCAAAATCGAGCAGAACGCGGTCAATGCTGTCAAGCAGGCTTTCGGCGATGTCGCTTGCGTCTATGCGTATATAGATGAGAACGACAAGACCGAATGCACCGACGGGCACCTGCAAGTCTACTCGTCTTCTTCCTTCACGATTGAGACCGTTGAAGGCCAGTTGCCGCTTCAGGTCAAGGGGACCACTTCGAAAAGAAAATCGGACCGACCTAAGCGGCAAGTTCGAGTTTCAGACCTCAGGCACTATCTCAACATTGCTGGAGGCTGCATCTATTTTTACGTCTACTGTGGGAGCGAGGCTCGTTCAGCGGAGGTTTTCTACAGACTTTTGCTTCCCTATGACCTAAAGAAGATTCTGGCCGATATTCCGGAGCAACAAGAGCGCATCTCTTTGCGTTTCGACCGGCTTCCATCAGACGCGGCGGAATTGACGCGGCTTGTCAGAAGGGCGGTCAAGGACAGAGCAAAGCAGCGAGCAGTCGCTGGCATCGCCCCCAAGACAATCGAGGAATTTAAGGACGCCGGCCTTTGCTTTGATGAGTGCGAGTTTGGAATCGAGCTGCTCGAGGGCGAGTCGCCCGCAAGCTTGGCTCCATACAGGAACGGGCTGTATATCTACGGGAAGAGCCCCTGGGGAGAGCTGTATCCCTTGAATAAGCTTGAAAACATAGTTGGCGTCGCGATTGGGTCTCGGCATGACGTCAGCTCTGGTGATGTTTCCCTAAATGCGGTGGTCATGGCCGGAGAAAATGAGAATGGCGAGCACGTTTTCTTCAGGGGTTTCGACATATGCCTCTCCACCAACACAATCACCCTCAGCGAGACCGGAACTCTTGTCGAGCGCATGGAAGAGTTGGCCCTCATGCGCGCATTGATGCAAACCGGTACGCTTTCCATAGACGGAAGCGGCTTTGCTCGCGGGTGCAAGTTGAGCGGAGGCGACCTCGACGCCCTTGAGAGTCGATTGCAGTCGCTGGAGATTATCAAGCGGGTTGTCGACGCTCTTCATTACAAGCCAGAGCTCGACATCAGTGCGTTGACCACTCAGGATTTAAGAAACATCGAGACAATTTACAAGGGATTGGTTGAGAACGCACCCCTCCACTACAAGGATCGGCAAAACGGATTCGGATATATCAATCTGGGGAACCATCCGATTAAGCTCGTGTTTTACCAAGTATCTGAAGATATGTACCGAATGGTCGATGGGCTTCGACTGGATGACCTGACGGTCTCGGTGTTCTTCCGGGGCGAGGGGGATGCCCCCGTAGTCGTCGCGCCTCTGTTCGTCCAAACGATGCAGGACTATATGAGGCTTGCCAATATCGATGCCGAGGTGTTTGCCGCTACGTTGAAGCAGTATCCAGTCACCGAAGTTAGCTCTGCCTACGTCAACGACAAGATGCTTGAAATGCTATCAGCCTACGATCAAGATGCGTGCTGTAAGGAAGAGTTGCTGAAATGCTGCGAGATGACCGTAGACGCCCTGGAAGCTTTTGCGGATCGAGAGGCAACCCTGATAAATCGATATCAAATTGCCGCTCGAAAGCGAGATCTTACTAGCGAGGAGAAATCTGAGTTAATGGCAATCCAGCTGAATTCAGATAGTGCGCTGTCGAAAGCATGCGCAGCAGCCTTGCGCGGAGACTCGGACATGGCCTCTGCGCTCAGAGCGTCACTTGACGAAGAGGCACGAACGACGCTCGGCTCATGGCCGATCGGCCGTTTCTTCGCATAAGACCGCATAGACTTTTTGAGGCATCAAAATGAAGCTACTCGTCGAATCGATTAGAAATGCGGTTGAGAAAGACTGCCTTATCCCAGCCCTTATGTCTTCCCTTACCATTCCCGACGCCATGGGGCAGCTTCTTTATCCCAATCTCGTCCTTCATAACGGGAAGAGAGCGGCGGGGCGGCAGTATGTGAAGTGGTTTGATGACTGGGCGGCAAACGACTTCCTGTTTTCGGGAGACCCCTCGAACGAAGGTGAAACGATTCCAGGTCAAATCTTTAATGGGAAGATGTGCTGGAAGCTCCGGTGCTCCCTGTTGCATTCAGGCGACTACGATGTGTCGGTCGATGCTCCCGAGAAAGACGAGAGCTTCGACTACGACTACAAGTTCGAGCTTGTCCTCCACGGGTGCAACGCCCTCTGCTCTTCCTGGCCGTCGCCCAAGAGCGGGATGCGTGCGACTAAGAGCGTGACGTTCCGCGTTGATGCGGCGTCGCTCGCGAGCTCGCTGTGCAACGCCGCGGAGGCCTGTCTTAAAGAAACGGGCGAAACGGTCAGTTACCCCAATCTGGAGTTATTCGACGTGGCTGCATGGGCGGATAGATTCAATACTTGCTGAGCCATCTCGTCAAACTCCTTGTGTGCTAAACGTTGGTGTTGGCGCCCCGGAAAAGGGGTGTGGCCAGCGCCTAGAATCTTCAGCTAACACGCTGAGACGATAGGAGATGACCACATGGACACTATGGCGCACGAGGCGCCCGCGACGCCGTTGCTTGCGTTTCGCTATCGCTGCTCGAAGCGTGTCGCTTGGGGCCCTGGCCGGAGGAGAGACGACCGCTCCCTGCGAGACTGCGGAACCACCTATATCCGCTTGCTGCGGGCTTGCTTGAACCAGTTCCTCTTGAAAGAACCTATACCTCCGAAGAACTTGTTGTACGTCTCACCGTTCTCCTTGGCCTCGTACTTGACCAAGGCAAGTTCGATGGTGCAGAGGTAATCCGCCACTTGCTCGAGGCGGTAATCGGTCATCGAGGTCTTGCGGCGTCGGACGACCCCTTTTGAGAGGACCTTGCCCACCGAGCGGTCAAGCGCCTGTATGACAATGTCCTGACCGTTGTCGTAGTAAACCTTCACATCGTCGAAGGATTGAAAGAAGCCCAGGTGTTCAATCATGGCAGAGGAGATATCGCGCCCCATACGTTCCATTAGCCTTGCCGGGTCTTCGAACTGGCTGCGGTGGTAGACGAACGTGATATAGGAAATGGGAAGTTTGCGGACGAACGAGGAGAAACGGGCGAGCATAACCTTGCGCTGCTCGATGTCAAGAAACTCATAGTCCTTGTGCCCGTTCACGAGAGGCTCGGAGTGAAACGGAATGTTAGGGAGATCGGCCCTGACAAGCTTGGCCTCATAGCCCGTGACCGCCTCAGCGATGCTGCCTTCCTGGTCGTGAAAGACGAGTACGAGCGGGTAGTAGCGAGCTTTGCCGCCGCGGTCGCCGCTCTCGTCGACGAAGATGCTGAGCTCCTTGGCCAATGGGGACTCCTAATGGAATGGATAAAAAAATAGCCGGGGGACTCCCCCGGCACTTGGAGGTAGCTTAATGAGCCACCAACAACCTTATAGCGTGTGCTGGCGGTGAGTGCAAGAGGGGAACGGGATGAAACCGCTGTTGATAGTGCCCCTGAAATAGATTCGCAGCTTCTTCAAGATTACGGAACACGAGAATTTATCGTCGGAGCTGGTTTGCGATAACAACCCGAAGCTTGCCTTTGTCTGTATGAACCTGATTCAGAGGCGCAGTGACACCATCCACGAGGGCGTGCCTGAGCTCCTTTCGTCTCGAGACTCCCTCGCGTGCCCGGCCGCGAGCAGCTCCCGGGACGGTCGCCGCCGTCATTTCCTGCCGCTCCTCGACTCGATGTGGGCGTCCACTGACGCCCTCGACACCAGGAGCTTCCTTCCGAGCCTGTACGAGTCGATCTTTCCCGACCAGATGAGGCCGTATGCCTTGTTTCGGCTTGCCCTCATGTACTCCTGCATCTCGATTACCGTTATCCATTCGTCGCGATCTTGGTTGCCCTCGGGCGCGACGCATTCGGCTGTGTGTACCATGGTTCCTCCAATCTTCCCGTGCGGCACCGCGCGAGCACACCGCACGGCACCGTGTCCCTTTTCGTCTGCACGACGATTGAACCGCCTGATGTCGATTGGTGAGCACGGCGGGAGCGGAGACGGGTCGAGCTGGGTCGAGCTGGTCGTGCCTTCACGAAACGGCCATGAGCCGCGTGCCTTAGCTGGCAGCTAAGTTCCCGAAAAGTAAAAGGCGCCCATGCGGGCGCCTGCCTAGTAGCTGGAGTTGTTCGGTTGTGGACGGAATGCTCGTCTTCCGCGGTGCTGTCGTCCGGGGTCCGGCATCTGTCGTTCGCCTCTTTTGTCGTGTTTGATGTTGCGTGTTCTGCGAGCGACCTTGCACAGGTTTTCAGCCCGTTGCCCCAGGTGCGCCCGGGTAAATGGTACCCACCCGCTGGGACATGGTTCGCCATAGCTAGCATTTTGACAATGGGAGGCAGGCGAGCGGCGTAGACATCGGCGCCGAATCAGAAGCAAACGATGCCGCCTATCTCAACCCTGTGTCTTTCGATGGTTTTTGCCGCCAGCAGTTATCACCCGGTAGAAAGTAAAGCCGTCTTCGTTTTGATAGGCCTGGAGCGTTGAATCGGTGCCACGAAGGGCATCTTCCAGTGCGGCGATTATCTCGCTTCCTTTCCCAGGTGAGGGTTCATTTGCCAATTCGGCCAAATAAAGACTTGCGAGGTTTGCATAGTCCTGTGGCGTCATGATGCTTGAATTGGATTCAGGGGTCGCTCTTTTTGTGGGGGAAGCCCCGTAAAGCGCGGCCGCTTTTGCATAATTCTTCGGTATCCATCTGCCGAATAGATACTCCCTTGCAAGGCGCAGCTTCATCGAGGGAGATTCCATTTCGGAAAGAATGGCATTGCCCCTATCGGCTGAGGCGTTCGAAATCAAGCCACGCAAATGTAATCCGGCATACTGGATTCGTTGATACCACATGAGGCCATCTACGCCCCGTTTTTCAAAATAGTAGGCTGCCTTTTCGTAGTCGACGGGAGTGATTTCATCACCTGAATAATACGCATCCGCGAGGTTCGATGCTGCGAGTGTAAATCCTTCGGCCACTAATGCCTCATTGAAGCTGTGCCAAAGGTGGAAGGACGCGCGAGAGTCGTTAGGGAGTTTGCAGATCCATTTCGGAAATGCGGCGCCGTAGGCATTCAGGGGATCGCGAGATGTCGCTATGTCATGCGCCTCGGTTTCCGCTTGTCGTTTTAGCTCCGCTATTTGAGCATAGCGCGCATCGTATTCCTCCCTGTTCCTTTCTCGCGTCTCTCGGATCATCTTGATGGACTCTTCGAAATACTCCTTGTAATGGCTTTCCTTCAGCGAGCTATTTGCGCTCTTCACAAAAAGCTCCATGCGGTCAAGGGCCTCGCATGACCACGGTTTGACGTACTCCATGGGTTCGTTTGTCGATTCGTGCGAATCGTAGTTTTTGTCATCCACGATTTTTACGAAGAGCTCGTATTGCTCTTTAGAGAGCCATATGCCCAAGGGGTGAATGTGCAGGACGATCGTTCGCAGCGCGGTTAGGTCCCAGCTGCCCATGTCCATTTTCTCGAGACCAACGCGGTCAAGTGGCGCGGTTACCGCGTCATAGCTAGGCTTAAAGCGAGGGTTCTCGTCGCCCCTGCGGCGCGCCTCGTCGCAAATGGACTCAACCTGCCTTGTCCAGCTTTCACTATCCGGGCACCTTTCTTTGACCCATAGCTTTAAATACTCTTGGATTATTCTTGTCGCGGTCTTTTTTACGTTGTAGATAATCTGGCTACTGTCGTTCATCTCTGCTCCGTCCCGCAGGTCAAAGCCTTTAAAAGGGTGTCTTTGCTCTCCGAATCGAGTCGATTGGGGTTGTTTTCTTGTTGGCGGCTTTTCAGGCCAATTGCAAAATAGCAGCTTCCAGTGCGGCTTTATAGCCCTCTGCGACCGCTTCGTAATCTCGCATATAGGATTCGAAGTCGGAGGCGGCGGCATTCGGGAAGCTCCCGACCCATCGTTTTCCCTTCGGCTTCGCCAGCTTCACCGCGCCGCCCATTCCGAATAGCCACCTGAAAAAAGTGGGTGACAGCATCACGTTGACGCAGGCGTAGCCGACGACATTGTCTCCGCCGCTCTCGTCGATATGGCAGAACTTGAGGTCGTGGCCGAACCTTTCGTAAACGTACTTGGCATGACTGCCGGAGACTTTGAGGAACAGTGTCCTGGCGGTGTCCGAGCCGAACATGTCGATCCGCTGGCGCGTGTCCGCGACAACCCGCGTCCTCAGCGCTTCGACCTTTTCATAGTCCGACAGCGGCTTTCCGGTGACAACTGGGTCTACGATATCGTCTAGTCGGTGGAAGTAGGGGCTTGAGGAACCGCTTTCGTCGACATGCATGATCTCGAGGTAGTATCTGCCGAAGCTGAACACGATCGCCACCGGGTCCCCCTCGTACGGCCCGATTTTTACGATTGATCCGTTCATTAGGTGAACCTGCTTCTTGAAGGCCATCCTTTCGTTCGTCCGAATCGCTTGAGATGCGGCATGGAGGACGCTGAAAATCGCGTCAGTGTCCTTACCGGCCTTGCGGTCGACGAACACGGTCTCCACGCTTTCGTCGACGTCGTAGTCGGAAGAGAATGCAAGCACCTTCGAGGAGATTTCGTCTTTCTGCCCCTCGCCGATGAAGGAGCTCGTCCCCAGTACGTCCGAGATGAGAATCGCCTCCTCGGACGACAAGGGCTTGTTCACGGCCCTGAACCCGACGTTCTCGCCGTGGCCTGGTATCGCTACGCGGATCCCCATTGGCATGCTTTCGCTTATCTGGTGCAGGTCCTTGAGGATGGCGTTCTCCGACGTCGGCTTTTCGGAGCAGATGCCTATGACGCGTGCGATTTCCGATGCGGATATGCCCGTTCTCTCGTCAGTGAATCGGACGAGAAGGTCGAGGACGGACAGGATCCTGCTTCTCGATGTGCCGCTCGCTGCGAATCCGGATTCCTTTAACTCGGAGATCTCCTCCTCGGTAAATGTCCTAGACATGGCAGGCCCTCCATAAACAGCATTATTACCTATGAAATTGTAGGTAATCAAAGCCTGTCAGAGGAGACGAAATTCCGATGGCGGTTGAAAATAAGGGCCGAAGCAATGGAAAAGAGCGAAGGAGATAACCATGAACAATGCTAGACAGGCGGTAGGCATCCCGACGATTTCGCCAATCGAAGCCGTAGCGGAGATGGCGTGCGATGACGGAAAGAAGGCCCTCGGCTTTTCGTCGGAACAGCTGATTGCCGCTTGCGGCCTGGTTTTGATGGGCGTCGTGATTTTAGCCGTGTCGAACTACAGCCTCGCCATCGCCAAGGGGGATTTCAGGCTAGACCTGCGCCCTGCGTACTAGGCGATACACCCACGCGAAAACAATAACCGCTGTTGTGGGGTGCAGCGCCGGCGACGCGCGCCAAAGAATCAACGCTCGATTTAAATGATAGGAGACCATATGGAACGCAGCGATTTTCCCGAAGTTGGCACCAGGTTGACGTACGGGGAGGCGATCCCCGCATACAACCGCTTCGAGCGATCGATGCTTGAGAGGGTGTACGGGGATCGCCTCCCCGTACGTCAACTTTACCTCAATGGTCGACCTTACGGCCTTTACCCGTGAGGATCAAAATGAAGCCATTGAGTCGGTGCTCAACACTTACGCCGTTCGATATGGCGATGACTATGCGGCCTCGGGCTGGGGTGCCTCGCCTCCTGCATCGCGATCTTCCTCGCGGCGCTCGCCGTGGCGTGGGCGGCAGCGGGACGCGCCCTGCGACCGGTGGCGGAGGCCGCGGCGCGGGAGCACGCGTTCGTTTGCACCGCCTCGCACGGCCTCGTCACCCCGCTCATGGCGGTGACCGCGAACTGCGACGTGCTTGAGGCGGAGGCATCCGATCAGGCCGGCCTTGCGTCCTGGGTCGCCAACATCCGTCCAGCGGCGGACGAGATGGCGACTCGCATCGCCGACATGCTCATGCACGTGGGCGGCGACTAGCCAGGGCGATCCCCGCAACGGGCATTATTATCCGGGAAGCGTTTGGTTGCGAGCCACGCCGGTGCGCGGGGCCTGAGTCGTCAGGCCCCGCACAGGGGGACCGCGATGGTGGCCACCGCGCCGCCCGAGGGGCTGTTGGCGAGCGAGACGGAGCCCCCGTGGGCGCTCGCGGCCTCGGAGGCGGCGTGGAGGCCGAGCCCGTAGTGGCGGCCTCCGTCGCGCGAGGAGCGGGAGGAGTCGTCTGTGAAGAGGCGCTCGCAGCCGCGTTCGAGGGCGGCGGGAGAGAAGCCCGGTCCGTCGTCGGACACCTCGATGACGAGGTGTCCGCCCGCGACGTCGCAGGAGACCGCCACGCGCGAGCGCGCGTGCTCGGCGGCGTTGGCCACGAGGTTCGCGGCGGCTCGCGCCAGGGCGGTTCGGTCGAGCGGGGCCTCGGGCGCGCCCGCGACAGCAGGGCCCGTGGCCGCGTCGAGCGTCACGCCTCGCGCCCGGGCGATCTGGGCGGCCTCGGCGAGGACCTGCTCGCAGAGCTTGGCCGGCCGCATGGGGGCCCTTTCCGCCCCGCCGGACCCGCGCGAGGCCTCGATGAGCAGGCGCACGTAGCCGTCGAGCCTTTCGACACTGCCGGCTATGTCGCGCGCGGCGGCCGCGAGGTCGGCGTCTTTCTCGTCTTCCAGCTCCTCCGCCACGAAGTCGGCGTTGGCGCGCAGCACGGTGAGCGGCGTCTTGAGGTCGTGGGCGAGCGACGCCATCTGCTCGCGCTGCCCCCGCTCCGCGGCCCAGCGGGCCTCGAGCGACTCGGCGAGGGAGGCCCGCATGGCGTCCATCGCTGCGAGGACGTCGTTCACCTCGCGCACGTTGGTGCTGCCGACCGCGAAGTCGAGCTCCCCCGCGCCGACGCGCCCCGCCGCCTCCGCGAGCGGCGCCATCTTGCGCGAGATCACGCGGCTCGCGCGGCGCGCCACGAGCGCGAGCGCGAGCGCGCTTCCCGCAACGGCGCCGACGAGCATGAGGCTCTGCGGGTTGGGAAGCATGCCGGCGAGGTCGCGCGAGACCCACTGCGGCAGGTATTCGCTGACGAGTGCGCAGGCCCCGCCGCCCTTGAGCGGGAACGCGGCGTAGGTGAGGCCCGAGCCCCCGCCCTCGATCTCCACTGTGCCCGGATCCGCGGCGAGTGCCGTACGGGCCATTTCCGTCGCGTCCTCGAGCCGCGTGCCCTCGAGGTCTGTCATCAGCACGTATCCGTCCTTGTTCAGGATGAGGTAGCGGTACGCCGTCGGCACGTCCTGCTGCCCGCAGACGCCGTCGCGTGCCAGGCCCTCCGCGACCTCGCGCGCATTGGCCGGCCCCCAGCTTGCCTCGTAGACGAAGCCCGCGTTGATCGCCGCGGAGAGCGCCATGAACGAGGCGAGCCACGCCGTGGCGACCGCCGCGAACGCGTAGGCGAAGTAGCGCGCGATGACGAAGGAGAGCGGCATGCCCCCGCGACCTCGCGCCCCGGTCCTCAGAGCTGCCACTTGTACCCCATCCCCCAGACGGTCGCGATCGGATCGGCGCCGGCCTCGGAGAGTTTCCTCCGGGCGCGGCTGACCTGCATGGATATGGCCGCGTCGTCGGCGTCGCTCTCCCAGCCGAGCACCGCCTCGCGTATCTGCGCGCGGCTCATGACCTGCCCGGGGTGGCGGGCGAGGTACTCGCAGATGGCGTACTCGGTGGGCGTGAGCGGCACAGCCTCGCCGCCCACGGCGAGGCCGCGCGCCCCGAGGTCGATCCGCACCTCCCCGAAGGAGAGGGCGTGCGAGCGCGGCCGGCGCTCACGGCGTAGATGGGCCGCGACCTTGGCGCGCAGCTCCGCGGCCCCGAAGGGCTTGCGGACGTAGTCGTCGGCGCCCAGGCCGTAGCCGGCCACGGCGTCCTCCTCGGCCACGCGCGCGGTCAGGAAGATGATGGGCCCGTCGAAGCCCGGGCGGATCTGCCGCACGAGCTCGAAGCCGTCGAGCCCCGGCATCATGACGTCGCAGAGCACGAGGTCGAAGCGCGAGAGGTCCATCCCCGGGACCGCCGTCGGGTCCGCTGCCTTGACGACCTCATGGCCGTCGCGGCCGAGGACGCGCGCGAGCGCGTCGAGGATCGCCCGTTCATCATCCACTGCCAGTATCCTCGCCATGTTCGACCTCCTGAAACTCCCGTCGGAATTGTACTAGCGCCGCGCTCAGCGGTCCAGAGCCCCGCGCGCAGCCGCGGGCGCGGGCGCCCACATGGCGATCTCAGGGTTGGGCAGCACGCGGTCGGCGATCGAGCGTAGCGCCGACCCCCAGCCGGCGTCGAGCAGGGCATTCCCGCCCAGGACGAGCGCTGCGGAGAGGAGGGCGAGCATGGCGGCGAGCGGCCTCCTACGCATCTGCCCTCCCGTCCTCGAAGCGGCGGAACCAGGCGATAAGGACGGCGGCGGTCGCCAGGGTGAGCACGAGGCTAGCGAGCGCAGTCGTGAGGAGAGGGCCCGCCGCACGCGCGGCGTCGATGAAGGCCTCCACCCCGAGCGACCCCAGGCGCGCGGGCCAGGCGAGCGGCACCCAGCTCAGGGGCGTCGCCAGGGCACCGGTGAGCTCGCCGGTCATGAGGCCGTGCGCAAGTCCGCCCACTGAGAAGAACGCGAGGAGCATACCCGCCGCGCCGGCGCCGATGACGGCGTTGCGGCCGAGACGCAGGGCCACGCCGAGCCCCAGCGCGTAGAGGGGCAGGCTGCCCAGCACGATGCCCGCCCAGGCGGCCGCAAGCGGAGCGGGCCCGAGCGGCAGGCGCCCGGCGACGGCGAGCACGGCCCCGAACACGCCGAGCGCCACGGCCAGCGCGGCGGCGCCGAGCGCCGCAAGGGCGAGCAGCTTCGCCGCGACGGCGCGCCCGCGCGAGGGGACCGTCGTGAGGTTGGCGAGGCGCCCGGCAGCGCGCTCCTCGTCCACGGCGAGCCCGCAGACGATGGCGGACATGAGCGGCATGAGGGCGCCGAGGAACTGGGCGTAGGCGTCCGCGCCCAGCGCCGGGTCCCATCGGGTTACGGAGAAGTACTCGCCGCAGGCAAGACCGGCTGCAAGGCCGCAGACGAGGTGCACCGCCGTGAGCGGGGAGCGCGCCAGGCGCAGGGCCTCGGATAGCAGGGCCCGCGGGAGAGTCATGCGCGGTGTCGGGTCGGAAAGTCGCGTCATGGCCATCACCTCTCCTCGGAGCGCGCGAACCAGGCCGCGCCCGCCGCCGTGAGCGCGGCGAACGCGAGCGCGCTGACCGCAAGGCCCGCCAGCGTGAGCATGCCGTCCGCCGCGAGCGCCCCGCCGAGCGCCATGTCCGCCGCGAGTGGCTCGCCGCTCGGCAGCACGGGGATGAAGCTCGTGGGGATGACCATGCTCGCCGACGGCGGAAAGAGCTGCGGCAGCGGCATCAGCGACCAGGCGAACCCACCCACGAGCTGAACGGCGAGCGGGCAGAAGATGCCCGCGAGCATTCCGAGCCGCGTCGTGAGGAAGAGCCCTGCGGGGATCATCCACGCCGCGGTCACCGTGTTGACGAGCGCGCAGAGGAGCATCGTGAGCGTGCCCGCGGCCGTGAGGCCCTGCGAGGAGAACGCCGATCCCGTGAGGTAGATGCCGAAGACCACGAGGTTCGAGAGCGCGCAGAGCGCGAGGCACCAGAGCGCCTTGGCCCACCAGGCGCGCCCGAGCGGGAAGCCCAGGCCCAGAAGCCCCCGCATCCGCGTGCGCGCGTCCGCCCGCGCGACGCACGCCACCACGAGCGAGAGAGACACGGGCAGGAAGAGCGCGTACCAGTAGTTCCACGCGCTGAAGATCTGCACGCCCCGGTAGGGCATCGCGCCGAGCAGCGGCATCGGCAGCGCCATGAGCACGGCCAGGCGAACCGGTGCCGCGTGGCGCGACTTCAGGGCCTCGGCGCGCAGGCCCGCGAGCAGGCCGCCTTTCTCGCCCGTCATGCCGCCACCTCCCCGCGCGCTCGTCGTCCTTCCCGACAGACGCTCATGAAGAGCTCCTCGAGGTCCTGCCCGGGTCGAAGCGCATCCTCGTAGGCGAGGCGCCCCCCGTAGATGATGCCGATGGTGTCCGCCATCTGCTGCACCTCGGAAAGGATGTGGCTCGAGACGATCACCGTCGTACCCGCCGCCGCGAAGACGCGGATCTGGTCGCGCAGCTCCTCGATGCCGATGGGGTCGAGTCCGTTGGTGGGCTCGTCGAGCACAAGCAGGCGTGGCCGAGCGATCAGCGCCAGCGCGAGCCCCAGGCGCTGCCGCATGCCCATCGAGAAGCGCCCGGCGCGCTTCTTCCCGGTGTCCGCGAGGTCCACGGCGGCGAGCACCTCATCTACGCGGCTCTCGGGAAGGCCCAGCAGCGTGGTGCGCACGCGCAGGTTCTCGCGCGCGGTGAGGTTGGGGTAGAGCGGCGCCTCCTCGATGAGGCTGCCGATTGCGTAGAGGTCCTCGCGGCGCCAGGCGTGCCCGGCAAAGAGGATCTCCCCGGCCGTCGGCCGCAGCATCCCGCAGATCATCTTGAGCGTTGTCGACTTGCCGGCGCCGTTGGGGCCGAGCAGCCCGTACACCTCGCCCTCGCGGATATGAAGGCTCACGTCGGCCACGGCATCCTGCGCCTGGTCGCCGCGGCCGAAGCGCTTGGTGAGCCCGCGCGTCTCGAGCATGTAACCCATGGGTTCGTCCTTTCTCTTCCGGGCGCGCGGGCCGAGTCGCCGTGCCCGCGTGCCTTACCTTTCGGGTTCACCATCCATGGTGGGGCGCGTTTCTAACGAAGCTGTAACGGCCGTTGGGCTCTTTTGGCGCCAGCCCTTCTCGAACCGTACGCCGCTCATGGTATTTCTATCGTGATAATAAGGACGGAGGTGCCCGTGGCACGCAATAAGTGCCCGGAGGAGACGGTCGAGAAGATTCTCGACGTTGCCGAGCGGCTCCTCGTGGAGCGCGGCTACGAGCACACCACGATGATCTGAAGAGCAATACGCTAAATCGAAAAAGGTAATCGAAGCCGCGCCTGTGGACTTATCGAGGGTCGAGATTCCCGCCCCATCCATCGGCACCCAGCAGAAGGTCGTCGACATCCTCGACCGCTTCGACACCCTAACGAAATCGCTCAACGACGGTATCCCCGCCGAGATCGAGGCGCGACGTCAGTAATACGAATATTACGGCAACCGCCTATTCGACTTCCCGCGCAAGGCAGGCGCCACGCGCAGCATGTTCTGTATCTTGGACATCGACTCGATGTCGACGTAGACGATGAGCGTGACCATGGCGTTTCCCTCTATGCCGAGAGGCTGTATAAGCCGCCGTGGCGGGCGACGATTCGTGCCCTCCCAAAAAACATGCGTAAGATCGAGCGGAGGCTGATCCTGCCGAATCGAAGCAATAGCACCCGAAAAAGTTCTGGAAAACTCACCGATTTCGCAGGGCGCTGATGGCGCGAAGGTGGATGTTGGGAAGATGATGAGGCGGCCGGCTCATAAAGGCGAAAACAAAGCCACCCGCGACTATTTTTTCAGTCATCGCTCTTGTGCATCCCTCATGACTCGCGGAAATGCAAGGCGTTAAAGCCACTGGCTACGATTCACTTTGCCAAACGGGTGTCGAAGAGGATAGTCGGCTGTTTTGGCGTCCATATCGGACGTTTCAGGGCCTCAAAACCAACCCGTTTTTGTCCCCGGGACAAAAATGAAACTGCGGGCTCGTGGTTTCGAAATAGTTTGCGGTTTTGTCCCAGAATTTGTCCCAAACGTCTACGCGAAGTCACGCGGCGGGATTCGGCGGCAAGACAGTTGAAGCCGACGACCAAACTGGAATCAACTGGATTGTCGTCACGGCAAACGAGAGTGAAAGAGTGGGAATAGAACAGACGTTCGAAAAAATAATATAGCATAAGATAGCGGGCACGGTTTCAATCGAATCCGTGCCCGCTGCTGTATGTGTGTCCTTGCACGCTCAATATGCGCCGTAAAAGCCGTCTTCTTCAACGTCAAAGTGGATGCGCTTCATTTTTTGTCTCTCAAAATCTTATTTTCACGATTTGCATTTTCATCCCGTTGTCACCGACCCTTGCGAGAAACCGGAAAAAGCCGCTGACAGAAGGGTCCCTCAAATCGTTGTAGCCCAGCATATAGCCGCGACTTGTGACCTGCAGACGGCTGTCCCACGTGCCGATTTCCTTGGCGGCATCCGAAACCGCAAAATATGCCCCCACATCCTTGATTTTCGCAGTCTTAAGCCATGTTTTTGCGATCATCTTTACTGCCGTCCGATTGGCAGCATCAAAGACCAGCACACCGCCGGGGAAAGCGTCCGCCATCCCCCGTACCAGTTCCCGGACCTGCTGGGTCAGAAAGTAATAGAACACCCCGGAGGCAAAGAACACCGCCCCGCCGGAGGCATCGATTTTGCTAAACCATGCGGTGTCTTTCAGGTCGCAGGGGATATTTTGTTCTCGATCCCCGGCGGGCAGTAGCTGCTGCCGCAAGGCAATCACATCCGGGAAGTCCAGATTGTAGATCTTGCATCTACCGTTGTCGCAGGTTCTGCCGGTGTTGTCCAACCCGCAGCCCAGATTGACCACCGCCGCATTGGGGTGGCTTTTCAGGTAATCCTGCACCTCGAAAGCAAGATCACCCTGCCGCATGGCCACCTCCAGCGCACCAAAACGCTGCATCAGGCTGCGGGAGCCTTTCTCTGCCTCTGAAAAGTCGTAGTCGATCTGGTCGAGCAGACGAACCGCTGTTTCATCCCTGTAAAGGTTCGGGTACAGCTCCGTACACAGCTTCCGGGAATACAGCGGGAGGATCAGCGTCTCCTGCACGGTGTTTTTCTCATTTTTACATTTCATAGGTTTCTTCCTCAGCGAATAAATACTGTCATAATTGCCGCCAGCACAGCCGCTATGACCGTCATGCCTATCGCCATGTGCAGGATGGATGCAAAAATGCCCGTGCTTGATGCCCTTACTTCCGCGCCGTGACGCAGAGCCACCTTTTCTTTTTGCGTATCTGCACCTCGTGAAAACCAGCCTGCTCCAGACACTCCTTTAATTCAATGTCCTTGTAGATGGTCATGCCGCCGATGACCTGCGTCCACCTCTCGTCCTTGTCCGTATCGCCATTGCTCTCGTTGCAGATAAGAATTGTCCCGCCTGGCTTCAGCGTCCGCCAGACCCCACGGAAGCATCGGGGCAAATCAGGCCAAAAATAGACGGTCTCAAAGGCCGTGACAGCATCGAAGTAGCTATCCTGCAACGCCATATCCACCACACTGCCTTGCAGAACGGCGCAACGCCCCTCCTGAATTGCAGTTCGGTTGAGCTTTCTAGCCTTCTCCACGCTGACGGGCGAATAGTCGATGCCCTTGACGACGCCATGCGGGCATTTTTCCAGCAGCCGTTTTATGTTCGCCCCACCGCCGCAGCCGCAATCCAGCACCTTGGCATTTGGCGCAAGTTGTAGAAATCGAAGTCCCCACCGCGCCACAGGGCTGTGGCCCAGATTCATCATGGCAACCATAAGTTTTCCGCCGAGGCCCACGGGCTTGCGGGTGTTTTCAAAGAACGACATCTGGCCCCTCCGATTTCGTGCATTCCGCATAGGTCAATGGGAACGAGGCCTTTAGCACCGCGCTTTTCTGCACCGCCCAGCCGTTTTGACGCAGGAAACGCAGGTATTCCTCGCTTGTCCACCTGCTGTGGAGGGGGAATCCCGCCATACTCATGAAAAAGGCTTTTGCCTTGCCGGAAACCGAGTTCCCCGCGTGGGTGAAGGTTGGCGCGATGAGCACGCCGTCGTCCTTCAGTACCCGCCTGATTTCTTGCAGTGCCTTTTCCGGATGCGGCACTATGTGAAGCGCATTGGACGCGATCACCACTTCGAAGGACTTCTGTGCATAGGGCAGGCGGAACATATCTTGTACGGAAAAGTGCAGCTTTGCGGATTGATTGCCCCGTTTCGCTTCAAGGATCATCTTTGCAGAAGCGTCCGTAGCCTCGATGTGCGCCGCCGCATTCACGATGCTCTTTGCGATAAGCCCCGTGCCGGTGGCAACCTCCAGCACGGTTTTTGCTTTCACCACCGGCCTGATCAGCTCATGCATCTTCTCATACGCCGCCCGGTCCTTTCGCATGAAACGGTCGTACCGACCGGCATTCTTGTCCCAGAAGCCCTTGCGTTCGTGCATGGCTATCGCCCCCAAACAGTTAGAGCAATCTAACTATAACACACGAATCATGCAGTAAGATTAGGCTAACCTTATTTCTTGGCCAAGACGCATCTCTCCGACCCTTTGAATCGCCCCTTTTCACGCCACCCGCTACGAACTCCGGCGGAAACCAGAGAGTGATTAAAGGAGCGACCTGCGGTTTTGCGAATCAATTGAGTCATTCCCGAAACCGCGAATTAAGGGCCTGATTCGCTCAAATTGCGCACGAATCAGCCCTCGGGCGGTACGACGCGACACGCATCGACAACACTCGGACTGGATTAGTCACCGAGTGGGAGTAGTAATAGAACATTTGCTCTTGTTTTTCATACGGTTTCGTACGGTTCCGATGGCGACCGATGGGGGGCGTTTCGGAACCGCCGCACCTGCAAGCCACATGGTTTCACAATCGGGCAAAAACTCAGAAGGCTCCTCGTGAAAAACGAGGAGCCTTCCTGTTTCCTTCGACGCGGGCGGATTGGGACCCGCTGCCGATCTAGAGGCACTCGGTCAGAATCTGGAACACCTCGCTGCGCTCCAGTTTCTTGGCGCAGCCGCCGGTGAGCACGCAGGTGCCCGCAACCTTGTGCAGCGTCTCGTCGGACGCGTCGGAGCCCATCTCGGCGAAGCTCGTGGGAAGCCCCATCTTGCCGATGAACGTCTGCAGGCGGTCGATGCCCTCGAGCGCCACCGTAAGGTCGTCTTTGCCCTTGGCGTCGACGCCCCACACCTCGCTCGCCCAGCGGGCGAACTGCGCGGGCGCCTCGGGGGCCAGGTGGCGGTAGAGCGCAGGGTGGATGACCGCGAGGCCCATTCCGTGGTTGGTGTGGGTGTACGCGCCGTACTGGTGCTGGATCATGTGCGCCTGGAAGTCCGTTGACTTGCCGATCTTGAGCACGCCGTTCTCGGCCATGGCGGAGTCGTATACGAGCTCGCTTCTGGCATCGAGGTTCTGGTCGTCGTCCGCGATGATCCGCATGTTGCGGATGACGTTACGCTGGATGGCGAGGTTGATGTCGTCGGTGACATTGCGCCCGCGCGGGCTTCCGAAATAGCTCTCCATGCAGTGCGAGAGCGTGTCGAACGCGCCGCTCATGAACTGCGCGTGCGGTACGGTGAGCGTGAGCGCCGGGTCGAGCGCCGCCCACATGGGCATCGCCCCCAGATAGGCGCCCTTCACGTGTGTCTCCTCGTTGGTGATGACGGCGCCGTTGTTCTGCTCGGCGCCCGTGCCGGAGAGTGTCACGATGCAGCCCATGGGGATGAACGAGCTCGGCATCTTGCCGTCGACGTGCTCGAACGTCTCGATGTCCTCGTCAAGCATCGCCTGCGCGGAGACCACCTTGCAGCAGTCGAAGACCGACCCGCCGCCGACGGAGAGAATGAAGTCGACCTGTTCCTTGCGTGCGAGCGCGGCGCCTTCCTGGCACTTCTCGTAGGTCGGATTGGGCATGATGCCGCCGAAGTCCACCACGCGCTTGCCCGCGCTCGTGAGCTTATCGACCACGTGGCCGTAGACGCCGGTTCGTTTGACCGAGCCTCCGCCGTAGGCGAGCATCACTGTCTTGCCCATGGCACCCATCTCGGCGTCGAGCGCCTGGTCCATGGCCCCCTCGCCGAAGTAGTTCCTGACCGGGTAGTCGTACGTGAATGAGTTCATGGCAATTCCTCCTAGTAAGTTATCAGTGCGGTCTAACCGCTCGTCTACACGTTGCGCACGAGCCCGGACATCCATTCGATGGTGGCGGGGTCGTGGTGGTCGAAGAACGCGCTGCGCCCGGTGTCGAGCGCGGCGATGGCGACCATCTCGTCGTCGCCCAGCGCGAAGTCGAAGACGTCGAAGTTTTGCTCCATGCGATCGCGGTGCGTGCTCTTAGGGATACAGACCACACCGCGCTGCAGCAGCCAGCGCAACACGACCTGGGCGACCGTCTTGCCGTGTGCCTCGCCGATGCGAGCGAGGACCTCGTTGCGGAAGAGGTCGTTTCTGCCCTCCGCAAAGGGCGCCCAGCCCTCCATGGCCACCTCCTTGCCGGCCATGTACTCCTGCGCCTCGCGCTGCTGGAAGAACACGTTGCACTCGACTTGGTTCACGGCGGGGGCGATGCGGTTGAACGAGATGAGGTTTGCGAGGTGATCGGGGTAGAAGTTAGCTGTGCCTATGGCGCGGATAACGCCCTGCTCGTAGAGCTCCTCCATGGCGCGCCACGCGCCGAAGACGTCGCCGAACGGCTGATGGATGAGGTAGAGGTCGACGTAGTCGAGCCCCAGCCGCTTGAGCGACGCGTCGAAGCCGCGCTTGGCCCCCTCGTAGCTCACATCCGACATCCACAGCTTGGTCGTCACGAACACCTCGTCGCGCGGCAGGCCGCTCGCACGAATGGCAGCCCCGACCGCCTCTTCGTT
Source organism: uncultured Collinsella sp. (assembly GCA_905209455.1). GTDB lineage: Bacteria > Actinomycetota > Coriobacteriia > Coriobacteriales > Coriobacteriaceae > Collinsella. Next base: position 133,725 of record CAJLTA010000001.1, read on the forward strand.
GCCGTAGCTCGCGGCCGTGTCGAGCAGCCGGTAGCCGACCGAGAGCGCGTCCTCCACGGCGCGCTGGCATTCCGCGGCGTCCGGGATCTGGTACACGCCGAAGCCGAGCTGCGGCATCCTGACGCCGTTGTTCAAGGTGATGTAGTCCATGGTGCCTTCCTTTCTCGCAACTTGACGTATCCACCATACGAGGGGCGCCGCGCCGGCGGAAGTTTCCGTTGGTGAGGGTTCTATAACGCTGGGGTGCGCACGGGGTTATAACCCGCGGGTTCAGGGCACCGCACCAAAGGGGGATTCCGTCGAGCGCTTTGCGGTCGTACGCTTGGCGATGAGAGAGCAAAGGCCATCGACAGAGGATGTGCCTAACGGAGTCCGATGAACGGGCGGACGTGGGCGTCGCAAACAAATGACGGATATCATAGACAGGGAGAACAGGAATGGACAAGCGCGTTTTGGGAAAGAGCGGCATCGAAGTCAGCCCGCTCGGCATGGGCTGCATGGGAATCACGCACGCGAGCGGAGACCCGATGCCCGACGACGAGGCCGCGAGCGTCGTCCGTCAGGCCCACGAGATGGGCTATACCTTCTTTGACACGGCGGAGTGCTACGTTGGCACGTGCGCTGATGGGACCGAGGCGCACAACGAGGACGTGGTGGGCAAGGCGCTCGCGCCCGTGCGCGACGAGGTTGTCATTGCCACCAAGTTCGGCGTCACGCACGCCCCGGACAAGACCATCCTCGTGGACTCGCGCCCCGAGGTTATCCGCATCTCGGTGGAGAAGAGCCTGCGCCGGCTGCGCACCGACCACATCGACCTCTACTACCAGCACCGAATCGACCCAAAGGTCGAGCCCGAGGTCGTTGCAGACACCATGGCAGACCTCATCAAGGAAGGTAAGATCCGCGCCTGGGGAATCTCCGAGGCGACGGAGGAGTACCTGCGTCGCGCCGATGCGGTGTGCCCCGTCTCCGCCGTTCAGAACCGCTACTCCATGATGGCACGCTGGAACGAATCCCTGTTCCCCGTGCTCGAGGAGCTGAACGTTGCCTTCGTGGCCTTTTCTCCCATGGCGAACGGCTTTCTGACGGGCGCGTACAGCCACAACACCAGATTCGAGGGCGCCCAAGACTACCGCGATGGCATGCCGCAGTACACAGAGGAAGGCGAAAGGCGCGCCGAGCCCCTCATGCGGTTCGTTCGCGAGCTGGCTGAGCTGCACGCGGCGACGCCCGCCCAGGTCTCCCTTTCCTGGATGCTCGAGAAGAAGCCCTATATCATTCCCATCCCGGGCAGTCGCAAGCCCGAGCGACTGCTCGAGAACCTCGGTGCCGCCGAGGTCGGGCTCACCGACGATGAGGTTGCCAAGATCGACGGGCTGCTCAACGGACTCGACCTCATGGTCTTCGGCGGGCACACGGTAAGGTAGGGAGCCATGAACATTAGACCCTATGTCGTCTGTCATGTCTTTGCCGGGCTCAACGGGCGTATCGACGGCGCGTACATGCTCGACCCCGCCGCCTCGCCCGCACGCGCCGCGTACTCTCGCAAGCAGGTCGAGTTCGGGGCGGACGCCGTGGCGTACGGGGCCGTGACCACGAAGGGCTTCGTCGGGTCGCGCCCCCTTGCGCTCGATACCCACGGGAGCGCGCCCAAGGGGGACTTCGTGGCGCCTCATGACGAACGATCGTTCTACGTCTCCGTCGACCCCGCCGGGGAGATTGCATGGGAGTCTGCGACCTATCGTCGCGCCGGCCGTGCGGACGCGCACGTCATCGAGATCCTCACCGAGGCGGCATCGCCGGCGTATCGCGACTATCTGCGAGAGCGCGGCGTCTCATACGTGCTTGCCGGCTCGCGCGGGCTAGACCTCCCGCTCGCCCTGCGCAAGCTGCGCGAGCTTTTTGGCATCGAGCGCCTGCTCGTGTGCGGCGGCGGAAAGACGGACATGTCGTTTCTTGCCGCGGGCGTGCTTGACGAGCTGAGCCTCGTTCTCTCCCCGACGGTCTCGGGGGAGCCCGAAACGGCTTCCGTCTTCGACGAGATGCCTCGCTCAGCCGGCGGTTCGCACGTATTCTCGCTTGAGCGCGTCGAGCGCCTTGCCGGCGACGGCCTCCACCTCGTCTATCGAGTGCGGCGATGATGCCGCGCCGTTCGTTTCTGGAGGCTGCCGTGTGGTTGGCCGCTGCGGGCAGCCTTGCCGGCTGCTCGTCGGACGGGACCGCCGGGTTCGCGCGCGGCTCCGCTCCGGGCCCGGTCACGGCGGACACGCCCATCTACGACGTCATCAACAACCCTTTGCTCGATGGCTACGGACGGCTGCTCTTCCCCACAACGCTCCATCCGCCGACGGAGGATATGACGCTCGATGACCTTTCCGCTTGCCTGCCGTGGTACTCGGAAATCCATACGAGCACCACGGTCGACGTCGTCAGCTATCTGCTGTCAGAGCGCGCAGCGGAACGGACGTTCTTCTACGACATCTACACGGATGCCGAGAAGGCCGCCGACCCCTCGCTCGCCAACACGGGGCTCTTCCGCTTCGCTGCCGAGGGAGCGGGCGGCGCGTCTGCACCGTTTGCCGTGGTAAGCGCGGGCGGCGGATTCGCCTACGTCGCTGCCATGCACGACTCCTTCCCGCACTGTCTGCACCTGGCCCGTTCCGGCGTCAACGGGTTCGCGGTCATCTATCGGCCGGACGCGCAGCTCGCCTGCGAGGACTTGGCCCGCGCCGTCTCCTTCATCTTCGAGCACGCCGACGAGCTCAGCGTGGACACGTCGGGCTATTCGCTGTGGGGCGGCTCGGCCGGTGCGCGCATGGCGGCATGGGTCGGCGGCTACGGCCCGGCCGCCTTTGGCGCGCCAGTAGGAACGCCCCAGCCCGCGGCGGCCATCATGCAGTACACCGGCATGAGCGAACTGACGGGTGCCGACCCCGCGACCTACGCCTGCGTGGGTGATCGCGACGGCATCGCGAGCTGGCGCACCATGCAGGCGCGTCTCGAAGCGCTCTCAGCAACGGGCGTGCCCACGGAGTTTCATGTTTACGAAGGCCTGAGCCACGGCTTTGGCCTGGGTGTCGACACCGTGGCAGAGGGCTGGATCGACGATGCCCTCGCGTTTTGGAAGGCGCAGCGATGAGGATGGCAAGACGTACACACCCCACGGTTATAAGCTGCCTACGAGCAGGAACTTCTCGCCGGATCTTCTCACGCCTATGGTAAAGGCGGTATCAGACAATACGTAAGGAGTGAGACGTATGATTCTTTTCATCAACGGAAGCCCCAACAAGGATGGCAACACGGCGCGCCTGGCGCGCGAGCTCATCGGCGATCGCCCGTACGAGCAGCTGAATCTTGCCGAGCACAAGGTCTACGGCTACGGCCAGAACTACGGCGACGATGACTTCGAGGACGTGCTCGCGCGCATCGAGGCGGCGGACACCCTGGTCGTGGGGTCGCCCGTCTACTGGCACAACCTCTCCGGCATGCTGCGCAACCTGCTCGACCGCTTCTACGGTCCGGTGCGCGAGGGCAGTATGAGCGGCAAGACGCTCTATTTCGTGTTCCAAGGTGGCGCGCCCACGCGCGAGATGCTCGATTGGGGCGAGTACACCATGAAGCGCTTCGCCGCGCTCTACGGCATGACCTACGGCGGCATGGTCGACAACACGCACGAGGCAAGGGCGCTCTCGAAGAAGCTCGCGTAGTCCCGACTTGCGTAACCCAGTTCGGCGGCGGTGGGCCCGTGAAGACGGAGGCCCACCGCCCCTTTTCGTTCGCCAAGTGTATGATCGGACGGGCGCTGCGGACGACTACCTGCATGAGCAGGGCACCCAGAAACGCGAAAACATCTGAACCACAAGCAGGGTCGCAAGGACTATGTCGACCGTGCGGCGCAGCGCCCTTCTCGTCAGTCCCTTTATTCTCCGCGTCATGAGAACAACCATCCCATGATGTCCTCGTCACGGGCAAAGAGGTAGCCGCCCGCTCCGTGCTGGCCCGCGTCCGCAGCAAAGCCCCGCTCGGTGAAGTAACTCGTGGGCTTGACATCGAGCACCACCAGCTCGCTGATGCGCTCCTCGGAAAGCCTGCGAGCTCGATAGGCGGCGCGAATCTCCTCGTACGCCTCGCGCGCGGGTCCGGAGCCGTAATAGTCATCGTTCTCGCCGATAGCCATATACACGGGAACCTCGGCTGCGGCGAGCGTCTCGATGTCGCCGTCCCAGCGCGAGATGGTGTGAAGCGCGCGTCGGTAGAGCTCGGGGCGTGTTCCCAAGACGATGGAGATGGTCTCGCCGCCGCCCGAGCATCCGCTCAGGTACACGTGGTCCGCATCGATGCTGTAGGCACCGAGCAGCCATTCGGTGAGCTCCACCACGTCTGACGCCGATTGCTCGTCCCAGTCGTCGAGCTGGGGCGAGGCCACGATCATGTCGGCGATGTAGTCGTTCGCCACGAAGGGGTAGTCCTCCTGAAGATTCGCCCCCACGCCCTGGAAGTAGAGCCCCTCCCAGCCGGGGCAGGCCACGTAGAGCGCATAGGGCACGGACCCGTTGTAGGAGTCCGGCACATGGAGCGAGAAGTGCAGCGTCCTGCCCGATGGCGTCTGCAGGGCGTCGTCAACGACGAAGCCGCGGTCTGTCTGCGACCCCTCCGTGAGGACGTAGCCGCCAAGCTCACGGACATCCGCGCAGCCGACCAGGCCTTCCCCGAGTACCAGCCCGCCCGCAGCGAGCGCGGCAGCCTCGATAAAGGACCTGCGTGAAAGATGGCTCACGTGCATAGTTCCTCTTTCTGAATGAACCAAGCCGAAGCCGCAGGCTTTCGGCTTGGCGAGAAGCGCATCAGCGGCCGCTGTTGGCCTCTTGCAGCTCGGCAAGGGTCACGTGTTCGTTGCGGAAGCGCGCCGCGGGGTTCTTGTCGCCCGCCGCGCAGGTGATGGCGTGCGCGGGGCAGGCGTGCATGCAGGCGAGGCAGGCGTTGCAGCCAAAGCCCGCCTGCGCGTTACGGACGGCCTTACCGCCCTCGAGCGCGATGCAGCCAGCCGGGCACACCTTTGCGCACGCCCCGCATCCCATGCACTTCTCGGAATCAACGGTCAGGAATCCGCCCAGCGCCGCCGGCTCGAAGCACAAGCCCCGGCTCATGAACTGCTCGTGCGCCGCGCGGTCCTCGTCGGTCACCGGCTCGATCCAGCGGCGGCGCGCCGCGACGTCCGCGCGGATGCGCGCAAGGTTCTCGCCGATCTTCTTCTCGGGAATGCGGGCGCGCTGCTCGTCCATGTCGAAGTTGGGCAGCCAGTTGTCCACCATGAGGAGTGTGGTTGCGTAGGCAGGGTTGAGCCCCGCCGCCCGCGCGTCCTCCAGGCACAGCTCGACGGCATTGGCGTGCCGGTTGCCGTAGGTGCAAACGAAGTAGAGGTAGGGCGTGTCGAGCGTCGCGCGCTCGAGGAACGTCTTCACCATGTCGGGCATCATGTGCCCGTAGATGGGGTACACGATGCCAATCGTATCGTCCGCGTAGGCGAGCTCGCCCTCGCGGCGCAGCTCCTGCGGGATGCTCAGGACCCTCTCGCCCTCCGCGGCCAGCTCGCGCGCCACGTAGAGGCAGTTGCCCGTCCCGGTGAAGTATAGGATCATTCGAAACTCCCAGATTGTCAGCGGTCTGTCATCTCTAATTGCTTATGCCAGGCCGAGACCGGCGACCCAATCACGAACCCCGGACTCGTCCACACTGGACGAGAAGCGCTGGCCCTCCTGCCACTCCCCGCTGCCCGCGGCCTCGGCGAGTAGCTCGCCGCTCCGGCCAAGACTCGAGGAGGAAGAGGTGCAGAACGGGAGCACCGTCTTGCCGTCCCAGTCGTTGCCTGAGATGAAGTTGTCGATGGGCCAGGCCGCGATGCCCCACCAGATGGGATACCCCACGAGCACGGTGTCGTAGTTCTCCCAGCCGTCCGGCGTGACCTGCGTAAGCTCGACGTCGCGCAGGCTCTCGTCCTCGTGCTCGCGGGTCACGCGGCTACTGTCGTCGGTCCAGTCGAGGTCATCGTCGGAGTAGGGCTCCGTAGGCGTCACCTTAAAGAGATCGGCGCCGAGCTCGTCGGCGATGGTCTGAGCTACGGCAGCGGTGTGGCCCTGTGCCGAGTAGTAGGCCACGAGGACGTTGCCGCCTGCAGCGGGCGCGGCGGCGGGCTGGTCCTCGGCGGCGGCTTGGCCGTCGTCACCCTGGTTGCAACCGGAGAGCATCGTTGCGCACAGCGCGGCTCCGAGTAGGAAGTTTCTTCTAGTCACGGTCGGGTTTGCGGTCATGGGGCATCTCCTCCGTTGGCTTGGTTGGTCCGTTATCGTCTGAGCGCTACTCCTGCGCGTCGAAATCGGGGCGTATGGCCAGGTAGCCCGCGAGTGCTTCCTCAGTGGCGGTGTAGTAGGTCATGGTCCCGTCGAGCTTGGCAATCTCGGCCATCTCGTCTTCGGTGAGGGAGAAGTCGAAGATGTTCGCGTTGTCGGCGATGTGGGCGGGGTTCTTGGAGCCGGGGATGATGGAGGTTCCCATCTGCACGTGCCAGCGCAGGATCACCTGGGCCGGGGTCTTGCCGTACTTCTCGGCGAGAGCGACGAAGACGGGCTCCTCCAGAAGACCTTTGTCGCCGTGGCCGAGCGGGTACCACGCCTCGATCACCGTGCCGTACGGCGCGAGGTAGGCGCGCAGGTCGCGCTGGGCGTGGTAGGGGTGGCACTCAACGGTCACGAGCTGCGGCTTGATGTCGGCGACCTCGATGACCTCGGCAATCTTGTCTTGCGGGAAGTTGGAGAGGCCGAGGGCGCGCACCTTGCCCGCGCGGTAGGCCTCCTCCATCGTGCGCCACGCGGCCAGGTAGTCGCCTACCGGCTGGTGCAGGATGAGCATGTCGACGTAGTCGAGCCCTAGGCGCTGGAGCGTGGCGTCCACCGCCGGCATGCCCGCGTCGTAGACACTCGGCCAGAGCTTGGTGGAGACGAAGATCTTGTCGCGTGCGATGCCGCTCTTGGCGATGGCACGGCCCACGGCGCGCTCGTTCATGTAGGCGTTGGCGGTGTCGATGTGCTCGTAGCCAGCCGTGAGCGCGGCGGTTGCGGCCGCCTCGGCCTCGGCCGGGGTCATGAGGAAGGTGCCCAAACCCTCGATGGGCATCTCTACGTCGTTGTTGAGCTTCAGATACTCCATGGTCTCCTCCTTAATGGTGACTTTTCGAATACGAGGCTACGGCGTTTACTGACGCGCGAGAAGTTCACGTTGGAATGATGGATATAACCATGGGGTATATACGGCACATAATGCGTGACAGGAGGATCGATGTACAACCCACAGCTTGACACTTTCATCCGCGTGGCGGAGGCGGGCAGCTTCTCCAAGGCGGCACAAGAGTCCTTCATCACGCCCACGGCCGTCATCAAGCAGATGAACCTGCTGGAGTCGCGGCTAGGCCTTACGCTGTTCCACCGATCGCATCAGGGGCTTTCGCTTACGCGAGCAGGCAGGTCGCTGCTCGCCGACGCCCGCCATATCGTGCAGTATTCTCAAGAATCAATCGCACGCGCCCGCGTCGCCGAGCGCGGAGAGAAGCGCATCATCCGCGTGGGAGTGTCGCTCATGACGCCCAGCACGCCGCTCACGAAGCTGTGGCCGAAGGTGAAGGAACGTTGCCCTGGCATGAGCCTTCAGGTGGTCACGTTTGAAAACACGCCCTCGGCGGCGCGCGGTTTGGCGAACCTCGGGCAAGACATGGATATCGTGGTGGGGATTTTCGACGATGCCTTTCTTAAAGAGCGCGGGTGCCTGGGCCTCGAGCTTTCGCGCGAGCCGCTCTGGTGCGCCGTTCCCATCGACAGCGAACTCGCCAAACGCGACATCGTCACATTCGACGACCTCCACAATCACAGTCTTATGCTTATACGCCGGGGCTGGAACGCCGAAATCGATCGCGTGCGCGACGAGATACTCTTGCATCATCCTCAAATCGCGCTCGTAGACTTTCCGCAATATCGGGCGGAGGTGTTCAATCGCGGCGCGAACGAGGACCTCGCGCTTGCGACGCTGCCGTTATGGGCCAACGTCCACCCCATGCTCAAAACCGTCCCTACCGATTGGGACTGTCTCGTGTCTTACGGACTGCTTCATTCGCTGCAGCCCGCAGACCATGTGCGGGAGTTCCTCGATGCGGTGTCTGCCGTGCTCGAGGCAGAGCATCGATAGGCAATCGCGAGCAGATGCGCTTATGCCTATGGGAATAACGGGAACTGGCTTCTGAACTCGCGTTTTGATACCGTCGAGTACCGCCTGATGCTGTTTCGGCGTCGCCATAGAGCAAAGCCATCAGCGAAATAACGGGAATAACAGCCTCCGAACCTTCTGGTTCGGAGGCTTTCTTTTTGCATGTCTGCCTAAAACGACTCCTTGCCAAAGCCCCTTGAGTATCGGGCGGCACTATTGGGCGTGGGCGTTATCGTAGGTATCTTTGATCTCTTCCGGCAAATCGTCGGGAATCAGCGCCTTCACTCTATCCTCGTTGCCATCTTGGATCGCCTGCTCGTAGTACCAGCATTTGAACTTCAACATATCCAGCGCGCGGTTCATGTTCACGATCTCCGACTCCATGTGGGCCTTCCGCTCCTCGAACATGGCCTTGCGCTTGGGATATGTCGATGGGCCCTCCGCACACCATTCCATGAACAGCCGGATGTCCTTGATCTCCATCCCAGCCTTCTTTAAGCAATCGATGACCCGAAGCGCCTCGAGTTCCGTATCGCCGAATCGGCGAATGCCGGACGTCCGCTCCAATTCCGGGAACAATCCCTGCTTGTCGTAATAGCGCAGCGTGGAAACGGGCAGACCGAACATATCCGCCACCTGTCCGATTGTGTACATGGTCCCTCCGGACAAATCTCGAATTTACTCCTTGACCTAAAGTCAGGTTTAGGTATTACCTTCATTTTCGTCAATATAAATTGGGAGCGCAAGGGATTTTCGCCAAAGGCGCACACTTGCCGGAACGGTATTCGCCGGCGGCTTGAACGGCGTGGGCGAAATCGGCGGGCATCCCGCTCTTGAGCAGGCGCGACGAATGGGCACAGGAGTCTAGGCGCGGCCTAGCTGGGCGGAAGCAGTTTTGCACTCAAAACCATCGACAGGAGGAAATCGATCATGGCAATCAAACAGACAGCGGGCAGAGATGCCCTGGGGGACTTTGCTCCCAAATTCGCACAGCTCAATGACGATGTGCTGTTCGGCGAGGTGTGGAGCCGAGAAGACAGGCTTTCCCTTCGAGACCGCAGCGTGGTGACGGTGGTTGCCTTGATGGCACAGGGGCTGACGGACTCTTCGTTCCAATATCATCTGATGTCCGCAAAGAACAACGGCGTGACCAGGGCGGAGATAGCGGAAATCCTTACGCACGCGGCGTTTTACGCAGGCTGGCCCAAGGCATGGGCGGCCTTTCGCATGGCGAAGGAGGTCTGGGCGGATAGCGATGCCGCCGACGCAAGAACCAAGCATCAAAACGAGATGGCCTTTCCCATCGGTGCCCCCAACGACGCATTTGCGAAGTACTTTATCGGGCAAAGCTACCTCGCGCCCCTTTCCACCGAGCAGGTCGGCATTTACAACGTTACGTTCGAGCCAGGCTGCCGCAACAACTGGCACACCCATCACGCCAAAAGCGGCGGCGGGCAGATTCTCGTCTGCGTGGCTGGCCGAGGGTTTTACCAGGAATGGGGCAAACCGGCACAGGAGCTGTGCCCCGGCGATGTAGTAAATATTCCCGCAGGCGTAAAGCACTGGCACGGTGCGGCGCCCGACAGCTGGTTCTCCCATCTCGCGGTGGAGGTTCCGGGCGAGGAGGCCTCCAACGAGTGGTTGGAGCCCGTGGACGACGAGCAATACCTTAAAGCGACTGACAAGGAGGTTTAGGTATGGAACAGTTGAATCTGACGCAGGAATGGGACAAAGTATTCCCCAAAAGCGACAAGGTTGAGCACAGCAAGGCGACCTTCCATAACCGATACGGCATCACGCTGGTGGCTGACGTCTACGTGCCTAAGAACGCGGAAGGCAAACTGCCCGCCATCGCCGTCAGCGGCCCGTTTGGCGCGGTGAAGGAACAGTCCTCCGGTCTGTACGCGCAGAAAATGGCGGAGCTGGGCTTTTTCGCAATTGCCTTCGACCCGTCCTATACCGGCGAGAGCGGCGGTGCGCCCCGCTATGTAGCATCGCCGGACATCAACACCGAGGATTTCTGCGCAGCGGTTGATTTCCTCTCTGTGCAGGAAAACGTCGACCCGGAGCGTATCGGCATCATCGGTATCTGCGGTTGGGGCGGCATGGCAGTCAATGCGGCGGCTATCGACACCCGTATCAAAGCTACCGCGGCTATGACCATGTACGATATGACCCGCGTGACCGCAAACGGCTATTTTGACGCCGAGGATTCCGAGCAGGCGCGCTTTGAAAAGCGGAAAGCGCTGAATGCGCAGCGCACCGAGGACTATAAAAACGGCAGCTATGCGCTGGCGGGCGGCGTGGTCGATCCGCTACCGGAGGATGCGCCGCAGTTTTTAGCGGACTATTACGCCTACTACAAAACTCCGCGAGGCTACCATTCCCGCAGCCTGAACTCCAACGGTGGCTGGAATGTGACGTCCTCGCTGTCGTTTATGAATATGCCGATTCTGCAGTACGCCGGCGAGATCCGCTCCGCCGTGCTGCTGGTGCACGGCGAGAAGGCGCACTCCCGCTATTTCAGCGAAACCGCGTATAGCAAGCTGACGGGGGACAACAAGGAATTGCTCATTATCCCCGGTGCCAGCCATACCGACCTCTACGATCAGATGGATATCATTCCGTTCGAAAAGCTGAAAGCATTCTTTGAGGAGTATTTGAAATAAGGCGTGCCTTGATTTAATGCCAAGCCTCCAGCAACGATTCTTCTAAAGAGTGGGAGTAGTTGAAACGAGGCGATTGAATAACTCCATCTGTTTTGGTTAAAACAAAAAAACATGCCGCGCGCCTGCGGCATAAAGGAGGGAGATTTCTATGAAAATCGTTGTATTGAGCGGCAGCCCGCGCAAGGGCGCCAATACCGACACCATGGTCGAGGCGTTTGCCGAGACCGCGCGCGAGGGCGGCAATACGGTCGAGGTCATCCGCGTTGCCGGCAAAAAGATCGCCGGCTGCCTGGGATGCCAGTACTGCTTTGCCCATGAGGGCACCTGCGTGCAAAAGGACGACATGGCCGGCGTGATCGAGTCGCTGAAAGACGCCGACATGGTTGTCTTCGCTTCGCCCATCTACTGGTTTGATATCACTGCGCAGGAGAAAGCTGCCATTGACCGCCTGTACGCCTTCGGTGCTACGGGCTTCCCGTTCACCAAGACGGCCCTTTTGCTCGATAGCCACAGCGAGGGCGTCTATGACGCGGCGATCGCCATGTACAAGTCAACCTGCGCGTACTGCAAGTGGGAGGACCAGGGCATTGTCACCATCAGCGGTATGACCGAGCGCGACAGCATGGCATCCTCGCCCAAGTTGGAAGGGGTGCGAGAGCTCGCCCGCAAGTTGGCCTAAGGGCAAGAAAAACGCATGGCAATCGGTGTTGGTGGAAAATACTTGCTGTCCTTACCAAGAGGAATGCCGATTGCCATGCAACGATGCTCCAGCGGACAATTCCGGTGTGCTAAAACGCCTTCTCGTTCAAGAATTCCCTGAACGCGGGGATGTCAAAGCCAACGAGACCACGTCCACGTTCCCCGACAACGCCGTCCTCGAGGAGGCGGCGTTTGTATTGGCTTGCGTAGTTGCTGGCGACGCCCATGCGTTTGGCTATCTCCGAGACCCTGCTGGGGCCAGAATCAGGCAGCATCGCGAGCAAAAACTCAATGTCTTTATCGGAAAGCTCCCGATAGGTCGTTTCGAGAGAAGTCCGATGTCATGTTTTTCGAGTTGCTTAAAGATGCCATTCATGCGCGTGCGCCAGTTGCCCTGAGCCTCTTGAGCATATGTCCAATCGATGCCCACTGGGCCAATTTGAACACCGTTTATGCGCGCGTGAGGCTGTGAGAGGTAGCTATCTGCGGCTTCTTTGGTTCGCTCGATAATATCTTCGAGCATGCCTGGCATGGCGGAGACATTTGCTGCGATCCATGGTGGCCCCTTTGCAAGTTTTGCTGTTTTTTGCAAGTTATGCTAACTTTTGCAAGTTTTACTAACGACTGACCAAAGGGCATCGAAGCAGTGACGCTGACATTTTTTACGCAGAAAAATAAGCAGAAATCAATTAATCTGCGTTAAGAAATAGTTGAGAAGAAAAACGACGAGTCCCGGGCGCAATGTCGTTGCGCTCCGGGCCTCGTCGCTTTGCGAAGTATCTAACGATCTCGTTGCCGTGGTACCTAGTCAAACAAACTCGGCATGTCGTTTTCTTTCATGAGGGCACCGGCGGAGGGTAGGCTCTGCGCGGTGAATTTCTCGGCCGAGACGCCGGCGCCAAGGATCTCCTCGGTCGTGCCGACGGTGGTGACCGAGCGGCCCTTCTTGGCGGTAAAGGCCTGGACGCCCTGCGTGTTAGTGGTCGTCTTGGTCTTGAGCAGCGACGTGTTGAAGTTCATCAGGCGGTAGTCGCTCGAGACCAGCGCGATGTCGCGATCTTCCTTGAGCACCTGTGCATACAGCAGTTTGCTGCCGCCGTAGATGGCGTTCTTGAGGCGTTTGCGGTTGGTCTTGGTGACGTATCCAGAAAGCGCAACGCGCACCACGCGGCCGTTTTCAAAGACAAACAGCACGTCGGCCTTATAGTCCTCGGGGTCGATGACCCAGATGACGCTCTCGTCGGGTTCCATCTCAAGATCGGTCGGCAGGTACGAGCCCAGCTGGGCCGACTTGGTGTCCTCAAACGCTGCGACCTTGCACTTGTATACCTGGCTCTTGTTGGTAAAGACCAGCAGCTCGTGGGTGTTGGAGGACGGGAACTCGATAAAGGGTTTGTCGCCGTCCTTGTACTTGAGCGTGGTCGCCTTCTTGAGTACGCGATCCGTCATCTTCTTAAGGTAGCCATCGCGCGAGAGCATGATGGTGACCGGGTACTCGTCGACCTCGGGCTCCAAGCTTACCTCGATAACCTCATGGGGCTCGATCCTGCCCGTGCGGCGCGGCATCACGTACTTCTTGTTGACCGCGGCCAGCTCATCGCTGATGACCTTCTTGATGTTCTCCTCGCTGGAGAGGATCTCCTCAAGCTCGGCGATCTCTCCCTCGAGCTTGGCAATGTCCTTGGTGCGGTTGAGAATGTACTCTTCGTTAATGTTGCGGAGCTTGAGCTCGGCAACAAACTCTGCCTGGGTTTCGTCGATATCGAAACCCTTCATAAGGTTGGGCACGACCTCGGCCTCGAGCTTAGTGCCGCGGATGATGGCGATAGCCTTGTCGATGTCGAGCAGAATCGCCTCGAGGCCGTGCAGCAGATGCAGTCGCTCGGACTTTTTGCCCAGGTCAAAGATAATGCGGCGTCGCGTAGACTGGATACGCCACTTGACCCACTCGTGCAGGATCTGGCGCACGCCCATAACGCGAGGGTAACCGTCGACCAGCACGTTGAAGTTGCACGAGAACGAATCCTGCAGCGTGGTCGAGCGGTAGAGTTTGGCCATGAGCTTGTCGGGGTCGACGCCGCGCTTAAGGTCGATGGCGATGCGCAGACCCGAAAGGTCGGTCTCGTCGCGGATGTCGGCAATCTCCTTGACCTTGCCCTCCTTGGAGAGCTTGACGATGCGCTCGATGATGACATCGGTCTTGGTGGTGTAGGGGATCTCGTAGACCTCGATGATGCGCTCTTCGGGAATCCAGCGCCAGCGGGAGCGGATCTGGAAGCTGCCGAGGCCGGTCTCGATGATCTTCTCCATCTCCTCGCGGCGGTAGATGATCTCGCCGCCGGTCGAGAAGTCGGGCATGGGCATGTACTCGAGCAGGTCGCAGCCGGGATCCTTGAGGTAGTGCATCGTTGCGGTACAGACCTCGTTGAGGTTGAAACCGCAGATGTCGGATGCCATGGCGACGCCGATGCCCTTGTTGGCCGAGACGAGGATATTGGGGAACGTGGTGGGCAGCAGGCGCGGCTCCTTCATGGCGCCGTCGTAGCTGTCAACGAAGTCGACCGGGTCCTTGTCGATGTCCTTGAAGATCTCGGCGCTGATGGGGGAGAGCTTGGCCTCGGTATAACGCGAGGCGGCGTAGCTCAGGTCGCCCGAATAGTACTTGCCAAAGTTGCCCTTCGACTCAACGAAGGGGGCGAGCAGTGCCTCATTGCCGGTGGCCAGACGTACCATCGTTTCGTAGATCGCGGCATCGCCGTGCGGGTTGAGCTTCATGGTCTGGCCCACGATGTTGGCGCTCTTCTGGCGCTCGCCCTTGAGCAGGCCCATCTTGTACATGGTGTAGAGCAGCTTGCGGTGCGAGGGCTTAAAGCCGTCGATCTCGGGGAACGCACGTGAGACGTTGACACTCATGGCGTAGGGCATGTAGTTGACCTCGAGCGTCTGCGTGATCGGCTGGTCGGTGACCTCGGAGTGCAGGCCGATGACGTTCTCGGCGTTAACCTGCTTTTTCTTTGGCTGGTTCTTCGTCTTCTTCTTTGCCACGATATCCTCTTGAACTTCTTATAGGCCGTCGTTGTCGATTTGCTGCTACTGCAGGTCCAGCTGGTCCAGGTATTCCTTGCCGTGCTCGGAGATATGGCGTTTGCGGCCTGCCTCGTCGTTGCCCAGCAACAGGTTGAACATGGTCTCCATCTTAGTGACGTCCTCGGGCTCCACCTTGATCAGGCGACGCGTCTCGGGGTTCATGGTGGTGAGCCACATCATGTCCGGATCGTTCTCACCAAGACCCTTGGAGCGGTTGATCGAGCACTTTTGGTCGCCGATCTCTTTGAGGATGCCGTTCTTCTCGAGCTCGGTGTAGGCAAAGTAGGTCTTCTCTTTGCAGTTGATCTCGTAGAGCGGCGACTCGGCGATATACACGTAACCCTCGTCGATAAGTGTGGGCACCAGGCGGTAGAGCATGGTGAGCACGAGCGTGCGGATGTGATAACCGTCGACGTCGGCATCCGTACAGATGATGACCTTGTTCCAGTTGAGGTTGTCCAGGTCAAAGGCACCAAGGTTCTTGATGCGCTTGTCCTTGATCTCCACACCGCAGCCCAGCACGCGCATGAGGTCCATGATGATGTCGGACTTAAAGATGCGCGGGTAGTCCTCCTTCAGGCAGTTGAGGATCTTGCCGCGGACGGGCATAACGCCCTGGAACTCGGCATCGCGCGAGGTGCGAATGGCGCCTGCTGCCGAGTCGCCCTCTACGATGTAGATCTCGCGGCGGCTCTTGTCCTTGGAGCGGCAGTCGATGAATTTCTGCACGCGGTTGGCCATGTCGGTCTTCTGCTGCAGGTTGGTCTTGATGCTCTGTCGCGTCTTCTCGGCATTCTCGCGCGAGCGCTTGTTGATGAGCACCTGCTCCATGATCTTGTTGGCGGCATCTTTGTTCTCGATCAAGTAGGTCGAGAGGCGCTCCTTAAAGAATGCCGTCATGGCCTGCTGGATAAAGCGGTTATTGATGGCCTTCTTGGTCTGGTTTTCGTAAGACGTCTGGGTGGAGAAGCAGTTGGTCACCAGCACCAGGCAGTCTTGGACGTCCTGCCATTTGATGCCGCTCTCGTTTTTGTTGTACTTGCCCTGTTGCTTAATGTAGGCATCGATGGCACTGGTCAGAGCGCTACGGGCCGCTTTCTCGGGCGAGCCGCCGTTCTCGAGCCAGGAGGAGTTGTGGTAGTACTCCTGCATCATAAAGGTGCGCGAGAAGCACATGCACGCGGTGATCTTTACATTGTAGTCGGGCAGGTCCTCGCGGTCGCGACCGCGGCGGTCGGCCTCGATAAAGAAGGGCTCGGTAAGGTAGTCGGTGCCGACCTTCTCGAGCACGTAGTCCTCGATGCCCTTGGGGTAGCAAAAGTCCTCTTCGGAAAACTCGCCATCGTCGCCCTCGATGCGCAGGCGGAAGGTCACGTTGGCGTTGACCACGGCCTGACGGCGCATGGTCTCGCGATACCAATCGTGGGGGATACTGATGGAGGTAAAGACCTCAAGATCGGGGCGCCACTTGATGGTGGTGCCGGTGCGGTCCTCGTCGCTGGGCTCAATCTCGAGTGCCTTCTTCTTGGCGCCGACGACCTTGCCCTTCTTAAAGTGTAAGGAGTACTTGTTGCCGTCACGCCAGACGGTGACGTCCATGTACTCGGAAGCGTACTGAGTCGCGCAGGAGCCCAGGCCGTTGGTGCCGAGCGAGAAGTCGTAGTCGCCGCCCTGGTTGTTGTTATACTTGCCGCCGGCGTAGAGCTCGCAGAAGACGAGTTCCCAGTTAAAGCGCTTCTCGGAAGGGTTCCAGTCGAGCGGGCAGCCGCGGCCGTTGTCCTCTACCTGGATAGAGCCATCGCGAAAGGCGGTAAGGGTGATGAGCTTGCCGTAGCCCTGGCGCGCCTCGTCAACGGCGTTGGACAGGATCTCGAAGGCGGCATGCGCGCAGCCATCGAGCCCGTCCGAGCCAAAGATGACGGCGGGGCGCAGGCGTACGCGCTCCTCGTCCTTGAGCTGGCGGATACTGTCGTTACCATAGTTTGCGGTGTTTTTTGCCATACTCGCTCTCTCGGTGCTCCCTTGCTGCGTTTAAGTCATATAGATAGTCAAGGTAGCATAGCCCAGCCCACAGACGATTCCAACCAACACGAAATCCATCGAACAATCGTTCGGAGTTCGATGGAGATTCGTTTACTCGGACAAAACCGAGTCGGCTCTGTCCGAGTAAGTTTGAAGACGGCCGAATGTGTCTTGCTGCGTTTGCGGTTGGATACGCTGTCGAAGACATGTCGTGCGGATTGTTGGCGAAAAGACGCCGTGCCAAGCTCGAGGCAGAACTCGACTCCCCTGATGATATCTAATGCGAAATGGGCTGGCTCTGGGTATCCAGAACCAGCCCCTTTTGGTGTTCGATGAGCCGAGTCGGCGTCTCTCGCAAAGGTAACTGAGAGCTAGCGAGGCCTATCCGAATTGACCTCATCAGCGGTGTCGGTTTCGAGCGCCGTGCGGCGGGCGCTGTAGGCGACGAGGCCGGCGCCTGCTGCGGCGAGTGCTGCTGCGGCTGCCGTAAGGGGAGCGTTGACATCGCCCGTGCCCGCAAGCGCGCCCGCTTTTCCGGGGCGCTTGTTATTGCCGTGATCCTTGCCGCTGCCAGAGCCACTGCCGCTACCGGAGCTGCTTCCGCCGGAGCCGCCACTGCCGTCCGCCGTCATCGGTGCATCGTGAAGCCCCGTCGTATCCGCGCTGTCGCATACGCCGACCTGAACTTCTGAGCGTTCGCATGCCGCGTCGGGCACATGAAGCTCGTGCAGTACGGCACCCAGCGCCGAGTTTGCGCCCGGTCGAATTTCCTCGAGCGTTACGGGATCGAGCGCCACCAGATTACGCGCCTTCGCATACAGCGTTACGCGTTTGCCCACTTCGTCGCTCCAACTCTCGGGGATAGCGAAGCTCATGCGGAACTGTGCCGTGCAACCCGGTGCCAGCACGGCGTTGCCACTGTCGGCTACCAGCGGGTGCGTTGCAAAAGGTGTGCCCAGCGTTTCGAGCGCGTACTTCACGTGTGCCATGTCGTTGGCCGAAGCGTCCTCGGCAAGCTCTGGATCGTAGATCGATGCCATGCGTGTGTTCGCTCCGAACCCGATGGATGCGCTGGAGAACGGCTGGCTGGAGCCCTCTCGGTACAGATCGATTGTGCCGGCGGTCAGCAAGGTGTTGCCGTCGTTTCGCACCGTGACCATGAAGGATTCGCCTGCTGCTCCGGGCACCACCGCGCCCGAGGTAACGACTGCGCCCGTCGGAGTGGCACACGCCACCAAGGGCACTTCGATGCCGTGTAGTTCTGCCTCGCTCTTCTCCGCGCTCACAATGTGCGTGGCGAGCGCGGAGAGCATGCTCCCCGACGTCAAAAATGTCGTTATCTGATCGACGGGATGGTCCAGCTCGCACATCACGAACGGCTCCGTAAACAGATCGCCTGCCAAGGTGCTGGCGAAGATGCGGAAGTGCTTGCCCATCACTGCTACCGGGTTGCCTTCTTCGTCGTAGGTTTGCCCCACCTTGCCATCGGTGTTCTCTACATAGAGCACGCACCTGCCGTTGTTGCTTACGCTAAACGATGCCGGGCCACAGCCTGCGGCACCCACGGGCTGCGTTGCAAATGCCGATGCGCCTCGCGTCCAAGTAATATGCTGCAGTTGCTCGTTGACGGTAGCCAAAAAGCCCGTGTGCTGCGGCCACGGCACCGCGTGGGGTACTGTGGCATCTGGCGACATAACGCCCCAGCTCGCAATGGACTGGCCGATCACGGCGTACGATGCACAGCCACAACCGCCTGCGGTCTCGTATGCAATGGGCACCACCATTTTGCCGTTGATATTCTCGGGCGCGCCGAGCTCGATGCTCGACGGTGCCTGCGGAAAGCGGAGGACCTGACGGAACGTGAGACTGTCGCCCGAAACGTCCGACCACAGGGTAAAGCACTCCAGCGCAACCTCGGCCTCGCTGCCGAGCGTCTTTTCTGCGGTGGTTCCGCGGCGGTGGAGGTAGGCGCCCGACAGGCGCCCGTCGACAAGTGTCTTGCCCACCGTGATGCGTGGGCACTGCAGGCAATGGTAGCCATCCTCCTGAAGGCGGCCGCGCGAGATGCTGCGCCACGACGTGTGCGATATCACGCGAACTCCGTCGTTGCTTATGCGCAGGCGCACAACGGACAGTATGCCGGATGTGCTCGCCGTATCGAAAAGGGTGTTGTCGCCGGCGGGGCGCTCGCCCGAGACCAGCAGCACGTAGGCGTCCTGGTTTCCTCTTCCGTCCGTATATTCCACTACGTCGAAGTCGTAATCGTATATGCTGTCGCGCTCCACGTCGCCCTCGCCAAACCCAAGGGGAAAGTCCACAGGCGTGGGAGCGGACCACGTCCCGTTTGCCTTTGTGTGTACCACCAGGCGCGAGCGACCATTGTCGCCGTAGCGCACCGAGGCGATACGGAACAGGCATTCTACGCCGGCAATCATTGCCAGCTTCATGTGGGCTTCGCTGAGCACGCCAGCAAACAGCACGTTGTCGCTCGAGGGCTTGATGCCGCCACGCTCGTCCTCCGACACGCCGGCAGAATCGGCGTTCGGGTCGGCAACGGTGTTCGTTGCCTGACCGATGTAGGTGTACTCATACATCGGCGCGGCGTTTTCGTCGTTCTCTATCAGTGCATGGACGAAATGCTCGATCTGTCCCGTGTCGTCGCTTTCTGCATCCGCCTCGAGCTCAATGCGCGTGACCGCCCGATCCCAATCGCGCACGACAGGCGCGGCGTTTACGGCAGTGGCCTTAACCTCGGCGCGTGCGAGCAGCTCGGCGTTGGTGACGATGGTGGCCGATGCGATAAATTGCGGAACGCCGCCCGCCTCGATGTTGCCGGGCGTGCCGAAGCGGGCGTCCAGCGTGTAAGGCGTATCTCCACCCAATGCGAGCTCAGAGCGCTGGAGCGCATACTGGTCGCCATTGTTCACCGACATATTCCACGAATCGATGAGTGTGGGCCACGACCCCGACCAAGCCTTGGTGGTCCACTTGAACATTACGAACTGGAGTATCACATCGACATCGACGTCTGCACCTACGCGCAGTCGCGGAAGCTGGTGTCCATCCGCCTTCTCGTACCCAATGAACAGCGTGAGGGATGCGGCGCCGCGCACGGCAGACGAAGCGACGCCTGCAACGCCGGCGCCAAAGGTGACGGCGAGCCCGATCTGGATGGTGAACGAGCCCGACGTGTTTGAATAGTCGAGCGAAATGTTTTTAAAAAACGCCGCGCCGCTGCCGTGCGTGTGGGCACCCACGGCGAGCGCCAGTTTTGCCAGCACCCAGGGGTTGACGTTTAGGAAAAATGGCACCGGTCCTAGGGTAAACTGCTCGGTCCAATTGAGGTCGGTTCTTACCTGGAAGAGGGCCTTAATATTGCCGTATGCGGGGTCGTTGTTGTTACCCCAGGTTTTGCCCACCCAATCGTAGGCGAGCGAGCCGTACAGCTGTGTGGCGATATCCATCGTGAACAGCGGCGTGCAATGGTGGCGAAGGAGCTTGGTGTTTCTTGGATCGGTGCCCGAACCGGCACTCATCCTCTTGTACTGATTCCACTTCCCCTCCATCTCGTCGAGGTAGCGGTTTGCCTGCTTGGCGCCCGACTCGCGCGGCGATTTCTTCCAGTATTCCGGATCAGGGTTGCCCGAATCGTTCATATAGCTAGCTGGTTTGTACCCTCCGCCAAACAGCACGTATCCAGCAAACGAGAAATCGAACAGAATGGGAAATGTGGGCATCCAGCACGTGAACTTATTGCCGCCGATACCGGGAAACGCCGCGGGGAAATCAAACGGAGTGATCTCTTGGTCCATGGTGGTGGGAATGATGGTGGTCGAGCCCGATTCCGCCTTTGCGGCCGGCGCGGTGACAACGGCCATAGGGGATGAGAGCGTGTAGGTTTTGCCCTGGTAGTCGAGCATAAAGCGCAGCTTGCACCCTTCCTCCAGAAGGCCCGAAGCTGCATCGAGGAACGTGTCTTCGAGCGTGAATGTCGCCAGATTATCCGAACCCGATGCACCGGCCTTGACTTGGCCAATTTGCGTGACGGTTTCGGGCGAGCTGCCCGTGGCGGGCAATACCTTGTTGATGCACAGCGTTGCCTGTCCACCCTGTGGCAGATGTGCCTGCACGGTAAAGGAGTGCGTATCGGGCTGTTCGTTTGCCGTGTCGTCCTTCGGCAATGCCATGAACGTGGCTTCAGCGTACTGGATGTCCCATTCGTCGAATGTGAGCTGGCGAAAGTACGGCTCGCCATCGGAGAGCGGACGTGTGGGTGCGGTAATGGCGGTGCCGCCTTGGACACGCGCGAGGGGAATCTCGACATCGCGGTAGCCTTTCATGCTGATGGAGATACCGCCGTTAAAGTCGTACGCGTCAAGGAGTGTTGCCTCGTCCACGTAGCCTTCCGAAAGCGGCGCGACCTCAAAAATGGCCGTGCCTTCGTCATCGGTAGTGGCGGTGAGCTGCTTGCCTGCGGCATAGCGCGATGTGAGCGTGACCTGGGCACCCGCGATGGGCGTATTCTTGTTGGCGACATCGACCACGACCACACCAAACATGGTGCGCGAGAGAACGAGCACCCTGAAGGGGTCTTTTTCGTCGGCATAGGCTTCGGTGGGCGCGAACGGCAATATGAAGGCGTTTGCGCTTCCTGGCACGCGCGGCAACATAATGCTCGCCAGCGAGGACGCTCCGGCAACAAGTAACGAACGGCGATCAAGCATCTTTGGCTCCCATCCCGCAGGCATCGGTGGAAATAATCCAATTTTGCGAGAAGGCATCCTGTCACGGTAGTGCCGTTCGATGGCCAAAATGTCCAATTTGAGCGCGCGAAAGCGTCAGGCCCCCCCCGGAGCGCTTTCGATACGCCGGGCAGTCTGGCCGCTAGCGCAACATGTGGGCAACCAGCTCGGCGCGAGTTCCGATACCAAGCTTGGCATACACTCCTGATAGGCGGTTTTTAACAGTGCCCGGCGATACTTCCATGTGGCGTGCGATTTCGGCGTTGGTCCATCCGCGGCAGGCGAGCATGGCCATGGTGAATTCCGTGGTCGTTAGATCGTCGGCCACGTCCTCGCCCGAATCAGGGTTGTGGATGCGCCGCCAGCCGTAGCTGAAGCGGTACGTGATCTCGATGATGCGCGCGAAGTCGTCTGGGTATTGCGTTTTTAGGCACGCCTCGATGAGCCCCTGTAAAAGGCCGTGGTGCTCGCCAATGAGCTCGATAAGGCCGTCGGGGCGCGCAATGCCCCAAGCGGCTCCGAAGTGTGCCTTTGCGGCGTCGATGTCCTTGAGGCTCATGCATGCCATGGAGGCTGCCAGGTGCAGGAACAGTTCCGAGATCGGATAACTTCCCTGTTTCATAATCAGGGCGTTTTCCGCCATGCCCAGGCTGCGGCCGTATTCGCCGCGCAGATACAAGGCGTGCGCCATCACGTAGCTGGCGAACAGGCGCAGGCCTTCGGGCAGATGCGCCGCAAGTGGATAAAACTCTTCGGCAGAATACGGGGAAGGCAAGTGCAGCAGGACGCTTGCGGCCGAGGCGAACAGGATATGCGTGGCGTGGATAGCGGATGATTCCTCGTCGGCCGGCGTATCGAGGATGCCCGCAAGGCACCGGCGGGCGTCGGCGATACGGTTGAGCGACAGACTGGCATATCCGCAGATAAAGCATGCGGAATAGCGCAGTGCGGGGTCGGTGGCGTCAAGATAGGGGCGTGCTGTCTTGGCAGCGAGGGTGGCCTGTCCGCGAAAGTACAGCGCTTCTGCCGTGGCGATGGTGCGTGAATCGGGGTCGGAAATGCCTGCAACCGCAGCGTCAATCTGCCCCGGCACAAAGGCGGTGCACATCAACGGCATGGGAACGCATGGGTAGCCATCGCAGTCCATCTTCCATCTCCCAACAGCTGGCAACAATGCAGCAATTGTACTCCTGTTGCTCGGGACCGGAATTTGTGGGTATCGCCTACGATTATGCCGAACGTATAAAGGAAGAGTCTATTGGCGATGCTCCCAAGGTGGCTACTGAAGCCTAGCTGGCCTCGACATTAGGAAAAATTGCCGCCCCTACAAAAAGCTCTGCCGCAGCGATGGGAAACGCATCTTCTGGGCATTCCGGCGTCTCCAGCCAGCGCTGGACTGCTGCTGTCGCCTGCGCGTTGGCGAGCGAGGCGTGGGGACCGTCCGGCGACCAGCGGTGACGGGCGAGCCCTGCCGCGTGTGTGGGCCTCCATCGGCGTAGACCCATGACCCCCATGGCATCGGAGAAGTCCACCATGGCGTCCAGGACCTTACCGTCCGGCATGTCCAGCCTAGCGGCTCTCTTGATTCCGAGGTCGAAGGGGGCGTTGTGCAAGGCATATGGGGCCGAGTGGAAGTGGATCAAAAGAGCGTTACTTGACGTTTCATGCATAATGCCAACCGTCCCGCGACATCACGTTCGCAGCGCGCAGGGGCCGGAGAACCTTCGCGATGAGTGTTGACGTTTAATACCTTGCATCGTATAGTGTGTATAGCACAGTATATGACGAGAGGAGGTGTGCGGATGGAGGCACAGATGAAGCGCGGCTTCCTGGAGGCCTGCGTGCTCGCGGCCGTCTCCGGCGAGGAGTCCTACGGCTACCAGATCGTGAAGGACGTACCGGCGAGCATGGGGCTCACGGAGTCGACGCTCTACCCGCTGCTCAAGCGCCTGGAGAAGGCCGGGTGCATCACGGCGCGCTCCGCCGAGCACAACGGGCGGCTGCGCCGGTACTACCGCATCACGGACGACGGGCGAGCGCGCATCGAGGAGTTCCTGGCCGAGTGGCCGTCCGTACGGGAGATTTACGCATACGTTGAGGAGGCGCACCATGACGCGCGATGAGTTTCTGGGCCGGTTGGGCGAGCTGCTCGCCTGCCTGCCGGCCGAGCAGGTGGAGGAGACCAAGGCGTTCTATGCGGAGGCCATCGCCGACCGCATGGAGGACGGTATGAGCGAGGAGGAGGCCGTGGCCGCCATGGGCACGCCCGGCGAGGTGGCGGAGGCCACGCTCGACGACCTGCCCGCCGTGCCGCGCGCGATCGCGAGGACGCGCCGGCGCAGCACCGCGCTGCTGTGGGTGCTGGCCATCGTGGGCTCCCCGGTGTGGGTGCCGCTGCTCGCCGCCTTCGCCGCCGTGGCCGTCACGGTCTATATCTGCATCTGGGTGCTGGCGCTCTGCGTGTGGATCGTCGCGGTGGCACTCGGGGGCGTGGGCGTAGTTGGGCTCCTGCTTGCCGTAAGCGGCGTCATCATCGGCCACTTCCCGTACGCCCTCGCCTCGGCGGGCGTGGGGCTCGGCCTCGTCGGCGTGGCGCTCTTCGTTGGTGCTGGCGCTTGGGCAGCCTCAAAACAAATTGCGCGCCTCTCGGCGCTCTGGGCGAGGAAGGCCGCCTCGCCCTTCTGGAAGGGTAAGGGCGAGAAGGGCGGCGCTGCCGCGCATCTCGCGGCGTAGAAAGGAGTGAGTACCATGACCAGTGCGAAGAAGATCTACCTCGCCGTGGCGGGCGGGCTCGTTGCCGCGGGTGTTGTCCTCGCGGGCATTGGCTTTATCGCTTCGGGTTTCGACCCGGCCGTGTTCACAACCCATATAGACACACGCGACAGCACCATCGTGCTCGGCGGCGTCGAGGTGGACGACCCGATGGGCCTCCCCCTCATCGAGCAGCTCGCCAATCTGGGCGAGATCGACACCTCCGGCGTCGCGGATCCCGCCGCGCCCTAGGCGCAGCGAGCCCGGGCGCTCTGCCCGCCAAGCTGCGTAAGCCGGCGAAACCCGAACCTCAACCTCTACGCAACTGGCCCCAAGCCTGCGCCGATTCGCTCTCAGCGCCGCGCGGGGGCCCGTGACGCATGCCCAAAAAGGTACGAGGAGAAAGGAACGCGATGACGACAACCACGCCCTTCCGCCTTCACGGGGCCACGCAGGACCGGAAGCGACTGGGCCGTGCGGTGGGGCTGTGCTTGGATTGGCTACACTGATATGGACAGTTCCGTGAGGGGCGCGAGAGGCGGGACTCTGGGGAGATCTTCGAGGAGGAGTGTCTCGACTGGAAGCGTGGGTTCAGTGGAGCAGGAACCTAATCTCTGTCTCTCTTGCTTTTTTGATTTGTTGAGAAGCCGGCATTTGGGGGCATTTTGGATAGCGAACAGTTCAAACAAGAAGCTGAGAAAAGAGAACAAAGCCTGAGTGCCTTGAGAGTCGCCGAGCGCAATGCAGTGATTCCCTTCATGAACGGCGACTTTACCCAATGGGATCTATATCTGGCATCCTCCTCTGAGTATGCGATGAGACTGATAGACGGATTCATCTCCATGCTCGAGTCGAGGAATCTTGTTTGCGTCGCCCAGCTTCTCCGCGCACAGGTTGGAGTCTGCCTGCGGACATTCGCATTATTCGCCGCCGAAGACCAGGATGACTTTCTCAAGCAGGTGTTTCAAGGTGTGCCTGTGAACAAGCTGAAAGATTTCTCGGGTGAGAAGATGTCCGATGGAAGACTTCAAGACTTACTCGAGAAGTTCGATCCAAAGGTAAAAGATGTATACAAGGTGACGTCTGGATTCGTCCACTTCTCCATTGATATTCTGCCGAGCATGGGTGTGCCTGGGGAGGGCTATGAGGTCGAGTTTAATTTTGGAGCCGAGCCCAACGAGAGAAACAATGCGCCTCTCGTGGAATGCGGCAAGGCGTTCTGCCACTATGTCGACCTGCATCTCCAGATGCTCCATAAGGTGATTGCTTCGGATGAATGGTATGCCGATCGATTCCGTATCGATTCCGATGGTCCTGCAGACGAGGCCTCGAAAAGCGAGAAGGTGTAGGTCGAACGCATTGACGCTGCCTTGACAGCATCCCGATATGATAACGAATGGGAGGTTCCCTGCGAAATGTGCGCCTCTGTATATTCTCGCTAGGACGCCCTCGACCGATAAGGCATCGTTGAGTTCAATTTGAGTTCAGCTCGGGTGCCTGAAAATCGCCCAACTCTGATAAAAGGGGAGACGACGGTACACCACGTAGACGAGAGGCTATGGAAGTGCACGATTTGATTATATTGGCGCGCTAAACCGCCCCGCTGCCCAACTTGAACTCCGCTCACGCGTGTATGGGGCTGCGAGAGGTAACGGCCTGCGGCCTCCTTTGTGTGCTCGATGATATCTTCGAGCATGCCGGGCATGGCGGAGACATTCGCTGCAATCCAGCCGTGTTCAAGCGCCGTTTCGGATAGGAGCGAGAGGGGGCTGTCTTGCCCGTTTCCCTTGCACCCGTAAAGATGGTTGACAGTTTGGGGTCTCCCGGGTCTTTAGCTTTTACCGTGCTAGATGCCTCATGGAAACTGTTGGACTTTAATCAGACAGACCCAGCATGTCGTTTTCCTCCATGAGGACATCGGCTAAAACCGCAACACCTATGCTTGTTTAAGCAAACTTCCTGATAGTCGTGGAGCTGCTGTAGCCCGACATGCAGGACATCGCTCGGCTTAAACACCGGATGCCGCATCCGCGAAACGAGTTGCGGTGCACCCTGTTCCAAAAGGCTGCCAAGTACCATGGCGTGAGCGTTGGGGTAGCCATCATTCAGCGTGGATACATCCGGATGCGCATAGATCCAGACGATTCCAACGTTCTCGTATTTCCCGTGCAGGTAATCGAAGAGGGCAGGCGACACCATACAGTTGCCGCCGACGGTCACGATTCTGTCGGGGTTTTCTGCCGCAAGCTTCCTCTGCGCATCCTGAATCCCCGCCAGGACTTCGTCCTCGGCATAGATGCGAACTGTCTCCCATTTCTCATGTCCAAGTTTTGGGACGCGTTTCACAATGTCGAGTGGGACTCCTGGACAGTCGGATCACGTGGTGGCCCCCTTTGAGAGGGTCACGAGCATCACGGTTCCGTTCTCGGAATTTGCTTCGACCTCTACCGTGCCACCGTGAAGCGCTGCAATCTCCCAAACAAGCGCTAGCCCGAGTCCTGCGCCGCCGTATGCCCTGCTGCGGGATTTATCCAGGCGAAAGAACGGTTGGAAGATGCTCTCACGGTACTGCTTGGGTATTCCCGGGCCCTGGTCCTCGACTCGCAGGAACACGTGGCTGTCGTTGTCGCAGATGGAGACGGTAACGCTCGAGTCGGCGCGGCTATAGCGGATGGCGTTTTCGACCAGGTTGAACACCAGCCGATAGAGGAGCGCATCGTTCCCGATTACTAAAGCGTCTCCAGCACAATTGAGGGCTATGCCCTTATTTTCGGCAAGTGGCGCAAGGTCGGTGAGGACCTCTTCGGACAAGGGACCGAGTTCAACATCGTCCTCGCAAGGAACGCTGCGGAGCTCACTCATCTCGAGTAATACCTTGGTCATTCGAGACATGCGCTCGGTTTGTTCTTGTAGCAGGCCGAGCAGCTCGGCTGTTTCGGGTTGCAAACCGGAGTGCTCAGAGATGAATAGTTCAATCTGTGCTTGCATAAGGGCGAGCGGGGTGCGCAGCTCGTGTGCGGCGTTGCCGGTAAACTGACGCTGCGCAGAGAACCCTTCGCCAAGACGGGCGATCATGTCGTTGAAAGAGGCGCTGCATCGCTGTAGCTCGGTGGGCACATCTTCACTGAGTCTGATTTCGCTTAGGTTGTCAGGCTGCACGCGCTCTACCTGGGCGGCAAAAGCCCGTAGCGGTTTGAGTGCACGGCCGCTCACAAAGTATGCCAGCGCGCCGCCAAGGAGTGTGACTCCAGCCGTGATGTACCAGGTTGTCGTGCCAAAAGACTCCTGTGCGTCGTTTACGACGATCGTGACCTTGTCATCGGGGGTCGCTTTTGTTGGGTCGAACGCCTGGGGCGAATCTTCGCCGGTCGCGTTAAGGGCCGAGATGTCACTGCCGATGGCATCCATGTAGCGCATGCCCGTATAGCCGACCAGGCAGTTTGTCAGCACGCATGCTGCACACGTGAGCAGTGCCGTCATAATCGTTATGCGCCATTGCAGCGAAAACCTTTTCATTCGCTATCCTCCATAACGTAGCCCTCTCCAATCCGATTGCGAATCGGGTCGTACCCCAAAGCGATGCGTAGCTTTTTGCGGAGTGACGAGATGTGAACGCGGATTGCGTTGCTAAAGCTGTTCACGCTGCTATCCCAAACGTGCTCGATAAGCTCCTCTTGACTTACCGGACGCCCCTGATTAAGCATCAGGTATTCCAAGATTCCCGTTTCCTTGCGCGTAAGAGATAAAGCCTCGCTGTCCACGGAAGCGATGCGCGCCTTGGTGTCAAAGCGGAGCTTTCCGCAGGTTAATACTATGTCGCTTTGTGCAAAGCGCCTGAGGGTAAGGCTGCGGATCCTTGCCGCAAGCTCGTCAAGATGAAACGGCTTGGTAAGGTAATCGTTGGCGCCGGCATCGAGTCCGGCGACCTTGTCGGCGACCTCGCCGCGTGCGGACAGAATCAGTACCTTGGTCTCGCAGTCGGTTTTCCTAAGTTCCCTGAGCACGGTCATGCCATCGATACGGGGAAGGTTGAGGTCGAGTACCACGAGGTCAAAGACTTCGACGCCCAGCAGGTCGAGCGCCTCCTGTCCGTCGTGGCAGCAGTCGACGCTGTACGCCAAGTTTCGCAAGCTGCGCGCGATTGCATCGCACAGCGCTCGCTCGTCTTCGACGATCAAAATACGCATAACAGTCTCCTTGCACATTCCAAATCGCGCTTAACACGGATTTTATAGTCGATATGGTCCAATGGTCGCGTAACGAAAGGAGTGGTCAGGTTGTTCAAAGCGGTAAAGCCCGTGGTACAGGTCGCTTTGTTGATCGTCGGAATTGCCATGGTGTGCTTTGGTGTTATGCGTGGCGAGGCGGATGCCGTGCTGGCCAAAGCGATTAGGCTGTGCTTGGAGTGTATCGGAATTGGATAAAAGAGAAAACACTGCGTCGCATGTTTTGGCCCGATTTCGCGGATTCATTCAGGCGGCGACGACGCTGGTCACCAACATTCACCTGCCAAACTTTGCCAAAGGCGGCATCTATCAGGGCGCGGGAAAAACAGTCTGCGTACCTGGACTTAATTGCTATTCGTGCCCCGCGGCATCGGGTGCGTGCCCCATCGGGTCGTTCCAGTCGGTGGTAGGTTCATCCAAGTTCATCTTTTCTTACTATGTTACCGGTACGCTCATTTTGCTCGGCGTGCTGCTGGGACGCTTTGTATGCGGCTTTCTGTGCCCGTTTGGCTGGCTGCAGGAGCTGCTTCATAAGATTCCCGGCAAAAAGTTCTCCACGAAAAAGCTCAAGCCGCTCACGTACATCAAGTACGTCGTGCTGCTGTTTGCCGTGGTGCTGCTGCCCGTCTTGGTGGTTAACGACGTGGGCATGGGCGACCCGTTCTTTTGTAAGTACATCTGTCCACAGGGTGTGCTCGAGGGCGCCATTCCGCTGGCCATTGCCAACGCCGGCATTCGATCTGCGCTGGGGCAGCTCTTTACCTGGAAACTTGCCGTTCTCATTGCCGTGGTAGTGCTGAGCGTTTTGTTCTATCGCCCCTTCTGCAAATGGATTTGTCCACTTGGCGCATTCTATGCGCTCATGAATAGGGTGTCCCTACTGGGGATTCGGGTTGACGCATGCAAATGTGTCTCGTGCGGCAAGTGTTCAAGGGTTTGTCAGATGGACGTTGATGTGGTCCGCGCGCCCAATCATGCCGAATGTACCCGGTGCGGAAAGTGCATCGGGGCCTGTCCCGTCGATGCCATCAGCTATCGCTATGGCCTGGATGTGTCGGCGGAAAAGCTTCCCTTGACCGCCGATAAAAAGTAAACAAGCTTCGACAAAACGGAGGAATGACTATGAAGCTTTCTAAGATTGCGGCCCTGTTTATGGTGTCGGTATTGGCCTTGTGCCTTGTGGCATGTTCGGCGCCCGGTGGCAATGTGAGCGAATCTGCGAGCTCCGATCCTAAGATCGCAGAACTCACTGCGCAGAAGCCGGCCAATGCCGACGAGGCCGCCGAGCTGTATGCGAAGCTCATGCAGAAGGAGAACGAGATCTTTTCGAGTGATAACGCGCTGTGGGAAAAGGTATTCAATGCGGCAAATAAAGACTCGACAATGATTGAGGACGGCAGCAATTACGGCGATTTCTTGCTCAAGACCATCGACGGCGCCAAGGATGAGTTTACGGCGGATGAGCTTAAGACGCTCAAGGCCGGTGCGCAGCAGATCAAGGAAATCGAGGACAAGCTCGAGAGCTTGGAGAAGGAGTTCCCCGGCTGTGGAAGCACGCCGAGCGCAGGCGAGAGCGTCGACGCTTCGACCGCTGGCATGACGGCTGGTGCCAATGCTTCGAGCGAGGCGACGAAGTTCCCCAGCTTTACGGGCAAGGACCTGGACGGCAACGACGTGAGCAGCGACGAGCTGTTCTCTAAGAACAAGGTCACCGTCATGAACTTCTGGTTCACCACTTGCAAGCCGTGCGTGGGTGAGTTGGGCGACCTTGAGGACCTGAATAAGGAGCTTGCCAAGAAGGGCGGCCAGGTCGTGGGCGTCAATTCCTTTACGCTCGATGGCAACAAGGGCGAGATTGCAGATGCCAAGGACGTACTGAGCAAGAAGGGCGTGACATATAAGAACATCTGGTTCAAGTCGGATAGCGAGGCCGGTAAGTTTACGTCAAATTTGTTCTCGTTCCCGACAACGTATGTCATCGATCAGAATGGCAACATCGTAGGGGAGCCCATCGTGGGCGCCATCAGCTCCGCTGAGCAGCGCGCAGCGCTCGACAAGCTTATCGACCAGGCGATTGCGAATAGCGAGCAGTAGAAAACGCGTAAAGCATGGCGATGATCGTGCGCCGCTGTACGAAGTAGTCCGCTACCTTTCAAGATAAGCTCCACCATATAGAGGTCCCGCTCGGGACCTCTTCTTTTGGGCGCCGTCCCGTTCGTTTTTTGGCGCGGTTTGTTACATTCCTCACTGGCGTCGGCAAAAAATGGGGATAGAGTAGGACAAACGCGTCGAATACGAACGGCGGAGGAGAGCGGGCAGGGTGCCTGCGCAGGAGAGGTTGCCGTCCATGCTGGAGCTCAAAGGTATTTGCAAAAGGTACGTTACGCAGTCGTTTACGCAGGTGGCGCTCGACAGCGTGAGCCTGTCTTTTCGCGATAACGAGTTCGTGGCCATTCTGGGTCCCTCGGGTTCGGGCAAAACCACGATGCTCAACGTTATCGGCGGACTCGACCACTTTGATTCTGGCGACCTGCTGATTGACGGCATCTCGACCAAGGACTTCCGCGACCGCGATTGGGATGCCTACCGCAACAACCGCATCGGCTTTGTGTTCCAAAGCTATAACCTCATTCCGCATCAGACCATTTTGGAAAACGTGGAGCTGGCGCTCACGCTCACGGGCGTGGGGCATGCCGAGCGCCGCCAGCGTGCGCGCGAGGCGTTGGAGAAAGTCGGCCTGGGCGAGCACGTTAACAAGCGCCCGAGCCAGCTTTCGGGCGGGCAGATGCAGCGCGTGGCGATTGCCCGTGCCCTGATCAACGACCCCGAGATCGTGCTGGCAGACGAGCCGACCGGTGCCTTGGATTCCACAACGTCCGTGCAGGTCATGGATCTGCTCAAGGACGTGGCACGCGACCGCCTGGTTATCATGGTCACGCACAATCCCGAGCTGGCGTACCAGTACGCCACACGCATCGTCAACCTGGCGGACGGCAAAATCACCGACGATTCCGACCCTTTCGATGTCGCCGACGCCACGCGCCGCGAGGCCAAGCCTACGCGCAAAACCTCGATGAGCTTTGTGACGGCGCTGGGGCTTTCTGCCCGAAACCTCATGACCAAAAAGGGTCGTACGGCCATGACGGCCTTTGCGGGGTCGATTGGCATTATCGGCATTGCGGCGATCCTGGCGCTCTCCAATGGCGTAAACGGCTACATCAAAAAGGTCGAGGAGGATACGCTCTCGAGCTATCCGCTCACCATTTCCAAGCAGGATTACGACCTGTCGTCCATGATGGGCGGGCAGGGAACTGCGGATGATGACTCGTCTGAAAACGTGGATTCGTCCGACGACAGTGCCGGCGGCAAGGCTCAGGGAACCGATAAGATTCCTGTGGTCACGGCCGTAAAGGATATGTTTGCGAGCGTTAAGTCTAACGACATGACAAGCTTTAAGGCATGGCTCGATGCCGGTGGCGACGGCATCGATAAAGAGGTCAACGCCATTCAGTACGGCTACGGTGTATCGCCGGTTGTCTATCGTGCCGGCAAGGGCGATGAGAAGCCTGTTCGGCTGGTGCCCAACGCTATGACCGAGGCCATGAGCGGAGGCGCGAGCTCGGCGGCAACGGTGAGCATGGAATCCATGGGAACCTCGGTCTTTAACGAGATGATCGACGACCAGAGCCTGCTCGACAGCCAGTACGATGTCGTGGCGGGGCATTGGCCTACGTCTGCTAACGAAGCCGTGATGGTGCTTTCGAGCCGTGGCACGGTGGGCGACTACACGCTCTACAGCATCGGTGCGCTGGATATCAATGAGCTCAACGATCTGGTAAACAGTGCTATGACGGCTGACGGTGGGGTCGAAACGCCCGAGACCGGCACCGAATTTACCTACGACGATGCGCTGTCCACGACGTTTAAGGTGCTGTCGCCGGCCGATGCGTATCGCAAAAACGAAGAGACCGGCATGTGGACTGACATGTCTGACGATGCCGACTTTATGACGGCCAAGGTTGCCGACGGTATTGACGTGCGCATTGTGGGCGTGGTGCGACCTAACGAGACGGCCAATGCGAGCGCATTGACCCCGGGCATTGCCTATACGCATGCACTAACTCGTCAGCTTATGGAGCGCGCCGCCGATTCGCAGATTGTGCAGGAGCAACTCGCCCGCCCCGAGACGGATGTCTTTACGGGCAAGTCTTTCGATGAACTGCAGGGCGAGGCCAAGCAAGGCGTGGATTTGGGCAGCATGTTCAGTGTGGACGAGGCGGCGCTCAAGAGCGCGTTCTCGTTCGATGCGTCTGCGCTCTCGGGTGCATCCGGCGGTATGGACCTTTCTGGTATCGATTTGTCCGGGCTGGACATTGACCTTTCGGGCGTTGGCAAGGACATCGACTTCAGCGACATCATGGCAAAAGCGCCAACCCCAGATTTCTCGGGTATCTTTGACGGTCTGGAACTCACGCCCGAGCAAATGCAGCAGGTGGGAACACTAGCCAACCAGCTGTTTGAGGGCTTTTTGCAGTCTGATCAGTTTAAGGCGCTGTCGCCCGATAATCTTAAGGACGCGTCAAAGCTCGCCGCCGCATTCTCGACGTATCTTGAGAATGATGCCACGGCCCAGCAAATCCTTGCCCAGCTAAAAGCGCTCGGCGGCGATGCCCTGGCCGAGCGCCTGCAGCAGGTGATGACCGACTATGTGCAAAAGCAGCTGGCTCCGTATCTGCAGCGGGCTATGGATCAGATGATGAAAACAATTAGCGAGCAGATAGCGTCGACGGTATCGTCCCAGCTCAAGGCGGGCGCAGCGGGGCTTATGGACCAGATGGCGACGCAGATGTCTTCGAGTTTTGCCAACTTGGCGAGCGCCATGCACGTGGATGCGAGCGCCTTTGCTCGTGCCATCCATTTCAACATGGACGCCGAGGATCTGAGTTCGCTCATGATGAGTTATGCCAAGGTATCGCAGCTTACCTATGACAACAACCTGACCACACTGGGTTATGCGGACGAGGCGGACCCCATCTCGGTCAAGATTTTCCCGCGTGACTTTGAGGCCAAGGAGCGCGTACTCGACCATATCGATGCGTACAACAAGCAGGTCAAAGCCGCCGGCCACGACGAGCAGGCAATCTCGTACACCGACTACATGGGCATCATCATGGGCTCGGTGACTGATATCGTGAATACCATCAGCTTGGTGCTCATCGCATTCGTGAGTATCAGCCTGGTGGTGAGCTCCATCATGATCGGCATCATCACGTACATCAGCGTGCTGGAGCGCAAAAAGGAGATTGGCATCCTGCGCGCGATTGGCGCGTCGAAGCGTAACGTGGCAAACGTGTTCAACGCCGAGACCTTTATCGAGGGCCTCATTGCCGGCGTCTTTGCCATTGTCGTCGTGGTGCTCGTGAGTTTCCCGGTCAATGCCTGGGCGCTTGCGGCCAAAAAGGTCCCCAACCTGATGAGTCTGCCCGTGCAGGATGCGCTGGTGCTCATTGCAATTTCGGTGCTGCTGACGGTTGTTGCCGGCCTGCTGCCGGCCCGTAGCGCATCCAAGAAGGACCCCGTCGAAGCCCTGCGCTCCGAATAATGTGACAAAGGGACAGTCCCTTTGTCACGTTCGTTGATATGAGAGAAGAGTAGATGATTCTATCGTTGGCCCCTATGGAGGGGATTACCGGGCATGTGTTCCGTCGCGTGCATGCGGAGTGCTTCGGTGCGCTCGATTGCTATTACACGCCGTTTTTGCCGCCGCCGCGGGTGGGAAACCGCTTTGGCGGCAAGGCGTTTAAGGAGATCGATCCTGCCAATAACCAGGGGCTCAACGTAGTGCCTCAGCTGATGTCCAAGAACGCGGACGAGTTTGTGTGGGCGGCACAGGTGCTCGCCGATATGGGCTACCGCGAGGTCAATCTCAACTTGGGTTGCCCTTCGGGAACGGTTGTCGCCAAGGGCAAGGGCTCGGGTTTCTTGCGCAATCTCGACGAGCTCGAGGCGTTCTTAAGCGATGTGTGCGAGCGGTCGCCGTTGCCGGTATCGGTAAAGACCAGGCTGGGGTTGGAACGCGATGACGAGTATGAACGTGTGCTCGATCTGTATTGCCGCATGCCGTTGGCAGAGCTCATTGTGCATCCGCGCGTGCAAAAGGACCGCTATACGGGTTCGCCGCGCAAAGAGTTTTATGGCGAGACGCTGGAGCGTGTGCCGTTCCCCGTGGCCTATAACGGTGACATTTTTGATCTTGAGGATATGGACGCGCTGGTGGAGGCCTATCCCGGCACGCGCCATGTGATGTTGGGGCGTGGCCTGCTCGCGAACCCCGCTCTGGCTCGCATGGTCAAGGGCGGCCCTGCTGCAACGGCTGCTGAGCTGCAGCGCTTCCACGACACGCTGTTTGCGGCATATGCAGAAGAGATTGGCGGCAATGCGGTCTTCCGCATGAAGGAGTGGTGGTTCTACGCCAAGTGCGCTTTCGCTGATCCCGCTACCGTCCACAAGATCGTACGCAAGACCAAAAAGGTCGACGAATACCGCGCTGCCGTCGAGCGCGTCTTTCGCGAACAGCCGCTTGCACCCACAGCTCGCTTCAACGACTAGTTAGTCGTTGGGGACGTTCTTTAACGACTAGTCATTTATGAACGTCCATTACAGTCGAAATTGTCAGCCCGGGACCGTCTCGGGCTACGATTGA
>CAJLTA010000002.1 GCA_905209455.1 uncultured Collinsella sp.
CCAGGCCCGATTTTGCCTCTTGACAATGTCCTGCTCATATTGAAAGGAACGTCCCCAAGTGCCAAATGCCGCAAGAATGTCCCCTTTGACTAGTCATTTAAGAACGTCCCCAATGACTACCCTGCCGTATCCGGAGCAAGGCAACGCCGCAGGTAGAGGACGGACAGCGAGCGACGTCCAGAGCGAACAAGTTGGCATGAAAAAGGCAAGGCATAGACCTTCTGGTCATGCCTTGCCTTTTGAATGACAAATTGTCGCTCTGGACGTCGAGCAGCGTCGGCCCGTTACGCGGTTTGGTAAAACCGCGTAACTACAAATCCCCGCCGGCGCCCAGCAGCTTGCGCATGACTTGCTCGGGGTTAACTGAGCCGTCGCGCGGGGCCAGGGCGGTGATCTTCTTTTGCATCTTGTACTCGTGCAGCTCGTCCTCGAGCTGGCGTACGCGGGCGCGGAGCTTCTCGTTCTCGCGTTCGCGCTCCTCGGCACGCTCCTTCATATCGAGGATGCGCACCACGCCGGCGAGGTTGATGCCCTCGTCGGTCAGTTGGTTGATGAGCTCCAGGCGCTCGATATCGGCACGCGAATACAGACGCGTGTTGCCGCCCGAGCGCTGGGGATTCACCAAGCCTTTGGACTCGTAGACGCGCAGAGTCTGCGGGTGCATGCCGGTCAGCTCGGCCGCCACGCTGATCATGTACAGCGGTTTGTTCCTATTGTCCTCGGCCATGCTACCTGACCCCTTTCCGTCTCGTTATCGTCCATCATAAGCCCGTGGGCGCGGGCGTGCGCCGCGACCGCCCTAGTACGTCGCCTTGTAACGGTTGACCTTCTCGCGATAGTCGCGTGTGTCGGTCTCGCGCAGCTTGGTCATGGCATCGCGCTCGTCATCGGATAGGTTCGTGGGGACCTGCACCTTGATCTCGACGAGCAGCGCGCCTGTGCGGCCACGGTGCTTAACGTCGGGCGCCCCCATTTCCTTAAAGCGGAACTTCTTGCCCGTCTGGGTACCCGCGGGCACCTTCAGACGAACCGTCGCACCGCCGGGCGTCGGCACGTCCACCGTGCAGCCGAGCGCCGCCTCGTAGACCGAGACCGGTACCTCCATGGTCACGTCGGCACCTTTGCGCTTAAACAGCGGGTGCTCCTCCACATGCGTGGTCACGACCAGGTCGCCGCGCTCGCCACCCGCAACGCCATACTCGCCGCGACGCTTGTAGCGCAGCTTGCCGCCGTCGACCGCACCCGCAGGCACCGAGACCGTAATGGTCTGCTGCTCACCTGTCGAGGGAATGCGATAGGTGACCTTGTGCGTCACACCGCGAAACGCGTCCTCGGCCGTCACATCGACGGTCAGCGACAGGTCGCCGCCCTTGCGAGCACGGCTGCGGCCAGCGCCGGCACCGGCAGCGCCCGCAGCCCCGGCAAAGCCCGAGCCCCAATCGCTGCCCCAGGCGCCGTTGCCGCTAAAGATGCTGTCGAAGATGTCGCCCCAGCCGCTGGCACCCGCGCCGGCACCGTAGCCGCCGCCATACGCGCCGCCCGCGCCCGGCATACCGCCAAACATGAGCATCTGGTCGTACTCTTTGCGCTTCTTCTCGTCCGAAAGCGTCTCATAGGCCTCGCTGATCTCCTTAAACTTGGCCTCGTCGCCGCCGGCATCGGGGTGATATTTTTGCGCGAGCTTGCGAAACGCGCTCTTGATCTCTTTGTCGGAGGCGCTCTTGGATACGCCCAGGATGTCATAGAAGGTTTTGCCTGCAGCCATCGTAGCTCCTCTCCTGTTACGTCCGCCGCCCATGCAGACGACGGTTCATGCTTTCATATGGCACTAGGCCAGAAAGGGCCCCGGGTGTTGCCCCGGGGCCCTTCTCAATTACTCCTCGGTGCTCTCGGCCGTATCGGCCGTAGCATCCTCGGGCGCCGCTTCGGGCTCCGGTGCGGGGCGCTTCTCGCCACCGTAGGTCACCGTCACCATCGCGGAACGCAGGATGCGATCCGCCATGCGGTAGCCCTTCTGGTACACATCGTTGACGGTCTCGTCGTACTGCGACGCGTCCTCGACGCGACCCACGGCCTGGTGCTCGAGCGGATCGAACGCCTCGCCCTTGGGGTCGATTGGCTCAACGCCCTCGTGCGCGAACACGTCGAGCAGCTTGGCATGTACCGCGTCAACGCCATCGACGAACTGCTTAAAGTCGTCGGAAAGCTCTTGACTGCGGGCATGGTCAATCGCGCGCTCGATATCGTCGATCACCGGCAACAGCGCGGTGACAAGCTTCTCGGTCGCGCGCTCGCGCTCGGCGATACGCTCATTGGCGGTGCGGCGACGGAAGTTCTCCCAGTCGGCCTGCAGACGGGCGGTGCGCTCGGTGGCGTCCTTTGCCTTGTCCTCTGCGGCCTTCTGAGCCTCTGCCGCAGCATCGAGCTCGCTGCGCACGTCGGCGAGCTCCTTTTGGGCCTGCTCGAACTTGAGCTTAAAGTCGTTGTCGGCGGCTTCCTCACCGGCGCGGATAGCAGCTTCCACCATCTCGTCCTCGGTCATCGTCGCCTCCTTGTTGGAATCCTCTACCTGGTTCTCGGCAGCCTCGGCGGCCGCGGCCTCGTTGGCCTCGGTATCGTCGACGGCCTCTACGGGAATCTTCACGTCCTTCTCCTCAGAGTCAACGGGGGCGGCGCCAGCGGCAGCCGCCTCCGTGCGAGCTTTACGGGCGGACATGATTACTTGTCCTCGTCGTCCACAACCTCGTAGTCGGCATCGACGACGTCATCGTCGGCAGGCTGGGCGCCGGCGGCACCGTCGGTCTGCTGCTGAGCGTCGGCGTAGACAACCTGGGCCAGCTCATAGGCCACGGACTGCAGGGACTCGCCGGCGGCCTTGATGGCCTCGACGTCAGAGCCCTCGAGCGCCTTCTTGGCGTCGGCGATAGCGGCCTCGGCCTTGGACTTCACGTCAGCGGAAACCTTGTCGCCCAGCTCGTTGAGGGTCTGCTCGGTGGAGTAGCACAGGCTGTCGGTCTGGTTGCGGACCTCGACCTCTTCCTTCTGCTTCTTGTCCTCCTCGGCATGAGCCTCGGCGTCCTTGACCATACGATCGACTTCGTCGTCGGACAGAGCAGTGGAGCCGGAGATGGTGATCTGCTGCTCCTTGCCGGTGCCCTTGTCCTTAGCGGAGACCTTGACGATACCGTTGGCGTCGATGTCGAAGGTGACCTCGATCTGCGGCACGCCGCGGCGGGCAGCCGGGATACCGGTCAGCTGGAACTTACCGAGCGACTTGTTGTCGCGGGCAAGCTCACGCTCGCCCTGGAGCACGTTGATCTCGACGCTGGTCTGGTTGTCGGCAGCGGTGGAGTAGACCTCGGTCTTGGAGGTCGGGATCGTGGTGTTGCGGTCGATCATCTTGGTCATGATGCCGCCCATGGTCTCGACGCCCAGCGACAGCGGGGTAACGTCGAGCAGCAGGATGCCCTCGACGTCGCCGGTGAGCACGCCGCCCTGGACGGCAGCGCCGTCGGCAACGACCTCGTCGGGGTTCACGGACATGTTGGGCTGCTTGCCGGTCATAGTCTTGACGAGCTCCTGGACGGCGGGCATACGGGTGGAGCCGCCGACGAGGATGACCTCGGTCAGATCGGAGAGCTTAAGCTTGGCGTCGCGCAGGGCGTTGGTGACAGGCTGCTTGCAGCGCTCGAGCAGGTCGCGGGTGATCTTCTCGAACTCGGCGCGGGTCAGCGTGTAGTTGAGGTGCAGCGGGCCGGACTGGTTCATGGTAATGAACGGCAGGTTGATGGTGGTCTGCTGGGCGGCGGAGAGCTCCTTCTTGGCGTTCTCGGCGGCCTCCTTCAGACGCTGCAGGGCCATGGGGTCCTGACGCAGGTCGACACCGTTCTCCTGCTGGAACTTATCGGCCATCCAGTCGATGACGCGCTGATCCCAGTCGTCGCCGCCCAGGTGGTTGTCGCCCGAGGTGGACAGAACCTCAAACACGCCGTCGGCGAGGTCGAGGATGGAGACGTCGAAGGTGCCGCCGCCCAGGTCGAAGACCAGGATGCGCTGGTCGGTGCCCTGCTTGTCCAGGCCATAGGCAAGAGCAGCAGCGGTCGGCTCGTTGACGATACGCTTGACGTTGAGGCCGGCGATCTTACCGGCGTCCTTGGTGGCCTGACGCTGGGCGTCGTTGAAGTAGGCCGGGACGGTGATGACGGCGTCGGTGACGGTCTCGCCCAGATACTTCTCGGCGTCAGCCTTCATCTTCGCGAGCGTCATGGCGCTCACCTGCTCGGCGGTGTAGTCCTTGCCCTCGATGTCGACGACGGCACGGCCACCCTGGCCCTCCTTGACCTCGTACGGCACGGTCTTGATCTCGGAGGTGCACTCGGAGTACTTGCGGCCCATGAAGCGCTTGATGGAGAACACGGTGTTCTTGGGGTTGGTGACAGCCTGGTTCTTAGCGGCCTTACCCACGACGCGGTCGCCGTCGGCACGGAAGCCCACGACGGACGGGGTGGTGCGGTCGCCCTCGGCGTTCACGATAATGGTCGGAGAACCGCCCTCGAGAACGGCCATTGCGGAGTTAGTAGTACCAAGGTCGATACCAAGAATCTTGCCCATTAGAAATTCCCTCTCTCTTGTGCGTTTGCACCGACTCGGCGGTCTGCCGAGCGGTGTTTCGGCTTGTCTTTCAGGATGTAGTGTATCCCCTTATGGGCCGGAATATACAAAATCTAAGTCAATTCATATAAGATTTCTTATTGCTGAGAGTTTAGGTTCTTAAATGCGCAGGTAGATGCGCTGATTGAGTTCTCGGCAAATCTATCGAGATCTATGTAGAGATGGCTGAGGTTTGCGTCCGGGGGTGCCTGGGGGCCGTCTTGCGGAAAGCTCATCCCAGTTTGAGCGTGGATTCCGGGTCGCAGTTTCCGTCTGAAGGCTCAACCGAAAACCGTATCCCGTTTTGAGAGCTGATACCGGCTCGCATTTTCCGCTAGCGGGCCTAACCGGAAACTGCGACCCGGTTTTCGGCCAAATAACGGGATGCCCTTTCCGCAGACGCGCTCAATAGCTCAATATTTCAAGTCACCTTTAGCTAACATTTGCGCAGCTCAACGGCCCCACCTGCGCATTTTTTAGTAAACCTTGGCATACTCGGCGAACGGTATGAAGATGCCGGCCAGAGGGTATTGCAAACGGTCGCTCCCGTGGTATGTTTTTGCCCGAATCAAACCGGCGCGCATCGCCTGTAGCGTCGGTCAACAGAGAGGAAACTACCATGGCTCATCCCGTAATTGATGCCGACGAGTGCATCGCTTGTGGCGTTTGCGTCGACTCCTGCCCCGCTGGCGTTCTGGAGCTCCAGGACGTCGCTACCGTCGCTGACGAGGACTCCTGCGTCGCCTGTGGCGCTTGCCAGGACGCTTGCCCCGCCGGCGCGATCACCGAGATCGTCGAGGAGTAACAACTCCCCCACTTGCACACTCACAAGTACACCGTGCACAAAAAGGAGGCCTCCGCATCGCCGCGGAGGCCTCCTTTTGCATATGTGGGCAGCTAATTGGGGACGGTGTCGGGCTAGGACAAATCATCCTCGTAGGGCATTAAATCGGCTAGGTAGCCTTTCTCTTTGAGCATGGCCTCGATCTCGTCGAGGGTTTGCTCATCCTCCGCGGCGATGCGATGGAAGTGGTAGCCGCTGGTCACCGTTAGCAGCGGAAAGCTCTTGCCGCTCTCGATATCGCGCAGATAGCGCTCGACATCGCGGCGATTGCGGATGTCCAGATCAGCCGTGATCTTACCGTATACGCGGTGATTGACGATCACATTGAGCACGGAGCCGCCGGCGTCGACGATACTCGTGAGCTCATCGCCCGCCTGCTCCACGCTGTGGCGAACCTTGACCAAGCGCGTGGGCACAGCGGGGCTGCTGGGGGCCTCCTGCAGCACATAACCACGGTTGGTCGCCACGATATCGTGCCCGTCGGCGCGCAGCAGAGCGATGTCTTGCACGACAATCTGGCGGCTCACACCCACCTCGCGGGCAAGTGCGCTGCCCGAAACGGGTCCCTTGGCTCCCTCGAGCACGGCCATGATGGCACGGCGACGCTCGCGGGCGTCCATTATTTACCGTCCAACAGACGCAGGTGCTTGAGCGAGAGGTCGAGAATCGGCGCAGAGTGAGTCAGCGCCCCCGAGCTAATAAAGTCAACGCCCAGGTCGGCGAGCGCGCGGATATTGCTGGCGTCCACGTTGCCCGAGCACTCGGTCTTGGCGCGGCCGGCGATAAGCTCAATCGCGGCAGCCATATCGTCGTGGGTCATGTTGTCGAACATGATGATGTCGGCGCCGGCCTCCACAGCCTCGCGCACCATGTCCAGGTTCTCGCACTCAATCTCGACCGTCGTGGTAAACGACGCATGGGCGCGCGCCATCTCGATCGCGCGCGCCACGCCACCGGCGGCATCGATGTGGTTGTCCTTGAGCATGACGGCCGTCGACAGGTTGTAGCGGTGGTTGCTGCCGCCGCCGATCTCGACCGCCGCCTTCTCAAACACGCGCATACCCGGCGTGGTCTTGCGCGTGTCGACGAGCACAGTCTTGGTGCCCTCGAGCGCTGCAGCCATCTGGTGCGTATAGGTAGCGATGCCGCTCATGCGCTGCAGGTAGTTGAGCGCCACACGCTCGCCCGAAAGCAGCACGCGCGCGTCGCCGCGCACCTGACCCACATGGTCGCCGGCGTGCACCTCGTCGCCATCGGCAACGTCGAGCAGCACCGAGCTCTGCGGATCCAGCAACTCAAAGGTGCGGGCAAACACATCCAAGCCGGCGATGATGCCGTCGGCCTTGGCGATAAGCTCCACCGTGGCGGGGCGCGCCGTGGGACACACGCTCGCCGTGCTCACGTCCTCGAACGTGATGTCCTCGCGCAGGGCCTGCAGAATCAGATCATCGGCGACGAGCTTCATGGTAATGGGATTCATGGTCTACTCCTCCACGGCCTGCGTGCCGGCAGCACGGGCCAAATCATCGATTGCCAGGGTGTCGGCGCTCAGAGCGCGATGACGGCCATCGAGCGCGGGATCGCCCGCCTGCTCCACGGCCAGCGACTCGCCGGTACGCATGCACCACGCGGCGCGACGACCCCAGACCAGCGCCTCGAGCAGGCTGTTTGATGCAAGGCGATTCTTGCCGTGAACGCCATTGCAAGCCGTCTCGCCCGCGGCGTAGAGCTCTGGCATCGAAGTGCGGCCGTCCTTATCGACCCATACGCCGCCCATAAAGTAGTGCTGCGTGGGCGTAACGGGAATGGGCTCGTCCAAGATGTCGCGACCGTCCTCCAGGCAGCGCGCGCGAATGTTGGCAAAGTGCCCGGTCACCACATCGCGCTCGACGGGGGCAAAACTCAGCCACTCGTGCTCGGCACCGTCCTGCTTCATCTGCTCGCGAATAGCGGCGGCGACCACATCGCGCGGCTGAAGCTCATCGGTAAAGCGCTCGCCGGCGGCGTTGAGCAAAATCGCGCCCTCGCCGCGGCAACTCTCGCTGATCAGGAAGGTGCGACCCGGCTGCGGCGAGAACAGTCCCGTGGGGTGAATCTGCACGTAGTCCAGATGCTCCATCTTAATGCCATGCTCCTGAGCGATGTAGCAGGCATCGCCCGTGAGCTGCGGGTAGTTGGTCGAATGGTCGTATACGCCGCCGATGCCGCCCGTTGCCCACAGCGTGTGGCGGGCATGGATCTTAAACGGCTCGCCGGCATGCGCGCCCTCGGCGGTATTTACCAGCTCGTCGGCGGGACGAACCGAGTTGTTCTCGTCCACGGGAACGGCGACGACGCCGGTGCACACCGTGGCACCGTCACGCTCGCCCGTTAGGATGTCGGTCATGGCCACGTGCTCCAAAAGCTGCACGTTATCCAGCTTGCGAACGGCCTGGAGCAGCTTGGTCGTGATCTCCTTGCCGGTAATATCGGCATGGAAGGCGATGCGCGGACGGCTGTGCGCGCCCTCGCGGGTAAAGTTGAGGCTGCCGTCGGCCTTGCGCTCAAAATCCACGCCCATGGCCAGCAGGTCGTTGATGACCGAGCGGCTCGAGCGGATCATGATGTCGACGCTCTCGCGGCGGTTCTCGTAATGACCGGCGTGCATGGTGTCCTCAAAGAAGGCATCGTAGTCCGAGCCTTCGGGCAGCACGCAAATGCCGCCCTGCGCGAGCATCGAATCGCACTCATCGACCGAGCCCTTGGAGAGCATGATCACGCGCGTGCTCGTCGGCAGGTTGAGAGCTGCGTACAGGCCCGCCACGCCGCAGCCGGCAATAACGACGTCGCACTCCATGTCGGGGTATTGTTTGGTTTTCACAGGAATCCTCTCCCTTGTAATGTGGCATAAGGGACTGCCCCTCATGTCACATTGTTCTAGCGCGCTGCGTACTCGAGCATACGGTCGAGCGTAAGTTTTGCCTGGTCGGCAGCCTCGTCCGACACACCGATCTGCACCTCGCCCTCGCCCGTCTCCAGGCAGCGCACGAGCTTTTCGAGCGTGATGAGATCCATGTTGACGCAGGTGGGCTGCACCGCGGGGAAGTAGAACTTCTTGCCGGTGCCCTGGCAGCGGCGCTCGAGCTCGTAGAGCACGCCGCAGACCGTCACGATAATGAACTCGCTCGCGTCGGACTCCTCGGCGTACTTGATGATGCCGGCGGTGGAGCCGATGTAGTCGGCCTCGGCCAGGACGTCGGCCTTGCACTCAGGATGCGCCAGCACGAGCGCGTCGGGGTGGGCCTCCGTCGCGTCGACGATCTGCTCGACGGTGATAATGTGATGGCGCGGGCAGTAGCCGTTGTTGAGGATGATGTGCTTTTGCGGCACCTGCTCGGCTACGAAGCGGCCCAGGTTTTGGTCGGGAATGAACAGGATATGCTGCTGCGGCAGCTCGGACACGATCTTGACGGCATTGGAGCTGGTGACGCACACGTCGCTCCAGCTCTTGATCTCGACCGTGGAGTTGACGTAGCACACCACGGCCAGGTCGTCGCCGTACTCGGCGCGCGCCGCGTCGACCGTCTCGCGCTTGACCATGTGAGCCATGGGGCAGTCCGCGCCCGGCTCGGGCAGCAGCACGGTCTTAGTGGGATTGAGCAGCTTGGCGCTCTCGCCCATAAACTCCACGCCGCACAGCACGATGGTCCGCTGTGGCAGGCTCTTGGCGAGCTTGGCCAGGTAGAAGCTGTCGCCGACGTAATCGGCAACGGCTTGGACCTCGGGCGCCACGTAGTAGTGCGCCAGGATTACCGCGTCACGTTGGGTTTTTAGTTGCTGAATGGCCTCGACGAGTTCTGCGGGCACCAGTGCCACGCGCTCCGTTGCCGTCGTTGCCGATGCCAGGCCGGCCGCGATATCGCGTGCAAGCTCCGACGCATCCATGTTCGCGCTCTGTGCCATCAAGGCCCCTCTCTTTTGGCGAATCTTGGGGCTTTAGTATGACACCTAGGTTTACAGCTGACAAGACAGCTGTAAACCTAGGTGTAAAGTTGAAATAAAGATTCAATCATGTGGCAGGTCCATTTTTGAACTGGCAAGCTGAGGCTAGCCGAGCTCTCGATAGCGCAGGAGGCATCTTTCGCCACCGCAAT
Source organism: uncultured Collinsella sp. (assembly GCA_905209455.1). Taxonomy (GTDB): domain Bacteria; phylum Actinomycetota; class Coriobacteriia; order Coriobacteriales; family Coriobacteriaceae; genus Collinsella. Next base: position 9,628 of record CAJLTA010000002.1, read on the forward strand.
ACCGCTTGGCGCGAGTTGCACGCCGTGGGGCGCAAACGGTCCGCACCTCCGCAAGCGGCGCGTGCCCGATGTGGCAAAATCGAACTACTTAAGGGGGCCGAATGCTCAAGATTATTGCCTGCGACGATGACGTCGCTTTTCTAGATAGACTGCACCGAATGATCGATCGTTGGTCGACCGAGACGGGCACGGCGGTCGATGTTGCGCTCGTCACGCGCGGCGAGGACCTACTGGCCCGCCATGCCGCATCGCGCGCCGACATCATTCTGCTCGACATGATCATGCCGCTCGTCAACGGCATGGACACCGCACGCGAATTGCGCCAGGCCGATACCGCCGTGCGCCTGGTGTTCCTCACCTCGTCGCCCGAGTTCGCACTGGAGTCCTACGAGGTCCGTGCCTTCGACTATCTGCTCAAGCCCGTGACTTACGAACGCCTGGCGCAGTTACTCGACGAGCTTTCGAGCATGCGCCCGGCGGCAACCGACGAGCTCGTGATCAAAACGTCCTTTGGCTACCACGCCCTGCGCCTGTCCGACATCGAATATGCCGAGGCGCGCAACAAGCACGTGGTCTTCCACCTGCGCGACGGACGCGATATCGAGGCACTCGAGTCGTTCCGCAGCGTCGAGGACCGCTTGGAGCAAAACGCGGTCTTCTTTAAATGCCACCGCAGCTACCAGGTCAACCTGCGCAATATCGATCACTTTGACCGCACGGACATCGTCATGCGCTCGGGCGCTTGCATCCCGCTTTCGCGCAGCTGCAAGCAGGGATTCCAAGACGCCTACTTTGCGGTGCGCTTTGAGGGTGGAAGACACTGATGGTCTCCTCGGTCGAAATGATCCTTTGGGCAATCCACCACGCCACGACGTTGCTCTTTGGCGTCTTTGCCTCGGCGGCGCTGTGCGGTATCGAGATCAACCGGCGTCATGCGCTTGAACTGGTGCTGGTCGGCGCCGTAACCGGATGCGCATTTGGCCTCGCCAATGCCGTCGGCGGAGAGCTTTTCGCCCGCCAGGTATATCCGCTCGTCGTGCATCTGCCGCTCATCATCTATTTGTGCGCGCGCTACCGCCTGAGCCCGCTGCTTGCCGTGCTCGGCATTACGAGTGCCTATCTGAGCTGCCAGTTCAGCAATTGGATGGGCATCGCCGCATTTGCCGCAACCGATTCTCAGATCGCGTACTATCTGGCGCGCATCGCGACCACACTCGCCGTCTTTGCCGTCCTGCTGCATTGGGCCGGCGACATCGGTCCGCGCTTGGCGATTAAAAGCACCACCGAGCTGGGCATCCTTTTAATCCTGCCGCTCGTCTATTACGTCTTTGACTATGCCACCAACGTCTACACCACGCTGTTCCACTCGGGCTCGGTGGTGACGGTTGAGTTTTTGGCCTTTGCACTCTGCGCGTTCTACCTTATGTTCCTCGCCGTCTACCTGCGTGAATACGAAGAAAAGGAAACCGCCGAGCGAGAGCGCTGGATGCTCGAAACCCGCGACAGCGCCGCCATCAAAGAGCTCGAGGCTTGGCGTCAATCTGGGCGCGAGCTGTCGATTCTGCGCCACGACATGCGCCACTTCCTACGCGGCCTGGCCGCTTTAATTGAGGAGGGCCACACCGACGAGGCGCTCGATCGCATCGACGAACTCTGCGAAGCCGGCGACCGCACCGCCGTACGCCGCTTCTGCGCCAACGAGACCGTAAACATCGCGCTTTCGTCATTTAACTCGGATATCAATAGAAACGGCATTACCGCCAACCTGCGCGCCGCCGTACCCGAAACCATCCACGTAGGTGACGCCGACCTGTTTGCGTGCTCTCAAATGCCTTGGAAAACGCTATCACCGCCGCAAGCGCCGCACCCCAAGGAAAGCGATTCGTCGACCTTGACCTGCGATTAGAGGACGGCCAGCTGCTGCTGTTAGTTTCCAATACGTTTGACCGCGCGCCGCGCATGGTCGACGGCATGCCCGTGACCCGGCATGCGGGCCACGGCTTTGGCACCAGGAGCATCAAACTTGCCGTGGAGCGCATGAATGGCAACTGTCAGTTCCGCATTAGCGGCGATCGGTTTGAGCTGCGCGCTGTGATGTAGAAGTGCGGCGCCGATCTCGAGGCGCGCCTTGCCCGCCAGGCAATCGCTCGCCGGCGCCAATCCGCTACAGCGGAGCGGCCGCCGGGGTCAGTTGCTTGATGTATGCCCACATGCGCTGCTTAGCGGCCTTGTCGGTGAGTGCCGCCTCAAAGCCGTCGAGCGCGAGCACGCGGCGGCCCTGCACATGGGCGACCAGGCCGGGCTTGAGCATGGCGGTGTCGAAGTCATCGATCGCCACGAGCATATCGGCATAGGTCTCGCGCATGGCATCAGCCGCGTTGTTGTCGAGCAGTAGCACCGCCTCGGGGTCCAAGGCCTCAAGCGCCTCGCGGAACAGCTCGCACGGCAGAGTCTCGCCCACCGCGATCGCTCCGTCACCCACGCCGGCGACGCTTGCCAGCACGCAAAAATCCTCGGGCGCGTAGCCGATGGCCCCAAGCGCCTTGCGCAACGCCGCGCCATCCGGGCCGGCGGCAAGCTCGCCACCCGAACGCTCGGCCTCGTCCAAATCGCCTTTGACCAGCACAATCGGCGAGCACGCGTTGCCCGCGATACGCACGCCGCGACCCGCGAGCGATGCGAGCTCCTGCTCGGTCGCCTGGGCGATGGCTTCTTTTTTCTGGCTTTGTGACGTGGGCATGCGCTCTCCAATCGTTTGCGTGGCCACCATTATATAAAAGAGCCGCCCGCGAGTGGTTGCTTTGCGGGCGGCTGGGTATAAGCACGGTCGTACTGAGTTTTACGCGGCCGGACCGCGTCGCATTATGGAGGTCACCATGGCTGACATTAATCAGATTACCCCCGAGAACTTCGATTCCATCGTTAACGACAGTCTGCCCGTGCTGGTCGATTTTTGGGCACCGTGGTGCGGGCCCTGTCGATCCCTCTCGCCCATCGTTGACGAGGTTGCCGATGAGCTGGCGGGCAAGCTTGCCGTTGCCAAATGCAACGTCGACGACAACCAGGACCTGGCCATGAAGTATGGCGTCATGAGCATCCCCACGCTGATTGTGTTTAAGAACGGCGAGGAGATTGACCGCTCGGTTGGCGCTCTGCCCAAGGCGAGGCTGCAGGCGCTGCTGGAGAAGCATCTGTAATACGCTTGTTACATGGTGCCGTCTGCCTGCCGTCCATGAGCGCTTTTGCACCGCTCGCCGGACTTCTGGATGCACCAAGTGCAACCACGGATAGTATGGTAGTCACAAACAGCCCCCGGTGAACGGGTGCGGGTCGCACAGACTCGCACCCGTTTTCTTATGCAGCTGCGCACAGAGCGGGCGTAGTAAAATCTGAACCACTGAACTGCCCCATACAAAAGGAGATTTTCCATGCATGACGTCGGAATGAACATGAGCCAGCTTGCCATGAGCGTCAAGCAGGTCGACGACACCATCGAGCTCGCTCACGAGTGGAGCCATCAGCTGCTGCATGCGACCGAGAATTTTGACATGGAGCGCATCGGCGCCAAGCTCGAGGCCGCCATGGCCGCGCTCCACGAGGCGCATGACGCGCTCGAGGGCTACGAGGAAGCCATCGAGGCCGACCACAACTCCGTCGGCTCCGTGAAGCTGGTGTAAGGTGGCCGAACACGAGCACGGCTGCGGGTACGAGCACGAGCACCCGCACGGGGCGGACGGTGACGCGGGCTGCCACTGTAGTGGCTCCGGCTCCGAGCTGGTCCGTTTTTCGGTTACCGCACCCGACGACCTGCTGCGCCGTTTTGACGAGCAGATCGCACGCCGCGGCGACGTGGCCAACCGATCCGAGGCCGTGCGCGACCTGATTCGCGCCTCGATCGCCAAAGAGCAGATGCGCACGCCCGATGAGCATGTTATCGGGTCGCTCACCATGATCTACGACCACCATACCGGCGACCTGACGGGCCGCCTGGACGAGGTGCAGCACGACTACACCGACGAGATCGTATCGACCATGCACGTGCATCTGGATCACCACAACTGCTTGGAGATTCTGGCGCTCAAGGGTCGCGGCGAGCGCGTCTACGAACTAGCCGACCGTCTGCTGGGCCTGCGCGGCGTTAAGCACGGCGAGCTCACGTGCGCCGCCACCAAGCAGAGCCTGGGGCTGTAGCGGAATTTCCCGCAGCGCACCTGCCAAAAAGGGACAGGTTTGTTTTGGCAGGTTTAGAAGTTTTACCTACCAAAACAAACCTGTCCTTTTTTGGTCGGTTTTGATGAGGGGTGTCGCATGCGGCATGTGCATATTCATGTGACGGGCATTGTGCAGGGCGTTGGCATGCGACCGTTTGTGTATCGCGAGGCCATGGCGCATGGCATTTGCGGATGGGTGCTCAATGCGGGCGACGGCGTGCATATCGAGGCGCACGCTTGTGCCGAGGCGGTTGACGGATTTGTCGCTGCGCTTTCTGAGCATGCGCCCGCGGCGGCTCGCGTTGAGCGAGTCGATATTGCGGATTTGGAGCCTGGCGGTTGGAGCACTACCGATGAGCAGGGCTTTCACATTGTGGCGTCGCAGGACCAGACCGCGCACACCACACTTGTCTCGCCCGATATCGCCACCTGTGACGATTGCCTGCGCGAGTTGTTCGATCCCGCCGACCGACGCTATCACTACCCCTTTATCAACTGCACTAACTGCGGACCGCGCTTTACCATCATCCGCTCGCTGCCTTACGATCGAGCGGCTACCTCGATGGACCGTTTTCCCATGTGCCCCGAGTGTGCCGCAGAGTATGCCAATCCGCTCGACCGGCGTTTTCACGCGCAGCCCGATGCCTGCTTTGATTGCGGGCCGCATATTACGTGGCGTGAGGCTGTGAACGGCGATGCGTGCGGGAATTCGTCCGCAACACCGGCCGTCGGCACCACACGCGAGGCCAGCGACGCCATCATCGAGCGCTGTGTTGAGCTGCTGGCCAGCGGTGGCGTCGTCGCCATCAAGGGCCTGGGCGGATTCCATCTAGCCTGTGATGCTGCCAACGAGCAGGCGGTGGCCGAGTTGCGCCATCGCAAACGCCGCAGTAACAAACCACTTGCCGTCATGGTGCGCAGTCTTGCCGATGCCGGGCGCCTGTGCCATATCGACGACGCTGAGCGCGAGCTTCTCGCCGGCAGTATCCGTCCCATTGTGCTGCTGCGCCGGCGCACTGTCGGCGAGGGCAACGGCGATTCTCCCGACGCCCTCGTACTCGCACCGTCCGTCGCGCACGACCTGCCCGAGCTTGGCGTTATGCTCCCCTACACCCCGCTTCAGCATCTTCTGCTTGCAGCTGCCGCGTCGCACGGTATGCACGCGCTCGTCATGACCAGCGGCAACCTGAGCGAAGAGCCCATCGAGACCGATGACGATCTTGCCTGGGAACGCCTCGTTGCCGCCGGCATTGCCGACGCGCTGCTCGGCAACGATCGAGCGATTCTCTCGCGCTATGACGATTCCGTGGTGCGCGTGGTTGACGGCGCCGTTATGCCCGTGCGCCGCGCTCGCGGATATGCACCCCAGCCGCTGCCGTTGCCGGCGCTCGACCGCGCTCCGTCCTGCGTGCTCGCCTGCGGGCCACAACAAAAGGCCACGATTGCGCTCACGCGTGAAGGGACGAACGGCGAGGCAACCTGTTTTGTGTCGCAGCATATCGGCGATGTTGAAAACGGCGGGACCTTCGATGCCTGGAACGCTGCGCGCACGCGCTTGGAAGATCTCTTTGATTTGGCGCCCGCCGCCTTGGCCTGCGATTTACACCCCAGCTATCTATCGGGCCAGTGGGCGCGCGAGCAGGCGCGAAAATGTAATCTGCCGCTCGTCGAGATGCAGCACCATCATGCGCATATCGCGAGCGTAATGGCCGAGGCCATCGCCGCGGGCCAGCTTACAACCGACGCGCGTGTCCTTGGCATCGCCTTTGACGGCACCGGCGCCGGCACCGATGGGACCATTTGGGGCGGCGAGTTTCTTGTTGCCAGCCTTGGCGGCTTTGAGCGCGCCGCGCATTTGCGCACCTGGGCGCTCCCCGGCGGGGCAGCCTCCGTGCGCGACGCCCGCCGCAACGCCTTTGCCCTGCTCAGTGAGCTCGGCCTGCTCGAGCACCCAGGTGCCGCGCGGCTTTTGGACAGCCTCGACGAGCAAACGCGCAGCGTGACAACCACCATGATCGAGCGCGGCATCAACAGCCCGCGTACCAGCAGCATGGGGCGTCTCTTTGATGCCGCGGCAGCAATTCTGGGCATCTGCGACAAGGCAACCTACGAGGGCGAACCCGCCATAGAACTCGAAGCCGCCGCCTGGCGCGCGCTCGACAACGAAATCGCCCATTTTCCCGACGACAACGCCGGCTATTTCGCATCTGGCCCATCGTGGCTGGACGGCCCCTATGTTCTGGACCAGAAAGCACTCTTTGAGGCACTTTTGGGAGGAATTGAAGCCGGAGCGCCCGCCGACAGGCTCGCACTCGACTTCCATGTCGCCGTCGCGCGCTCCTCGGCGCGCATCGCCAGCGAAATCTGCGCGCGCGAGAACATCGTCACCGTCGCACTCTCGGGCGGCGTGTTCATGAACCGACTTCTGCTCCAGCTCCTCACCCGCGAGCTCAAAAGCGCAGGCCTTACTGTCCTTGTCCCCCACACCGTACCCGTCAATGACGGCTGCATCGCCTACGGTCAGGCGGCGGTCGCAAGCGCTCGTCTTGCGCAGATTGCATCGCAGTAGCTCGCTCTCGCACGCCGCTGTGTCCAGCCGTCTCACAGGCGTAACGCGTTTGCCCGCGAACCCTGCGAGCGCTACCATCAACTGATGGAATATCAAGCGCCCATCCAGCGCAAAGCGTATAAAAGGGGACAATATGTGCCTTGCCGTTCCCGGTAAAGTAGTCAAACGCAACGACGACCTCAAGGCCACCGTCGACATGATGGGCATCGAGCGCCCCGTGTCGCTGCGACTCGTGCCGACGGCGCAGGTTGGCGACTATATTCTCGTACACGCCGGCTTCGGCATCCAGATTGTCGACGAGCAGGAAGCGCAGGAAACGCTCGAGCTTGTTAATGCCATGTCCAAGCTGGTCGAAGAAGACCAGCTTGCCACCAACCCGGCCGAGGCATACTAGTGGCGGCCGAGCAGCCGGCGCGCTCCGGTATCGACTTCTCGGCATTCCGCGATCCCAAGCTGGCTCGCGAGCTCATCGAGCGCATTCATGAGCTTGTCGGCGACCGCGTCATCAACCTTATGGAAGTCTGCGGCACGCACACCGTGAGCATCGGCCGCTATGGCTTTCGCTCCATTATGCCGGCTGGGCTCAAGCTGCTGAGCGGCCCGGGCTGCCCCGTCTGCGTTACCGCCAACCGCGACATCGACCATGCAATCGCGCTCGCCAACATAGACGGCGCCATCATCAACACCTTTGGCGACATGATGCGCGTGCCCGGATCGTCCACCTCGCTCGCTGCGCAAAAGGCGGCAGGGCGCGACATCCGCATCGTCTATTCCCCGCTCGACGCGCTCGACATTGCCGAGCAAAACCCCGATCGCCCGGTCATTTTTATGGGCGTGGGCTTTGAGACTACGACGCCCACCATCGCCGCCGCCATCTTGGAGGCCGAGGCGCGCGGGCTTTTGAACTTCTCGGTCTATTGCGCCCACAAGACCACGCCGCCGGCGTTGCGCGCGATTGCCAACGATCCCGAGACCACCATCGACGGCTTTATCCTGCCGGGACACGTCGCCACCATCACGGGCTTGGCGCCCTTTAGCTTTTTGGTCGACGAATTCAATACCCCGGGCGTGGTCACGGGATTTGAACCGGTCGATATCCTGCAAGGCATCTGCATGCTGGTCCAGATGGTTGTCGAGGACAGGCCCGCAATCGATAACGCCTACCGCCGTGGCGTCAACACAGACGGCAACCCCGTGGCGCGCCAACTGGTCGAGCAGGTGTTTGAGCCATGCGACACCACGTGGCGCGGGCTGGGGCCGATTGCCAACTCGGGCCTTTCCATCCGCCCCGAGTTCTCGCGCTTTGATGCCCGCGCCCGCTTTGACGTGCCCGTCGAGGAGACGGTCGAGCCGCGTGGGTGCCGCTGCGGCGACGTGCTGCGCGGGGCCATTACGCCGAGCGACTGCCCTCTGTTCGGCCACGCTTGTACACCCGAGCATCCCGTCGGCCCCTGCATGGTGAGCTCCGAGGGCAGCTGCGCAGCATATTTCCGCTACCGAGGCTAATAGGTTCCGCCGTTCTAGCGAACGGCGGACCAGTCGACGCTGCGCCTCACTCATATTATTCCACCCACGATTGGAGTTTTCGATATGTCCCATAGCGTTACCGATAGCACCGTCCTGCTGGGTCACGGCTCCGGTGGCCAGATGATGAAACGCATCATCGATGAGGTCTTTTTGGATGCCTTTGGGTCGCCCGAGCTGCTCGAGGGCAACGACGCCGGCGTCGCCGCGCTGCCCGCGAGCGGGCGCATCGCCATGTCGACCGACAGCTTTGTGGTCTCGCCGCAGTTCTTCCCCGGTGGCAACATCGGCCGCCTCGCCGTGTGCGGAACCGTCAACGACGTCGCGACCTCGGGCGCCAACGTGCGCTACCTATCGTGCGGATTTATCCTCGAAGAAGGCTATCCCATGGATAAGCTCCACCAGATTGTGCAGACGATGGCCGAGACGGCACATGAGGCAGGCGTGTCCATAATCACGGGCGACACCAAGGTGGTCGAGCGCGGCGGGGCCGACGGCGTCTATATCAATACCGCCGGCGTGGGCGAGGTACCCGCGGGCGTGGCGCTCAGCGGTGCCAACTGCCGCCCCGGCGACGTCATTCTGGTGTCGGGCACACTGGGCGACCACGGTATCGCCATCATGAGCCAACGCGAGGGCCTGGCGTTTTCGAGCACGATCGAAAGCGACGCCGCGCCGCTCAACCACCTGATTGCCAACGTTCTGGCCGCAGCGCCCGGCACGCGTTGCTTTCGCGACCCCACGCGCGGTGGCCTGGCGTCCACACTCAACGAGTTTGCGCAGGCCAGCGGCGTTGCCATGGAGATCGACGAGGACGATGTGCCCGTGCGCCCCGACGTGCAGGCAGCCTGCGAGATGCTCGGCTACGATGTGCTGCAGGTGGCAAACGAGGGCAAGATGGTTGCCGTCGTGCCGGCCGAGCAAGCCGATGCCGCGCTGAGCGCCATGCGCGCCGCCCGCTACGGCGAGAATGCCGCCATCATCGGTCGCGTGCTGCCACTTGCCGAGGGCGCCCATCCCGCCGTGCGTGTGCGCACCGGCTGGGGCTCGACCCGCATCCTCGACATGCTCGTGGGAGAGCAGCTGCCGAGGATTTGCTAACGACAAAGGCTCAGGGCTATTAAAGATATTCAGATTCCAAACATGCCCGGCACGCATGCCCAGTATCATGGGGTGCGTTTTACAACTCAAGCGGCAGGAGCACCCATGGCAGCAGCTTTTTCCCATGTGATCTTTGACCTGGACGGCACCATTCTCAACACGCTCGAGGATCTGGCGGCCGCCGGCAACCATACCTGCGAGATGCACGGCTGGCCCACGTTTGCCGTAGACGAGTACCGCTACAAGGTGGGAAACGGCATGCTCAAGCTGGTTGAGCGCTTTATGCCCGCCGAGTACGCAGGCGACGGCCGCATGTTTGAGCAGACGCTTGCCGAGTTTAGGGCTTACTACGGCGAGCACAAGGAAGACCACACCGCTCCCTATGCCGGCACGATCGAGATGCTCGACCGCTTGCGCGCCGCGGGCGTTCAGCTTGCCGTGCTCACTAACAAGGACCACGTCTCGGCGGCTCCGCTTATCGAAAAGTATTCTGGTTCCGAGCGCTTTGCGCTGGTGCAGGGCCGTGTCGATGCGTTTCCGCCCAAGCCCGAAGCACCCGTCACGCTGCATGTGATGGAAGAGCTAGGCGCCGACCCGGCGACCACGCTCTACGTAGGCGATTCCAATGTCGATATCCTGACCGGCCACAACGCCGGCCTTAAGAGTGCGGGCGTCAGCTGGGGTTTCCGCGGGCGCGCAGAGCTGGAAGCCGCCGGCGCCGACTACGTGGTGGACACCCAGGGCGAGCTCGCAGCGCTAATCCTGGGCGAGTAACGAGCGACACTGCTTAACGCAGCTGCGACAATGCTGTTGCGCGGAAAGTAGTCGTTGGGGACGTTCTTAAACGACTAGTCAGACAAGAACGCCCCAACGACTACCCCAACAATGGCAACGCCGCAGGTAGAGGACGGACAGCGAGCGGACACCAGAGCGAACAAATTGGCATGAAAAGAGGACGGCATAGACCTTCTGGTCATACTGTCCTCTTTGAATGACAAGTTGTCGCTCTGGTGCCCGCGCAACGTCGAGCAGTTGCGGCGTTTGGTAAAACGCCGCAACGAACTAGCTCAGCATTGCATCCATCATCTCGGAGTTGACGGAGTCGTCGGCAGACCACTCGCCGTCGTCGTTGCAGGTGTACTTGAAGATAACCGTGGTCTTCCTGGGCTCGGTGGCCTTGGTCACATCGACCATAACCTGACCGGCCATCTTGTACAGCTCGTCATCGGAAGGAACCGTGTCAAGCGCAGCGACCTTCTCCTGATACTGGGTGGAGAAGTCCTCGACGATCTTGTTCATAGACTTGCATGTGATAGAGACCTCGGCGGTCGCGACACCCTTGTCCTCGTCGACCGTCACGTCGCCGATCTTGTAGTCAAAGCCCTCGAGATAGGTCTTGGCATACTCCTTGGGATCGATACCCAGCTGCTCGAACTCGTCGCCCGAAGCCTCCTCCAGACCAGAGAGGAAGTCGTCGCCACCGTTCTTGACCTCGTCAAACTGCGTCGTAAGATCCTCGGTGATGAGCTCCTCAACCGAAGGACCTCCACAGCCGGAAAGCACGACCACACATGCAACCAAGACGGCCATGAGGGGCGCAAGCAGCAGCTTCTTTTTCATTTTGTTCCTCCCAATGAGCGGCACTGCGCTTCCCAGACGCGGCGCACGTTGTAATAAGTAAGCCCATACTATCCACTTATGAACACCCTAGGCAACGCGAAGGCACGGTCGGTTCGTTTTAGCGTCCGAACGGTTTGCAAGGCCGCCCAACGTGCAACAAAACGCTTTCCCGCGGTGCAATAAAAAAGGTGGCCGGAAAACCCGACCACCCTTGCACATCCTTTGGATGCCGCAGTTTACTTGCGGACGACCTTAACGATGGCGTCACCGGCGGCGACAGCGGAGTCGGCCTCGACGGCGAGTTCGACATCGGCAAACTCGGCGGTGTTGGACACGGCCACCACGACGCAGTCCTTGTAGCCGGCAGCGGCAATCTTGGCGCGGTCGATCTTGAGTATGGGCTGGCCAGCCTTCACAACGTCGTCGGCCTTGACGAAGCCCTCGAAGCCATCACCGTTCATGTTGACGGTATCGACGCCAACGTGCACCAGAACCTCGATGCCGCTATCGGACTGCAGGCCCACGGCGTGACCCATGGTGACGGTCACCTTGCCGTCGCAGGGAGCGTAGACCAGATCGTCCTCGGGCCACACGGCACAGCCTTTGCCCAGAACCTCGCCACCAAAGACGGGATCGGGCACGTCGGCCATCTTGATGACCTTGCCCTTGACGGGCGAGCACAGCACGTCGGCGCCGGCAGAAGCAGAGATGGAGGCCGGAGCAGCGGCAGCCGCGGGCTCAGCCTTCTTCTTGAACATATCAAACAGACCCATACGTTTTCTCCTCTTGATTAAGCGCAACGTTGTGCGCATGCCTACGGTAATTATAGTGCCAAATGGTTCAAATGCTAAGGTGGGGACTCGAATCGCGAGCCCTTCCCGGTAGTGCTCGTGGGATGAGCATCTCCTTTGCATCGCGGGTCGATAAGCCGAGTATCGCCTGCGCACGGGACGGGCAGAAGCGGGCGCACCAAACCCGATACTTCTTTTCGCTCTCGGGTCCTGCCGCCGCCCCGTCCCTGACACTTCCTGATACCGACCGAAACGTGCCAAAATAAACCCGTCCCTTTTTGGTAGGTTTGGCGAGTGTGGATTTTCGGACGCTTAACTAACGAGCGTGGATAATCTCCCACTTTGAGGCCGTCACCGAGCCAAAAACGGGAGATTATCCGCTCTCATTTTGGATAACCCCTCCCCTGTACCAAGCCGAGCTCCATGGTCAAGTAATAACGACTTCTCATCATTAGATTGTTTACATCAATTCTAATAACTATTTAATCCTTAAACTCGTTATTAGAATTGATATGATTAGCCTAATAACGAGTTTCCGGCACTAAAGATATGGAGGGCGCGATGCAAATCGAGGAGAACGGCCAGGGAACGCTCCGCAATAATCTATCGGGGAAATTGGCTTACTATTCGTTTTTTCCAACGCCCTTGCAATCATTGAGGCAGCTAAACCTCACCGAGGAAACCTATCGCACGCTTTCCGCATGCTCACGAAAGCTTGGAGAGCTTGAAGGCATGCTCTACTTTGTTCCCAACGCCGACATGTATCTGACAATGTACGTGCGCAAAGAAGCACTCCTTTCTTCGCAAATTGAGGGAACCCAGTGCACGTTTGACGACCTACTTAGTCCATCGCAAACACAACTCCATCATAAAGATGTCGCAGACGTCGTGAATTACGTCCGTGCTGTCGACCGCGGCGTAGAACTGCTCAAAAAGATGCCCTTGTGCACGAGACTTCTTAGGCAAGTTCATGCGGTCCTGCTGGACGGAGTGCGCGGAACGGAGAAGAATCCAGGCGAGCTGCGCTCCTCACAAAACTGGATTGGCCCCTCAGGCTGCACCATTGCAACCGCATCGTTTGTCCCTCCAAACATTGAAGATTTGAGTAACACGCTCCAGGACCTCGAACGCTTTATCAATGAGCCTCAAGTCGAAATAGATCCGATTGTGCGGGCGGCGCTCGTCCATTACCAATTTGAAACTGCCCATCCATTCCTAGACGGAAACGGTCGCCTGGGCAGGCTTCTCATTACACTTATGCTCATCAATGATGGCGTTCTTCATTCTTGCTTGTTCTATCCATCGTTCCAGTTCAAGAAAAATCGAAGCGAGTACTACCGACAACTCACATCCGTAAGGGAGAGAGGCACTTACGAGGAATGGATAGAGTTTTTCTGCAACAGTCTTCTCGAGAGTGCGAAGGACTCGGTAGGGTCTTTAAAAAACCTTGTTGACCTCCATAACCGTTCCACAGCAACCATTACCGAAAATCTCGGAAGGACTGCTGCAAACGGGCAAAGGCTGCTGAGCATTCTTGAAGAGCACCCCATCGTCGACACCGCATTCATCGCTGCCCAACTCGATATCGGCAGGAGTACCGCGAGCTCGCTCGTCAAATCATTTGAAGAATTGGGTATCCTCCGTCCTCTCGACGAGTCAAGACAGAGATACCGGCAGTACGGGTATGAAGAGTATCTTTCGATTCTCAGGGAAGACGCCGAGCCGATTAGATAGGCATCGCAGCCCAGGCAAATTAAAGCGAGCGCGGATAATCTCCCACTTTGAGCCCGCACACAGGCCAAAAACGGGAGATTATCCGCGCTCATTCCTGAGTAGTCATTTATGAACGTCCCCAATGACTACTCCGGCATCGCCGATGTTTCGGCAACGACAGCGAACGGGCCGCATTCGGAGCAAGACGACGCCGCAGGTAGAGAACGGACAGCGAGCGGGTCGCATTTGAGACAAGGTGACGTGAAACGAAAGGGCGCTGACCTTCTGGTCGCGCCCTTGAAGTTGAACGTCAGATTGTCCAAATGCGGCCCGCGCAGCGTCGAGCCGTTACGCGGGTTGGTAAACCCGCGTAACTACCTACTCCCGTGCTCCGTACTGCTTGTAGTAGGCGTCGATGGCGGTCTTGAGCTCGTCATCGATGACGACCTTGCCGTCGATCTCGTGGTTGTAGAGGGTCTCGACGACCTCGGCCATGGAAACGATGCTCGCGACGGGGAAACCGTACTTTGCCTCGATCTCCTTCTGTGCGGTGGTCACGCCACCCTTGCCGACCTCCATGCGGTTGAGGGACACGATCAGGCCCTTGATCTCGACATCGGCAGCAGCCTTGACCTTGGGATAGGTCTCGTCGATGGACTTGCCGCTGGTGGTAACGTCCTCGACCATGACCACACGGTCGCCGTCCTTGGGCTCATAACCCAGCAGGTTGCCCTTATCGGCACCGTGGTCCTTGGCCTCCTTGCGGTCGCAGCAGTACTTGACCTCCTTGCCGTACAGCTCGTGGTAGGCAATTGCGGTCACGACGGCCAGCGGAATACCCTTGTAGGCCGGCCCAAACAGCACATCAAAGTCGTCGCCAAAGTTATCGTGGATGGCTTGGGCGTAATACTCGCCCAGCTTCTTGAGCTGATAGCCCGTCACGTAAGCGCCGGCGTTCATAAAGAACGGGGACTGACGGCCGCTCTTGAGCGTAAAGCTGCCGAACTTAAGAACGTCGGACTCAACCATAAACTTGATGAACTCTTGCTTGTAAGCCTCCATGCGGGCTCCTCTCGTAATCGCGTACGTGCTCTTCAGTTTAGCGCAGGCGAGGCGTCGATGTGGGCGTGCTTTGGAGCCACGCCCCCCGTTAGAGTAAGGGACTGGGCGGCGGCTCATACGCTAGTCCTTGGGTGTCCAGGACCAGAAGAAGTTGATAAGGGCCACACGCGAGGCGGTACCGGCCTTTTTGTTGATCGAGGAAATGTGGCGGTAGAGCGTGGAGCGCGAAAGGAAGAGCGTTGTGGCGATGTCCTGAACGCTCTGGTCCGAAACGACCAAGACCTCAAGAATATCGCGCTCGCGCTCTGTAAGCCCGAAGGTGGCGACGAAGGCATCGAGGCGTTCATCGGACGTGAGCTCCGCTGCCTCCACGGGCTCGGGGTCGAAGCATGTGGGCGCAAGATCCCCACCAAGATCGTCGGTGGTAAGCGGCAGGCCATCCTGCATCACGACATCATCGGCCCGTTGCCCCAACTGCCCCAGCAGCGTAATCGCAATGCCCACAAACGTCACGAGCGCCGCGCCGACTGCCGCCAGCACGTTTTGACTCGAGATGATCGCCACCGCCGGCGCCGTCACGAGCATCGAGCACACGTTGTTGACGACGCGGCCCATGCACGGCCAAAAATATGACCAGCGCGCATAGAGCGAGATGGCGGCGATTTTTGTGGTAAAGAACACCACAAAGAAGCCCGACCCCAGATAAAAGATGATCGTGGCAGCGAGCTCGTTACCGCCACCGCCATCGATGATGAGCACAAAGAACGAAAGCGTGGACAACATGGCGGCGCATGTCATGCCGATATTCATATACGAACGGCCGCGCAGGTCAAATAGGACGCCGGCAGCCAACGAGCTCACGACAAGCAGCAGGCGCGGCCAGTCACCCAAATCAACAGCTCCGGTAGCATGCAAGGTTGTGAGGCCCGCGTTGAGAGCGGCGAATACGCTGGAAAGATACGCTGTCGCCACGGTCAAGCGAGCTACAGTGCGGCGGAATGCCGCCTTTGCCTCGGGATCGTCATGCCACTTGGCGCCATATTCCAGAGCATCTACCGAAAGCCCGGCAGCACTGGGTTCAAAGTTGGGATCGGACTCGTCGCGCAGCTTGGCGCGTCGGGTACCGTGGAGCAACGCCACCTGCGCGATCGCACAGACGACCAGAACAGCCTGCTGAGGAATGCCGGCAGGCATCACCATGTGGTTGAGGACCTGCACCAGAACGCCCATGGCGTAAGAAAGTGCGGCGGCGCGCGCCAAGCAGGGCGTCCGCGCAAAGCGCCGCGCAAAGTTTGCGTGGGCAGTCGATCCGCAGTAGCCCAGCGCGCAGCACGCCACCAGGCCGCCGGCAATTACCACCTCAAACCGCACTGCCATAATCATCAGCAGCAATGCCGCCACCAGCAAAACGCCCGTGACGTCACTCGTTGCGTCGATGGCATGGGGACGGCGATAGTACAGAATGGGACGCACAAAAAAGCCAATCACGCTCGCGCCGATAACAAGGCTCTCATAAATAACGACCTCGTTTGGAGACACGAACTCGGCCATGCGCACATCAAAAAGATACTCGCACGCCAAAAACGTGAAGAAGAACAGCGCCAGGCATATAATCTCCCGAATGCCCCGACGCAAATATGCGGTTGTGTCTCCCATGCCCCTCATGGTTAACCCCCAGCCGCTCAATTGTCTGGAAATCTATTTTAATAAAGAACCAGTCTCAATATCGAAGCCAGGCTCGAAATGCTGCCAATTCGACCCCAGCCGTCCACATCACGCCGCGATTTTGAGCCGCATGGACCAGAAGGGACGCGCGCAATCTCTAGCTCGGCCAGGAGTGTCTCCAACTACCACTCATTTAAGTACGTCCCCAATGAGTGGCCGAAGAGTGTCCCCCGCGACTAGTCGTTTAAGAACGTCCCCAATGACTAGTCAAAAATGGGCCATGTGTCCCAGTTGTGGAGACTCCTTGAGCCGTCTGGGTATCGCGAATGATCGCGCACTCCCCCATCATCGAAAGTGACACACGCTACCAGTTGATGGGAGGCAGCCATGGGCTTCTTTGACAAGATGTTCGAGAAGAAAGAGTGCGCGATTTGCGGTACCGAGCTGGGACTTCTAGGTAAGACAAAAATCAATGAAGGCTACCTGTGCAAAGAGTGCGCCGGCAAGCTCTCCCCCTACTTCCACGGCTATCGCTCCAGCACCGCGGACGACATCCGTGAGCAACTCGCCTACCGCGAGGCCAACGCCGAGCGCCTGTCTTCGTTCAACCCCACGCGCACGCTTTCTGCCGGGCGCACCAATATTATGCTCGATGAGGACGCGGGCCTGCTGATCATCACTTCGCAGAGCCGCTGGCGCGACGCCAATCCCGACATCATCGAGTTCTCGCAGGTACTCGGCTGCGATATGGATATCGACGAGCAGCGCACCGAGATCTATCGCGAGACCAAGGACGGCGAGCGCGAGAGCTACAACCCGCCGCGCTACGACCTGGATTACGACTTCAATCTGACCATCCATGTCAACACGCCGTACTTTACCGAGATCAACCTGCGCGTGAACGACTCCACCATCGATCAGCGCGGCTCCATCGAATACCGCGAGGCCAAACGCCAGGCAACCGAGGTCCGCGATGCGCTGGTGCAGCTGCGCCAGGAGACGCGCGACAGCGTCGTGGCCGCCAAGGCCCCCAAGACCGCGGTGACCTGCCCCTTCTGCGGAGCCACCACCATTCCCGATGCCAGCGGGCGCTGCGAATACTGCGGCGGCGCCATCGGCGCATAGCCCCCGGCACGGAAAGGACCGATCATGGCCTTCGAGAGCGTTAACTATCAGTGCCCTGCCTGCGGTGGCCCCTTGCATTTTGCCAGCGCCGAGCAAAAGCTCGTCTGCGACTACTGCGACTCGCGCTTTGAAGTCGAAGAAGTCGAGGCCCTCTATCGCGAGCGCCAGGACAAAGCCGACGCCAAAGTCGATGCGGCAGCCGCAGCACCCAAGCCCGCCGCCGACGCTGCGGTGCAGGAGCTCGCCCAAAACGCCGGCTATATCTGCTCGTCGTGCGGTGCCGAGCTCGTGTCCGACGGCACCGTCGCCGTCACCACCTGCCCGTACTGCGGCAACTCCGCCGTGGCGCCCGGCCAGCTCTCTGGCGACTTCTCGCCCGACCTGGTGATTCCGTTTAAGCTCGGGCGCGACGACGTCACGGCCGCACTCAAGGAACACTACAAGGGCAAGATCTTGCTGCCCAAGAGCTTTGTCACCGGCAACC
This sequence comes from uncultured Collinsella sp., assembly GCA_905209455.1. Classification (GTDB taxonomy): domain Bacteria; phylum Actinomycetota; class Coriobacteriia; order Coriobacteriales; family Coriobacteriaceae; genus Collinsella. Next base: position 27,493 of record CAJLTA010000002.1, read on the forward strand.
ACATCGACGAGGTCCAAGGTGTCTACGTGCCGTTTTGGCTCTACGGCGCCCGCGTTGACGGCGAAGTGTACTTTGACGCGACCAACGAGACCGTGACCGAGGAATCCGACCGCACCGTCACGACCACCGACCACTACGATGCCTATCGCAAGGGCAATATCTCGTTTAAGCGCGTGCCCGTCGACGGATCGTCCAAGATGCCCGACGGCCACATGGACGCCATCGAGCCGTTTGACTACGACGCTCTGCGTCCGTTCTCGGTCGCATATATGCCCGGCTACATCGCCAACCGTTACGACGAGGACTGCGAGACCTGCAAGGCGCGCGCCGAGCGCCGTATGGAAGAAAGCACGATCTCGGCCCTGCGCGAGACCGTCGTCGACGAATACGACGACGCCACGGTCGAAAGCAAGCAGCTCGACTACACCTGGGAAGACAGCGACTACGCCCTGTTCCCCGTCTGGATGCTCTCCACCTCGTGGAACGGCAAGAGCTACCTGTTTGCCATGAACGGCCAGACCGGCCGCTTGGTCGGCGAACTCCCCTGCTCCAAGCCCAAACTCGCCATCGCCTCGGTGCTGTTCTTTGTGATCGGATTTATTCTCTCCCAGATTCTCTTTATGGGGGAATACGCCTTCGATCCGGATTACCTCACCTTTGATATCGAGGGCATCCTCATCAACATCATCGCGCCGCTGATCATCGTAATCATCGGAGACGTGCTGCTGGTAGGCCAGCTCAAAACGGCCAACGAGGCCACCCACGCCGACGAATACTGCGGCGAGCTCGACCTGACCGAGAAGCACGACACCTTCAGCCACACCGAGACCACCGTTGTCATGAAAGACGACAAGGACGACTAAGCAATCCAACCAATACCACCCGGCCTCTGACGAGAAAGGAAGATCACCATGGGACTCTTGAAAGCTGGATTGGGAGCTGCCGGCGGCGTCATGGCCGACCAGTGGAAGGAATTTATCTACTGCGAATCGATGCCTGCTGACGTCTTGGCCTGCAAGGGCAGCAAGCGCACCGGCGGCCGCAGCTCCAACACGCGCGGCGAGGACAACGTCATCTCCAACGGCTCGGTCATCGCCGTCAACGACGGCCAGGGCATGCTCGTGGTGCAAAACGGCAAGATCATCGAAGTCGCGCTGGAGCCCGGTGAGTTCGTCTTCGATACCGGCAGCGAGCCGAGCGTCTTTAGCGGCAACCTGGGCGACTCCATCAAGGAGACCTTTGCCAATATCGGCAGCCGCTTTACCTTTGGCGGCGATGCGGGCAAGGACCAGCGCGTCTACTTCATCAACACCAAGGAGATCATCGGCAACAAGTACGGCACCGCCTCGCCCGTTCCCTTCCGCGTGGTCGATAACAACATTGGTCTGGACGTCGACATCTCCGTGCGCTGCAACGGCGAGTATTCGTACCGCATCACCAACCCGCTGCTGTTCTACACCAACGTATGCGGCAACGTGACCGATAGCTACACGCGCGACAAGATCGACAGCCAGCTTAAGTCCGAGTTGCTCACTGCCCTGCAGCCCGCCTTTGCCAAGATCTCAGAGATGGGCATCCGCTACAGCGCCATCCCCGGCCACACCACCGAGCTCGCCCGCGCGCTCAACGAGGTCCTCTCTGCCGACTGGCGTGACCTGCGCGGCGTCGAGATCGTAAGCTTTGGCGTCAACTCCATCGCCGCCTCGCAAGAGGACGAGCAGATGATCAAGGACTTGCAGAAAGCCGCGGTCATGCGCGATCCCACCATGGCGGCAGCCAACATTGCCAGCGCCCAGAGCGACGCAATGCGCGCGGCAGCCGCCAACCCCAACGGCGCGATGGCAGGCTTTATGGGCATGGGCATGGCGGGTGGCATGGGCGGCATGAACGCCAGCCAGCTGTTCGCCGCCGGCCAGGCACAGCAACAGGCCGCCCCGCAGCCGGCTCCGGCACCCGCCCCCGCACCGGCTCCCGCCGCACCTGCGGCCGGCGCATGGACCTGCAGCTGCGGCGCCACCAACACCGGCAAGTTCTGCTCCGAGTGCGGTAGTCCCGCACCCGCCCCGGCACCGGCCAAGTGGTTCTGCCCCAACTGCGGCAGCGAAAACGGCGGCAAGTTCTGCAGCAACTGCGGAACGCCCAGGCCCTAGCCCCTCTATCTGGTAATTGGCGGGGGTCCGCCACCCCCGCATTTGCTTCTATGGGTTTCGTTCGATAAAGGAGGACACCATGAAGACAACGTTCAAAAAGTCCGTACTCGCATTTCTGACATGCGTCCTGGCGCTCGCCTTTGCCCTGACGGGCTGCAGCGGCGGCGGCAAGGACCCCAAGGCCAACTTCGTCGGCAGCTGGCAGTACTCGGGTGGAACCTTGGATGGCGAAGAGCTGACCGATGAGTACATGGATATGCTCAAGGAGTGGGGCCTCAACTGCGTCCTGATCCTCGACGAGGACGGCACAGGCGTCCTCGATATGTTCCTTGAAGTCGCCGACCTGAAATGGGAAGCCAAGGACGCCACCACCGTAACGATTACCGCCGAAGATGAGTCGCACGACCTGAAGCTCAAGGACGACAAGCTCGTCCTTGAGGTGGACGGCGACAAGCTTATCTTCACCAAGTCCGACAAGGATCTGTCCGGCACGGTGAAGAAGGATCGCGAGGCGGCCGAGAAGGAAGAGGAGATCGATGAGGCCGTCGAAGACGACGATGTCCAGAGCGTCGAAATCTCCCCCGCCGTTACCGTCGCCGATGACGATTTGTGCACCATCACCATCACCGAGAAGTTCAAGGACGACTGGGGCGATATCGGCTTTGTCGTCAACATCACCAACAAGAGCGACAAGGACCTGACCTTCTACGCTCCTTCCGGCAAGACCAACGTCAACGGCACCATGAAGGAACCCTGGTTCTCGGCTCACCTGATGCCCGGTACCAACGCCACCGAGGAATTCACGTTCTCGAACGGCGAGCTTGACAGCCTTGACGACCTCGTCAATACGACCATCGGCATCGACGCCTACCCGACCGATTCCTACGAGGACGTCGCCTCTTACACCGCAACCATCGCGTAACGGCACGTAACATCAGCCGCGGATTGGCGGACACATCCGCGCACATGTCAAGCGGGGCCGCAGGAGATAATCCTGCGGCCCCGCCGCTTTATGCCGACAGCACTGCCCATACAAGCAGGCCGCCCGCCGTTTTTAGATGCGAAACGGCGGGCGGCCTATCTTTACGGCGCCGGAACACGGGTGAGCGCACCGACTACGGGCGCTCCATGTTGGGAACGATGCTGCCCTCCGTTACTGCGCGCACGGCCAGGCGCATGATGTTGTCGTAGCCGGTCTTGTTGAGAATCTCCGAGATGCGGCGTTTGATGGTGCCCTCGCTCATAAACAGCTCGGCCGCGATCTCGCGGCGGCTCTTACCCTCGCAGGCAAGGCGCAAGATCGACAGCTCGACATCGTCGAGGGCCGCCGTGCCCGAGAAGATGCTCTCGGGCGGCTTGGGAAACGTGCAGTAACCCGCCAGCGTGGAGCGCATCACGGCGAATAGCTCGTCGATACCGACGTTCTTGTACACAAAGCTGTCGACGCCCGCCTCGCGCGCCTGGTCCACAAAGGTGATCTCGGGCATACCCGTCATGATAATGACGCGGCACTCGGGCAGTTGTTCTTTAATGCGTGCCGCCGCCACGATGCCGTTGGAATCATGCTCGGTACATACGTCCATCAGTATCATGTCCGGACGCTCCTTGAGCGCGACACCCAAGGCCTCGGAAGCATCGGCAATGGCGGAAACAACGGTCATATCGGGCTGGTCGCCAACGGAGCGCGCCAGGCTCTCGCGCAAGATAGCTTGGTCTTCGACGATAAGGACGCGAATCATGAGTTTCTCCTTTGAGCTGTGGCGCTGGCGTTGAGCGGGATGGACACCGCAAGCGTAAAGGACGGGGCGGCATGGATTTCCAGGCAGCCGCCCAGATCTTGCGCGACATGCCTCATACCTGGAATACCCGTTCCCTCGCGATACGATACGGGTGCAGGCGCGCCGTCGTTAGAAACGGTCATCCGCGCAACAGCGCTGCCTTCCGACGTCTCCCGCCACAGGCGCACATGGACCCGATGGGCCTGTGCATGCTTGGTGGCATTGGTCGAGGCTTCGCGGATAATCTGCAGAAAGGCTGCGGCGACACGCGCGTCCTCAGGCAGCTCGCCCTCCACATCGATCTGCACACTCACCAGGCCAAAGGCATGGACGATATCGCCCAGTTGCTCTGTCGGTTCGGTGTCGCCCCCACTGCGCAGATCGGCAGCGATTGAGCGCAGCAGCGGGTCGATCTGCTCGAGTGACTCGTCATCCAGGCGCCCCTCCTCCAGATAACGATGGAGGATGGACAGGCGCTGCCCGATCACGTCGTGCACGCGAGCGCGCATACGCAGATAGGCCGCATTGTCAGCAACTTTTTTGACTTCTTCGATCTGGGCTTGGAGCTCTTGGCCCGCAAGCTCAAGCAGGTGGTTGGCTTGCGCCAGGCGATCATGAGCATGCGCATACTCTGTTACATCCAGGCCGATAATGCGCTCAAAGAGGCGGCCCGAAACCATAACGTCATCGTGCACAAACAAGCGAATCTCGGCGGGAGAAACCTCGACCACCGCCCACGCCTCACCAAAGCGGTCCAGATTAATCCGCACACGGTTCTGGCTGCTTTCGGGCATTTGCATGCTGAGTTTGCGCAGGTCGTTCCATGTGCCGCTCATATCGCCTAGGTCGGTGGGCATATGAAGTTCCACCAGGTTTCTGCGCATGCAGCGGTTCATGAGCAGCGGACGGCCCCTCGGGTCCAGATACAGGATGCCCACGGGAATCACGTTGATGGTCTCGATCGTCGAGAACGCGGTGATATCCTCCTGGCGGTTACGGACGTCCATCAAGAGCGCCGCGATGGAACGGAACAGGAAGAACGCTCCCTCTGCGATAAGGACAACGGTCCACGCCGAGCCCATGGCAAAAACCACCGGCGGTGTAACGGCGACAACAAGCAGCAGCTCGACCAGCATGACGGGGCGACGATAGCGCACCATAAGCACCACGCCATAGGCAAAGATTGCGGCATTGAGCCACAGCACTCCGCCCATTGCCCTGGCACAAACGTCAAGCGGCGCCACCAGATACGAGCCAGACGACGCGAACAAGATAAGCGCCGAAACCACCAGGTGAACCACGAGGCTCGCCTCGTAGGCGCAAATCACCTTACGGTTATAGGACGAGCGGCGCGATGAGATGAGCGGGACGTGGATCGTCTGCAGACACGCAGCCAGGGCAAAGACAACATCGAGCGCAACGATTTGGGGAAGGATGAGCGAAATCTGCATCGTCACTCACCCGCCCTCGGCATCAACACGATCATACGCAACTGGCCGGGTTCGCCCTCAAGGCGGTATGCCACGTTGCGCCTTTGCAGAGCGCTTTCGAGCTCTTGCGCAGCGGGCGTCTGCGAAAGATCTGCATCATCGTTGGAAAAAAGCGTGGCGCGCAGCTCGACACTGCATCGGTCATGGTCGCCCAAGTGATACATAAGCGCCGGATGGTCGGTGGTGTAGGCAAAAAACGCAAAGTCATACACGCAGTCGTACAGGGCGCTTACCGTACTGGCGTGCATCGGGCGCCGTATGGCGATAATCGAGGCGCAATCGATATCGATGGTGCGCAGGTCGCTTGCGAGCTCGTTGGCAATGAGCTGAATGCGGTCGCGATCAAAACCGCTCTCCCCGTGCTGTGCCAACGTGAGCGACCCCTTGCGCTTGCAATAGGCGACGAGCATCTTGGCGCGCTGCAGCATGCGGTAGCGCTCGTGCGAAGACGCTTCGTCGGTCAACGGCGGCAGCGAGCTCAGCAGGTCGTACATCCCTTCGAGCGCGCGGGCAAGCGCTTGATCCACGTCTTGGACCAGCAGGGTCTCGGCCTCTTGATCTGCCAAATGCGTCTTAAGGTCGTAGTCGGCGGCGAGCAGCTCGTTTTGACGCTGCAACTCCATGCGACGATGTGCCAGTTCACGGTTAAGCTCGTTGAGCTCCGACACGTCTTGGGCAAGCAGGGCCGATCCGCCCAGCAGTGGGAAGGCACGGTACATTACATCGGGATCGGACGCCACGGCAAAGGCATGGGCGCGGCCGTGCTCCTGGACCCGCAACTCCTCGCGCACGCCCACCGGCATTGGCTTTGACACTGGCGTGGCATAGACTTCCTGCAGGTCGCGCGTTAGAACTTTGAGGTCAAGCGGCAAGGTGTCAAAGATGCCGGCAATGTCGTGATATGACGGAATGACACCGCAATCGAGACAGATTTCCATCGCCACCACGCACAGAACGCAGTAGACGAGCGAAAAGTTGAGCTTCCATGCCCAGGGCACGCGCAACGCATACGAGATGGCAAAGAATGCGCCACCCAGCAGTACGAGCGCCGCCGTACCCGAGAAACGCTGGATGCGAAAGAACGAGGACCGACCAACCAGGATAAAAAAGGCCACGAAGTTAAAGGCCGTCCACGCTAAGACGGCGAAATAACCCCAGCCGTACGTGTAATCGTTGCTCCAGGTGTCGCTTGTACGGTCAAAGCGGAAGACCTGCTGGTGAAAATCGTTGGTGAGCACAAATCCGATAAGCAGGATGGCCACAATCCACAGCGCAACGCAGTAGCGGCGATCCAGGCGGTGTTGCTCCAGGCCCGCAAGGCGCAGGCCACACAACTGGTAGAGCAGCGGAATGAGCGTCATGGGCACGTAGTACAGGTACCACAGCACGGTGGCATAGAACGGCGTGAACGACTTGTACTTGAGAATGACTTCGATCATCCACAGGGTGCAGATGGTGGCGATGGCAACAAGGCGGCGGCGCAACACATAGTCCAAACAGCGCAGATAGACCGATACGCCCCAAATTGAAAATACTATTGCGGCGACAAGCAGCGGGAGAGAGCTCGAATGGACGAGCGCATCCACGACCTCTTCGGACACCTCGCTATGGGCGGGCACGGCGTTGGAAAGTTTGGGGTCGAAGGCGAACAGCGACGGCAAGACCACCAAAAGCATGAGGAACAGCGCGGTGATGACACCGGCGATAGCAAAGACGCGGTGGCGGTACACCTGATGTGTTATGCCAACAAGGAATCGCGGCATGGCGAAGAGCCTGCCGCCCCTGGGATCCGCCACGGGAGCGGATCGGGCGGCCGCGTGGCCGATATGTCGCTCGCGGGTACCCATAGTGCTTTTAGTGTACCGACAGATGGGTCGAAAAAGCGGGCCGCATGTCCCAAAATTCGCAGACGGCAAGGCGCCCGGCGAGCACATACTCGCCGGGCGCCTTGGTTAGGAGGCTACGGTTATCGGGAAAGCCTAGGCCAAATCTTCGCCGTTGGTGGCGATAACCTTCTTGTACCAGTCGAAGCTCTTCTTTTTGGAGCGCTTGAGGGTGCCGTTGCCCGCATCATCGCGGTCCACATAGATAAAGCCGTAGCGCTTGGACATCTCGCCCGTGCCGGCAGACACCAGGTCAATCGGGCCCCAGGTGGTGTAGCCCAGCAGGTCAACGCCGTCCTCGGTCACCGCATCGCGCATCGCGGCGATATGCTGGCGCAGGTAGTCGATACGGTAGTCGTCGTTGATGGAACCATCCTCCTCGACAACATCCTTGGCGCCCAGGCCGTTCTCAACCACAAACAGTGGCTTCTGATAACGGTCGTACAGGTCGTTGAGCGTAATGCGGAAGCCCAGTGGATCGATGGCCCAGCCCCACTGGCTCTCCTGCAGGTAGGGGTTCTTGGCGCCGGCGAAGGCGTTGCCCTGAGTGCGCTCGACATCGGGGTTATCGGCACCGGCGGAGCAACGGGTGCTGTAATAGCTAAAGCTGATGAAGTCGACGGTGTTGGCGGCCAGGATCTCGCGGTCCTCGTCCGTCATGCCCACATCGATACCCAGACGCTCGAGCTTCTTGACGGCATAGGCCGGGTAGTAGCCACGGCTCTGAACGTCGACGAAGAAGTAATTGTCCTGATTGTCGAGCTGCGCCTGGCGCACATCGCCCGGACGACAGCTGTAGGGGTAGTAGCTACCTGCGGCGAGCATGCAGCCAATCTTGACCTCGGGGTCGATCTCGTGGGCAATCTTGGTTGCCCAAGCGCTGGCAACGAGCTCGTTGTGGGCGGCCAGGTACTCGACAGCCTCCTTGTTCTCGCCCTCCTCAAAGACCAGACCGGCACCCATAAACGGCAGGTGCAAGATCATATTGATCTCGTTAAAGGTAAGCCAGTACTTCACCAGACCCTTGTAGCGGGTAAAGATTGTGGTCGCGAGGTTCTTGTAGAAGTCGATGAGCTTACGGTTGCGCCAGCCGCCGTACTCCTTGATGAGGTGAATCGGACAGTCGAAGTGCGCGATGGTCACGAGCGGCTCGATGCCGTGCTTTTGACACTCGCGGAATACATCCTCGTAGAAGGCCAGGCCAGCCTCATTGGGCTCGGTCTCGTCGCCGTTGGGGAAGATGCGGGTCCAAGCCAGGCTCATACGGAAGGTCTTAAAGCCCATCTCGGCAAAGAGAGCAATGTCCTCTTTGTAGTGGTGATAGAAATCGATGCCGGTCTGCGCGGGATAGTAATAGCCGTCCTCGAAGTCGAGCATTTTACGCTGGCCGGAGACCACCGCATAGCGCTCGGGGCCGTGCGGAGCCACGTCCACGTTGGCAAGGCCGCGGCCGTCCACGTTATAGGCGCCCTCGCACTGGTTGGCAGCCGTCGCGCCGCCCCACAGAAAGTCTTTACGAAAAGCCATGCATCGATCCTTTCATACGCTGCTTGTCGTGGTTTCAGTATCCCCGCAAATAGGGCCTCGCCCAACGACAGCGACGCAGGCCGACACTTCTTTTCGCACACGGCGGCCCGGCAGCCGCCCCCGTCTGACACTTTCTGATACCGCCGCCCCAAACCACCACAAAGGGGACAGGCACCTTTGTGGCGGCTTGGGCCCGGTTTGTCTCGATCTGTAACAGGTAGAGACGATTTAGCCCGCTAGATGTTACAGATCGAGACAGAAGATTCTAGTCGCAGGTGATGTCGAGGTTTTGCCGACGAGGCCTACGTAACCGCCTTCGCTCAGCAATTCATTTGACTGAATAGGAAAAAAAGGAAAAAATAGGAAAAAAAGGAAAGGAGACTTATGACTGAAACCATCTTCTCCCCCTCATTTGGAAATCGCCCGTCCTATCTGGTGGGTCGCGGGAACGTGATTTCGACATTCATCTCCGGTCTTGAGCAGGAGCCGGGCAATCGAGACCGAGCCATGCTCATGCTCGGCCAGCGAGGCAGCGGCAAGACGGTTCTTCTGTGGGAACTTGCCGACCGCGCACGCAAGCTCGGTTTTGTTGTCGCCACACCCACCGTAGCCTCCGAAGATATGCTTGAGCGCATTGTTGAAAAAATCCAAGAAGCAGGCGAGCCTTATGTCAGCAAGCGTCATCTCCCCAAACTTTCTGGCGGTAGCTTGAGCGTCTTCGGCTTCTCAGCCGGTCTCGAGTTCACACGCGATGTGCAGGAGACCAAGAGTTTCCAGTTCAAACTCACGCAGCTGGCGCGCAAGCTGACCGAGCAGGGGCACGGCATCCTCATCCTTATCGATGAGCTCCAAGCTAATTCACCTGAGATTAGACAGCTCGTCACCGCCTATCAAGAGCTGGTCGGTGAGGGACTCAACGTCGCGCTTGTTATGGCAGGTCTCCCGGGAGCCGTCTGTGCAACGCTCAATGACCGCGTGCTGACATTTCTCAACCGCGCTCGCAAGGTCACGCTCGAACCGCTTTCAGTCGGAGATGTCGATGCCTATTATCAGCGGGCTTTCGAAGAGCTCGACCTTGATATTCCAGGCGATCTTCGCCTCCGTGCCGCTCGCGCAACCCAAGGCTCGCCCTATATGCTGCAGCTCATCGGCTATAACATCGGCAATCGCTGCAAGACAGGAGAACACGTAACGCCAGAGCAAGTCGACGGAGCTATCGAAGCGTCAAAAGCCGATTTCGAAAACGATGTTTGTGAAACGACGCTCGCCGCGCTATCGGACCAAGACGTCGCGTTTCTCGACGCAATGACTGATGACGAAGACGCCGTTTCGCGCATTTCCGATGTAGCGAAACGTATGTCAGTCACACCCGACTATGCGCAAAAGTATCGCCGGCGCCTCATCGACGCCGGCGTAATCGAACAGGCGCGCCGCGGTTACGTGCGTTTCGCCGTTCCATATATGGCTGACTATCTGCGCAGCCAACTCTAGGCAGCCACCACAAAGGGGACAGGCACCTTTGTGGCGGCTTGGGCCCGGTTTGGCTCGATCTGTAACAGGTAGGCCGTCGAAACCGAGCCTGGTGTTACAGATCGAGATTGTTCGGTCTGTCCCCTGCAGTTTGTCTAAATCTGTAACAGGTAGAGACGATTTAGCCCGCTAGATGTTACAGATCGAGACAGAAGATTCTAGTCGCAGGCGATATCGAGGTTTTTGCCGATGAGGCCTACGTAGCCGCCCTCGGCAGCCTTGGGGCTGTCAGCATGGCAGAGAACCCACTTGTCGGCCTTCCAGTAGCAGTAGCTGTCACCGGCGGTAGGCATGTCGGTTGCGGCCTCGGGGCGCGGGCCGTTGGTGCCGGCGGGAAGCGCCACCATCACCTGGAAGCCACCGTCGTCGACCATGCACGGCGTGTAGTGGAGCGTGGTGTTGAAGACCTCGACAACCTTGCCCGCCGGCACGCAGAACGCCTTGACGCACGCGGTATCGAGCTTGCCGTCCTCGATCTCCCAGCGATGCGCCACGAGCAGGATAAAGTCGCGCGCGCCCAGGTTGAACTCACTCGCGCGGTGGTACTCCAGGCAGTTGAGACGCGTGTTGTGGCCGTTGCACCAGCCGAGCTGGAAGGGACGGCCACCAAACATGAGAAAGCCCAGTTTATCGGCATCCTTGACGCCCTCGAGCTCCGGCGCACTTGCAACGTACTTGCTGCCCTCGGGGATGGGCGTGGCAGAGAGCGCCTCGAGCACGGGCGACGTGAGCTCAGACGGAACGTCATCCCAAACGTTGCCATAGGATTTGAACTCGGGATCGTTGACAGAGTAGATATGCATGTTCACTCCTGTTTGTAAATGTGACTATACGAACATTCTAGAACAAACATGAGCGATTTTGAACGCTCACCCCGACCAATCAACAAAAAGGCGCCCCCGCATAAGCGAAGGCGCCCAATGCGCGCGTTTTGGACGACAAAGCCCTTACGCCTGCTGATAGTGCAGATGCTTCTCGTCGATATCGGCCAGGTCGCGGTCGAGGTAGCGGCGCGCAAGCCAGTTGGCCATGGGGAGGTTCTGGTCCAGGTAGTTACCGCATTCCTCGGGAGCGGCACCGGGGACATCGCCCTCGAAGCCGGCGACAAACTCAAACAGCTCGCGGACGAGCGGCAAGACCTTCTCGCTCGTCAGCTCGCCAAAGACAACCAGGTAAAAGCCCGTGCGGCAGCCCATGGGGCCAAAGTAGACAATGCGGCTCGACCACTCGGCATGATTGCGAAGGAACGTCGCGCCCAGGTGCTCGATGGTGTGGCACTCGGCCGTGTTCATGACCGGCTCCTTATTGGGCGTGGTCAGGCGCAGGTCAAAGGTGGTAACGGCGGCGCCGGTCGCCGGATCGCGGTCGATGCGGCTCACGTACACGCCGGGCTCAAGCAGCAGATGGTCAACGGAAAAGCTCGCGATGCGCTCCATGGCAGATCCTCTCGATAGTCAAATTGGGACGGGGCTCTTTTAGCTGGTTCGAATGGTCACACCAATCATACCAGTCAAAAAAGCCCCGTCCCAAAAAGACAACTTAGCCAAGGACACGGGCCATACGCGTCTTGAACTCGGACAGGAAGCGCGGAGCATCCACGGTCAGTGCCACAAGCGCGCTCTTGTCCGGATCGGACAGGCGACGCTCATCGCAGATGGTGCGACCGCGGTACTCGCCCAGCAGATCAACACGCAGGTTGCAGCCGAGCGCACCTACGAGCGTGGGGTCGACCGCCACGGCAACGGCCAGCGGATCGTGCAGCGCACAACCACCCAGGTAGGGTGCGTTCATCTCGTACGAGCCAATGTAGTGCTCGACCATGCTCGCAAATGCGCAGCCCGCCATGGTGCCCGAGCCCGTCCAGCCGGCAATGTCGCGGCGTGTGAGCACCACGCGATGCGTCACGTCCAGACCCACCATGGTGAGCTTACGACCCGAGCGCAGCACCGCGTCGGCTGCCTCGGGGTCGCTCGCCATGTTGGCCTCGGCGCCCGCGCTCACGTTACCGGGCACGGTAAGGGCGCCGCCCATCACGACCACGCGGCCGATGGACATCATCGCCGCCGCATCGCGCTCCAGGGCGAGCGCCAGGTTGGAGAGCGGGCCAGTCGCTACGTAGACCAGATCGGGACCATAGGTGCGCGCGGCATCGATCAGATAATCGACCGCAGCGTTGCCGTCGGCCGAGGTCGCTCCCACCGGCTCGTAGGGCGACGCGGGCACGCTCGCGCCGCCGATGCCGTTCTTGCCGTGAATGAGCGCGGTGGACGCCGGCGGCGTATAGGGCTCAGTCGCCTGCAGAGGACGGTCGGCACCCAGGTACACCGGAACCTCGGGGCGACCCAGCAGATCGAGCACCGCCAGGCAGTTGTGCGCCGATTGCTCGACGCGCACGTTGCCAAAGCACGTGGTGATGCCCACGAGCTCCACCTCGGGGCTCGCGATGGCATAGGCCAGCGCCATCGCATCGTCCACACCCATATCCAGATCAAGGATCAGCTTCTTGATTGCCATTGTTCTACTCCGCTTCTCCGTCTTTATCGTTTAACCAAACCAATGTTCAACTTCGGCGCGCGTGGGAATCGATTGCTGAGCGCCCAGGCGCGACACCGTCACTGCCGAGGCGCGAGCGCCCGCGGCCATGCACTCAAAGAGCGGCAAGCCCTCTAGGCGAGCCGCCACCAACGCGCCGATAAACGTATCGCCGGCGGCCGTGGTATCGACTACCGCACTCGAAAGTGCCGGCATGCGCAGCAGCTCACCGCCATCGCCGAGCGTAACCGAGCCGGCACCGCCCAGCGTGATGACCGCGGCGCCGGCGCCCTTGTCGAGCAGCGCATTGAGCGCGGCGACGCAACTCACATCATCCGTGGGCAGAATGCCCGTCAGCACCTGGCACTCGGTCTCGTTGGGACAGACCAGGTCGACCGCAGGCCAGACCTCCGCAGGCAGCTCGCAGGCGGGCGCTGGATTAAAGACCGTATAGAACCCCAGCTCGTGAGCGCAAACAAGCGCCTCGGCCGTCGCCGCAAGGTCACATTCGCCCTGGGCGATAAAGACGCTTCCGGCAGCCGGGGCAATCTCGCTGGCGTCGCCGTCGAGCTCATGGGCCACCAGACGCCTCAACGCGCAGGCAACGTCCGCGCCCGCAAGCGCATGGTTGGCGCCCGGTGACAGTATGATGCGGTTGTCGCTCTCGCAGCGAATGATGGTCGCCGTTCCCGTCTCCACGTCATCGCGATGCACTACAAAGTCACAGTCCACGCCGGCGTCTTGGAGCCCCGCCACGAGCGACGCGCCGAACGCGTCGCGACCGACCGCGCCGATCATGTGCGTGCACGCGCCCATACGCGCGGCAGCTACGGCCTGATTGGCGCCCTTGCCTCCGGCGTTGGTGATAAACCCGCTGCCGCCGACGGTCTCGCCCGCACGCGGTATGCGCTCGCACGCCACCGAAAGGTCCATGTTCATGCTGCCGAACACCGCAACGATGCCGCGATCTGCCATGGAAACCTCCTCATCTGCGGGCCTTATGCCCACCGTCGGCCGTCGATCGTGCACTCTCGCACCCCCTATAACTTTAGTTCACTTTGATGTGGACGCGCGCTTGAGCTTGCGCCAGCAGCAAGCATTCACAGGAGCAGGCAGCTACAATGAAGGCGTGATGATTATTCTCGTCATTGGATGATGTTTTATGGAACAACTCTCGCAATCGGGCTCGCGCGGTCGACGCCGCACGGGCAACGAGCCGGCGCCGCACGAACGCGTGAAGGGCGAACGCCGTGCCGACGAACCGCGACGCACCGCGAGCCCCCATCGCGCTTCTGCCAACAACGCGGGCCGCGCCAACACTCCCGCCGCGGAGCAGACGCCCGCTCGCCCCAAGTCCCGCTACATCCCTGCACTCGACGGCCTGCGTACGCTCGCCGTCGTCGCGGTGGTGCTCTATCACCTTAACCTCACGTGGGCTCAGGGCGGCCTGCTCGGCGTCACGATCTTCTTTGTGCTTTCGGGCTATCTGATCACGCGCTTGCTGCTCAACGAAGTCGCTAAGACCGGCCGCATCGACCTCAAGAGCTTCTGGATCCGCCGCATCCGTCGCCTGGTCCCCGCCGTGGTGACCGTCGTGGTGGTGACCTGTGCGCTGTGCACCGTCTTCAACCACGTGATGCTCACCAAGATGCGCCCCGACATCCTGCCGTCGCTGTTGTTCTTCAACAACTGGTGGCAGATTGCCCAAAACGTCTCGTACTTCAATGCTCTGGGCGACCCCTCGCCGCTCACGCACTTTTGGTCGCTTGCCATCGAGGAACAGTTCTACCTGATTTGGCCGCCACTGCTGTTTGCCATGGTATCCATGCATGTGAGCAAGCCCAACACGCGCCGCGTGGTTCTGGGCCTTGCCGCGGTATCTGCCCTAGCCATGATGGTGCTTTACAACCCTGCCGCCGACCCCAGCCGCGTGTACTACGGCACCGACACCCGCGTGTTCTCGCTGCTGCTGGGTGCCTGGATGGCCTTTATCCCCGATCGCGACCTGGCGCCGGTGCGTCTCGCTCGTCGTTTGGGGCTCAATCGCCTAGCTGGCGCCGCCAAGCACGGCAAGAACGCCGAGGGCAAGCCTGGCGAGAAGGCCGACGAAGCAGCCGAGACCGCCCCGGCACAGCCGAGCGCCCTCGTGCGCTTTTGGTCCTCGCCCGCATCCATCGATGTGTTGGGCGTCGTGGGTCTGGTTGGCCTTGCCGCCATGGTCGCGCTCACCAACGGCTACACCGCCTTCCAGTATCGCGGAGGCACACTGCTGTGCTCGATCCTCACGCTCATGGTCATCGCGGCCTGCGTGCAGCCCCAGGGAATGGTTGCCCGCGCGCTGTCCGCCGAGCCGCTCGTGTGGATTGGCAAGCGCTCGTACAGCATCTACCTGTGGCACTATCCGCTGCTGTTGCTCATGAACCCGGTCGCCAACATCAACGATACGCCCTGGTGGCAGTACATTTTGCAGGTGCTGCTGGTGGTCGCCGTAGCCGAGTGCTCCTATCGCTTTATCGAAACGCCGTTTAGGAAGGGCGCCTTCGGCCGCACCGTCGCCGAGTTCCGCGATGGCACCACAAAGCCCGCTAACTGGGCACGCGCGCACGTCCCTGCCTGCGCAACCTGCGCTGTCGTGTTGGTCGTTGCACTGGGCGGCCTGATCTTTGTGCCCGAGACGTCTGCGCTGAGCGGTGAGGGCGCCGAAGTTCTGAACAAGGAAGCCAAAAACACCGCGCCCACCGACCAGCAGGCGGCCGACGACACCGACAAGGACAACGACGGCTTCCCCGATGGCTCCTACGACCTGTTGATGATCGGTGACTCCGTGTCGCTGCGTGCCGTTGATTCCTTTGATGGCGTGTTCCCACACAGCCATATCGATGCCGAAAAGGGCCGCCAGTTTGATGCGGGCCGCGCGACATTTGAGGGCTATCTCCAGCAGAACCTTGCCGGCAAGATCGTGGTCTTTGCGCTGGGCACCAACGGCTTGGTAACCGACGACCAGATCGACGCCATCATGGCCGATGCAGGAGATAAGCGTATTGTGGTGTTTGTGAACACGCGCAGCCCGCAGCCGTGGGTTGGCTCTACCAACCAGGCCATCGCCAACGCCGCTACGCGCTACAAGAACGTGCGCGTTATCGATTGGTACGGATACAGTGCCAACCGCAACGACCTGTTCGATGGCGATGGCACGCACCTATCGACCACTGGCGTGACTGAGTACCTCAACTTGATCCACGATGCCGTCAAGAAGGACCTGCCCGTACACCCCGAGGATCACGTCAACGATCCGCAGCCGGCAGCCGTCAAGTCTGCCACCGACGCACTCGTCAATGCGCTCGCTCTCAAGCCACACAAGCTGGGCACCGACAAGTAACCTGCAGCGTAAACTTCCCACATCCGGAGGGGGTGTCTGCTACGGCAGACACCCCCTCCGGCAGTTAGGGACACTCCTGGCGCAGCCAATGAAGACCTCTACGGATGAATTCCAAGCCGCTCCGCCGTTCCAGACATCGTTTCCGCGCCTCGCGCCTGCCCCAAACAATCAAAACAAGCCCTTTTCGCCGCAACCTCAAAGGTCTGTGGACAAAAAAGGCAAATATGAGTAGTGTTACCATTTTAGTAACAGGCAAAACCACCCAAAATGACGTCTGAGCGTCTCCTACAACCCCTAAAGCAGCCAACCTGACTGGTTTAAGGCGTATTGGAACCAATTTTAATGAACATACTATAGTTTATGTTCATTATCTTCTTGGATGTAAATGCTATTCACTTAGCAACAGTACTCATATTTGGCATTTTTTGCCCACTGCCATATAGCTAACACCCTACAGCAGGCAAAAAAACAGGCCGCAGCCCATCGCTGCGGCCTGTTTGGAGTCCAAAAGAGGCGCTAAGCGCTGTAACCCATCGCCTGCAGAACAAACATGACGACCGTGAGCACCGTAATCACACCGATAGTCGCCCAAGTGAGCACATTCCACACGCGGCCGTTGCGGTTAGTGCCCATAATGTGACGGTCAGCGGCAATAACCACCTGGAACACCAGAACCACGGGCAGTAGCACGCCATTGATGACCTGCGAGGTCATCATAATCTGGAACAGATCGACGCCGGGCATAAGCACCAGCACGGCAGAGATACCGATGATGGCCGTAATGATGCCGCGATAGACCGGGGCCTCGTCCCAGCTGCGGTCGGCACCGCGCTCCCAGCCAAATGCCTCACAGATAGCGCTCGACGTAACGCCCGGCAGCACGCAGGCGGCCAAGAAGCTCGCCGCGACCAGGCCCGAGGCAAACAGCACCGTGGACCACTGACCCGCAATAGGCTCCAGCGCGCGGGCGGCATCGGCGGCATCGCTAATCTGAATACCCGCCGGGAACAACACCGTACCGGTCGTGATGATAATAAAGCCGGCAATGACATCGGCGGCAAGCGAGCCGCTCACGGTATCGATGCGCTGCAGCACGATATCGTCCTCGCCCGCGTTCTTATCGACCACGTTGTTCTGCGCCAAGAAAATCATCCACGGCGCGATGGTGGTACCGATCGTTGCGACCACGAGCGACACGTAGCTGGGATCATTTTGAATGTTAGGCACGACCAGGTCGACCGCGACCTCACCCCAGTTGGGGCCAGCCATAAACGCGGCGACAATATAAGTCACGAATACGCAGCTCACCAGCAGCAGAATCTTCTCGATGCGCTGGAAACTACCCGACATGGTAAGCATCCACACCAGCAGCGCCACCAACGGCACCGAGATGCTCGCCGGCACGCCAAAGAGAGCAAGGCCGCTGGCGATGCCCGCAAACTCCGAAATGGTCACAGCCGTGTTGGCGATCAACAACGCCGCCATAGCAAGTACACTCTTGCGCACGCCAAAGCGCTCGCGAATGAGCGATGCCAGGCCCTTGCCCGTGACGCAGCCGCAGCGCGCCGCGGTCTCCTGCGTCACGATGAGCAGCACAGTCATGACGGGAAGCATCCAGAGCATCTTGTAGCCATAGCTGGCGCCCGCGCTGGAATACGTTGCAATGCCGCCGGCGTCATTGCCCGAAAGCGCCGCCAGCAGACCGGGGCCCATAGCGCCAAAGATGGCCGCGATGGTCAACTTTTGCTTGGTGCCCGACTTTTGCTTGGTATTTTGCACGCGACCACCTAACCCATGACCGACATGGTGAGCAGCACCGCAGCGGCGCAGTACGCTACGCACGAGATCATGACGGCAATAACGTTCATGGCGGTGCCCGACGTGTTGAGGTCATGCTCGTCACGCCAGAACAGCACCATCAGGTAAATCACGGCGCTCATGTTGCCAACCAGGCAAATGATGGCAGCGATATTAAAGCACCCGGTAAAGAGTTGCTCCTCAAACATGGGCGCATCGGGGAACGCAGCGGTGCGCACCAGCTGGGCGCACAGGTAGGTCACGAGTGACAGAATCAGGCCCATGCCCGTGCTCTGGAAGAAGAACCCCAGATACGGCTTGGGCTCGTCGTCGTGACCGTCATACTCCAGGAAGTAGTTCTTGACGAACGACACCATGCGCGAGGCCGCCAGCAGCACAAGCGGCATGGCGCACATGGGGAACACCACCAGATGCGCGGAGCCGAGCGCCGTTCCCAACACGGTCGCCATGATGCACGACGCGATGCCCCATACAACAACCCAGTACTGACGATGCACGAACCAGCTGAGCACGTTCGTCGAGTCATCCGACGCGCTATCGCCCGAGCCGACACCGGCGATCTGCAGGTCCTCCTGATGCTCCTCAGCGATAACGTCCATGGCGTCGTCGAAGGTTACGATACCCAGGATATGACGGTTCTCGTCGCAGACAGGGATGGCAACCAGGTCGTATTTGGTCATCTCGTCCGTCACGTCTTCCTGGTCCTCGTCGGGCGACACATAGACCAGGTCGCGATAGGCCAGCTGGCCCAGCGTGGCGTCGCGGTCGGCTACGATCAGCGTGCGCAGCGAAAGCACGCCGGTCAGCATGCCGCTCGGATCCTCGGTATAGACGTAGTAGACGCTCTCGAAGTCCTCGTCGAGCTCGCGAATCGCCTCGATGGCGTCACCGACCGTTGCCGTGGCGGGCAGGGAGACAAACTCCGAGGTCATGATGCGGCCGGCGGTGTTGTCCTCATACCCCAGCAGGTTACGAATCGCCTTCTCCTCCTTGACGCCCATCAGGCGCAGGAGCTTCTCGGCCTTCTCGTAATCGAGCTCGTCGATCAGATCGGCGGCGTCGTCCGGGTCCATCATGGCCAGCATCGACGATGCGTCGGTGTCGGACAGGCCCTCGAGCATCTCGGTCATAAGCTCGTCGTCATCGAACTCCGAGATGGCCTCGGCGGCCTGGGCAGTATCGAGCTGCGCAAACACCTGCGCACGCAGGCGCGGGTCGAGCTGCTCGATAATGTCGGCGATGTCGGCAGGGTGCAGCTCGCCGAGCGTCTTGTGCGACACCGAGAGTTGAATGTTCTTGGTCGAGCGGTCGAGCAGGTCCATGTAGGACCAAGCGATGATGTCCTCACTGAGCGGCTTGCCCAGGTGCTTCATAAAGCCTTCGACGATATGCTCGAGCGCAGGGCTGATGGCGCGTAGCAGACCGCGGGCACCGACCTCGGCGCCCAGCAGGCGCAGCTGGTTTTCGCCCGACATGGAAAACTTGATGTCGTTTACGCGCACGACCTTCATGCCCTGCGTGTCGACGATCTGCTTGTTGAGCACGTCGCGGGCAAGCAAGAGTTCGGTCGGCTGCAGGTACGAAAAACGGATTTCGGTGGCCGACGTCTTAAGGTGTACACCCGTCTCGTCGATACGGTCGACCCATTTGCGCCAGCTGATCATAAACGGCGTCTTGCCGGGTCCGCGGAACGCGAGCGACGTCACGTGCGGAAAAACTTCGCCGGTAGCAATACCAAAATCGTTGACCACGCCGAGCTTTTCGCCGTCGACGTCCAAGACCGGCAATTTGAGCATCTCACTCAGATAATTCAATGGTGCTCCCCATCATTATTCCTCCGGACGCAGCCGCGCGTGCGGCGTCCGGGGGCTTCTGGATATGTATACGCATGCGCGGGCGGCACGCCGCTCGACGCTTACACCCCGTGCATGCGCAAAAAGCACCTGCATGGGGTCATCGACTGTATGGTCGAGGTTTGGATTTCACCTGTAACCTTTCTCTTGACCCTCATTAACCGCAGTAACTATAGCATCAGCATCGCCCTGCGGCATCGAATTTATGCGCTGCACATTGCAGGCATACCAAACGCTGACGCATCCGTGACATAGCCGTTGGGGACGTTCTTAAACGACTACCCAATGACTACTCTGCGGTGTCGTCGTCCTCGACAAGTTGGGGGAACACGGCGTCCTTGGGCATGGTGACCTTCGTCAGCGAGGTGAGCTTTTTGCTCAGCGACGTGTCCGTCTTGACCAGGTCGCTGAGCGTCACGATCTTGTAGCCGTCGGCAATGAGGCCGTCGATAATCTGCGGCAGCGCCTCGAGTGTCTGCTCGGCGCATTCGTCTCTATCGGTGAGCAGCACGATATTGCCCGGCGTCACCGAATCGAGCACCGTCGAGACCTGTTCGTCGGCACCGTTGAGCAGCCAGTCGCCCGAGTCAATATTCCACGAGACCACGGCGGAGACCAGGTCCATCGCATCAATCCAGTTTTGCTCGTCAAAGGCAGCGTAGGGAGCACGCAACAGCATCGTCTTCACGCCGGTCGCCGACTTAATCGCATCGGTGCCTTTCGTGATCTGTTCGCGTACCGCCTCACGGTCCTGACCCTTGAGCGAATCGTCGCTGTAGCTGTTGGATCCGATCTCGCACCCGGCATCGACAATCGCCTTGGCCGTGGCAGGCGAGGCCTCGGCCGCATCGCCCGAAAGGAAGAACGTCGCGGTGACGCCCTTTTCCTTGAGCACCTGCAAGATCTGCTTGGTAGCGCCGCTCGGGCCCTCGTCAAACGTCAGCGCCACGTACTTTTTGTTGCCCTTGGGCGCCACGCTGGCGCACGCAACGACGCAATCGGTGGCGGGCACAACCTCGCCGCGGTCTTGCGTCTTGCCCGACTGCTCACCAACCCACACCTCGGAGCGGCCCTGGACACCCCACGTCTGCACATACTCGATAGCGCCCGTGCCCTCGACCTTGAGCCTGGGCTCGATAACCGCAGCCTGAACCTCGTGCTTCTCGTAGGTGTTGCGGCCATCCTTGACCGTCACCTTCTCGCCGCCCTCAAGTTCGCGGCTATCCCATTTGCCCTGCTTCACGCGCTTGCCGTCGACCTTCACCGACAGCTTTTCGCCCCCATGGCGCTTGAGCACGCTGTCATCGACGGCCAGCAGGTCGCCTGCGTCGTAGGTGTCAGTCAAATCCTGGTCGTCGATGAGATTCTGCAGCGTAGAGCCCACACGCACCGCGGTCTTCTGGCCGTTGAGCTCCACGTCCACACTGCGGTTGACGTAGCCCACGACGGCAGCGATAAACAGCACGAGCGCACAGCCCACGGCGATGAGCGCATAGGACAGGCGAGACGAACGACGGGGCGTACGGCTGTTGCCGATGCGAGCGCTGCGGTCGCTAAAGCCGCGGCTATGGTTGAGATACATCGCACCGGGCTTACGGTGACGCTTGCGCTGACCGCTGGGCAGCTGCCCCAGATCGCGGCGCGCCGTCGGACGCGCGCCCGAACGCCCGTTTAAGTTGGATCCGTTTTGGCGCATGTGCCCTCCCCCATAAACACAGCAAGCCGGAGCAACAGGTCTCCGGCTTGCCTCCCATCATTTGGTACGTCGCTATTTTGTAGCTTTTGACGAGCCGCCGCTCGCCTTTTGGTATTCGTCCTTAAAGGCCTTGAACATGCCGCGCGTCTTGCCGAGCTGCTTGCCCAGTGCGCGACTGCCCTTGTCCACGGCAACCGATCCCTTGTCGTCGAGCACCTTGGCGCCCTTTTTGACCTTGTCGCCCACCACGACGCTGGCCTCGGCGGCCTTGGCAGCCGCACCGCCCGAATACCCGAGCGACTTGACCTCGTCCGAAACAATCATCGCGCCGTCCGCATAGCCGCGCAGCATCGTCGGCGGCACCTGCGTGTCACCAACCAAAACACTCGAAGCAGCACCGGCGGTCACATAGAATGCCTGCACGATGCCCGAGCGTGGCTTGAACTCAACGTCCGAGCAATAGCCCACGACGTCGCCCGATTCCGTGCGCACGTCCATACCGACCCAGATGATGCAATCGTCCAGGTTGATGTCGAGGCGCTTGGCAGCGGCGGCATCGTACGTGTCCTTGACGTCATCGACCGCAATGGCGCCCTCGTAGACACCAATGGCGTCGAGCGCTACGAATCGGTCGGGACGCTCGATCATGCCCGCGATATCGGACTGGCGGACCATAAAGCCGACCACGCGCGTACCGCCCGGGGTAAAGACCGGAAAGTGAATCTTTCCGAGCTTTTTAGGGCTGCGCGGTGTGCCGTCCTTTTTGGTACGCTTGTCCTCGGTAGGCTTGCGATAGATCTTGGCGCCGACAAAATCCCCGGCGCGCATTATGCCTCGGTCGAGGGCTCCGCAGCCTCGGTATCAGCCTCGACGGCGTTCTCGACCACGACGTCGGCGGCAGGCGTCACGTTGCCGCCCGAAATGGCGTCGTTGAGCTGCTCGCGCAGCTGGTCCATGCGCTCGCGGGCCAGGTCGACCTTGGCGCGCAGGTCGTCGGTCTTGGCGTCGACCATCGGGCCAAAGTCATTCACCGCAGCACGGGCCTCCTCGGCGCTGTGCTCGTAGGTGTCGCGCATATTGTCCCAGGCGTCGTTGGCGATATCGGCAGCCATGGCGCGGGTCTCGGCGCCCGAGCGCGGGGCCAGAGCAACGCCGACAATAGCGCCGGCAGCGGCACCAAAAAGTGCGCCGGAGACAAAGCTGAAAGTCTTACCCATGATCATTCCTCTCCTGCGGGCACGTCGGTGCCCACCGTTTGAATGCTGTCCATTATACCCGCAGCGCATCACTTGCCGCTCCGCTCATCTGCGTACGGCAAAGGCGCAGGTACGTGATGGTGATAAACGCGTAGGCCTACTCCTGAGGCATAGCCGGCATGGCCACCGTGGCACCCGGGTCCTCGCCGGCGCCGTCCACGAGCGGCAGGCCGCCCTCATGCGCAGGTCCTGCCGGAACCGTCGCCGCACCGCCAAAGACGGCAGCGGAGGCCTCGTGGTTCTCGGCAACCGCGCCCTCGGTATCAATCGCCACCTGGGGCTCGGCGTCAAAGTTGGGGACGCCCTGGGGCTCGGTGGGAACGGGCTCGGCGGTCGCATCGGCAACGGGCTCGGCGTCGACCGGCACATCGCCCTCGTCAGCGCCCTCGGCCTCGGCAGCATCTTCGCCGTTCGCAGCGGCGACGGCCTCGTGAGGATCCTTGCCCTCGGCCTCGGCGCGCATGCCCAGTACCAGGTTGCGCAGGCCCGCGACCGTGCCTTCCACGTCGGGGACAGGCTGGTCGGCGTGCAGGTACGCCCAGTCCATCATAAAGGTGGCCGAAGACAGCGCGCCGATGGCCAGCGCGTCGTCGGGGCACGAAAGCTCAACCTCAAAAACGCGCTCGTCGTGCTCGCTTACGCGCGTGCGGCCGCACGAGATGCTGCCGGCAAGCCCGGTCTCGTTCATGAGCTCAACCGTCACGTGCTCCAGCAGGTGGCAGAGCTCGGTCTGGCCCATGCAGTCCTGGAACTCGCGACCGGAATCACCCAGGCACAGGTGCTTGGCAATCGCCGGCACCAGGTAATACACGCGCGCCGTGGCCTCGATATCCTCCGAGGTCATGAGCGGCATGCCGGGGTTCACCAGCACATGCGCGCAGATCTTGTCCTCGCTGACGGTGACCTTAAGGATGTTGAACAGGCCTGCCATAACTCTCCCCTACTCTTCCTTGCCCTACTCGTCGCCATCGTGCGGATCCACAGAGCCCGCACCCGACGCCGCCGGCTTCTCTGCCGAAGACTCGGAATCCTTCTTATCGGTTTCGGCCGGAGCGATCACGCGAATGAGCGAGATGCGCTGGCCACGCATCGACTGCACCTTGAACTTGTACCCCGCAACCTCAAACACCTCTCCGATGTCGGGCACCGAGTCGCAAAGCTCCAAAATCCAGCCGGCGATGGTCTCATAATCATCGCTTTCCTCGAGCGGCCAACCAAGCTCAATCGCGTCATCGCACGAAAAACGCCCATCAACGAGCCACTCGCGGCGCGAAAGGCGCGTGAGATACTTGTTGTCGGGGTCGAACTCGTCCTCGATCTCGCCGACGATCTCCTCGACGATGTCCTCGATGGTGATAATGCCGGCCGTGCCGCCGTACTCGTCCACGACCACCACGATCTGGTCGTGAGAGGTCTGCATCTCGGACAGCAGAGGCAGGATGTCCTTGGTGTCGGGCACAAAGGTGGCGTCGCGCAAAAAACCGGCGATGGGCTGGTCGCCCTTGCCGTCGAGCGCGGGCTGAATCAGGTCCTTGATGTGCGCAATGCCGGCGACGTTGTCGGGATCCTCGTGATAGACGGGGATGCGGCTAAAGCCGGTCTGGCGCATGGTGGACAGCACGCCGGCGACCGTCTCGTCGTCCTCGCACATGGTGGTGTCCACACGCGGCACCATGACCTCGCGGGCAACGGTGTCGCCCAGGTCGAAGATCTCGTGGATCATGCGCTTTTCCTCGTCGAGCAGGTCGTCCTGCTCCGAGACCATGTACTTGATCTCTTCCTCCGAGACGTTTTGGCGATCGTCGGCGCTCTTGATACGCAGAATGCGAGCCAGACCATCGGAGCAGGCGCCGGTCAGCCACACGAGCGGACGGGCGATCTTTTGGAAAAACGACAGCGGGCCCACGACCTGCTTGGATACGCCCTCGGCGTTGGCCAGGCCAATGCGCTTGGGAACCAGCTCGCCGATCACGATAGACACGAAGGCGACCGCGACGGTGATGATGACCGGCGCCAGGCCGCGCGCGATGGCGGAAAGCGGCGCGATGCCAAAGCTCATGAGCCACGTGGCGAGCGGGTCGGACAGACTCGTCGAGGCGACGGCAGACGAGGCGAAGCCCACGAGCGTAATGGCGACCTGGATGGTGGCGAGCAGCTGGTCGGAGTCGGCAGCCAGCTTAATGGCACGCTCGGCGCGCTTGTCGCCTTCCTCGGCCTCGTGCTCCAGCACGGCGCGCTTGGCCGTGGTGAGCGCCATCTCGGACATAGAGAAGTAGCCGTTGATGAGGGTCAAAACGAGGGTGGTGATAAGGGAGATGGTTATGTCCATCGGGAGTTTCTCGAACCTCCAAGATTCGGGACGTCGGATTAAAACGTTGACGGCGGATACGGCAATTGCACCGGCGCCCAAACAAGGACGCGGGCGCGCAGGCGTGGTCGCTAGATTACGAAGAGGATCACCGCCATGAACTGGAAGATACTGCCGGCGAGCACCCACAGGTGGAACACGCTGTGCAGGTAGCGCACGTTTTTGGCGATATAGAACGGCACGCCCGCGGTGTAGCACACGCCGCCGACGGCGAGCAGGGCAAGTGCCACGGGGTTGAGCAGCGCCACAAGTTCGGGCAGCTTAAAGACGACGAGCCAGCCCATCAGCAGGTAGACCAGGCCGCTTACCCAGTGCGGTTGACGCTCGCGCATAAAGCACTCGAGGGCGATGCCGATAATGGCGATGGCCCATACGGCAAAGAACAGCGCAGGGCCGCCGTCGTTTGCGAGCGTGATAAGGCAAAACGGCGTATAGCTGCCCGCAATGAGCAGGTAGATGCAGCTGTGGTCGATGATGCGAAACACGCGCTTGGCGCGCGCGGGCTGAATCGCGTGGTAGAGCGTGGAGGCTAGGTATTCGAGGATAATGCTGACACCATAGACAATCGCCGCGGCCATGTGGGCCGGGCCTCCGCCGCGCAGGGCAGCGAATACGATCAGGAGCACTAGGCCCGCGATACCCAGCAGGCAGCCGACACCATGGGTGACGGAGTTCATGATCTCCTCGCCCACCGTGTAGTGTGGAACGGCCGCGGTCTTGGGTCGCGGCTTAGAACTGTCGCTCGAATCGGACATGCCGGTTACATCCTCCAACGTAAAGAGTTCTCAACACTATATCAAAGCGTCTAGGTACGTGCGAAATTTGCACCATACGTGACCCTTTGTTTACCCATTCTTTGTCTGTTGACGCATCAACGGCGAACGTCCATAATGCGCTTGCATTAAATGTTGATGTATTAACATCTTATAGGAAAGCTTCTTATGTCTCAAAACGCACGTTCCCATCGAAAGCTCAAGATAGCCGGCGTCGTTGCGCTGGTGCTCGTTGTCGCGCTGCTGGGGTTTGCCGGCAACTTCTTGTTCGACTTCGCGCTGAACCCCCGCGCGCCATACACCATGAAGATGATGCAGGACGGCAAGGACGCCGAAAAGGGTGAGCAGATGGATGCCGAGGACACCGAGGCGCGGGCGTGGTTTAAGGAGAACCGCGAGAGCAGCAGCCTTACCGCAGACGACGGGACTGAACTCGCCGCCTGGTATTTTGCTGCGTCGGAGAGCACACACGACTACGCCGTCTGCCTGCATGGATATACCAACGAGCCTATCGGTATGGCCCGATACGTCAAGCGATTCCACGACCGCGGCATGAACGTACTCGCACCCGCCGCCCGCGCCCACGAGCGCTCCGGCGGCGACTATATCGGCATGGGCTGGCCCGAGCGCCTCGACATCGTCGCATGGATCGAGCGAATCGTTCAGGCTGACCCCGAGGCGCGCATCCTGGTCTTTGGCGAGTCGATGGGTGCGGCAACCGCCATGAACGTCGCGGGGGAATCTCTGCCCACAAACGTGAAATGCATTATCGAGGACTGCGGTTATACGAGTGTTTGGGACGAGTTTTCTCTGCAGCTCAAGGACGTGTTCGGCCTGCCCAGCTTTCCCTTGCTCGATGTAGCAAACTTAGTGTGCAACGTGCGCGCGGGCTACGACTTTCATAAGGCGAGCAGTGTGGAGCAACTCAAACACGCGACGGTTCCCATGCTGTTTATCCACGGCGACCAAGACACCTTTGTGCCGTACAGTATGCTCGACCAAAACTGCGACGCATGCGCCAGCAAGGTCAAGCAAAAGCTCACTATCCATGGCGCCACCCACGCCAAGAGCGCGCAGGTCGACCCCGAACTCTACTGGAACACGGTCGACAACTTCCTCGACGAGTATTTTTAGGAAATAGGACGGTTTACTGGTCTATCTGACCCCCTAGCACTTCCAAAAAGCCGCCCGTGGGCACTGTGCTCACGGGCGGCTTTTGCTAACGTTGCGCTACAAAAGCGCTTGATATGTCTAATAGCTAGGTGCTACTTGACCTCGATGAGCTCATACTCGCTCGTGCCCAGGCCGATCTTCTCGGCATGCGCGATGCACACTCGCCAGTCGGTGTCGGGATGCGTGATGCAGAAGGGGTCCTTAGCCTGCTCGCCCTCCAGATGCTCGTGGTTGTGCTCCATCTTGGCCGCGCTATCGGTGAGCTCGGTGTTGGGCAGCGGCTCGGATGCCATGACAGCATCGGCGCAGGCCTGGTCGATGGCGACCGGGTCGAAGCTCGCGAACATGCCGATGTCGTTGACGATAGGCGTATCGTTTTCGGGATGGCAATCGCAGTTGGGGCTGATATCCATGGCAAGCGAGATATGGAAGCTCGGGCGGCCGTCGACAACGGCCTTCGTATACTCGGCGATCTTGCAGTTGAGCACGTCGGCCGCGGCGTCATAGCCGGGCTTGATGCAGTCCTGGTTGCATGCCGCAATGCAGCGTCCGCAGCCCACGCAGCGATCGTGGTCGATAGCGGCCACGTGCACCGTGCGAGTAGCGCCGCTGGCAAGCTCGCGCTCGCGGGTGCCGTCGAACGAGACAGCGTTGTGCGCGCAGATCTTTTCGCAGGCACGGCAGCCAACGCAGTGCTCGGTCGAGACGTTCGGCTTGCCGGCGGCATGCTGCTCCATCTTGCCGGCACGGCTGCCGCCTCCCATACCCAGGTTCTTCATGGCGCCGCCAAAGCCGGCCTGCTCATGGCCCTTAAAGTGGGTGAGGCTAATCACGATATCGGCATCCATGAGCGCCTGACCGATCTTAGCCTCGTGCACGTACTCTCCGCCCTCGACCGGGACGAGCGCCTCGTCGGTGCCCTTGAGGCCGTCGGCGATGATGATCTGGCAACCCGTGGCATACGGGGTAAAGCCGTTCTGGTAGGCGGTGTCGATGTGCTCGAGCGCGTTTTTGCGGCTACCGACATAGAGCGTATTGCAGTCGGTAAGGAAGGGCTTGCCGCCCAGCTCCTTCACGACATCCGCGACGGCGCGGGCGTAGTTAGGGCGCAAAAAGCTCAGGTTACCCAGCTCGCCAAAGTGAATCTTGATGGCGACGAACTTGTTCTCAAAGTCGATCTGCTCGATACCGGCGCGACGGATGAGGCGCTTAAGTTTGTCGAGCTGGCTCTCGCGAGCATGCGTGCGCAGGTTGGTGAAGTACACCTTAGCGGGTGCTGCGGGTGCAGTTGCGGTCATAAATCTATCCCCTCGGTCTATATGGCGTTACAGACATAGAGGATGGTACCAGTTAAAGCAGAGTTAAAGTCAAGTACGGCATCTAGTCATTGGGGACAGACTTAAATGACTGAAACCACTCATTGGGGACGGACTTAAATGAGTGCCTCGCCACCTGGCAGCTAGGGACATTCCTTTCCTGCCGGCAGCTGGGGACAGTCCTTGCCAGCACAGCCGACGAGCCGGCGAGTCAGCAAAGACCGTCCCCGATGACTAGTCGTTTAAGAACGTCCCCAATGACCAATAAGGGGTTACTCCTGCACTTTGAGGGCCTCGGCCAGGCTCACGCGCTTGATGGAGCGCGTGTGCAGCAGCGCCACGACCAGGTAGGTCACAAAGCCAATGCCGACGCATGCAGCCATGGACCAAGCGGGCACGTAGATCTCGATATTGCCGTTGTAGGCGAGCAGCATCGAGCGGAAGATGGCCGTGAGCGAGCCAATAATGACCGGCAGGCTCAGCACGAGCGACGCCGCCACACACAACGTGATCGAGCGGATGTATAGATGCGAGATCTCGCTATCGCGATAGCCAAAGACTTTCATGTAGCTGATCGAACGGGCGCTGTGGTCGATCACGGCCTTGGTCAGCAGGTACATAAACAGCAGGAAGATAAACACCGCGAGCCCGATCATCATTCCGATCATTTTGCTCATCATGCCGATGAACTGGTCGCCCACGGCCCGCATGTCGTCGGGCGTGGTGTCGCCGGCAAAGTAACGGGCATCGAGGTCGAGCTTCTCGTCGCTCACATAGCCGTTAAAGTAGGCGGCGTCGTTGCCGAACAGCTCGTTAAAGTCGTCGATACTCATATAGATATTCATGTCCGACTTGGAGCCCCAGGCACAGTCCTTGCCCGCGTACTCAAGGGAATAATGCTCCCCCTCGTACTTGTCGATGAGCGTGACCTTCTGGCCCTCGCTCCAGCCAAACTTGTCGAGCAGGCCGCCGCCAAAGACGACGCGCCCATCGCCAACGTTGAGGTCTTTCCAATAGCGCGAATCGGGCGAGATGCCGTAGACGGAAATCGTCTCCTCGCCATTACCATCGCCGCGGTCGTATTGCAGCTGGTAAACGGCATATTTCTCGGTCTGCGCAATCTTGTCTGCACCGTTATCGGTCGTGTTAACCGGGTGAATGTCGTCGTTGTCAGTGTCGATCTTAGAGGCCTTGTCGATCAGGTCGATAGCCTCGTCGCGGTCGCAGCCGAGGGCATCGGCAAGGTCATCGAGGCGCGCATAAAGCGCATCCTTCTTGTCCTGGACGTTTGCAAGCGCATCCTGCGCCGCAGTCAGGCTCTCGGCAGACGGAGATGCGGTCGCGGCATCGGCTGCCGCCTGCGCCGCATCGGCCGCGTCGTCAAGCTCGTCATCGGCATCCTGGGCAGCGGTTAGCAGCACGCCGTCAACCGACTGCAAGCGCTCGAGTGCCGACCACTGCTCGCGCTCCTCGGCAGTACCCTCGAGCTCCAGCGGCGCCTTGAGCGTGTACTGGTGCTCGGCGACCAGGCCTGTCTCGAGGTTGTCCGCATAGTGCGTCATCGTGGGCAGAATCGCCAGGCCAAAAAGCATCAGCAGCGACGCAAATGCAATGCCCACGAAGAGCGTGGCGAAGTTGCCCAGATTGCGCAGGAAGATACGCAGGCGGAAGCGGGAAACAAAACCCATGCGCTCCGGCAGCTGCAGGCCGCGCTTGGTGCCCGATTTGCCGCTCGCCTCGTGACGAAGGAACTGCAACGGCGTCTTGCCCATCTTGCGAAGCAGGCCCACCAGCGTGATGAGGATGAGCGCGGCGGCGGGAACCACGGCACACTTCACAAAGATCTCCCAGCTCCAGTACACCTGGAAGGGCGGCAGGCTGTACGAACCGTAATAGAGGCTGCGCATGGGCTCGGTAAAGAACACAACGCCGAGCGCAGTGCCCAAAAGCGCCGCGACCACGCCCACGATGGCGGGAAGTGCCAGGTAGTGCAGGACGATCTCGCGACGGCGATAACCGCTGGCGAGCAGCGTGCCGATGATGGCACTCTCCTCCTCGATGGTGGCGTCGGTAAGGACCACAAAGACGAACGCCATGATCACGATGATGATGTCGAGCAGCGTCATCCACATCATAGAGTCGCCGTCTACGTCGTCGCGCGCATAGCCAATGCCCTGATTGGAATCGGCATCGCTGAGGTCATCCACGCGCGCATCGGCATCGGTGAGCGCTTCCACCATATCCTGCTCGGCGTCGATGCGGTCTGCAGTGGAGAGATCGCGATCGGCAAAGGTGAAGGAGTAGGTGTAGGCGGGTGCGCCGCCGGCATCCTCAAGCGCGGCAAAACCGGCGTCGGTAACCTCGGCAACACCAAACGTGATGGTGTTCACCGTAAAGTCGGAGTTGTTGAGGAACAGCGCCTGGCTATCGGGCTGGGTCATGATGCCGCAGATGGTGTAGGTGCGGCCCTCAAGCTCGACCTTATCGCCCACGGCGAGGTCGTTGTTGGTGGCGAAGACACGGTCGATGGCCACCTCATCGTCCGTCTTGGGCTGCCTACCCTCACAGTAGGACACGATATCGACCTTGGTGCGGTGCGCATAGGTGCGCAGCGTGCGCTTGGTGCCGTCGTCGCCGGCGGTTTTTTTGATGATGGCGTCGATGGAGAAATTCTTGTAGAGCGTGACGCCGCCGACGTCGCCGGCGGCGTCCTCGGCTGCCTTGAGCTGGTCTTTGGTGGCCTCAAAGGAGGTGGTCACGCGGCCGTCCTCAATCGTGTACGCATCGCGCATGTCGTCAATAAGGCAGCCGATGGAATGCGCTGCGAGCAAAAAGCCCGAGGTGAGAGCGATGCTTCCGCACATAAGCAAAAAGATGCCCAGGTACTTGCCGATATTGCGGCGCAGCTCGCGCGGGAGACGTTTTGCGAGAGGTGTCATGGCGCCGCCTACCAATCGAGCTCGGCGGCCGCAACGGGCGACTCGTTGAGTTCATCCTCGACGATGTGCCCGTCGCGCAGGCGCAGCACGCGATTGGCCATGCGCGCGATGGCGGCATTGTGGGTGACAATGATGATGGTGCAGCCGTAGGTGCGGTTGACATCCTCCATGAGCTGCAAGATTTCCTTGGACGTCTTATAGTCAAGCGCGCCCGTGGGCTCGTCGCACAGCAGCAGGCACGGGTTTTTGACGAGTGCGCGGCCGATGGCACAGCGCTGCTGCTGGCCGCCCGAGACCTGGCGCGGGAACTTGTTGCGGTGCTCGTAAAGACCCAGCGAACGCAGCAGGTCGTCGACATTGAGCGGGTTTTTGGACAGGTGCGCCGTGACCTCGATGTTCTCCTTGATGGTGAGGTCGGGCACCAGGTTGTAGAACTGGAAGACAAAGCCCAGCTCACGGCGGCGATACTCGCCCAGGTCGGCAGGCTTGAGCACCGTGAGGTCGCAGCTGTCCACCATGATGGAGCCGCCGTCAGCATCCTCCAGGCCGCCGATCAGGTTGAGAAAGGTCGACTTGCCCGAGCCCGAGGGCCCCAGCATGACGCAGATCTCGCCGCGGTTGATGGACGCGTCGATGCCATCGAGTACCGTCAGGCGCGCATCACCGTCGCCGTAGTGCTTTTTGAGATCCTTAACCTGGACGTAGGCTTCCTGCGTTGCCATGGTATCCCCCATTGTTAGCCTCGTACTACTTTATGAACGTAATAGTAAACCTTGGCGAACTATTTTGGGGCGAGGCCTAGGATTTATTTCAGACTAGGCGCGGGATTTGGCGCGTGAGAGGGCCAGGCCTACGGCGGCAATGGCGGCGGCGAAGAGCACGGTGACGCCCAGGTCGCAGGCGATGTCGCCCAACACGGTGGACGTCAGATCCGAAGCGAGCGCCTTGCCAATCGCGTCGTTCACCCAATACGTCGGCACAAAGTGCGCCACCGTCTGCACGGCCGAGCCCATCAGCGACAGCGGCATCCAAGCGCCGCCCAAAAACGTCATGAGCATGCCGAGCAGGTTGCCCACACCGTTAAGCAGCTCCTCGCGCGCACCCAGGCTCGACAGCGCAAAGCCAACGGCCAGAGGCGTGCACGCCAGGGCAAACGTCGCCGCCAGCGCCAGACACACGCGACCCACGCCGACCTCGGCGACCGCGCCGGCAAAGCCCACGACGCCCATCATGCTCGACACAAACCAGATGCAGACGGTGATCACGGCGGCGGCCGCAAACACGGCAAGCGAGCGCCGGCGCTCAGAGATTGGGCCGGCATCCATACGACGTACGCGCTCGGGCTCGTTCATGCCCGAGAACACCAACCCCACCGATACGATGACCGACGAGATAATCGCGTAGGCGCCAAAGTTGAAATACGACTCGAGCGTAGCAGCGGCTGTCGAGTCGACCTTGACCTGCTCAATCTGGACCTCGGCGCGCTTGGCGGCGGCATGCTCGGCGGCCTTGGCGACGCTACCATTAGAGGCGGCGGGCTCTAGGGCCGCTGCAGCGCCCGCGAGCGAAATCCAGCGCGAGGCCTCAGCAGACGAAAGCGCCGCCGCCATGGTGCCGGCACCGTAGGTCACATCGAGCTTGGGCAGGGCCTCCCCCGCGCGGGCGGCCGCGACCAGGTCGTTCTCAAACCCCTCCGGGATAAAGAACACGCAGTCGGCGCTACCCTTGGCGCTGTTGCTCTTGGAGAGCGCGTCCGCAAGATCGTAGGTATCGTCGCCGACGCCCGTGACCAACTCAAAGCGCGACCCCAGGTGCTTGGTGAGCGCATGCGAAAGGTCGCTGTCGTCACGGTCGACCACGATCACGTTGGCATCGTAGGGCTCGTACTCGGTGAGCTGCGACGAGTTCCAGCTCACCGATGCCGCGATGAATACGCCCATGAGCGAGATGAACACCGTATAGATGAGCAGGTAGAACGGGTGCGCCAGCGCCATGCGAAGCGCAGTCTTAAAGGTGCTCATAGCGGCTCCTTCCAAAGGTCAGCGTGGCGGCGGCAACGAACAGCAGCGCCATAAGGACCAGCGCGCCGGCGCGAACGACAAAGGGGCCCAGGTCCTCAAAGAAATACAGGCGGATGAACATGTCGCAGATGAGCTTGACGGGGTTGAGCCAGCACTCGGCCGGGCAGGCGCGGGCGACGTCGTCGGCAAGCGCCATCGCCGGCTCGCCGTAGAGGCCGGCGAACAGGGCGCACGTGGTAGCAAAGCCCGTGAGGATGCCGGACTTGGACGCCTTGCCGCCCTTAACGGGAAGCGTGCCCACAAAAAGGCCCAAGCCCGTGGCGGCAAGCGCGGAAGCGGCGCCACCCACCAGACACAGCCCCTCGCGCCCGCCAAAGTCGACGCCCACGACCAGGCGCACGTAGCCGATCGCGATCGTCATCGAGGCAAAGGAGACCAGCCACGAGCCGACAAAGATGCCGGTCAGCGATGCCGTCTTGGAAAGACCGCCCACACAGCGACGTGCGCCAAGGCCCGACAGATTGGGCTGCAGGTCGACGACGCTCAAGGCGGCAAACTCCGCAGACATCATCGCGACCAGGCCAAAAAGCGCGTAATAGTAGATGACCGTGCCATCGGGCGTGGTGCGTGTCAGGCTTACGCGGCGGGTACCGCC
The DNA here is from genome assembly GCA_905209455.1 of uncultured Collinsella sp. Taxonomy (GTDB): domain Bacteria; phylum Actinomycetota; class Coriobacteriia; order Coriobacteriales; family Coriobacteriaceae; genus Collinsella. The sequence continues at coordinate 61,630 of CAJLTA010000002.1, forward strand.
CTCGAGCGATAGAGCGCGCGCAACCGCCTCCGGGTCGGCGAGCGCCGCCGGGTTGTCCTGGGCAATCTGGGACATGAGCTCGGCATTTTGTGTATACGAGCTTGCCACCGTCTCCAGAATACTGCGGTCGGTGAGCACCGACGTCGCACGCGAGCTGCCATAGCTCGAAAGCAACGTGAGTTTGGGCGTGCCCGCATCGTCGACCGTATAGATGCCCGCGACCTCACCGGCCTTAAGCGCACGGTTCGCATCGGCTGCGTCGTCGCACTCGTGGATCTCGAGCAGCTGGTCGTCGCCTTCCTTGGCAAGCGACGTCGCCACGTCCTTAAAGGTCGAGGCGTCCCAGGCCTCATCCGCTACGACGGCCACCGGCACCGGGTCGACCGTGCCGTCGGAGCTGAGGTTCGCAAACATAAACATGAACATCGTGGAAAGCGCGACGGGAAAGATCGCGCCCCAGACCCACGTGCTCGGCCGGCGCAGCAGCGTCTTGACCGTAATGATAATGGTGTTGAACATGGCTGCCCCCTAGTCGCGCAGCTCGCGGCCGGTGATCTCGAGGAACACGTCGTTGAGGGTCGGCGGCTCGCTCCACACGCGGCCGAGCGCAACGTCGGCAGCGCGCAGCGTGTCGAGGATGTCGACCAGATTGTGCGGACTCGTCTCGCAGGTGCAGACGAGCTCGCCGCCGGACAGCTCGACGCTGAGCACGTGCTCGAGGGCGCGCAGCCGCTCGACCGTGGCTGGCTCGACGGCGCCCACCTCGACGGTCACGCGCTCGCCCATCTGAATCATGCGTTTGAGCTCGTCGTTGGTGCCCTGCGCCAGCACGCGGCCGCCGTCCATGATCATGATGCGGCTGCAGATCTGCTCGACTTCCTCCATGTAATGGCTGGTATACACCACCGTGGCGCCCTCGTCGCGCAGGCGGCAGATGCCCTCCAGGATGGCGTTGCGGCTCTGCGGGTCGACCGCCACCGTGGGCTCGTCAAAAAAGATGAGCTCGGGCTTGTGCGCGATGCCGCAGGCGATGTTGAGGCGTCGCGCCAGGCCGCCCGAGAGCTTGCCGGGGCGGAACTTGGCAAAGTCGCCCAGGCCGACAAAGTCGATGGCCTCGTCGACCAGCGCGCGGCGGCGCTTGCGGTCGTTGACGTAGAGGCTGCAGAAATAGTCGATGTTCTCGCGCACCGTAAGCTCGTCGAACACCGCCACCTGCTGCGGCACCACGCCGATGCGGCGCTTGAGGTCGTAGCGGGCGGGCGTCATGGGCTCGCCGAACAGTTCGATGGTGCCCTTGTCGTAGGCGAGCAGCTGCAGGATGCAGTTGATGGACGTGGTCTTGCCCGAGCCGTTGGGGCCCAGCAGGCCAAAGATCTCGCCGGGGGCGATGCTCAGGTTAAAGTGGTCGAGCGCAATAAGATCGTCGTAGCGCTTGACGAGGTTTTCGACGTGGACGATGTCTGTCATGAGGCGGCCCTTCTGTTGATTGCGGCCCGGTACGATTGCATCATCGCAGGAGCCGCCGACGCGCACCAGTGAGCTTTGTCACGAGTGCGGAGCTTGGCCGTGCGGCCTGCCGACGTCCCCGCTTTGCCGCGTGGGAGGAATGTCACGGTTGCGCAGGCGGTCCCTCCACCACGCGCGGCTTCGCGTACAATACCCGTATGAACAGGCTTTTCGACAAATCGATCGTGCTGGCGTGCTGTATTGCGGCCGCCATGGGTCTTGCTGTGGACGCTCGCCTGGTCGCGGCGTTTTGCCTTGGCGTTATTGCCACCTCGCTGGCCGAGGTCGTACAGGGAAACCGCGCCCGCCGTGTGAGCGAGGCCGCGAGCTACGCCTGCATCATCGCGGCTGTCTTCGTGCCGCCGTTTGTGCCGTTTGCGCCTCTCGCTCTCTATGACATCGCGCGACGCGTTCGCCGTGAACGAATCTGGCCCGCGCTGGCGATTGGCGCCGTGTTTGTCTGCGCGCTTGTCGCGGACCTTCGTGGTGGCGTGCTCACCACCCGAACGCTGCTGTTAACCGCCATCCTTTCGGTTGCCGCCACCTTGCTATCGCTACGCACCGCCCAGTTGGAGCGCGAGCAGCGGCGCATGCGCCGCACCCGCGACGAGCTGCAGGAACGAGCCCTCGCGCTCGAGGCGCGCAACCGCGATCTTGCCGATCGCCAGGACTACGAAGTCGAGCTCGCGACGCTCGCCGAACGCGCCCGCATCGCGCGCGAGATCCACGATAACGTCGGGCACCAGCTCACGCGCGCCTCACTGCAGGCCGAAGCCCTACGCGTGGTCCACGCCGACGAGCCTGGCGTCGCCGCCGATTTCGCCGACGTTAAACGCACGGTTGACGAGGCGCTCCAGCTTGTGCGCACCAGCGTCCACGCGCTCAACGACAACGCCGTCGACCTTTCCGTGCAGCTCGAACGCATTGTCGAAGGCACACGCTCGGACGGCGGCCCGCAGATTGAGCTTGAAGTTATGGCCGAACATGCGCCCGCAAACGTCGCCAACTGCTTTGCAGCGGTCCTGCGCGAAGCGCTCTCCAATACCATGCGCCACGCTTGCGCCCAGACCGTCACCGTACGGTGCATGGAGCATCCGTCGTTTTACCAGCTCATTGTTACCGACGATGGCGTGGGTGAGGTCCAAGCAAGCGGCCGCGGCACCGCGGAGGGCATGGGGCTCGCCTCCATGCGCGAGCGCATCGAGGCGCTTGGCGGCACCTTCACCGCCGGCCCGCGTGCCGGCGCCGGCGGCTGGCGTGTGTTTGCCACCGTTCCCAAACAGCAAGGAGATGAGGGCCGATGAGGCTCATCGTTGTCGACGACGACCGCTTGGTGGTCGATTCGCTCAAGATTATCTTGGGCGCCCAGCCGCAGATCGAAGTGGTGGGCACCGGTGCCAATGGCAACGATGCGGTGGCGCTCTACGCCGAGCACGCACCCGATATTGCGCTGCTCGACATCCAGATGCCGGGACGCGACGGCCTTTCGGCCGCGCGCGAGATCCTTGAGCACGACCCTGCGGCGCGCGTGGTGTTTCTGACGACGTTCTCGGATGACGAGTACATTGTGTCGGCGCTCAAGCTGGGCGCCCGCGGCTACCTGATCAAGACCGATGTCGCTGCCATTCCGCCGGCGTTGGCGCAGGTCATGGACGGCAAACGCGTGCTCGAGGGCAAGGCGATCGAAGATATCAACTTTGATGGGGCGGACGTCGAGGCCGGCGCGACCCGCCGGCCCGCCGCCTTTGCCGGTCTGACCGACCGCGAGTTCGAAGTCGCCGAGCTCATCGCCCGCGGCCTCGATAACAAGGAGATTGCCGCCACCGCCTATATGGGCGAAGGCACCGTACGCAACCACATCAGCTCGATCCTTGCCAAAATGGGCCTACGCAACCGCACGCAGATCGCCATCGCCTACCTGCGAGGGTAATTACCCAACGGCCAACCGCTCCGACAGAGCAAAATAGCTGTTATCGATTTAATGCCATTTCAAAACTATGCCGGTTTACGGGGCTAAGCTCAGGGCCCCCATCCATACCCGCGTTTTCCGTAAAATGACGGCTTGTCTACCTGCGGTTTTATTTTCACGGATATCGGCATGGTTGGGAGCGCGTGACTTAGCCCCGTAAACCGGCATAGTTTTGTCCGAGCGGCTCTGCACGAGCGCCTCCGCAAGCCTCGCGGGACCAAAATGATCCGTTTTCCTCCGTCCCCAAGGAATCACCCGGAACCGCTCGCCACGAAACCTGCCCATCTACTACGTTTGACTCGATACCCTTGACCATACCCCCGTTTTCCAGAAAATCGCAGGCGTTCTACCTGCGGTTTTCTTTTCGCATTTTTTGCCGTGGTTGAGGGCCACCGCCCAAACGTAGTAGATAGGCCCATTTCATGGCGAACGGGCCACACGGATGTCCTCGCGAGGCCAAAATGATCCGTTTCCCTCTGTCCACGGGAGATCAAGTGATGTTACGAATATGGTGTCATTTCAAAACTATGCCGGTTTACTACGATAAAAACGAGATTCCCGACCACGCGTGATTTTTTCGCAAAACTACAAGCCGTCTACCTGCGGTTTTGATTTTGCCAAATGCGGTGTGGTTGGAGGTGGGCGATTTATCGTAGTAATCCGGCATAGTTTTGTTCGCGACGGCACAACCGCGCGTTTAAGCGCGGGGCCGGTGGGGCAAAATTGCCCCACCGGCCCCTATTCCAGTTCTATCCCAGCGTTACTCCGGCTTGGTTTCTACTGTGGGAGTCTTGTCCGCTGCGACTGGGGTGCGGGCGGTGTCCATAGTCAGGCAGTGCTTGGGGCAGCTCTCGATGCACTCACCGCACACCACGCAGGCATACGGGTCGATCGACCACGTTCCACCCTTGCGATCGACCGCGAGCGCGCCCGCCGGGCAGCGACGCGCGCACATGCCGCAGCAAATGCACACGTCCATGTCGTTAACGATATGTCCGCGCAAGCGCTCGGGTACCGCGAGCTTCTCCTGCGGATAGCACACCGTTACCGGCTGCTTGACCATAGAACCCAAGGCCGTCTTGGCAAATGTCAGTAAACTCATGCCGCGCCTACCTTTCCGTGCAGCTAATGCAGGGGTCGATGGTCAGGATAATCATGGGCACGTTGGCAAGGAGCACGCCCTGCAGCGCATGCGTCAGACCCGCCAGGTTTTGCGACGTCGGCGTTCGCACGCGAAAACGGTCCAGGTTCTTGGTGCCGCTGCCGCGCACATAGTAATACGCCTCGCCGCGCGGCTGCTCAATCACAACCTCGCCGCGCGCGCCGTCGGCCGGCGTGAGCTTGGTACGCCCGCCGATACCGTCGTGCGGAATCTTGCCGATAAGCTCCTTGATAATGTCCATGGCCTGCGTAACCTCGGCACAACGCACCTGGCAGCGGGCATAACAGTCGCCATCGGTGGCAACAATCGGCTCAAACGCAACCAAGTCCGCATAGGCACCGTCACCGAACATGCGCACGTCATAATCCACGCCCGAGGCGCGACCGAACGGGCCGACCATCGACAGATCCAGCGCGTCCTTCTTGCTGATCACGCCCACGCCATGCAGGCGCTCGCCGCAGCTATTGTCGTCCAAAAATGTATGCACCACGGCCTCGTAGTCAGGGCGCATAGCGTCGAGCGTCTGGACAATACCCGCCAGCTCGGAATCCTCAATGTCGTGCTTAAGGCCGCCGATCTCGTTAATCGAAAGGATCACGCGTCCGCCGCAAGTGCTCTCGAAAATCTTGAGAATCTGCTCGCGCAGGGTCCATGACCGATAGAACAGCGCCTCGAAGCCAAAGGCGTCGGCAAGCAGGCCCAGCCACAGCAGATGCGAGTGGATGCGCGAAAGCTCGTGCAAAATGGTGCGGATATACTGCACGCGGCCGGGCACCTCGATGCCGAGCATGCGCTCGCAGGCGCTGGCATAGCCGTAGCTGTGGCCCACGGCGCAGATGCCGCAGATGCGCTCGGCGATGTAGCCAAACTGGTGCATGTCGCGCTTTTCGGTGAGCTTCTCGAGTCCGCGGTGCACAAAACCGATCTGCGGAATTGCCTCGATGACGCGGTCGTCCTCGATCACCAGGTCCAGATGAAGCGGCTCGGGCAGCACCGGGTGCTGCGGACCAAACGGAATGACGGAGCGATGTGCCATGGGCCTTACGCCTCCTTTTTCTGCTTGTCGCGGGCGGCCTTGGCGGCAAGCGCCGCGCGGACCTTGGCCGCTTTCTCGGGATCCATGGCAGCGAGCTTTGCCTCCATCTCGGCAGCCTTGAGCGCGGCCTTCGCAGCAGTTTCATCGTGCTGAGCATCGGAGCCGGCAGCCGCAGCGGACTGGGCGCTCGCCGCAGCCGAAGCATCGCCGGCACTCGCAGCGCTCTCCCCTGCAGCAGCCGCAGCCGCGGCGGCCTTCTCGGCAGCGGCCTTGCGCGCCTTGGCCTCGGCGGCGGCACGGACCTTCATGGCTTTCTCGCGCGCGGCCTTCACCTCGGGCGTGATGACGCTCATGGGCTCGGCAGTCGAAACCTGGTAGAAAAAGCCCTTAAAGTCGATCTGCATGTCGGTGATGGCAAGGCCAAACAGGTCGTGGGCCTCATTTTCAAACGGGAACACCGCGGGGTAATACGAGCTGATGGACGGAATCTCCTGGTACTGGTCGATGCCCTCAACCACCAGGTTCTCAATCGCATAGCTGCTGTCCTGCGCAATATGCTCCTGAGCAGCACGAACGTTGATAAACGTATAGACCAAGCGATACGAGCCGTCGTCGACGTTGCGTTCAGCGTGCATTTGCACAAAGCGCGCGCCGACGCCCTTAAGCGCCTGGACATGCGACAGAAGCTCTTCGATCCCGACGGTGGTATAGATAGCCTTTTGCATTACTCGGCCTCCTTTGCAGCGGCGGTCGCGTCGCCGGCCTCCGCAGCAGCCACAAACCCATCCTCGCCCAGCTCAACGCCACCGTCCCAAGTAGCGGCACCGCCCACGGTAAGCGGGTCGCCGCCGGCGCGCATCACGGCCTCCTTCTGGTCCAGGATGCCACACGCCTCCACGATGGCGTCGATCACCGTCTCGGGGCGAATGGCGCACCCGGGCGCGTACACGTCCACGGGAATCGCGCGGTCCACGCCGCCGATCACGTTGTAGGCATCGCGGAACACGCCGCCCGAACACGCGCAGATGCCGCACGCCACCACGCACTTGGGCTCGAGCATCTGGTTGTAGATCTGGCGCACGACGGGCAGGTTCTGGGCATTGACCGACCCCGTCACCAAAAAGATATCCGCATGCTTGGGGTTGCCGGTGTTGACCACGCCAAAGCGCTCCGCATCGAACAGCGGCGTGAGCGAGGCCAGCACCTCGATATCGCATCCGTTGCAGCTCGAACCGTCGTAATGAATAACCCACGGCGAGCGCGACATTTTATGATCCATGGATGCCGCCTCCTAAATAAACACGTCAACGAGGATGGGCATAAGGTTGAGCAGGCCAAACACCAGCGCCACGCCCCATCCGAGCCTAAAGCAGCTGCGCCAGGTGCTGCGTGCGAAGGTGTTGTCGATCAGGACCTCGACAAAATACGTCGCGGCCATCACGACCAGGGCTACAACCCAGCTCACGGGGTTGTCCCAGACAAAGAACATGCCCACCCACATCAAAAACAGCACGGTCTCGCACCAGTGCATAAGGGTCATCTTGGCCAGCGTGCCGCCGCTCATCTCGGTGGCGACGCCCTGGACGATCTCCTGATGCGCATGATGCGAGTACGAAAGGTCAAACGGCGACTTGCGCAGCTTGATGGTAAGCACCGCGAGCAACGCGAGGAAAATGGGCGCGCTGTGCACGATGATGGGGACCGACTGCCCCGTCACGGCGATGGAATCAAAGCTGTCGGTGGCAAGGTACAGGCCCACGCTCATCAGCAAAACGGCGGGCTCGTAACTCATAACCTGCAGTAACTCACGATCGGCGCCAACCTGGGCAAACGGGCTTTGCGTCGAGGCGGACGCCAGCACCACAAAGATCGCGGCGAGCGTCACCATAAAAGCGCACAGTAGCGTGTTAGAGCCCGACACAAAGATGCCGCCGCCCACCACGGTAAAGATGAGCGCGCACGCCATATAGGTATCGTCCATGGTGTTTACGCTGGCGGGGGCCTTGCGCAGCAGCTTGGCAACGTCGTAGAAGGGCTGCAGCAGGCGCGGGCCCACGCGGCCCTGCATGCGGGCGGACAGCTTGCGGTCGATGCCGTCGATCATGCCACCCACAAGCGGCGCCAGCAGGGCAAACGCCACGGTGCCAATAAAAATGCCCACGACACCCGAACCTTCAAAATACTTGCCGCGCAGCACCGAGGGCGCACTCATGGCAAGTCTCTCGGGCCCAATCCATGCGCAACACAGCAGCGCAAACAAGATAATGCTGCAGCACACGACGCTACCCGCGGGGCCAATACGCTTCTCGCCAAGGGCGTCCTCCGAGTACCAATTGCGCTTTTCGGCCTTTACCTCGTGTCCCATCGAGCCGCGGAAATGGCGATATTTGTCGGTTCCCACACCCGAAAGATATACGTTTACATGCGGTTTGTTGCTCACGCGGAATGAAGTCAGCAACACCACGGCAATAAAAGCCACGATAACCACCATCAGATACATGGCGTCCTTGCCAATAACGTACGGCACGCGGCCAAACACCATGGCCAAGTAAGGCGACACCAGACCGCTCGAGATAACCGGGAACGCCACGCAGCACAGAATAAGCAGCGCGGCGATGGTGTTGAGCGCCATCCATTCGGTCTTATGGACATTGACCTCAACGTTTTGAGCCGTGGGGTCGACGCCCGAAAGCTTGGCAAGCCACTTGCCCCAGAAGAAGAACGTCGCGGCCGAGCCAAAGGCAAGCACCATGATCATGAGCACGTTGCCGGTCTGCGCGAACGCCACCAGGGCGCCCCACTTGGACACGAGCATGCCAAACGGCGCCACAAACATGCCCATGATGCCCAGCATCATCAGGCGCGTCAGGTGCGGCATGCGGCTGAACATGCCGTCCATGTCCTCGATATCGCGGCTGCCGATATGATGCTCGGCCGTGCCCACGCACAGGAACAGCAGCGACTTGGCCACCGTGTGGAACAGGATCAGGAAGATGGCCGCCCATACGGCCTCGGGCGCGCCGACACCCAAGCAGGCACTAATGAGGCCCAAGTTGGAAATGGTGGAGTACGCGAGCACGCGTTTGGCGTTGCTCTGCGAGATGGCCATGAGGGCAGCGAGCAAAAACGTGATGGCACCCACACTCGTGACCATAAAGCCGGTCACAGGATAGATGGCATAGAGCGGGCTCAGCTTGACCATCAGGAATACGCCGGCTTTGACCATGGTTGACGAGTGCAGCAGGGCGCTCGTGGGCGTGGGGGCAACCATGGCACCCAGCAGCCAAGTGTGGAACGGCATCTGTGCGGCCTTGGTGAGCGCGGCGAGCGACAGCAGAACGACCGGCATCACCAGCAGCGCGGACTGCGCGGTTCCGGCGCCGGAAAGCTCGATCATGCCCGAGATGGTCAGCGGCATGCCATTGACGTGCAGAAACATAAGGCCCGCCAAAAACGCGATGCCGCCCAGCATGTTGAGGATGATCTGGGTGAAGGCGTTTTTGATGGCCTCGGGCGTGCGCGTGTAGCCAATCATAAGGAACGAGCACACGGTGGTGATTTCCCAGCCGCAGAACAGCCACTCAAGGTTGTCACTCGTCACGATGACGAACATGGCCGAGAGGAATAGAAACATAAGCGCCAGGAACTGCGGGCGACGGTCGGGCGCGGTCTGCCCGCGCAGCGCAGCCTCGTGCTCGTCATGGGCCTGGAAGTCCTTCATGTAGCCCAGGGCATACACGCAGATTAGGCTACCGACGATGCCGACGGCGAGGACCATGATCACACTCATGTAGTCCAGGTAGAGCGGCGTCGCCGTGACGGCTTCGACCGCGGGCAGCGTCATGGCTGCAAAGGCGAACGAGCCCACCAGCTGGACTATGCCGAGCACCGTGGCGAGCGCGTTCCTATATTTGTACGCGTTGTACAGGATTACGGCGCACAGGATGACGTCGATGACGGAGCTGATGATCGAGAGCACATGCGAGGTGCCGGAGGCAACCTCAAAGCTCTGCGGACCCATGCCAAAAAACATGACGGCGACTACAACTGTCACCGCCATAATAATGCCGGAACCTATGAGCCCCACCGCATCGCGGGCGCGGTCGCCGCGCGCGAACAGCATGCCCAGCGCCGGTACCAGCGGAAACAGGGTAAGGAAATACAGTAGCGTCATACCATCACTCCCCCATGCAAAAACGCTGCAATTGTTTAACGTTATAGCTCAATTGATGAGTAGCGGCAGCGGGTTTTCGGTCAACTGGGGAGTTTTAGGCGTACGGGGCAAGGAGTCTGTCCGCATTGGAGCAAAGGAGCGACGCTCCCCCTATCGCAGCGGTGGGCGCACGGGCCACTGCGCGCGGTTTATTGGCCATTTTGGAGGATGTCCCGATAGGCTCGCGGCGGTCCAAAAAGTTGGCGCGGCAAGAAAAATGCGCCCCTGTGGGCGCACCATCCCGTTTGCTATTCCGCCTTTTTAACGCGCGGCTTGCGACCGCGCGGCTTATCGACCAGTGCGGCCTCACCGCTCTCGCGGTACTGACGGCACCAAGCCTTGACCGAAGACTCGCTGGGAATCTTGTGCTTGATCATGGCCTCGCGAACCGTCAAGCCGTTTTCCAGACGGTCCTTAACCACAGCGAGCTTTACGTCGTACGAATAGGTGTGATGATGCGAACCGGCATTGAGAACGGCGTCGGCACCGCCCACGGCATACGCGCGGGCCCACTGACGAGCCGTGGCCTGGGGAATGCCAAGCTCCGCGGCGAGAGCGCGATGACCGACCCCCTCTTGGAGGATCTCGACGGCGCGCTGCCTAACCTCGGGCGCATGCGTGCGAATCCTAGTTGCTTCCGACATACCTGCCACTTCTTAGCCTTAGCCGTTAATCTGCTTTCTTACGTGCAAGTTAGATAGTAGCATTTTACTGTTTGTTCAAAGCAGTTAATTAAAGTAGACGCGGTGTTATCTGGACATTTGGCACCAAATTACGACATTTCTTTATCGATTATTTACGCTGGTAGCTGACTCGCAGCCAATCGTCATTCGCTTGTCAACAAAGTTGGCATCTCTTTATGTCCTTTGGTATAGAGGATATAGTTATTAACCCCTCCCCCAATAATTTTGAGTGATCTGCAAGGCAGTAGACGTCCTCACTCCTCATGATTACCGCGCATTGCCATTCATCGGAGCAAAACAAAAAGGGCGGGACCTGCTGCGCTTGCAGGCCCCGCACCGGTTGACACCCGACGGGACACAGCCGGGCGAGACGGATCCGTGCTACCGCCCCGCCTGGCCGCGATGTTCAACTACAGCTCGTTGGCCGCGTGATACGCCGTGCGAATGGCGCTCGCAATGTCGGCGGTGCGCTCACCCGAGCAGTCGCCCACGCAGGTCACGGGCACCGTCACGCCATCCAGGTCAAACGCGTTGGCCTTGGAGCCCACGGCCATCACCACGTAATCGCAGGCGATCTTCACCGGCTCCTCGGCGCCGTCCTCGGTGGTGCGAATGGCCTCCACGCCCTCGTCGGTAATGGCGGTCAGGCGGGTCTTAACGTGCTGCTCCACGTTGTGCTCTGCAAAGTCGCTCATAATCAGCGGCAGAATGGTCTCGGACTCGCCCGCGGCAATCTTGTCGAGCATCTCCACGATCGCCACCTCGCAGCCGTGCTGCAGCAGATACTCGGCAGTCTCGGTGCCCACCAGGCCACCGCCAATGACAGCGACGCGGCCGTTGATCTCCGCCTTGCCGGCCAGCACGTCCCAGCTCGAGACGACCTTCTCCGAGTCGGCGCCCGGAACGGGGATGACCACGTCGTGCGCGCCCACGGCCACAATCGCGGCGTCGGCGGCATTGAGGTCCTCAGCGGTAGCGGCATGGCTGAGCTCAACCTTCACGCCCAGGCCAGGCAGAATCTTCTCGTAGTACTCGACCGAGCGCATGATCTCGTCCTTGCGCGGAGGCGCAGCCGCCAGCACAATCTGGCCGCCCAGATGATCGCTCGCCTCGTAGATGGTCACGTCGTAGCCGCGCTTGGCCGCCACGCGTGCGGCCTCCAGGCCGGCGATGCCGCCGCCCACCACGGCGATCTTCTTGTCGCCCTCGCCCGGCTTAATGGCGATGGTCGCCTCGTCGCCGTTCTCGGCATTGAGCACGCACGAGATGTACTTGCGATTTTGAATCGCGTCGACGCAGCCCTTGTTGCAGTTGAGGCACTCGCGGATGGGCTCACCCGTGGCGGCCTTCAGCGCAATGTCGGGGTCGCACATGAGCGAGCGGCCATAGGCGATGATATCGGCCGCGCCGTCTTCCAGAATCTTCTCGCCGGCCTCGACCGAAACCACGCGGCCCACGGTTGCCACCGGCACGGAGACCAGGGCCTTGACGCGCTCGGCCACGGGCAGCGTCCAGTTGTAGGGCATGGCGCCCATGGGCGGAATGGTGTCGCCCATGTTGCCGGTGTGGTTGGCCTGTGCGACCTGGATCATATCGATGCCCGCGCCCTCGAGCAGCTTGGCGAACTCGCAGGCCTCGTCGGGCTGCAGGCCGCCCTTGCCGCGCGGCGTGCCGTCGGGGTTCTCCATGATCACGGGGAGCTTGTACTCCACCATCAGCTGCGGCGCGGCTTCCTTAATGGCGGCGACGACCTCCAGCGCGTAGCGAACGCGGTTCTCGAACGAGCCGCCGTACTCGTCGGTGCGCTGGTTGAGGATGGCCGAGCACAGCGAACCCACCAGACGATCGCCGTGGACCTCGATAGCGTCGATGCCGGCCTGCTGCGCACGGGCGGCCGAGGCAGCGATGGCCTCCTTGATCTGGGTGAGTTGCTCTACGCTCGCCTCGTTCACAAAGTGCTGCATGTCGTGATGCAGCTTGGCGTAGGCCTGGTTGCGGATCTCGTTGGACTCGGCCATCTTGGCGGCAAAGGTCTCCTCGTCGCCGGCGGCCTTGGCCTCCTGCGCGGCCTTGGCAGCGGCCATGGATCCCATGACCATGTGGCCGACACCGGGCACATCGTACTCGGGGTGGAACAGCTGCAGCGCGACCTTGGCGCCGTGCTTGTGGACGACATCGGCCAGCGCCTTAAACGTGGGGATCTGGGCGTCGGTTGCCAGCTTGGGCGTGGGGCTTGCGGTCATGACGGGAGCGACGTCGCCGATGACGATGTAGCTCACGCCGCCACGGGCCAAGCGCTCGTAAAAAGCCAGGCTGCGCTCGCCGATGGAACCGTCACGCTCCTCGTAGCCGGTGGTCAGCGGCGGAAACATAATGCGGTTCTTGAGCTCAAGGGGGCCAACCGTAATGGGCTGGAGCAGCTTGGATGCAGGTGTGGTCATGGACATTCCTCTCTTGTAGGCGCGGCGGCGATGATGCCGCGTAGTTGTCTAGAGGATATGGCATGGGAATACAGCAGCGCAACGGAAATCGGCGGACAGCAGGTAGCGGCAGGTGGATGGGGCGGGGCGGCCCGTCGGTTTGCCCGCCGGTTTATCTCAATCTGTAACAGTTGCGCGGCAAAACCGGGTCTTACTGTTACAGATCGAGACAAACACGACCCAACCCACCGGTATATCTCGATCTGTAACACCTAGCCGCCCAAATCGGGTCTAGATGTTACAGATCGAGATTTTGTTTGAGAGGCCAAGAATTGGACCGAAAACACAGTCCCGGGATAACAAAAAAGCTCGCCGGCTAGGCCGACGAGCTGCAAGTTCTTGGTCGCGGGGGCAGGATTTGAACCTACGACCTCCGGGTTATGAGCCCGGCGAGCTACCAGACTGCTCCACCCCGCAATGTCTGGGCGCCTCATGTGCGCAAGAAAGAATATTACGCGGGAGTTCGGTAAACGGCAAGGAAAATCTCGTAGAGCATAATTCCTTCATATTTAAACCCCTCAGCCCCTATCACCGTAAACGAATCGCAGCCGAGCGCCGTCGACGGCACGTATACAATGGTGCGCGTCCTTTTATGCCAACACCGGGAGTAGACATGCTGCTCGCTATCGATATGGGAAATACGCAGACGGCCATGGGCCTGTTTGACGGAGACGAGCTGGTGCAGTCGTGGCGCATGCCCACCGACCGCTCTTATACCGCCGACGAGATCCATGTGCGCCTGATGGGTTTCTTTAAGATGTACGGCCTTTCGCTCGACGCGGTCGACGCGATCGCCTTTGCCGGCGTGGTGCCGCAGCTCTCGCGCGAATGGCACGCCGTGGCCGACCGCATTGCCGCGGACGCCATCGTCATTGGGCCGCAGACGGCCGCGGTGACCAAGCTGCGCGCGGCGCGTCCCCAGGCCGTAGGTGCCGATCGCGTCGCTAACGCCGTTGCGGCCGAAACTTTCTACGGCGCGCCGGCAATCGTGGTGGACTTTGGCACCGCGACCAATATCGACGTCATCGATGAGGACGGTTATTACATTGGCGGAGCGATCGCGCCGGGCATTCGCATCTCCATGGACGCGCTTGCCGCCCGTGCCGCCAAGCTCGCCAGCGTGCCGCTCGAGGCGCCCGAGCACGCCATCGGCCGCGATACCGAGGAGTGCATCAAGGTCGGCGCCGTGATGGGCGCCGCCGCCATGGCCGAAGGCCTGGTCGCGCGCATGAAGCGCGAGCTGGGCCGCGAGGATGCCACCGTTATCGCCACGGGCGGCCTCGCCAGCATCGTCGCCGATTCGACCGACGCCTTCGACATAGTCGACGGCCAACTCACCATCAAAGGCATCTGCGAAATCTACCGCCGCATGCAGGAGTTAGCGTAGGCTCTGGCGAAGCCGAGACGCTACAGCCCGCGAATTCGTACGGCCTCGGGCGGAAACTCCTGCTCGCCGGCATCGGTCTTAATGGTCGCGCGGCCCCAGATGTCCAGGCCTGCAAACACACCGACCGCAAGCGGCAGGCCGTTGGGCGACACCGCCGCAACTTGGCGGCCCAGCAGCGGCACCATGTCGAAGTACTCGCCCAGCACGGGAGCCAGCGGCCCTGCGGCGCCTTGCGGCGTGTTGGCAACAACCGCCCAGGCGTCCACGCGGGCCAGCACGGCGGCGGCCAGCGCCTCGACCAGCGCTTCGTCAGCCACGTCCACACCAAGCTCGCTCAACGCCGAACGCTCAATATCCACCGTCACGGCACCGAACATGCCCGCAGCACCGGCACCGCCGTTCACGGCAACACGCGCGAGCGACGTCTCAAACGCAGGCGTTCCGCACACGATATCGCTCGGCCACTGGATACCCACCTTACCGGCAAGGCCCAACCCCGGCGTCGAAGCCGTGCCCACGAGCGCGTCCATCATACCCATCGCGGCCACAAACGGCAGGCCATGGAAGGCGTGCATATTCACATCCGGACGCACGACCAGCGAAAACGCCAGCGAAGCGTTGCCCGCGCTCCATGCGCACCAGCCCGCGGACACGCCCTCGCGGCCCGCGTCACGTGCCGCGTCGAGCTCGGTGCCGGCGGCAACAGCATTCATCTCGATCATCTACATACGCCCCAATTCGCCCACGATATGACCCACGCGGTCCTCGGGCTCCTTGACCTCGACACCGTTGTAGCGGAAGAACCGCGCCGGGTCGTGCATCAGGTCCTCGAGCGGCACCAGCACAAAGTCGCGCTCGCCAATGAGAGGATGCGGCAGGCGCAGCTTTTTGCCGCCGTGGGTCTCGCCGTCCATCCACAGCAGGTCCAGGTCGATGGTGCGCGGACCGTTGGCCTTGGCCTTTTTGGAGCGGTCGCGCCCAAGCTCGGCCTCGATCTTCATGAGCTCATCGAGCAGCACCAGCGGCGCCAGCTCGGTCTTGATCTCGATGACGGCGTTGGCAAACGCGTCCTGGCGCGTCTCGTAGGCCGGCTCGCTCTCGTAAATCTTGGAGGAGTTGGACACGCAGGTGAGTGGAATCTCGGCGATCATCTCGCGTGCGGCGCGGATGTTGTCGCAGCGATGCCCCAGGTTGGAGCCCACGGCCACAAACGCGCGGCGCGGCTGCGGCTTGGCAACCGCCCAGTAGCCGTTCAGGAACTGCGCAAAACCCGCGGCGTCGTGCACGCGCACGATGTTGGCACCGGCCTGGATGGCGCCCAGGCACACGCCAAACGTAGCGGCATCGCGCTCGGCGGCCTCGGTCACGCCCGAGACGGCGCCCACAAAGCGCTTGCGCGACACGGCGCACATGAGCGGATAGCCCAGTGACGCCATCTTGGCAGTCTCGCGCTGGATGACGATGTCCTCGTTAGCCGATTTACCAAAGCCCGGGCCAGGATCGATGCAGATGCGGTCGCGCGACACGCCGGCATGGATGAGTGTGCGGGCCTGGTCGGACAGAAAGCCCATGACGCGGCGCATGATGGGCGCCGAATCGGGCAGGGTGAAGCGGCGGAGCTGCGAGGTGGGCACGTAGGCTTCCTCGCGGCGGGCGCTGCGGCGCATCATGGCGGCCAGGCGGTCATTGGACTCCGATGCGGCCTCGGTGGCTGCGGGCGCGGCCTCGGACGCGGGTGCGACAGTCTCGGCGGCAGCAGCCTGCTCGGCGGCCGGCGTCTCCTGCCCCAGCTCGGTTGCAGGCTCGGACGTGGGCTCCGGTTCGCCAAACGGCAACGAGGGCTGCACCACGCCGCCCGGAAGCTTGGCCTCCGGCTTAGGCTCGCCCAGCAACTTGCCGCGACGGCGGCGAGCCGGCTTCTCGGCCTCACGCGCGGCCTCGGCAGCCGCCTCGCGCGCCTTCTCGGCAACAAACGCCGCTGCCGAGGTATCGAGCTGCACCGTTGCGTGCGTGCGTGCGGGCGCGGCGACCTCGCCGGCATGCATCACGATGACGCCGCAGGTGCTCGTCTTAACAAACTCGACCATCTTGGGATCGGTGAAGCCGGTCACGTCGTTGACGATCGAGGCGCCGCAGCGCACGGCCGCCTTGGCAACCGCCACATGACGCGTGTCGATCGAGACGATGGCGCCCTCCTTGGCCAGCGCGCGCACCACGGGCAGCACGCGGCGAGCCTCCTCGTCGGGGTTGACCGGGGTAAAACCAGGGCGCGTGGACTCGCCGCCCACGTCGATGATGTCGGCGCCGGCGTCGAGCATCGCCAGGCCGTACTCGATGGCGGCATCGGGGTCGAAGTGCTCCCCGCCATCGCTAAACGAATCGGGCGTCACGTTGAGGACGCCCATGATGCGCGGACGGTCAAAGCTGAGCTCGTACTTTCCGCACCGCCATGTCTTGCTATCGTTCGCCATGAACATCCTCCTAAAATGCCCGCGCCACCGCGCTCGGGCGCAGGCGGTGGGGTCGCTTTGCAATCAGTCTTTCTATTGTATCCGCGCGCACGGGCTAGAACGCAAACGCGGCCGCGATGTCGCAAGAAATCAGCAGGTCGGCATTTGCATCCTGATCGGTGGGAGCAAGGTTGCATATGGCCAGCGTATCGCCGGTAAAGTATCGCGTAAGGCCTGCCGCCGGATACACCACGAGCGAGGTCCCGCCCACAATGAGGGCATCGGCCGCGGCGATGGCGGCAACGGCACCGGTCAACACATGCTCGTCAAGCGGCTCTTCGTAGAGCACTACATCGGGCTTGATGCGGCCGCCGCACGCGGGGCACGCAGGCACGCCCGCGGCATCCTCGTGCTCGCGCGAGCAAATCCACTCGGCGCTATAGACCGCGCCGCACGACTGGCAAATGTTGCGATGGACCGATCCGTGCAACTCAAACACGCGCTGTGAGCCGGCCATCTGATGCAGGCCGTCGATGTTTTGCGTCACCACGGCATTTAGCTTGCCGGCGCGCTCCAGCTCGGCCAGCTTGGTGTGGCAGCGGTTGGGCTTAGCGTTAAGAGCGATCATCTTGGTGCGGTAATAGTCGAAGAACTCCGCAGGATGTGCCTCGTAAAAGCTATGCGACAACATGGTCTCGGGTGGATAGGCAAACTGCTGGTGATACAGGCCGTCCATGCTGCGGAAATCGGGAATGCCACTTGCCGTGGAAACACCCGCGCCGCCAAAGAAGACCACGCGCTTGTGGGTGTCAAACAGACCCGCCAGCGCGACGGAGGCCTGCCTGGGATCTGTTATCGCTTGCGTCATATGAGTCCTCCGTCCTTGTTAGTCGGACAGCGTTGGGCGACGTCCCAGCATGCAGCCTTTGAGTCAGCATGTGCGGAGCCCGCCCCGCCCTTGTTGCGTTAATCTTAAGCCTGCCAACCCCGTCGAAAGGACACCATGCCTCAGACTTACACCTTTGCCTCGTGGAACGTCAACGGCCTGCGCGCCGTGCTCAAAAAGGACCCGAGCTTTATCCAGATCGCGCAAGAACTCGACGTCGATATTCTGGCGCTGCAAGAGACCAAGCTGCAAGAAGACCAGGTCGATATTGACCTGCCCGGCTATCACCAAACCTGGAGCTACGCCGAGCGCAAAGGCTATTCGGGCACTGCGGTCTTTAGCCGCCAGGAACCGCTGCGCGTGCTGCACGCCGACGCGCTGTTACCCCACGCCGGCGAGGGCGAGGCGGCCGAGCTCGTCGCCCAAGCCGCAACCGAGGGCCGCGTCTGCGCGCTGGAGTTCGACAAGTTCTGGTTTGTGGATGTCTACACTCCCAACGCGCAAAACGAACTCGCCCGTATCGACGTGCGCATGGCCTGGGACGATGCCTACCGCGACTTTTTGAGCGCGCTTGAGCGCGAGACCAGCAAGCCCGTCGTAACTTGCGGCGACTTTAACGTAGCGCATGAGGAGATCGACCTTAAGAACCCCAAGTCCAACCGCGGCAACGCCGGCTTTTCGGACGAGGAGCGCGGCAAGTTTACCGAGCTGCTCAACGCCGGGTTTACCGATACCTGGCGCGCGGCCAATCCGGACGTCGAGGGCGTCTATAGCTGGTGGAGCTACCGCTTTAATGCCCGCAAGAACAACGCAGGCTGGCGCATCGACTACTTCCTGGTAAGCGACGCAATCGCCGGCAACGTACGCGACACCGGCATCCGCGGCGACATCTTCGGCAGTGACCACTGCCCCGTCACCCTCACGCTAGAGCTCTAGCCCCAAGTAATTCCTGGGGGACAGAGGAAAACAGATCATGTGACCCCTCTCCCCCTATAAGTTGCGGTGGAATAGTTCCTGTTTGGGCAGCAAATAGCCAAAAACGAGAACTATTCCACCGCGAGTTCGTGTGGGAACGCGAAATGCCCTACAGTCCGTATTTCACGACGACACGGATAATGCGACGGCACCAAGGCTTGTACAAGGCGGCCAAGAACACACAGGTCGCGAGACCGTGTGTGATATCAAACGGCACCGCCGTGGCAAGACGCGCCACGGCGCCCGCCCACGTGAGCGGCTGCACAAAACCGATGATGTCGTAGGCGTTGACCACAACGCCGTACAGCAAACCCGAAGCAAAGCCGTAGGTCAGCAGCGCCGGCATACGCACGGTGCCATCGGCGTGATCAAAAGCGCCCGCATACGCCAGCGCGCCGCCAACATAGCCAACCAGACCCCAGGCATACATCTGCCATGGCGTCCACATGCCCTGTCCAAAAAAGAAATTGCTGGTCAGCGCCGCCAGCGCGCCAACCATAAAACCATTGCGGCGACCAAGCGTCGCCCCCGCGATAATGGCGATGGCGCTCACCGGTTTAAAGTCAGGAATGGGCCCAAACAGAATGCGCCCCGCCGCCGCCAGCGCCGCCAGCACCAGCGTGGGCATAATCTGGCGCAAACCCGGACGAGATGCCTCGTAACCCGCAAAGAACAGCGCGAGCACCAGCGCCACCACAACCAGCATGGCCAACGCTGCCTGCTCAACACCCGACAGTAACGCCGCAGCCATCACCGCCGGCACTGCCAACAACAGCGGGATCTCCAGTTTTGCAAGCAGGCGCGAGAAACGACAGCCCGTCATCCCATCACGCCCTATAGAACACGTTGTCGGCAAAGAAGTCGGCCGGGGGCTCCATGCAGGCAATCTCGCCGTCAAACATCATGGCGACGTCGTCGGCTACCTGCTCGGCAAAGTCCAAATCGTGCGTAGCCATGATGACGGTGCCGCCAGCCTTCGCATGGTCACGCAGGGCGCGGGCAATGATGCGGCGGCTCTCCAGGTCCAAGCCCTTCGTGGGCTCGTCAAGCAGCAGCAGCTCGGGGCCAATCAGCAGCAGCTTTGCCAGTGCAAGCAGCTGGCGCTGTCCGCCCGAGAGGTCGTAAGGGTGGCGCGTCTCCAGGCCGTCCAATCCCAGTTGCGCCGCACGCTCCCGCGTCAAGTTCTCGTCATATCCGCAGGTCGAGGCCCATTCCATCAGCTCATCGCGAACCGTCTCGGCAACCAGCAATGCCTTGGGATTCTGCGGCAGCAGCGCCGCCGAAGCCGCCCCACGCACCATGCGGCCACGCTGCAGCTTAGCCATTTTGGCCAGCACCGAGAGCATCGTCGACTTGCCGCAGCCGTTACCGCCCACAATCGCATGCACCGCGCCAGCCGAAAACGTCGCATCAAGCCCACGCAGCACCCAGCCGCCCGCGCGATCGTAGCGAAACCAGCCCCCTGCCAGGGTGGTAGCCGGCCCAGCGTGCATTTTTTGGAGTATTCTGTTCCCGTCCGTGCGCGGGAAGGTTTCCGAGCCGTTCTCGAGCGACGTTTGCGCCACAAATTCGGACGATTTGTCCAATTCCGAACTTTTATTCGCGCTCGATACGTCCCCGGGCGGCTCCAGAGAGCCCAAATTGTCCTCACGCCTGCTGAATACTCCTTTTTTTGCACATCGGATGGCACCCCACCCCAACATGTCATCGGAAAACAGCGATTCTCGGCGTCCCAAAGAAGCCATATCCGCCACCTCGCGCACGCGACCGCCCTCAATCCAGTACGCACGCGTCGCATACTCGAGCATCGGCCGCGGTTGATGCGTAGCCACAACAACCGTGCAGCCCAGCTCACGGTTCACGCGAAACAGCGCGTGCAGAAAATTCTTCTCGGCAACGGGATCGAGCTGAGACGTGGGCTCGTCGAGTAGCAGCACACGCGGACGCAGTGCCAGCACAGCCGCCAGCGACAGCAGCTGCTTGCGTCCACCCGAAAGCGTATCGGTATCGCGGTGGAGCCAATCCTCCAACCCAAAGAAATAGCTGGTCTCGGCCACGCGACGGCGCATCTCATCACGCGCTAACCCCAAGTTTTCCAGGCCAAACGCCATCTCGTGCCACACGGTTTCGCACACGATCTGGTTCTCGGGATCCTGGAACACATAGCCCACGCGCTCCGCCGATGCCCGCACATCCATGTCGGCGACGGGCTCGCCCAGCACGCGCAGTTCGCCAGTGCGCTCGCCCGCCGGAGCGATCTCGGGCTTGAGCAGCGACAGCAGCGTCGACTTACCCGACCCAGTGCCACCAACAAGCAACGCAAATGCCCCTTGGGGAACAGACCAGTCGAGCCCGTCGAGCACCGGCGCCTCAGCCCCGGGATAGGCAAAGCGCAGACCCCGCACTTCAATCGCCGGCGTATCCGAGCCGCACGCCATGCCCGCCATCATGCTTCCGTCCAACCGGGTCATCAGCCAAACCTCTTCTCGTCAATCGCGTGCAGCACACAGGGCAACACCATCCAAGCCGCGTACACAATATAGCCAGGCCACGGCGCCGGCACCGAAAGCTGAGGGTAAAACGAATACTGCGTCGTCGCGGTCCACGCCACTGCCGCCGTGGCCACGCCAAACAGCGCAAGCCCAACCAGCGCGGCAACATCGCCGCGCCCCAGCCGATACCGCGCGTACGTCGTGCGACGCGTCGCGGCGCCCCACCCACGGGAGCGCATGGCGTCCGCGCGCTCCAGCGAATCTTCCATGCCCCAGCCCATCAACACGCTCGATGCCCGCAGACGCGAGCGCACGGGGCCGGCCGGCGCGCGCCCCGGCACATCAATCGCATCCTGCACCGCCAGTACCGTACGACCGCGGCGCAAAAACTGCGGGATAAGCCGCATACACATCGAAATCATGAGCGCGATCACCGGCGCGGCGTTACCCAAAAGCGCAAGCACCTTGTCGTAGCCAAGCATCGACGCCGCGGCCTCAAACCACAGCACGCTCGCCACAAACAGCCCACCCATGCACAGGCCGTATACCATGCTCTCCAGATACACCGCGCGCATGCCGATACGGAACAGCTCCGTCGAGCCCGAGGCGCTAAACAGCGGATTGAGCACCGCAATGATCAAAATCACCGGCAGCTGCCAGCGAAGCGCCCCCAACGTGCGCGCGGCGCCGCGCGTCGCAAGCCCGTACGCCAACCCGCCCGCAAGCGACAGCGCAATCAGCACCGGCTGCATCGAGAACATGGTGAGCCCCAATGTCAGCACCATGTAGAGGGCCGGCACCGCCGGATGCGACATCGAAAATGCCGCAACGGGCTCGTTGCCCGATTCCTCTCGCATGATATCCACGGGCACCCCCATTCCCTCGCTCAAACGCCAACGCCGCAGCGGCGCCGCCATGCACAACCAGCGCAAACACCACGCCGGCGGCAGCGACATCGGCCGCCACGCATCAATCGTTACGCGCTCATCATATGCCTGCGGTATCATATTGTGCCGTGTATCGTTTCCAAACACACGTCTCTATAACGTAACAGGAGATCACATGGACGCAACCGCAATTATCCTCGCCGCCGGCGAGGGCACCCGCATGAAGTCGAACCACTGCAAGGTTTCGCACAAGATCCTGGGCAAGCCCATGGTCCAGTGGATCGTCGACGCCACCATCAAGGCCGGCTGCAGCCGCGTCGTGGTCGTCATCGGCAGCCACGCCGACGAGATGCGCGCCCTCATCGACGGCGCCTACGCCAACAGCGCCACCAAGGTCGAGTGCGTCGAGCAGACCGAGCGCCTGGGCACCGGCCACGCCGTAAAGGTCGCACTCGAGGCCTGCGGCATCGCGCAAGGCCCCGTTGTCGTGCTCAACGGCGACCTGCCGCTCATCACCGCCGACACCGTCGCCAAGTTCGCGCAGACCGTCGCTACCGGCGAGCTCGCCTGCACCGTCATGACCATGACCCCGCCCGACCCCTTCGGCTACGGCCGCATCAAGCTGGGCGCCGATGGTCAGATCGAGCGCATCATCGAGCAGAAGGACTGCACGCCCGAGCAGGCCGCCACGCTGCTCGAGTGCAACGCCGGCTGCTACGCCTTCGACGGCGCGCAGCTCGCCGCACACATCAACGAGATCGGCAACGACAACGCGCAGTCCGAGTACTACCTGCCCGACATGCTCGAAATCCTCAAGGGTCACGGCCAGGCGGTCTCCATCTTCCACTGTGACGACTACCGCGACGGTTTGGGCGTCAACAGCCGCATCCAGCTCGCACAGCTCACCGCCATCGCGCGCGACCGCATCAACGAGCACTGGATGGCCGAGGGCGTTACCTTCATCGACCCCACGCAGGCCTGGATCGGCCCCGACGCCACCATCGGCCGCGACACCGTCGTGTGGCCGCAGACGCACCTGATCGGCCACGTCACCGTGGGCGAGGAGTGCCAGCTCGGCCCCAACAGCCGCCTCACCGACACCACCGTCGGCAGCGGCTGCACCATCGATGAGACCATCGCCATCGAGGCCGTCATCGAGAACGGCGTCGACTGCGGCCCGCGCGCCTACCTGCGCCCGGGCACCCACATGCTCGACGGCTCCAAGGCCGGCACGCACGTGGAGATCAAGAAGTCCACGATCGGCGAGGGCTCCAAGGTGCCGCACCTGTCCTACATCGGCGACACCACCATGGGCTCCGGCGTCAACGTGGGCGCCGGCTCCATCACCTGCAACTACGACGGCGTTCACAAGCACAAGACCGTCATCGGCAAGGATGCCTTCATCGGCTCCGACACCATGATGGTCGCGCCCGCCCAAATTGGCGACGGCGCGCTCGTGGCCGCCGGCTCCGTCATCACCGAGCCGGTCCCGGCAGACGCGCTCGGACTGGGCCGCGCCCGTCAGGTAAATATTGAGGGCTGGGCCGCCGATTATCGCCGCCGTCTGCACGAGGACGACGAGGTATAACGTTTTACCAAGCATCTAAGGAGCTGTTCCCATGGGGGACGGCTCCTTTTTCTATGCTGACCTGCGTGGCCGGATGAGTGGTCGGTTCGTGTCCGTTGACGGTAAAGACGTTATCAAGACTCGATAAACCCCGCCGCGCGGTTACAATGCAACAAGGCATCTATATGGCATTCGATATAAAGGAGAAGGGTAATGCCGATTAATGATCCCGAGAAGTCGGAGAATATGCGCAAGTCCATCCGCGTGTATTCCGGTTCCTCCAACCGTCCCCTCGCTCAGAAGATTGCTGAGTACCTTGGGGTCGAGCTTTCGGGCCTTACGCTAAAGCAGTTCGCCAATGGTGAGATTTACGCCCGCTACGACGAGACCGTCCGCGGCGCCGACGTCTTCCTGATTCAGTCCGTGGCCGGCGGCAACGTTAACGACATGCTCATGGAGCTGCTCATCGCCACCGACGCTGCCAAGCGCGCATCCGCCCGCTCCATCACCGCCGTTATCACCCACTACGGCTATGCCCGCCAGGACCGCAAGGCCGGCCCGCGCGAGCCCATCACCGCCCGCCTCGTTGCCAACCTGCTCGAGCGCGCCGGCGTCAACCGCATCATCACCCTCGACCTGCACCAGGGCCAGATCCAGGGCTTCTTTGATATCCCGGTTAACCACCTGTCCGCGCTGCCGCTGTTTGGCCAGTACTACAACAACATGCACTTCGACACCGACAACCTGGTTGTCGTCTCCCCCGACGTGGGTCGTGCCAAGGCCGCCAAGAAGCTGTCCGACATGCTCGGCTGCGACCTGGCCATCGCCCACAAGGGCCGTCCGCGCCACAACGCCGCCGAGGTCATGGGCATCATCGGTGACATCAAGGGCAAGACCTGCATCATCAACGACGACATGATCGACACCGCTGGCACCCTGTGCGCCAACGTCAAGGAGCTCAAGGCTATGGGCGCTGGCGACATCTACGTCTGCGCCACCCACGGCATCTTCTCCGGTCCGGCCATCGAGCGTCTGAACGACGCCCCGATCGTCGAGTGCCTCGTCACCGACGCCATTCCCGTCGAGGTCGGCGGTAAGATCAAGACCATCTCGGTCGCCGAGGAGTTCGCTCAGGCCATCTCCGCCGTTTACCACGAGGAGCCCGTCTCCACGCTCGTCGGCGGCGACTTCGCGCTGTAGTCGCTCGACCCTCGCATCCCTCCGGAAGCCCCGGTCACGCCTGCGGGGTTATCACGCGAACGTCCTCGCCGCTTTGCGGCTGCGGGATGTTCGCTTTGATAACCCCTCCCGGCGTGTCCGGGGCTTCCTGCTGTCTCGGGGCAGCTGTTTTCTGAAATGACTTTGCTGCAACCTTTCCTCGCCTTCGGCGGGCGTGGTAGCCTTTGTCGTTGATTAAACTTTTATGTGTAACGGAGGACAAACATGGCAGCTGCACAGCCGCTTAAGATTCGCATGGTTGCCGGGCTTGGCAACCCGGGCGAGGAATATGCCGAGACCCGCCACAACGCTGGCTTCAAAGCGATCGACGAGCTGGCCCGTCAGGCCGGCGTCACGTACTGGAAAAACCAAGCAGGCGCCGAGGTCGCGCTCATCAACATCAACGACCCCGAGGAAGAGGGCGGCAAGCGTCAGATTGTGCTGGTCAAGCCACAGTCGTACATGAATACCTCGGGCGGTCCCATCTCCAAGCTTTGCCGCGAGTACAAAATCAAGGCCGAGGAGCTGCTCGTAATCCACGATGAGCTCGATATTCCCGCCGGCGACGTACGCGTTAAGGTGGGCGGCGGCCATGCTGGCCACAACGGGCTGCGTTCCATCATCGACAAGATGGGCAGCCGCGACTTCAGCCGCATCCGCACCGGCATCGGCAACCCTCCCGGCAAGATGGCTGTCGCCGACTACGTGCTCAAGCAGCTGCGCGCCCGCGAGGCCGAGGACTTCCAGGATACCTGCGCCCGCGCCGCAGACGCCGCCGGCCTGGCGATCGTGCACGGCGTAATCTACGCCCGCGATCACGTCAACGGCGCCGCTTCCGCCAACGGCAAGCACTAAAGCCTACCATTTAGGGACAGGCTTATTTTGGCAGCTTTTATCTGCGGAAACACCTCAGTTGCGGCATCGCAATCAACCGCGCGCCGACTTACACACATAGCGCCCCAAAGGGGGCCGGCCTCATCACAACCCGAGGCCGGCCCCCTTTGCCGTTTTACCCGATAAAACTGACCAAAATAAACCTGCCCCTATTTGGTAGGCCAAAGTGGATAAACCCTGCTCCCAACCGCCGAAGATACACGTAAGCGACATGTCCATGAGGGTATAATTTGCACCGTATGTCTGCACAACGCCTGTGCGCGTACGGTTTTATTCGGGCTACCGTCCATTTCCGTGGAGGCACGGTTCGGTCGCCCTAACAAGAGAGGGGTTCTATGTATAAGATCCTGGAGAAGACGCAGTTCTCGGAGAAGGTGTTCAAGTTCCGCATCGAGGCGCCCGCAATCGCCAAGCATGCGCACGCTGGACAGTTCCTCATGGTTCGCGCCAATGAGACGGGCGAGCGTGTCCCGTTTACCCTGGCCGGCTGGAACGGTGACGAGGGCTGGGTCGAGTTCATCTTCATGGTGATCGGCAAGACCACCGAGATGCTTTCCACCTACGAGGCCGGCGAGTCGCTGCGCGACGTCGTGGGCCCGCTGGGCGTTCCCACCGAGATGGCTGAGGGCCCCTGCGCCGTCATTGGCGGCGGCGTCGGCCTGGCAATTGCCTTCCCGGTCGCCAAGCACCTGGTCGAGACCGGCCACGAGGTGCACGCCATCATGGGCGCCCGCACCAAGGACCTCCTGCTCATGGAGGACCAGTTCCGCGAACTCCTCGACGAGGACCACATCCACATCACCACTGACGACGGTTCCTACGGCGAGCAGGGCGTTGTCACCGCTCCGCTGGAGCGTCTGCTGCAGGACAAGGCCGTGAGCCAGGTCTTCTGCGTCGGCCCCGTTCCGATGATGAAGTTCTCGACCCTCACCGCCCAGAAGTACGACACCCCCATCACCGCGTCGCTCAACCCCATCATGGTTGACGGCACCGGTATGTGCGGCTGCTGCCGCGTCGAGGTGGGCGGCGTGACCAAGTTCGCTTGCGTCGACGGCCCCGACTTCGATGCCACCCTGGTCGACTGGGATGACCTTCGTGCCCGCCAGGCCGCTTACCGTTCCGAAGAGGGCGCGTCCCTCAAGGCCTATGAGGAAAAGAGCTGCGCATGCCACTAGTTAACGGTCGTTTCGTTGCCGATATGAAGTCGCCCCGCACCCCCGATAACGAGGAGCCGGCTGCCGAGCGCGCCTGCGACTTCCGCCCCGTCGACAAGGGCTTCACCGAGGAGATGGCGCTGGCCGAGGCCGAGCGCTGCCTCAACTGCAAGAAGCCGTTCTGTGTTGAGGGCTGCCCCGTCAACATCAACATCCCCCGCTTTATCGAGCAGATCCGCGAGAAGGACTTCGGCGGCGCTCTCGATACCATCCGCGAGGACTCCATGCTTCCCGCCATCTGCGGCCGCGTCTGCCCGCAGGAGAACCAGTGCGAGGGCAAGTGCATCCGTGGCAAGAAGTCCGAGCCCGTGGCCATCGGCCAGCTCGAGCGCTTCCTGGGTGACCGCCCCGAGCTCGCGTCCACGCCCAAGATGGCTCCCAAGAACGGCAAGAAGGTCGCCGTCGTCGGCTCCGGCCCGTCCGGCATCACCTGCGCCGGCGAGCTCGCCCGCAACGGCTTTGACGTTACCGTCTTTGAGGCATTCTTCACCGGCGGCGGCGTGCTGGTCTACGGCATCCCCGAGTTCCGTCTGCCCAAGGCAGTCGTCAAGCGCGAGATTGACGGCCTGGAGGACATGGGCGTCAAGTTTGAGTACAACTCCGTCGTGGGCAACATGGCCACGGCCGAAGAGCTGTTCGAGCAGGGCTTCGACGCCATCTACGTGGCGACCGGCGCTGGCCTGCCCAAGTTCCTCAACGTCCCCGGCGAGAACCTGCCCAACGTCTTCTTCGCGAACGAGTACCTCACCCGCGTGAACCTGATGAAGGCCAACAAGTTCCCCGAGTACGATACCCCCACCAAGCACGGCAAGAACGTCGTCGTCTTTGGTGGCGGCAACGTGGCTATGGACGCCGTCCGTACCGCCAAGCGTCTGGGCGCCGAGCACGCCATCATCGCTTACCGCCGTACCGAGGACGAGATGCCCTGCCGTCGTGCCGAGCTGCACCACGCCAAGGCCGAGGGCGTCGAGGTTCTGCCGCTCGTTTCCCCGCTCGAGTTTGTCGCTGGCGAGGACGGCTCCGTGTGCGCCGTCAAGGTCCAGAAGATGGAGCTCGGCGAGCCCGACGAGTCCGGCCGTCGTCGCCCGGTGCCCATCGAGGGCGCCATCGAGGAGATCCCCTGCGACGTCGCGATCTCGGCTATCGGCACCAACGCCAACCCCTTCGCAAAGAAGATCGGCGGCAAGATGGAGCTCAACAAGTGGGGCTACATCGTCGCCGACGAGGAGACCGGCCAGACCACCGATCCCCGCATCTGGGCCGGCGGCGACATCGTCACCGGTGCCGCTACGGTCATTCTGGCGATGGGCGCTGGCAAGAAGGCCGCCGCTTCCATCACCAAGAGCCTGCTGGGCGAGTAATCACCCTCAGCGCTAGCCATTAAACGGCAAAGCCCCTGTCGAGCACACGCTCGGCGGGGACTTTTTCTATGCCGGCCGTCCCACCACCACAAAGGTGCCTGTCCCCTTTGTGGTGGTTTTGGTCGGTTAGCCTTCGAGTTGGGCCACCTTGTAGCGGTAGGCCGCGGCGATGACGTCCTTGCAGCCTTCGCGGCCCAGCTTGGCGCGGTTGACTACGATATCCTTACCGCTCGTCATCTTCCATTTGCCGGCACTGTAGCGCTTATAGAACGCCTCGCGCGCCTTCTGCTGCTGCTTGACCAGCTTGGCGCCCTTCTTTTTGTTAAGTCCGCGCTTCTTGCGCACGATCTCGACGCGGTCCTCAAAGGGTGCGGTCACCAACACGGCAATGTGGTTGGGGTTGTTACGCAGCAGGTAATCGGACAGACGGCCTTCGATAATGCAGCTCTCGGTCTCACCCAGATCCAAAATCACCTGGCTCATCTTTTGGAACAACTTATCCGAGTACGAACGCGCATCGTAGCGGTCGGGCAGAAACGCCATGTTCTCCACGGCCAGACGTTCGTCATAGGCGG
This sequence comes from uncultured Collinsella sp., assembly GCA_905209455.1. Taxonomy (GTDB): domain Bacteria; phylum Actinomycetota; class Coriobacteriia; order Coriobacteriales; family Coriobacteriaceae; genus Collinsella. Next base: position 90,585 of record CAJLTA010000002.1, read on the forward strand.
CCATCTTATCGAGCGACTCACCCGCACGCAGCGACGCACGCACCAGCAGCTCGTTGTCATACAGCGGAATCCCCAACTCGTCAGCAAGCATGCGACCAATCTCGTGGCCCTCGGCGCCAAAGTCGCGCGCGATGGTAATGACCACAGGACTCTTCTTGTTCTCCAGATCGCTCATCGCGATTCCTTTCTCTATGTGACAAAGGGGCTGTCCCTTTGCCACATTCTACGCTGCCACCATTCGCCTCTGATATGCGCGAACCAGCAGCGAGATACCAAAGTTGAGCACAAAGTACATCGCAAACACCAGGCCGTAGAGCATAAGCACCTGCGACAGGTCGATCGCGTGGGCCATCACGACGTTTGCCGTGTACATGAGCTCGGCCACGTTAATGCCCGAAAGATACGAGCTGTCCTTGATGACAGTCGTGCATTGGCTAAACAGCGCCGGAATGATTGTCTTAAACGTCTGCGGCAGAATGATGTAGCGCATGGTGGCAAAGAAGCCAAAGCCCTGGCTCTGCGCTGCCTCAAACTGGCCGCGCGGAATCGAGTTGAGGCCGCCGCGCACAATCTCGGCCATAACAGCACTGGTAAACAGCGTAAAGGCGATGGTCGAAATCACGATGTCCAAACCCTGTACCGTAAAGTAGATAAACAGGATCCACAGCAGGTTCGGCGTGCAACGGAACAGCTCAATATAGGCACTCACCAAAATACGGAACGGGCGGGGCGCATAGCTTTTAACAAGCGCCAGCACCGTGCCAAAGATGAGCGAGAAAAAGATCGACAGCGCCGAGATCTCGATCGTCTTAACAAAGCCGCCCCAGATGTAGAGCAGGTTGGTCGCGTTGAAGATTTCCATGCGCTAGGCCTCCTCTACGTTGTCGAGCCCCAGCTCGGCCAGGCTCACGCCGCGCGGACGCTCCTTGGAGCGGCGCTCGAGCCACTGCACCAGCATGGCGAGCGGAAAGCAGATGATGAAGTACATAAGGCAGCAGACGATGTATCCCTGCAGGTAGCCGTACAGACTCACAAAGTTGTCGGAACGGTACATAAGGTCGCCGCCGGCCACGAGCGCCAGCACCGACGTGTTCTTGACCAGGTTGAGCGCCTGGTTACACAGCGGGGGCAGAATGATTTTGAACGTCTGGGGCAGCACGATGTACCAGTACGCCTGCGCACGGGTGAAGCCCTGGCTCTGGGCCGCCTCCATCTGACCGCGCGGAACCGCCTCGATACCAGTGCGGATGACCTCCGAGATGTAGGCCGCGTGATACAGGCCCACGCCCAAGAAGCCCAGCACGAACGGTGCGATGCGCACCGGCTGGTCGGCACCGGTTATGGCCTGCAAAAACTGCGGACCGGCCATGTACATAAAGAGCACCTGTACGGGCAACGGGGTGTTCTGGTAAAACTCCACGTACACGCGGCTTATGGCGCGCAGCACGCGCGAGCGAGTGGTAGAGAACACGCCCAGCAGCGTGCCCAGCACCAGCGACAGCAACAGACCGGCAACGACCACCTGCAGCGTCACGCCAAAGCCCTCCCAGAAGGGCCCCATGTTTTGAAATGTCGTCGACCAACGGTCGGCGTCAAATAATCCTTCGAGCATTCGATTCCTTCCTTGGACGATGCGCCTATACAAGACCCCAGGTCTTGACCTCTTGGTCGAGCCAACCGTCGGCCAGGCGATCGCAAATCACCTGATCGACCACGGCCGAAAGGTCGCAGCCCTTCTTGGTCGCCACGCCGTAGCCCTGCTCGCCAAACTTGACCTCGGGCTGCAGCAGCTCAACGGTCTCGTTCATGTAACCGGCCAGCGTGGAGCGGTCCATGGCAAAGACATCGATATTGCCGGCGTCGAGCGAACTCTTGATGATGGGGTAGCCGCTAAAGGCCCTAAACTCGGGCTTGCAGCTAAAGCCGTTGTCCTTGATCATCTGCTCGATCAGGCCCTGCGTGGTAGCACCCTGGCTCACGCCGATGACCTTGCCGTCCAGGTCCTCAATCGAGGTAAAGCCCGAACGCTTCTTGACCATGAGTCCCACGTAGTCGGTGCGGTACGGCGTCGAGAAATCCCAGCTCTTCTTGCGCTCGTCGGTGATGGTGTAGGTCGCCGCGACCACGTCAAGCTGGCCGTTATCGATCAGCGGGCCGCGCGTCTTGGGCGTTACATCGGTAAACTCGACAAGCTCCTGGGCGCGGGCCTCCTTGTAACTCACGCCAAAGACGGCAGCAGCGATCTGGTAGCACAAATCAACTTCCATGCCCTCAAAGCGGCCCTTGGCGGTGTCGTAATAGCCATAGCCGGGAACGTCCTTCTTAACGCCGGCATTCAGATGGCCACGCGACTTGATGGCCGCAAGCTTGGACCCCTTGTCGGAGCCCTCGCTGCTGGTGGAGTTGCCGCAACCGGCAAGCGCGGTCCCCGTCAGCGCAAGCATGCCGGCGCCCGCCAGCTGCAAAAAGTGACGGCGCGACACGGCCGCCCTCGTCATATCCGTCATGTCCATCACCGCACCTAGTGCAGAATCTTGGACAGGAACTCGCGGCAGCGCGGGTTCTCGGGGTTATCGAAGAAGTGCTCGGGCGTGCCCTCCTCCAGGATGCGGCCGTCCTCCATAAAGATGACGCGGTCGGCCACCTGGCGCGCAAAGCCCATCTCGTGCGTCACGCAGATCATGGTGATGTCCTCCTGCGCGAGCTCAATCATAACGTCCAAGACTTCCTGGACCATCTCGGGGTCGAGCGCCGAGGTCGGCTCGTCAAACAGGATGATGGGCTGCTTGGTGCACAGGGCACGGGCGATGGCGATGCGCTGCTGCTGACCGCCCGAGAGATTCTGCGGATACTCGCCGGCCTTATGCGCCATGCCGACGCGCTTGAGCGCGGCAATGGCGATCTCGGTCGCCTCCTCCTTGCTCTTCTTTTGCAGCTTGATGGGTGCGAGCGTCAGGTTGCCCAGCACCGTCATGTTGGGATACAGGTTGAACTGCTGAAACACCATGGAGCTGTACTTGCGAGCCATCTCCAGGTGATTCTTTTTGGTGAGCGGCGTACCGTCGATGACGACCTCGCCCGACGTGGGCTCCTCCAGATAATCGACGCAACGGATGAGCGTCGACTTACCCGAGCCGGAAGGCCCGATCATTACGAGCTTCTCGCCGCGCTTGACGGTGAGATTGATATCTTTGAGCACATGCAGGTCGCCAAAGTACTTGTTGAGATGCTTGATCTCGATCATGTCTGCCATGAATGTCCCTTCCCTGCGTTTACACGAGTTGAACTATTGTACGGAAAGAACCGCGTTTCCGCAGCCCACACTACATTCCCGTAAAGAACCCGCAACCTTTAACCCACTCATTGGGGACAGACTTAAATGAGTGCCTGCTCATTGGGCACTCATTTAAGTCTGTCCCCAATGAGCACCCAATGACCAGCCAGGGGAGGCGCCCTTCATCGGCCAACAAAAAAGGGCGCGACCGCAATGGTCACGCCCCTCAGCATCGGCTATGTGTCGGCCAGCCCTTAAGCCAGCTTTGCGCCGACGATCTTTGCCGCGGCCGGCTTATCGAAGTTGCCGCCGGTGGCCTTGCCGAGTGCACCCATAACCTGGCCCATCTGCTTCTTGGACGTGGCGCCCAGCTCGGCGATGACCTGCTCGATCAGGGCCTCGAGCTCCTCGCCCGAAACCTGCGCGGGCAGCAGGCTTTCCAGAATCTTGACCTGCTCGGTCAGGTTGTCGGTACGCTCCTGGTCGGTGCCGGCCTTGATGGACATCTCCAGCGTCTCGCTCGTCTGCTTAATCAGACGCTTGATCATGCTGTTGACGTCTTCCTCGGTCACATCGCGGCGCTCGTTAACCTCGATATTCTTCACCTCGGCCTTAACCTGGCGAATGATGGACAGGCGAACCTTGTCCTTGGCCTTCATGGCCGCAATCATTTCCTTCTGCAGCTCTTCGTTGGTCATCTGCAAATCCTCCTCAATAGCGTGGGCGGCACTCGCGCGAGCACCGCCCCATGATTACTCAGTCGTCGACGAATCGTCGGTCGAACTCTTGGTGACGCCCTTCAGGCTGACGTTGTATGGCACGTCTTTGGGCATGGGATTAACGGTGATGTCGGCATCCTTCTTGTACTGCTCCAGCCACTCGCTGTACGCGGTGCTGGCCGCCTGCGTCTTCACCACGTTGGAGACGTACTTCTTGATGGCCTTGGGCACCTGGTTGATGTCATCAACCTGATTATCGACATGGAAGTAGTCGGTGCACTTGATGACGTGGTAGCCGTACGTCGACTCGACCACGTCGCTCACATCGCCCTTGTTGAGTCCCTCGAGCGCCGTCTGGTAGCTGTCGACGAAGGTAGTGAGCTTATCCCAACCCACATCGCCCTTCTTCTCCTTGGAGCCGGTGTCGTCGGAATACTGCTCCACGGCGTCCTCAAAGCTCAGCTCACCGGAGTTGATCTTGTCCAGGCACTCCTGCGCCTTGGCCTTGGCGGCAGCCTTGTCCTCGTCGGAGGCGTCGGAATCAACCTTGATCAGAATGTTCGACGAGCGGCGGGCGTCGTTGTAGCTGGACAGGTTTTCGTTGATGTAATCGACGATCTCGCTGTCCTTGGGCTTGCTCGTGGGCGCGACGGCATCCTTGAGTTTCTGCTGCGCCAGGCTCTCCTTGAGCGAATCCTTGTAGGTGTCCTCGGTATAACCGTAGGTCTTGAGGGTCTTCTTAAAGGCCTTGGCACCGCCCGCGCTCTTGCACGCGTCCTTCCAAGCCTTCTCGACCTCCTCGTCCGACACCGTAACGCCGTTTTCCTTCTGTGCCTGTTGAAGCAGAATCTGCTGCGTGTAGGAGTCGATGAGTTGCTTGCGGTACTTCTTGGGCGTGAGGTCGTTGTCGACCAGATACTGCGCCCAGTCCTTGTCCTTGGTGTAGCCGTAGGACGTGCGCATGCTCATGATCTGCTTGGTCACGGTGTCCTCGGTGAGGTTGGTGCCGTTGATAGTGGCAGCCACACCGCCGGTAAGCTTGTAGCCCGAGGTATCCTCTGCCTGCGACATAAGGCCGGAGCACGCCATGGCCGAGACGGAAAGCAGCATCGCCAGCACGCCGATGACCACCAGGACAATCTTGACGGTCTTAGACACGTACGTCTTGCGCTGCTTCTTGCGAGAGCTGGAGGCAGCGCGGGCCTGCTGCTCGGGCGTCGGCACGGCCTCGGAGTTCTTTTTCTTATTTGCCATAGTTGGCCTTTCGCATAACGAATCGAACAAACGCCATTGTGTCACAACGCGGCCCCCGCGACACACCTGGTGCATTGGGGACAGGTTAATCTGCACCATTTTGGTGCAAAGGGGACAGCTCTGGCAGCCGGCAGTTAGGGACAGTCCCCAAGTGCCGACTCAGCCCCACCTTAGAAGTGACGGCGGATGGCGTCGACCATGCCCTGGGGCGTGGTCTGGCCGAGCACGTCGGCTGCGGCATCGGCGTCCATAAAGATGTTCATGAGCGCCTGCAGGGCCTCGACCTGGCCGCCCGGCTCGGCAATACCCAGATTGATGACGATCTGCGCCGGCACCGGAGCGCCCATGCCAGCCATAGCGTTAAATGTCACGGACGCGGCGGGCTTCACCACCGCGATATAGGGCTTGGCCACAAACCCCGGATCGGTATGCGGAATGGCAATGTTTGCCGCCGGCATGGCAAGACCCGTGGGATAGGCATCCTCGCGTGTGTGAACGGCGTCGAGCCAACCGGACGCAATGTAGCCACGTGGTGCAAGCTCGCCCTCGAGCCGCGCAAACACCTCATCCGGCGTTGCACACTCCCAATCAAAAAACACCAGCTCAGGCGTAAACAGAGCTTCGTTATCCGCCATGCGCTCACCTCTCTCACCTAGTCACCTGCGACGTTCTTGAATGACTAGTCGTTAAAGACCGTCCCCGATGACTACCCAAAAACAAAAGGTGGCCACGCGCGCCTTGGCGCCAATGACCACCCTGACTACTCGGCTAAATTGTACTGTGCGCCGCTAGCCGCGAGGCGCGTCAATTGCGACCTTGCCGCTCTCCAGCACGTGGACGCGGCCGTCGGCGAGCATTTGCACGACCTCGGGATACAGCACGTGCTCAATCGCGTGGATGTGCTCCTCGAGCGTGTCGACATCCCAGCCCTCCTCAACAGCCAGCGCACGCTGGGCGATGATGGGACCGTTGTCGTAGATCTCGTTGGCAAAATGCACGGTCACGCCAGTTACCTTGACGCCGCGCGCAAAGGCGTCGTCAATCGCATGCGCACCGGTAAAGCTCGGCAGCAGCGCCGGATGCAAGTTGACCACGCGGTTGGGAAACGCCGCCAGCAGCGGCGTGTGCACCATGCGCATGTAGCCGGCCATGACCACATACTCGCAGCCGCGCTCGAGAAGCTCGTGCGCGATGATCTCGTCGGCGGCAATAGGGTCGGCATAGACATCCTTGGACAGCGTGAGCGTCTGGATGCCCGCGCGCTCAGCGCGCTGCAAACCCTTAGCCGAAGGACGGCTCGACACCACAAGCTCAATCGAAGCGTTGAGCTTGCCGGCGGCGATCAAATCGATCAGCGCCTGCAGGTTGGTACCCGAACCGCTGATGAGCACACCGATCTTGAGCGGCTCGTCCGTATCGGTGCCGGTCGGACGGGTATAGGGCACAAAGTCCAGGCCCTCGGCGGCAGCCATCTGCTCGTTAGCGCTCATCGGAGTACACGACCTTACCGGAACCCTCGACGCACTCGCCCGCGCGGAACGGCTTCTCGCCCAGCGCGACCAGGGCCTCGGTAACCGCGGCCTCATCCTCGGGGGCGACGATCAGGCACAGGCCAACGCCCATGTTGAAGGTCTTGCATGCCTCGTTGGGGGCGAGCTCGGCCTGGCGCGACACGTAGGTGATGACGGGCGGAACGTCCCAACCCATCTCGGCACCGTTGCGGGTGACCACGGCGTCGACGTCGTCGGCAAGCGCGCGGTTGAGGTTCTCGGTAATACCGCCGCCAGTGATGTGGGCGATGGCGTGCACGTTGGCGCCGCCGCGCAGCAGCTCCAGAATCGGCTTGACGTAGATGCGCGTGGGGGCCAGCAGGGCGTCTGCCAGCGATGCGCCGCCGAGCTCCTCGAGCGGACGGCTCAGCTCCTCGGCCTTAGCGGCGGCCTCGGGCGTGCCCGGCTTAATGCCGTCGACGCCAATGACCTTGCGCACGAGCGAGTAGCCGTTGGAATGCACGCCGGTGGAGGGCAAGCCCAGAATCACATCGCCGGGGCGGACGTTCGCGGGGTCGAGCATCTTGGGGCGGTCGACGACGCCCACGGTAAAGCCGGCGAGGTCGTAGTCGGCGGGAGCCATGACGCCAGGGTGCTCGGCCATCTCGCCGCCCACGAGCGCGCAGCCCGCGAGCTTGCAGCCGTCGGCCACACCCTTGATGATCTTTGCCATGTGCTCGGCCTCAATGTGGCCGATGGCAACGTAGTCCAGGAAGAACAGCGGCTCGGCGCCCGAAGCCAAAATGTCGTTGACGCACATGGCGACCAGGTCCTGGCCCACCGTCTCGTGACGGTCCATGATCTGGGCGAGCACAAGTTTGGTGCCCACGCCGTCGGTACCGCTGATCAGAATCGGGTCTTCCATATCCTTAAGCGCGGCGGCCGAGAATAAGCCACCAAAGCCACCGATACCGCCGATGACCTCGGGACGGTTGGTGTCCTTAACCATTTGCTTAATGGCGTCGACGGCGCGGCCGCCCTCGGCGGTATCGACGCCGGCGTCCTCATACGTCACATGCTTGCTGTCGCTCATCTGAGCCTTCCTCTCCCACTACCGTGGCGCCGCGCGGGCGCCAAACGGTGCTCATAGTTGCGTTCATTTCGGCGTGTGCCATAACAGCACACGCCGTCATATCAACAAAACAGCAGGTAAAACCTACCAGAATAAACCTGTCCCTACATGGTAGGCTTTAGGCCTCGCCGTGCTCCTCTTCCCAGCTGCGGTCGTCGTATTTCTCGACCACGGCGTCGTCGTCAAAGTGCAGCGGCTTATCCAGGTTGCGGGGCTTAAAGCCCTCCATAAACTTATCGCGGCCAAAGCTCTCGGGAATCGCCACGGGGTAGCGGCCGGTAAAGCACGCATCGCAGTAGCCGCCCTTGGGCATGACCTTCAGCAGGCCCTCGACCGAAAGGAAGGCCAGCGAATCGGCGCCGATATACTCGCAAATCTCGTCGACCGTCTTGTTGGCGCTGATAAGCTGCGACTGTACGTCGGTATCGATACCGTAGAAGCACGGCCAGATGACCTCGGGCGAGTTGATGCGGATATGAATCTCCTTGGCGCCAGCGTTGCGCAGCATCTTGACGAGCTGCACCATGGTGGTGCCACGCACGATGGAGTCGTCGATGACGACCAGGCGCTTGCCCTCGATGTTGTCGCGCAGCGGGTTGAGCTTCATGCGCACGCCCATGGCGCGCAACTCCTGCGTAGGCTCGATAAACGTACGGCCCACGTAGCGGTTCTTGATGAGGCCCTCGCCAAAGGGAATGCCGCTCTCGTGCGAATAGCCCTCCGCGGGCGGCAGGCCGGAGTCGGGCACGCCGATGACCAGGTCGGCCTCGACGGGCTCCTCATGTGCCAGCTGACGACCCATGTCATAACGGCAGGCGTAGACGCTCTTGCCGTTCATGATGGAATCGGGGCGAGCAAAGTAGACCTGCTCAAAAATGCAGTTAGCAGGCTCTTCGGCGGCAGGCACGCCCTGCTCGGACACAAGGCCCTCGGCGCTGATGCGCAAAATCTCACCGGGACGGACGTCGCGGACGTACTCGGCGCCCACGATATCGAGCGCGCAGGTCTCGGAGGCAACGACCCAGCCGCCGGCGCGCGTGACATGGGTGGTGGCGTCGACCGTCGCGGCGCCGTCCTGCGACGGCAGCTGCGAAACGGATGCGGCATCGGCCTGGTCCAGGCCCTCATCCACCAGCTTGCCCAGCACGAGCGGGCGAATGCCGTGCGGATCGCGGAATGCGTAGAGCGCCTGCTCGTTGATGAGCGTCATGGCGTAGCCGCCGCGCACGAGCTCCATGGTCTTGCGAATGCCCTCGCGCAGATGGCCAGTACGCTGAGTAAAGTAGCCGATGAGTTTGGTCGCGACCTCGGAATCCGAGTTGGAGAGGAACGGTACGCCCAGCTCGATCAGCTGGCGACGCAGCTCGTCGGTGTTGACGAGGGTGCCGTTGTGCGCGAGCGCGATAATGACGCTATTGATGGTAGAGAGGTGCGGCTGAGAGGCTTCCCAGCTCTTGGCGCCGGCGGTGCCGTAGCGCACATGACCCACGGCCAGCTGACCGGAGAGCGTCGACAAGTCGGCATTGGAGAACACGCGGTCGAGCAGGCCCAGATCCTTGCGGACCATAACCGTACCGCCGTCACCAACGGCGATTCCCGCCGATTCTTGGCCGCGATGCTGCAGTGCACGCAGGCCAAAGTACGTCAGTCGAGCCACGTCGCGATCGGGCGCCCAGACACCAAAAACGCCGCATTCCTCATGCAGCTGGTCAGAGTCCGGATCATACGTCGACATGGCGTTCACCTGTCCCGCGGCACGCTCGGCCGCGCGGATGGTTTCTTGAGACATGGCATCCCCTCAGAGCCTCGTATTTTGGCGTTACCCGCCTTATTATACGCACGGCGCGACGCGCTCCCCCGCGCATGAGCAGCGCTTTTTAAAAGCCCACCGAGCTTATTATCCGTTTTGCGACCAAACATTTTATTGGGTAGTCCACTCTCAGGGGCAACGGCCTCGAAGACTTCCCGTGCGCCGTGTCTCGCCCGCGCTAGGGGCTACATTGTTGCAATTGGGACGTTCGTCCTGTCTTTTAGCTGGTCGTCGGCGTATCCTTGTAGGCTACTACAAGACGAGAAAGGTAGCGTATGGATCGAAATCAACTCGACCCCAGTGTCCCCAGCACCACGGAGGCCAAGAAGATCCCCCTTATCATCAAGGTCTACGCAGTCCTGTGCACCCTATCTGGCGTGGGCACGCTCCCGTCAGTCGCCGTCTTTATGTGGCAGGTCATCACCGCACTCATTAACGGCAACGTCGCCGCTAAGCTCGGTGATAACACCCTGGTCGCGGTTGGCCTTATCGTCGCCGGCATTATGCTCTCGGCGGCAAGCGCGATCATCTTGATCGTCTTTGGCCTGGACCTCATCAAGGACCAGCGGCGCAATGCCGCCCGCCTGTCTTACGTCCTCATCGCATTTACCGTCGTGGAGCTTTTAGTTGACGTGATGCTCCAGGGCATCGGACCCTTCCTGCTGCGCCCCGCCGTCCAGCTTGTCATCCTCATTGCGCTGTCGGCCACCGTCGACCCCACGCTACGCCAGGAGCGCGAACTGCAGCGCCGTCTGCAAGAGATGCTCGACCGCGATGCCGCCGCCGAGGGGATGCTCGGCCGCGACGAAACCGGCGAGGGCTACATCAAGCTCAACTACTTCAACCTGTTCTGGGTATTCTTCGTCTGCAGCGTGTTAGGTCTCATTCTCGAGGAAGTCTGGCATATGGTCGTCGTCGATCCCGGCGTCTATCAGGACCGTGCCGGTATGCTATTTGGCCCCTTTAGCCCCATCTACGGATTTGGCGCGGTGCTCATGACCATGGCGCTCAACCGCTTCTATAAAAAGAATCCTCTGATCATTTTCCTGGTAAGTGCCCTGATCGGCGGCGCTTTCGAGGTGTTTGTAGGCTGGTTTATGCAGACCTCATTTGGCGTGGTGTCGTGGAGCTATTCACACATTAGGCTATTCGGCATGCCCGATCCCATCGCGGTATTGACCGGGGGACGCACATGCACGCCGTTTGCCTGCATGTGGGGCCTGGGTGGCCTCATCTGGATCAAGGTCTTGCTGCCGCGCCTGCTTAAGCTCATCAATATGATTCCATGGAAACGCCGCTACTCTGCTACCGTCATCCTGACCGCCGTCATGTTGATCGACGGCGTCATGACGTTGCAATCGCTCGACTATTGGTATCAGCGCGTCAACGGAACCATTCGAAATATTCCCGTCGCACAGTTCTATGACAAGCATTTCGATAACGAATATATGGAGAACCGTTTTCAGAGTATGACCATGAGCCCCAAGGACGCCACACGCGTGTAGCAAACGCCCGAGCAAAATAGCTCCAACACATCAAAGCCCGCTGGCAGATCTACATGAACTGCCGGCGGGCTTTCGCTATAGACAGACTCGGATTGCCGACGAGGCCTTACGCCTCGCGCTCGACCTCGCTCACGCACTCGTTCTTGATGGTGCCGACGAGCGACTGCAGCGCATCGACCACGTGTGGGCGAATGTCTCCGCCAATGAGCACGAGCATGATGTCATCGCCCACGGAAAGCTCGCCGTTTGCCAGCCACACGCGCACATAGCCGATGCCGGGCATCGCGCGCGTGGCCTCGATAGCAGCCTGCACCTTGCTGGCGTCGTAGCCGAACACCATACCGCCCACCTTGTGGCCCGGCGCCACGCCATCGGTCTCGACACCGCGCGCCTCGGACTTGGGCGTCGCGCGCACCACACCGTTATGCGTCAGATACATACCGCACGCAGGTGCCGACGAATCGGCCTTGGCCTCGCGCAGCCAAGCATCAACCGAAGGCATCGTTTTGCCATTCTCGAGCATCATTTCTCCCTTACCGTCGTCGAGTAGCCAATTTGGAACGGGGCTTTTTTAGCTACTCTCGAACAACTTATTCCTCGACCGGCGTGAGCACCATGACAGCACGCGTGTTGCTCAGCGATAACGAACGACAGGTCACAAGCGTTACGACCTTGGTTGCCGAAGCGGCACGATCGGTGGCATCGCTCGCCACGGCAGAGGCACCGTCAAGCATCTCGGACAGGTAGTTCTTGAGCCCGTCGTCGCCCTCAAAATTGGGCGTGCGCGCCTTGGCATACGTGTCCTCGACAACTTTGGTCGCCAGTGGTCGCAGCTTATACGTAGCATCCCGTGTGATGTAATACACAAACTCAATGCTGTCGAACGTCGCCTGGTCGGTGGTGTCCGAAATCACATTGAACATCGATCCGTCGTTCATATGGTGGCCGTAAATCGTGGTCTGCTGGTCGACCATTCCCGGCGCGGTGTCATCACTATCTAAGAAAATGGCACCGGACGCGTTAGATGTACCGTCAAACAGCGTGTTGAGGTATTTGGAGTTGTTGTTGGTCTGCACCACGGGGTAGTTGATGTTGGTGCCGGGCGCGTAAATCCAACCCACAACCTCGGGATTTGTCTGGGCAAGCGCATTAAAGTCGATAATTGGCACGCCACTGGCGTCCTTGTCGCTCACATATTGTTTTTCGATCTTTTGGTACGACTCGCTCGCCTGCTTGTAACCGATCTGCGCATTGATAAAGATGGCTGCAGCGGCAACGATTAGGCCGATGCCAATAATGATGAGCAAGATGGGGATAACGGAGCGGCGCTTTTTGCGCGGCGGCTCGGTATAGCTCGACGGAGCGGCGCCCGACTGTTTCGTAGAACGCGATTCTTTCTTGGCCGTATCATACGACGAAGGGCGATATGCAGCCGGCGTATCCTGGCGATGATGGGACATCGGCGTTACGGGACGCGGCGCGCGCGGCTGCTGAGGAGAGGATGTCCGACCCTGCTGTGCCGCACGGGCAGCACCCGGCTTCGACGGATCGGGAATCTGAGAAGCCTTGAATCGTTTTCCCTGATAGTCGGACATGGCTCTCCTTATACTGCGGTGAAACGGCGGAACGCCTAGGCGTCGGCCATCTCCTGCTTCATCTTCTCGATAACCTTGCGGTACTCGGGGTCGCATGCGCCCAAGATCTGCGTGGCATAGATGGCGGCGTTCTTGGCGCCGTTGATGGCAACGCAGGCCACGGGTACGCCCGAAGGCATCTGCACCATCGACAGCAGCGAATCCATACCGCCCAGGTCACTCGTCTTCATAGGCACACCGATAACCGGTAGCGGCGTAAAGGCAGCCACGACACCACCCAAGTGAGCGGCCTTGCCGGCGGCGGCGATAATCACTTTGATACCGCGATCGGCGGCAGTCGAGGCCCACTCGTGGACCTTCGCCGGCGTGCGGTGTGCGCTCGCAATGACAAGCTCATAGGGCACACCAAGCGCCTCGAGCTCGGCGGTGCAGCCTTCCATAACGCCCAGATCGGACTTGGAACCCATGATGATCCCGACAACCGGCTTTTGATCTGCCATAAACAAAGACCTCCTGTTGAGAGCGGTGACGCGGCGGATCCGCGACCCTTAACTACTGAGAGTAGTATAGCTGCTCCCGTCCCTGCGGTCTGCGGGTGCCCCGCGGCGGTCTGGTGTTTTCATCTTCACTCCGGTTGCTTCGCAAAGTCGTTCAGATGAAAACACCAGACCGCCGCGGGGCACCCTCGACCTACCGGGGGTTGCTATGACGTACGTTGGCTGAATTATTAGTGTGGGCCCTGCCGTTCGTTCGAACGGCAGGGCCCACACTCATTTTCTATTCAGCCCTAGTCATCGCGCAAAGCCCCTTCGGCAGCACACGGTGCAGCCAAGTCACCGCAGGCCGGGGCGGGAGGGGCCGAGTTTCCTCCTGAGCGACTCTGCTTGCAGCCGGAGCGAAAGGGGGAAATCTCGGCCCCTCCCGCCCCGGCCGGCCAGGTCAACTACACCGTGTGCTGCGGCAGGTCCTGCAGGGCGATGACGTCCATGCCCATGTCGTTGGCGCTGCCGTGACCCTGCTCGTCCTCGCGCACGGCCTCGATAGCGCTCACGTACGTGTTGGCCGCGGACATCGCGGTCACGCAGGTCACGCCGCGGCGCACGGCCTCGGTGCGCAGAAGGTAGCCGTCGCCACGAGAACCCGGGCCATACGGCGTATTGACGATCACCGCGATCTTGCCGTCGGCGATCAGGTCACCGATGTTGGGACGCTCGCCGTCGTGCGGGCCGCTAATCTTCTCCACGACCTCGCAGGTCACGTTGCCGCCGCGCAGCACGCGCGCCGTGCCCTCGGTGGAGCAGATATCAAAGCCCAGGTAGCGCAGGATACGCGCGACCGAAAGGATGTGGCGCTTGTCGCGGTCGCACACGCTGATGAACACCTTGCCGGCGCTCGGGTCGGGCAGCTTGTAGTCAATCGCCAGCTGCGTCTTGGCGTATGCCTCGGGATAGCTCTTGGCGATACCCATGACCTCGCCCGTCGACTTCATCTCGGGCCCCAGGATAACGTCGGCACCGGGGAAACGACCCCAGGGCATAACGGCTTCCTTCATGCAGAACCAATCGAGCTGACGCTCGTCGCTCGGCAGGCCCAGGCTGGCGATGGAATCGCCTGCCATGATACGCGCCGCGCACTTGGCCAGTGGCACGCCGGTAGCCTTGGAGATGAACGGCACGGTACGGCTGGCACGCGGGTTGGCCTCGATCACGTAGACGGTCTCGCCCTTGATGGCATACTGCACGTTGACCAGGCCGCGTACGCCCAGCGCCATCGCGATGCGGCGTGTGGTCTCGCGAAGCTTTGCCTGCAGGCTCTCGCTAAAGCTGAACGGCGGGATGCAGGTCGCAGAGTCGCCGGAGTGGATGCCGGCCTCCTCGATATGCTCCAGGATGCCTCCGATGTAGACCTCCTCGCCGTCGCACAGGGCGTCGACATCGGACTCGATCGCGCCCTCCAAGAAGCGGTCCAGATACACCGGGTAGTCGGGGCTAATGCGCGCAGCCTCGGCCATGTAATCGCGCAGATGCTCGGCATCGTAGGCGATCATCATGCCGCGGCCGCCCAGCACGTAGCTCGGACGCACCAGCAGCGGGTAGCCGATGTGCGCGGCTACGGCCTCGGCCTCCTCAAACGAGGTGGCCTGGCCCGCCGGCGGGTACATGATGCCCAGCTTGTCGAGCAGAGCGGCGAAGCGCTCTCGGTCCTCAGCAAAGTCGATGGCATCGGGCTTGGTGCCCATGATGTTCACGCCGCTCTCCTCGAGCATGCGCGCCAGCTTAAGCGGGGTCTGGCCGCCAAGCGTCACCACGACGCCGTCGGGGCGCTCAACGTCGATAACATCCATGACGTCCTCGTAGGTGAGCGGCTCAAAGTACAGGCGGTCGGACGTGTCATAGTCGGTCGAGACGGTCTCGGGATTGCAGTTGACCATGATGGTCTCGAAGCCGCGGGCCGCCAGTGCGTAGCTCGCGTGCACGCAGCAGTAATCGAACTCGATACCCTGGCCAATGCGGTTGGGGCCGGCGCCCAGAATCATCGCCTTGGGCTTGCTCGCCGGCGTGGCCTCGTCGGGAGCCACGCACTTCTTGGCATCCGGGCTCGTGCGGTAGATGTTCTCGTACGTCTTGTAATGGTACTCCGTGGCGCTCGAGAACTCCGCAGCGCAGGTATCGACCGTCTTCATGCTGGGAACCACGCCCAAGCCCTTGCGATAGGCGCGCACAAAGCGCTCGTCGGAGCCGGTCAGCGCGGCGATCTCGGCGTCACTCGTGCCGTATTGCTTGAGCAGGCGCATCGCGTCGGCGTCAATGTCCTCCACACGCAGGCCGCGGATGCTCTCCTGAACCTGCACCATGTCGTTGATACGATTGAGGTACCACGGATCGATACCGCAGATGGCATGGATACGCGCGACATCCCAGCCACGACGCAGGGCTTCGACCACAAAGAAGATGCGGTGCTCGGTCGGGGTTGCCACGGCCCGAGCGAGCTCATCGTCGCTCAGCTTGTCGGCACCTTCCTTGCCACCGGCACAAATACCCTGATGCCCGTCCTCCAGCGAACGCATGGCCTTGCCGAAGGCCTCCTCGAAGGTGCGGCCAATCGCCATAATCTCGCCCACGGCCTTCATGCGCGTGGTGAGCGTGGGGTCGGTACCCTTGAACTTCTCGAAGGCAAAGCGCGGCACCTTGACCACACAGTAGTCGATCGTGGGCTCAAAGCAGGCGGGCGTAGCCTTGGTGATGTCGTTGACGATCTCGTCGAGCGTGTAGCCCACAGCCAGGCGCGCGGCGGCCTTGGCAATGGGGAAACCCGTGGCCTTGGAAGCGAGGGCGGACGAACGGCTCACGCGCGGGTTCATCTCGATGACGATCAGGCGGCCGGTCTGGGGGTTCACGGCAAATTGCACGTTGGAGCCACCGGTCTCGACGCCGATCTTCTCCAAGATGGCGAGCGAGGCGACACGCATGCGCTGATACTCAAGGTCGGAGAGCGTCTGCGCCGGCGCCACGGTGATGGAGTCGCCGGTGTGCACGCCCATGGGGTCGAGATTCTCGATGGAGCACACGATGATGCCGTTGCCGGCGTGGTCGCGCATGACCTCCATCTCATACTCTTTCCAGCCCTCGATGGACTCCTCGACCAGCACCTCATGGGCGGGCGAGAGCTCCAGGCCCTGGCTCACGATGGAGACGAGCTCCTCGTGGGTGCGAGCGATGCCGCCGCCGGCGCCGCCGAGGGTAAAGCTCGGGCGCAGTACGCAGGGATAGCCCACGCGCTCGGCGATAGCCTCGGCATCAGCCACGCTGTAGGCATAGCCCGAGCGCGCGACCTCCAGGCCAATCTCGGCCATGGCCTCGTTAAAGAGCTTGCGGTCCTCGCCGCACTCGATAGCGGCCAGGTCGCAGCCGATCATCTCGACACCGTACTTGTCG
This sequence comes from uncultured Collinsella sp., assembly GCA_905209455.1. Taxonomy (GTDB): domain Bacteria; phylum Actinomycetota; class Coriobacteriia; order Coriobacteriales; family Coriobacteriaceae; genus Collinsella. The sequence continues at coordinate 107,299 of CAJLTA010000002.1, forward strand.
AGCGTGCCGTCTTTCGCCAGCTCGACGGCGGCGTTCAGACCGGTCTGGCCGCCCAGCGTGGGCAGCAGCGCGTCCGGGCGCTCTTTCTTGATTACGCGCTCGATAAACTCGGCGGTGATGGGCTCGACATAGGTGCGGTCGGCAAGACCCGGGTCGGTCATGATGGTCGCCGGGTTGGAGTTGACCAGGATGACCTCAAAGCCATCCTCCTTAAGCACCTTGCAGGCCTGGGCGCCGGAGTAGTCGAACTCGCAGGCCTGGCCAATAACGATGGGGCCCGAACCAATAACGAGGATACGCTTGATGTCAGTACGTTTCGGCATGTTAGTTCTCCTCGGTCTCGGTCGCGGCGGTCTCGGCGAAATTCCAGCCAGCCAGGCGGTCCTTCGCGGTGTCGATGTCCAGGTAGTTCTCCTCGCCGTCCATGAGTCGCGTAAAGGCGGTAAAGAGATAGTGGGCATCGGTGGGGCCAGGCGAGGCCTCGGGGTGATACTGGACCGAGAAGCACGGGGCGTCGAGCAGCTGGATGCCCTCGGCGGTGCCGTCGTTGAGGTTCACATGTGTTAGGCGAATGCGGCCAAAGCGCTCGTTCATCACGACCGGCGCGATGCCGCGGCGCACCCAGACGCGCAGGTCGCCGTCGGCCGCATGCTCGGTCTCGCCGCCGGAAAGCTCGGGGACAAGCTTGCCCAAGCTGGGAAACAGCAGGCCAAAGCCATGGTTTTGCGCGGTGATCTCCACGCGACGGCTCACCAGGTTCATGACCGGCTGGTTGCCACCGCGGTGACCGAACTTAAGCTTTTCCATCTGGGCGCCGCAGGCCAGGCTGATCATCTGGTGACCAAGACAAATACCAAAGACCGGCACCTTGCCGATCAGCTGCTGCACCTGCTCGTAGGTCTCCACCACGGCATCGGGGTCGCCGGGGCCGTTGGACAAAAAGACGCCGTCGGGATTCATGTCGAGCACCTCACTCGCGGGCGTATCCCACGGCACGACGGTAAGGTCGCAGCCGGCGCGGACGAGGCCTTCCAGAATGCCGCGCTTGACGCCGCAGTCGTAGGCGACCACCTTGTGACGGGCAGGAGCGGCAGCCGCAAGTGCAAAGTCATGCGTGGCAGGCAGGTCGGCGGACACAAACTCGTGAGGCGCGGGGCAGCTCACGGTCTTGACCAAATTCTCGCCCACCAGCGTGGGCGCTGCGGCCAGACGCTCGGCAAGCTCGTCGACGTCGAAGATCTCGGTCGAGATAATGCCCATCTTAGAACCATTGTCGCGCAGATGGCGCACCAGGGCGCGGGTGTCGACACCTTCGATAGCGACGATGCCGTGAGCGCGCAGGTACTCCGGCACGCTGACGGCCGAGCGCCAGTTAGAAGGCGTGGCGCACATGTCGCGAACGATCATGCCGCGCATGGCCGGAGCGCTCGCAGGGCGCACGGCGTCGCCGGGGAAGGCCGACTGGGCGTCGGTCTCGTCGATACCGTAGTTGCCGATCTGCGGATAGGTCATGGTTACGATTTGGCCGGCATAACTCGGGTCGGTCATGACCTCAAAGTAGCCCTCGAGCGAGGTGTTGAAGCAGACTTCGCCGGTCGCGGTGCCCTCGGCGCCGCATGCACGTCCATAAAATATGGTCCCATCCTCAAGATACAGGATGCAGGGACCGCAGGTGCCCTTGCTGGTTTTGGCCAGCATACGCTGGCAAAGCTCGCTGGGCGCGAAGGTGCGGGCGGCAGCGCCCGCGGTATGGTTGTTCGCCATAATTCTCCTTCCCGGTCTCACAGGACCGGCTTAAAGGTGTGTAGTTAGGCCTCGCGGTATTGTAACCGCAAGCATGCCTCATGGCGTTAATTTCATCGAAATGTTTACGAAATGATAATTATGACTTTCTATGCATAATGATTTTTTAATCCCCGTCCCAGAAAAATCATCCCGCGGGGCTTGTGGCTCACGCGGGATGATGGCGTCTTACTTTTTCTTGTCCTGTTCCAGCAGATCGGACGGTGAGCGATCGGGCTTGCCGCCGCGGAAAATCTCGCGGCCATGCAGACGATGCTCCAGGTCACGTTCGGCCTTTTCCTCGTCAATCTTGGTCTGGCTCACCACCGGGTCCTCAATCAACGACGACACCGAGTTCACCTGCTTCTGAATGCGCTCGGCGATGGTGTCATCCATACTCACGATGCGCATCTTCCAGTCGATATTCGTGGCGTTGGATGAGCTCTTGGTCCACACGAACGTCAGGATGGCGCTCTGGTGGCCCCGCGCGGGGAACATGCCAAAGAAGGAATCGTGCTGAATGTTGCTATCCTCGTCGATATAGGCGTGAACGTTATACACCACGCGGTCAATCTTATCGTTGAGCAGCGCGTTGGTCGCAAGCGCCGCGGCCTGAATCTGCCCGTTGGACAGCAGTTCGAGCTCGTTGGCAGACGATGTGTCCAACACCGTCACCTCGACCGTGCCCGTACGCTCATCGGCTTCATCGACGGTAAAGTCGAGCGGGAACTGAGTAAAGCCGTTGCCCCACTCAAGGCCGCCCTTCAGCGCCGTCGAAACGGTATCGACTGAAACGCTCTCGGACAGGTTGGCGGTATTCAGACGGCGCATCACGCCGTAGCCGATCTGCATGCCCACGATCAGCACCAAAATACCGATGACCACGGCCGTCGCGGTCTTCGTAATGGTATGGCTCACCTGCGAGCCCGAAGGATCGTCCTCGGACAGCGGGTCGATATGTTTTGCCTGGCTCGCGCGGTCCTCGCTGCGCAGCTGCGCTAGTGCCGCTTTGTCACCGCGCTTGGCCGCTGCCTCCTTCTCGCGCATGCGCTCGGTGCGCTTTTTGGCAAGCGTGGGATCCAAGACACCGGATGCATCGATTTCGGAGAATAACTCCGTCACTTCTTCCGGAGTCAAAGGGTTCTTGTCAGCCATAAACTTCCTGTCATATCAATCAGTCGAGCTCGTGCGCACGCGCACCTTCGAACTGCATTCGATAGTAACGGGCATAGGTGCCGCCACGGGCGAGAAGCTCCTCGTGCGTGCCACGTTCCACAACGCGACCATGCTCAACGGTCGCAATCTCGTCAGCATGCTTAATGGTCGAAAGGCGGTGGGCGATGATGATTGTGGTACGGCCGCGCGCCAGCTCTTCGAGCGACTCCTGGACCGCCTCCTCGCTCTCGTTATCCAAAGCACTCGTCGCCTCGTCCAAAATCAGGATCTTGGGGTTCTTGAGAAACACGCGCGCGATGGCAACGCGCTGCTTCTGTCCGCCCGAAAGACGGCTGCCGCGCTCGCCCACCACGGTGTCGTAGCCCTGTGGAAGCGACTCGATAAAGGCATCGATGTTGGCGCGACGGGCGGCCTCGGCGATCTCTTCTGCCGTAGCACCCGGCTTGCCGTAGGCGATGTTCTCGCCGATCGTACCGTCAAATAGATAGACATCCTGCTGCACCAGGCCGATGGCACGGCGCAGGCTCTGCTGCGTCACATCGCGCACGTCTTGGCCGTCGATGCTAATGGATCCGGCAGCCACGTCATAAAAGCGCGGCAGCAGCGAACAGGTCGTGGACTTGCCACCGCCCGAAGGGCCAACCAAAGCGATGGTCTGCCCGGGCTTGATGGACAGGTCCATATGGTCGATAACGGGACGCTCGTCGGCATCGCCCTCGCCCAGCTCAACATCCTCGTAGTTAAAGCACACGTCGTGATACTCCACGGCTCCGGCAGTCACCTGCAGATCCGTGGCGCCCGGCTTGTCCTGGATATCCGGCGCGGTCGAGAGCACCTCGTCCATACGCTTAAAGCCGGCAATAGCCTTCTGATACGTTTCGGCCGAATTGACGAGTGTCTCGAGCGGCGTGCAGAACAGCGAAATATAGAGTGCAAAGGTCGCCATATCGACCGCCTGCAGCTGTCCCTGGGCGACCAGCCAGCCGCCCAGCAGCACCACGATCACATAGAGCACACCCGAGAGCAGGCCATACGTCGCGGTATAGACGCCCATGGCGTGATACATGTTCTCCTTGGACGAAAGATAGCGATTGTTGGAGGCGCGGAACTTGAAGCGTTCGGTCTCCTCATTGGCAAAGCTCTTGACCACGCGCATGCCCGCCAGCGAATCCTGCAGCTGCGCATTGATGCCGCTGATTTTTTTGCGGTTGTCGCTAAAGACCTCGCGCATGCGCATGTTCTGCCAAAACATGATGACCGCAAACGCCGCCGTCACCACGGCCATGGCGAGCGCCAGCACCGGGGCGATGGTAAAGAGAATCACAAACGAGCCGATAATCTCGATGCCGCAGATGATGATCCACTCGGGCACGTGGTGCGCCGCCTCGCAGATATCGAACAGGTCGTTGACCACGCGGCTCATCATGTCGCCCGAGCTGTTGCGGTCGAAGTACGCAAAGCTAAAGCGCTCATACTGGTCGAACAGGTCCTCGCGCATCTTGGACTCCATGCGCGCGCCCATCACGTGACCCCAATAGCTCACAAAGTAGCGGCAGGCGCAGCGGATGGCATACATCAGCACCAAGCCCACCGCGATCATACCGAGCGCCTGCATAATAGCAGCCTGACCCTGAGTAAACAGCCCACCGGTCAGATTGCGCAGAATGATGGGAAACGCAAGGTCAATGGCGGCAAGCACCAGAGCGCAAACAGTATCAGCAACAAAAAGCCCCATCTGGGGCTTGTAATACGAAAGAAACCTCTTAAACATAATCACCTTACGCGGTTTTACCAAACCGCGTTTCGTCTCGACGCTGCAAGTGCTCCATTTGGACAATCTGGCCTTCAATCGTCGGTCGCGTATATCCATACGCTTCCCTCCTCTTTTAGGCCACCTTGTCTCAAATGGAGCACTTTCGCTGACTTACACAAACCTGCGGGATCATCCCCGCTCGTTAAAGCTCCGCTCCGCCTAGTCGGTGCGCGATGCTATCGCAGGCCAAGGCGCCTACGACGGTCTTGGCGTCTTCGATCTTGCCGTCGAGCACGGCGTCGATCAGCTCGTGCAGCGGCACCAGGTCCACGTTGACAAACTCGTCATCATCGGGGTTGGGCGCGTCGAACTCGAGCTTGGTGGCCAGGTAGATATGAATGATCTCATCGCAAAAACCGCAGGACGTGACAATCGACGTCAAAAAGCGAATACGACCAGCCCTAAAGCCCGTCTCCTCATGCAGTTCGCGCTTGGCGCAATCGAGCGGGTCCTCGCCTGGATCGAGCTTGCCGGCGGGAATCTCGACCGTCACGCGGTCGATGGCGGTGCGGTACTGACGCACCAGTATGATCTTGCCGCTCTCGGTCAGTGCTACAACGGCCGCCGCACCCGGATGGCGAACGATATCGCGGGCGCTGCGGTGACCGTTGGGCAGCTCAACCTCAAGACGGTGGACGTCGAGGATCTTGCCCTTCCAGGCGCACTCCTCCGAAAGAATCTTCTCGTGCAGCTCGGTATCGTGCGGGTCGTCGTCGCCCAGCACCAGCGCCGGCTCGTCAGCGACCTCGCCACCAGGCTCGCCCTCGGCGTGCCCATACATGCGGCTGTCCTCTTCGACGATCTGCGCGTCCACGAGCTCTTCGTTCTTCTCGTCCATCCGTCTCATTCCTCTCGGATTTTAGGCATCCCAGGCGTCGCGGCCGCGCAGCGCGCGCAGGCCGATGTCGTGGCGCAGGGTCTTGCCCTCAAAAACAATCTTCTCGCAGGCCTCGTAGGCAAGGTTGCGAGCGTTCTCGAACGTGTCGCCCAGAGCGGTCACGGCAAGCACGCGGCCACCATTGGTCACGAGCTGGCCGTCCACCACGGCAGTGCCCGCGTGGTACACGGTCACGTTCTCCATGGCCTCGGCATCGGCGATACCGGTGATGACCTTGCCCTTCTCGTAGCTGCCGGGATAGCCCGCGCTCGTCAGGACAACGGCCACGGCCCACTCGTCGCGCCAGTCGAGTTCAATCTGATCGAGCTCGCAGTTGGCGCAGGCGAGCATGACCTCGACCAGGTCGTTCTTAAGGCGCGGCAGCACGACCTGCGTCTCGGGGTCGCCAAAGCGGGCATTGAACTCCAGTACCTTGGGGCCGGCAGGCGTGAGCATAAAGCCGCCGTACAGGCAGCCGCGGTAGTCGATACCCTCGGCAGCGAGCTCGGCCACGGTCTGCTCCATGACCTTCACCATGGTGGCGTGCTCCTCGTCAGTCACGATGGGCACCGGGCTGTAGACGCCCATGCCGCCGGTGTTGGGGCCCTTGTCGCCCTCGAGCGCGCGCTTGTGGTCCTGCGAGGTGGCCATGGGGCGCACGGTCTTGCCGTCGGTAAAGGCCAGCAGCGAGCACTCGGGACCAACGAGCATCTCCTCGATAACCACGGTGTTGCCGGCATCGCCAAAGGTGCCGCCAAAGCACTCGCGCACGGCTTCCTCGGCCTGCTCAAGTTCGGTCGCCACGATAACGCCCTTGCCCGCGGCAAGGCCGTCGGCCTTGACGACCAGCGGGGCGCCCTGCTCGCGCACGTAGGCGAGAGCCGAAGCCTCGTCGGTAAACGAACCATAGGCTGCCGTCGGAATGCCCGCACGCTCCATGAGCTGCTTGGAGAACAGCTTGGAGCCCTCCATCTGGGCGCCCTCGGCACCCGGGCCAAAGCAGGGAATACCCGCCGCGCGCACGGCGTCGGCCACGCCCGCCACGAGCGGAGCCTCGGGGCCAATTACCACGAGTCCGCATCCGTGGCTCTGCGCAAACGCCGCCACGGCCGCAGGATCGCAGTCGTCGAGAACAACGTTCTCGCCGCAGCTCGCGGTGCCGCCGTTACCCGGCGCAATGTAGAGCTTGCCGGCGCGCGGTGATGCTGCGAGCTTAGCTGCCAAAGCATGCTCACGGCCGCCGCTGCCCAACAACAGGATGTCGATGGTTTGAGTGTCCGCCTTCAAGGGTGCCTCCTCTATGGATGAATGGCCCGCTCCGCGCGAGCCCTTTGCAAGCAAATATACCCCTCGGCCGCCCGTCCGGGCTGCAAAGGGGTATATCGCAATAACCAAATAGTCCCGATTACTTCCAGAATCGGTTGATGATCTGCTCGCGACCAGCGCCAACGCCAATGAACGTCACGCGGGTGTGTGCCAGATCCTCAATAAACGCCACGTAGTCCTGAGCCTCCTGCGGCAGCTCGTCAAAGCTGCGGCAACCGGTGATATCGCACTTCCAGCCAGGGAGCTCCTCGTAGATGGGCTTGGCATGCTCAAAGCGCACCTGGTGTTCGGGCACGCTCGTGTAACGCTCGCCATCGACGTCGTAGGCCACGCACACCTTGATGGTGTCGAAGGCCGAAAGCACGTCGAGCTTGGTCAGGGCGATGTCGGTGAGGCCGTTGACGCGCGAGGCATAGTTGGCGATAGGGCCGTCAAACCAGCCGCAACGACGACGGCGACCGGTGGTCACGCCGTACTCGTAGCCCTCCTCGGTCAGCGTGTGACCGGCCTCGGACTCATAGGAAAGCTCGGTGGGCATGGGGCCCGAACCGACGCGGGTGATATAGGCCTTCATGACGCCCAGCACGCGGTCGACGTTCTTCATGCCCACGCCGGAGCCGGTAATGGCGCCGCCGGCGGTGCAGTTGGAAGACGTCACGTACGGATAGGTGCCGTGGTCGATGTCGAGCAGCGTCGCCTGGGCGCCCTCAAACAGCAGGTCCTTGCCCTCGTCGATCATGTTGTTGAGCAGCAGGCTCGTCTCGGTGATGTAGGGGCGCAGGCGCTCGGCCATCGGCAGGTACTCGTCGCAAATCTGGTCCACGGTGTAGGTGGGCAGGTTGTAGATGAGCTCGAGCTCGGGGTTCACGCGAGCGAGAGCGGTCTCCAGCTTGTCGCGGAACAGCGCCTCATCCAGCATGTCCTGCATGCGCAGGCCAATGCGGGCCATCTTGTCCTGATAGCACGGACCGATGCCACGCTTGGTGGTACCGATGTTCTTCTTGCCGAGCTTCTGCTCAAAGGCGCCATCCAGATCAATGTGGTACGGCATGATGACATGCGCGTTGCCGCTAATCTTGAGGTTCTTGGTGGTGATGCCGTCGGCCTCGAACATGTCGATCTCCTCAAGGACAACCTTGGGGTTGACGACGCAGCCGTTACCGATCACCGACACGTGGTCGGAATACATGATGCCGGAGGGCACCTGGTGCAGGCCGTACTTCTTGCCGTTGACGACGATGGTGTGGCCGGCGTTGTTGCCTCCCGAGTAGCGCACGACGGCATCGAAGTCGCCGGCGACCAGGTCGCAAATCTTACCCTTGCCCTCATCGCCCCACTGGGCACCGACCAAAACGGTTGACGGCATGTTTACTCCTTACATTCATGGACTGTCTGCGCGCCACGCCGGCACGCAGAAGCACAAAACATTCCCAGTATACCCGTGCAACGGGCGCCTGTCCTACTCCTCGGCATGTGCCCCATCAAGCTCATAGAACTTGGTAGATGCCGGCAGGAACATCAGGTCGACGTCGCCGATCGGGCCCGAACGGTTCTTGGCCACGACGATACGCGTAACGCCCTCGTCGGGTCGATCGTCGCGCGAGGCTTCGGCCTCGTCGGCGGAGCGGTCCAAGAACATAACGATATCGGCGTCTTGCTCGATGGAGCCCGATTCACGAAGGTCGGAAAGCTGCGGGCGCTTGCCGGTACGGGATTCGACCTGACGCGAGAGCTGTGACAGCGCGATGAGCGGGATCTTGAGCTCCTTGGCCATGATCTTAAGACCACGCGACATCTCCGAAACCTCGACGGTACGGCTCTCGGAGCGGCGTCCCGGTGGGGGACTCACCAGCTGCAGGTAGTCCAGGATGATGATTGCCTTCTCCTTGTTATGGAGCATGCGGCGGCTCTTGGCGCGAATCTCGGTCACTGTGGTGCCGGGCGTATCGTCAATCAGAATATCGAGCTTGGACAAGGTCTGCGTGGCCTCGTTGATATTGGCCCACTGCTCGGGGCTAATGCGACCCGTGCGGAAGTCACTGATCGAGATCATGGCGTAGGCGCAAATCAGACGCTGGGCAATTTCCTTGCCCGACATCTCCAGAGAGAAGAAGCCGACGGTATAACCGGCAGCGGCAGCGTTGAGCGCCAGATTCAGAGCGAACGACGTCTTACCCACGGCAGGACGGGCGCCGATGATGATGAGCTGACCCTCGCGAAAACCCATGAGCATGCGGTCGAGCGACGGGAAGCCCGTGGGCACGCCCGCAGCCTGGCCACCGGCCTGGCACACTTCCTCGGCCTCGTTATAGGCCTCGACCATAAACTCGGTCAGCGTCTTGTAGCTCGACTTGACCTCGCGTGCCGTAACCTTGAGCAGCTTGCTCTCGGCCAGCTCCACGACCTCTTTGGTGTCGGTGGGGGCGTTATAGGCCAGCGCGTTAATCTCGTTGGTGGCGCCGATCAGCTCGCGCAGCATCGAGTCGCGACGGACGATGGCGGCATGGTGCTGCCAGTTCACGAGCGACAGGGTCTGACCCATCAACTCCAAAATGTACGCTTCGCCACCCACGGCATCGAGCTTGTTGATGCTTCGCAGGTAATCGATCAGCGAGATGGAGTCGATGGGAATGCGGCTGTTGTACATATCGACCATCGCGGTATAGATGGTCTTATGAATGGGCCGGTAGAAGTCATCGGGCTGCAGCTCGACCTGGGCCTCTTCGACCACCTCGGGCGATAGCAGCATAGCGGCCAGTACATTGGCCTCTGCATCTTGGTTTTGGGGAAGACCCAACTTTGAGCCGCGGTCCTCAACCGTCAGCCCGGTCTCCCTATCGTCATATGCCATGAGCATCCTCATTCATATCGCTTGCGAGCATCCATAGTATCAGCCACGGTCCCAAAACGCGCCGCACGCGGCCAATCATCACCGAACCAAACGGATGAACGGTCCTGTACACAGGACTTCGACGCGACGTTCACTATGACACTCACTCAGCGCAAAAAACAAAAGGGCGCCCTGGTTTCCCAGAGCGCCCTTCTTAGAACAAGATTGTTGCGTTGCAGCAAATGCTACTCGGCAGCAGCCTCAGTCTCGACCTCGGCGGTCTCGGCCTCGGCGACCTCAGCGGCCTCCTCGACCTCAGCCTCGGCAGCGAGCTCCTCGGCGGTAACGCCGACGAGAACGACAACCTCGGCCTTGATCTCGCGGTACAGCGAGATGGCAACGGTGTGGGCACCGGCAACCTTGATGGGCTTACCGAGCTCGACGCGCTTGCGGTCGATGTCCATACCGAGCTGAGCCTTGATGGCGTCAGCGATCATAGCGGCGGTAACGGAGCCAAAGAGGATGCCCTCGTCGCCGACCTTGACGTCAACGGTGACCGTCTTGCCCTCGAAGGCAGCCTTGGTCTCGTTGGCGGTAGCCAGACGGACGGCCTCGCGCTTGGCGATGTTGTTGCGACGCTCGTCAAGCTGCTTGAGGTTGCCCTTGGTGGCGGCAACAGCGAGCTTCTTGGGGAACAGGAAGTTCTCAGCGTAACCCTGAGCGACCTCTACGACGTCACCCTCGCCGCCCTTGCCCTTGATCTCATCGAGAAGAATAACCTTCATGATGCGTCTCCCTTCTTAGCCGCGGTCGCGGTTGCCACGAGAGGAAACCACGGGGACGGTGTACGGCAGGAGAGCCATCTCGCGGGCGCGCTTGATGGCGTTGGCGATGTCATGCTGATGCTGCGTGCAAGCGCCAGTGACGCGACGGGGCTTGATCTTGCCACGGTCGGTCATGTACTTACGGAGAAGCTGAGTGTCCTTATAGTCGATGAACTCAGTGTTCTCCTTGCAGAACTGGCAGTACTTACGACGCGGCTGACGTGCAGAAAAATCATTAGCCATGTCAAAATACCTTTCATTTGGCAACTTCGGCGAACCGAAGCCGCCTCTCACTCAAAAATAGGTGAACAACCCTTAGAACGGGATGTCCTCATCGTAGACGTCGACCGCAGGCGGCGTGGCCACCGGTGCGGCAGGACGTGCTGCGGGCGCGGGCGCTGCGGGGGCGTAACCGCCCTGATCGTAGCCACCCTGGCCACCACGGGAGCTCATAAACTCGATCTCATCGACGATGACCTCAAGCTTGCTCCGGCGCTGGCCGTCGCGCTCCCAAGAGCTGTAGCGCAGCTTGCCCTCGATCGCGACCTTGTTTCCCTTTGCCAGGAAACGGCTCACGGCCTCGGCGCGGGTGCCGAACATGGTGCAGTCGACAAAGTTGGGATAGTCCTCCCACTCGCCAGTCTGCGCGTTGCGGCGACGATCGTTCACGGCGACGCCAAAGGACAGAACCTGGGTTCCGCCGGCGGTGGCGCGCAGCTCGGGATCGCGGGTGAGGTTACCGGTGATGTTCACTCGATTGATGCTCATAACTCACTACTTCCTCTTGGGGCACAAGCCCAGTCCAAAACGACAGTCTTACTCCTGGTCGTCGCGACGGACGATCATGTGGCGGACCACAGCGTCGGTGATGCGCAGGACGCGATCAAGCTCGGCGATCTGGGTAGGATCTGCGTGGAAGTTGATGAGGGTGTAGTCACCATCGGTGAGGTCGTTGATCTCGTAGGCGAGCTTGCGCTTGCCCCACTCGTCAACGGAGTCGACCTTGCCAGCGCCCTCAGCGATCGTGGTATCGATACGCTTCATAACAGCGAGACGAGTCTCGGGGTCGAGCGACGGGTCAACAAAGAACAGCAGTTCATAAGCCTTCATATTGTCACCTCCTCTGGGCAAATGTGGCTTCAGGTCGTGAAGGTGCGCCTGAAGCAGGAAAAGACTTGGTAATAATATCTTTCAACCTCCTAGGCTGCAATAATTTGCAGCTACAACCTCATGACCTCCACATATGCCCATACTCGCACCACGTTTCATGCGCATTCCAACCAAATGCCGACCAAAAGCTTGACAGATCTGTGGACAAGATACGGTGCCGTGGGGACAAGCTGAGCCAAGCCGCAGGTCAACGGGCACAAGGCTGTGGTCGCAAAATGCATACCAGTGGTCCACAGCACCACCCAAAGATTTTTAAAATCATTGCCAAGTCGCTTATGAATACCCCTTTTGAACAATTGAGTTGATCAACCACGCTGGTCGGAAGCCGTTTTTTGGCACCTCAAACCCCACTGCAACGCCAAGCGCGGCCAAGCGTTTTAAAAAATGCCAACTTTTCTGTTTGCACTTTGCGATTCCTCGTGTATACTGACTTTCGCATTTAACGGAGAGTTGTCCGAGTGGCCGAAGGAGCACGATTGGAAATCGTGTAGGCGTCAAAAGCGTCTCCAGGGTTCAAATCCCTGACTCTCCGCCAGTTAATTCCAAAGCAGGCCTTCGAGCCTGCTTTGTTTTTACCCCACGCGGAGGGGTGGCAGAGTGGTTGAATGCGGCGGTCTCGAAAACCGTTTGGCCTGTATAAGGTCACGAGGGTTCGAATCCCTCCTCCTCCGCCATTTTGGTTGAGAAAGCTCCCGGGAATGGGAGCTTTTTTGTTTTGAGTCCCTAACAAGCAAATACGGCGGAGGAGGAGGGATTCGAACCCGCCAGGGCGCGGAGCGTAAAGAAAACGCGCCCGTGGCGCGTTTTTAGCGCAGCGCGGTCGGCGCAAGCCGACCGGATAAATTTTGAGCGGAGCTCAAAATTTGGACATCCCTCCTATTCGACCACGCCCCCATCGCGTTCAGCATCAACCCGGATCCCCAAACATGGAACCTATGACCGTACCCAGTCCCGACCGTTTGCCGAGCAATAGGGTCGCAATCGGCGCCGAACATGTACTATGTACGGGCATTGTCTAAACCCGTTACTCAAAGGACCCCATCTTGCCCGTTGCCGCCGCTATGATCGTTACCGCACACGCCTCGGATGCCATGGTTGCCATCCCGTTTTGGCTCGAGATGTTCGCCGTCGTCGCGGCATCGATCTCGGGCGTGTTGGTCGCACGCGAGCACAAACTCGACCTGGTGGGCGCCGTCGCGCTCGCCGTGGTCTGTGGACTGGGCGGCGGTCTTTTGCGCGATATGACGCTGCAGGTGGGCAACGTCTACATCCTCAACCAACCGATGGCGCTCCCGCTCTCCATCGCCACCGCGGCCATCATCTACATCTTCCCGGCAATCGTCGACAAGCCCGAAAAGCTCATTCCCCTGCTCGATATCATCTCGGTGGGTATTTATGCGGCAACCGGCGCAGACAAGGCGCTGGTCTACGGCTTTGCGCCGGCGGTGTGCATCATGATGGGCTTTTTTACCGCGGTGGGCGGCGGCATGCTGCGAGATGGTTTTATGGGTATGGTGCCGGGTATCTTCCAGCGCACCAACTTCTATGCCATCGCGGCCATCGCCGGATCGGCAAGCTATGTTTGCCTTGTCATGAGCGGCTTGGTCAGCAATGTCGTCGCACTGGTCGTTTGCGTCGTGGTGACCATGGGACTACGCTGGCTGTCGCTGCGCTTTGATATCAAAAGCCCCACCGAGGATGACATCGCACGCTTTTTGCACCGCAAAAAGTAGGTGGCGCGGGCTCATCCTTCGAAATGCAACCGAGAGGTTCTTTTAGAGCGCCCACGCGTTGGGTACCCTGTTAGGTGCATGTCGAGCATCTGACGAAGGATTCACTATGCCCTGTAATCAATTCCCGTCGACCCAACGCCGTAAAGCGTGGGGCCGCATCACGATCTTATTCGCGCTCATCGCGCTCGCGCTCACCGCACTTCCCACGGCGTCGTTCGCCGGCACGGACACCGCAGGCAACGTACTTGCGACCGACAATGACGCCAATTCGTCCGGCGTCGAAGGTGACCTGTACTGGGCCGGCCAGGCCCTCAACTTGAACGATGCGTCCATTGACCGCGATATCATCGCCGCGGGCGATACCCTCTCTATCCGCGACTGCACGGTGGGCGGCGCCGTCCGCTTGGCGGCACGCACTATCGATATCGCCAAGACCACGGTTGATGGCAGCGTCACGGTCGTCGGTCAGCACGTTGTGCTCAATTCCGACAGCACCGCCAACTGTTTTTACGCGATAGGCGAGACGGTTGCCCTGCGCGGCTCTACCAAGTCGGCAGCGCTTGCGGGCGATACGGTGACCATCGATGGCACCGTCGAGGGCGATGTCGAGGTTTGGGCCGACAAGCTCATCCTGGGCAAGGACGCCCACATCACCGGCACCGTGAACGCGCACGTCTCCGAGGACCCCGAGCGTGCCGCAGGAGCCGAGGTAGGCGCGCTCAAGATCGACCGCACCGAGAACGAGGATACTTCCACCGTTAACGATGTCATCGGCGGTATCGTCGCCGCGGCACTCTCGACCTGCTTTGTCGCTCTGCTGCTCGAGCTCGTCTTTCCGCGCGCGACCGCCAGCGCCGCCGGCATGCTCCACCAGCGCCCCATGCCCCTGTGGGTGAGCGGTCTTCTGAGCACGATTGCTATCGCCCCCGCCGTCCTACTGCTGATTATCTCTATCGCTGGTCTGTCGCTTGCCGGAGCCCTCTTGTGCGGCGTTATCGGCATCGCGTTGGTGTCGAGTGCCTTTGCGGGGTGCGCGATTGCCCGCATGGTCGGACACAGCCAGAACCGCTACGCCATGGCAGCCGTTGGTGGCGTAATCGCAGGCGCCCTCACGGGGCTTCCCCTCGTAGGCGGCTTCATCAGCGGCGTGGCCTTCGTCTTTATGCTCGGCTACATCATCCAGATCATCTGGCGCAACGCCCGCCTCAAGCCGCAGCAGCCGGCTAACACGCCAGGACTCCCCACCGCTTAGCCGCCAACCACCACAAAGGTGCCAGGTTGCTTTGCACCAACAAACGAAGCGGGGCACCCGATCGCATCGACCGGGTGCCCCGCTTTTCTTGGAGGGTTCTCTAGTAACTTTTTCAAAACCAATGATCATCAGGTCGGTAGGCCTGCACGTCACCCGCTACGGAGGCAGTACGCCACTGAGCAGGAGGGCAATTATTTTTCACGGCGACCTCCTCCTCGCTTGATGACGAGCGCGACAACAATAGCCGCCACTCCGATGGCAGCCAAGCCCATCACCAGCACCAACGTTCTATCTCCCGTCGAGGGCATAAAGCCTCGACTCGCTTCTTTGCTTGGGGTGTTGAGCACCGACAACTCAATCGAACCCATCCCAGCATCGGCAGTATCAACCCGCAGAGGGCTTTCGGCCGATACGGTCACCTTGGGCTTCGCGGCCGCCACCTGTTTAGCGTCCAGGCCCTCGGCCGTAACCGTCACCGTACGTTTGCCCTCAAAGGCGGTGTAGCCCTTGGGTGCCGCGATTTCCTCGACGGTGTAGACGTCCGCGTCCACACCGTTCAATTCCACATGGCCATCTGCGCCGGTGGTGACGTAGGCGTCGGCATCCGTCGACCACGAGCCGTCAGTCGTTAGGATGCGACCGCGGTCGTCGATGATGCGCAGTTTGGCGCCCGCGAGCGGCTTATCGTCCGAGCTTGAGCGCTTGATCAGACTGAGTCCCCAGGTGTAGGCGCACGCGTCATCGCTCGGCGTGCGGGTGAATCCGGCGTCGCCGGACTGATCGGCGAGGGGAGAGCGCGGGTAACGCAGGTAGACCTCGTTGGGGTTGCCCTTGGTAGCTCCTTGATTGCAGTTGGCCCCCAACGGCGCATTGTAGACAGCGACCACGCGGGCGCCCGCGATGAAGGCGTCGGCCCCGCCGAGCGCGGCGACCAGGTCGCCGGTGCGCACGGTGAAGGCATTGCCCTCGATCGAGACCTTGCACTGTGAAGTAATGTCTGTCCACCCTTTAGCCGGCGTCGAGCTGGCGTTGCCGCCCTCACATGCGACGGCGTCGAAGCCGCCGTCCGCGCCCGCCGCCACGTACACGCGCATGCTCGCGGCGACCTTGGAGAGGTCGAGTCCCACGCCCATGGCGTCGACGAACTGCACCGTATAGGTGTCGTAGGCAGCAAGGCCCGCCGGGACCGTGGCAGAGAGGCGCCAGTACAGGTCGTCGGCGACCGTGGCGTCGGCGGCCTTCTGCCAGGCGGCGATGCTGTCCTCCAGCACGTGCTTGGACACCTTGGGCGTCGCCGCCTTGGGCTTGACGGTGACGGCGCTGCCGCCCACCAGGGCCATGATCGGCGCGGTGCCGGCCTCGCCCTGGGCGATGGCGTCGTCGTCGGCAACGATGAGCCAGTAGCCACAGGGCAGCTCGGCCGTCGTGCCCGCGTTAAGGGCCACAGAAGTTGCGTCGGCATTGCAAATCGCACGGGCGAGCTTTGCCGTCAGTGCGGTCGTCATATGCCCGTCGGCATTCATCCATTCAGCAGCCTCTTGCGCCGTCGATGCCGAGCTATCGAGCCCCGCATCATGAAGCACCGGAAGAACGGCTTGACGAACCACGCCATTCGCCCACGTTACGTCAGTTGCAATTTTCTGGCCAGCATCGTCATCGTCGACAACGGTCGCCGAAAAGAGTTGGTACGCGTCGTAACGCGTCGCGACTGTACCGTCCACCGTAATGGCTCCGGTATCGGCAGCACGGGCCGCCCCAGGAGCAATCGCGAAAGACAGAATAGCGACCATGATTATCGTCACGACAGCCAACAAGCTGCGGCTAAGCCTACTCATGGCGATCACCTCGATCCAGATCGCGATGGCGACGAGCATGCATCCACGTCGCGGCGAAGCACAGCAACGAAGCGCCAGCAAGATATGTCATAGTCAAGCCAGCCCCGCCCGCCTCAGGAAGCGTGGTCGAGTACTTGTTGGTAAAGGTCGGTGGGGTCGTGGTAAAGGTCGGCGGGGTCATGGGGTCGGCGGGGGCGTAAGTGACCTTGGTATCGAGCTGCTTCTTACCGTTAGTCACCTCAACTTTGACGTTGTACACAGCCCCATCGTAGGTGATGTGGTCCTTGACGCCATTCACAGCGTCCTTGGGAACGACCTCGGAGATGGTGTAAGTGTAGGTACCGGCTTTGTTGCACTCAACGCTAAAGGAAATGCTACCGTCGGCACCGTTCGTTACAGTCTTGAGCACCCTACCCTTGTCATCCTTAAGTTCAAACGAGAACTGCCCCGCCTTGAATGTTCCACCTTCGAGCACCTTCTGCGCCTTGATATCCACAGAGCCCATTAGGCGATTGTCGTAGATCCAGATCTCGTCCTTTTTGTCATCGCCGATGATTTCGGAGTCTTTGACGATGCTCTTCGCTTTATTGAGCTCAGTTTGATACTTCTCATCGTCAGCATTGCCCTTAAGCATGATCCACGTGGGCGCCGCCGCGTCATAGCCGTCAGGCGCTTTCGTCTCCACGAGCTGGTAGAGCACGCAATTTACCATCGCCTTGTCTTCTGCGCCAAACGAGATTTTGCCGTTGGCGTCGGTGGGGGCGGTTTCAAACTCAGTCCTTGCATTCTCGATACCCACCGTTGCAACCTGGTCCATATTCACGCTGTAGAGCGTAAACCTCGCATGCTCGAGCGTCGCACCGACCTGCTGGGCGTCGTACTTGGTCATCGTGATGCCGTAGCCGTTGCCACCTGCGCTGGCGGACGCATTTTGAATCTTCCATTTTTGCTCGTCGATCGCCGAGCCCTCCGTCACCCCCGTAAGCTCGGCGGTGTTGGAAAGGGACACCTCTTCGCCGGGGTTTCCGGTCGGGATAACCTCGTACTCGACCTTGAGGTATTTCTTGTCGGGCACATTAAGCGTCAACTTCGTGCGTACGCCAGTTTTGTCTGAGACCTGCTCTCTCTTCGACGAATAGTCCTTCTGAGACAGCGCAACCCAGCCACCGTTCACGCGCTCATAGACCTTAAGCGTCGACGGCACCAGCGTGCACTTGGCATCCATGGTATCGACGAGCTCAAGGAAGTCGGTGCCATTTTTAAGGGCAACGGCAGACTCGTTAACAAAAATGGTGTATTTGATGCAGTTGCTATTGGCAACCTGCTCGCCAGACTTTTTGATGACGTTGTTCTTAATGGTGACGTCACCTTTACCGGAATCGAACTTTTTAACTCCTGACCCCGCGCTGGCCTTGTTGGTGAACTTCACCTCGTTTGTGGAGGTATCGAGCTCACCGCGCTTGACCGCCGTCTTGTACGTGAGCTTTGCGTAGCCGGCATAGTCGCCGAGATCTGTCGTAGGGATGGAGAAGGTGACCGTGTTGCCGTTGCTGCTAACGTTGTCGGCGGCGAGCTTCTGATCCGTAACGACCTCCTTGGCCTCGCCTCCGCGCCCAAGCCCCGCATGTAGATCGTAGGGGTTCTGCACGATCGTGTACTTTGCGGAACCCGCGACATAGCTCATCCCGTCCGGAATGGTATCGATGATGTTCAGCGGCACGCGGCCGAGCTTTCCAGCTCCATAACAATCTCCTGCCGCGGTCTTCTGGCGATTCGCGTACACCGTCCAGTCGACGACCCAGGCTCCCTTCTCGTTCGAGCCGTCAACGGCACTCCAGTCGAAGTCCTCGTTCCAAGTTACCTTCGCCTCAGCTTTCGGCTTCTCGACCGCGGGCGTCGTTTCCTTGTTGACGACATACATTGGGCTATCGGTGTAGTACGGCCAACCACCATTCTGCCCCGGCACCGTAACAGATGCGAAGTTCGAGTACCAGCCCGGCAGCGCATCAGAAGTGGTGGTGTACGTGATGTCGGCGTAATCCTCGTTCGCGAGAGCCGCCTTCACCTTGTCGTTAATGTTTATGTCGAGGTTGAAGTTTCTTTTGTGCCCATCCTTCTGTACGACGTTATTTCCATCTTTCAACTCATTTGTCGTCAGCTTCCAGTCGTCGCCTCGAACTAGCTCAGTTTTGCCAATCTTGATCTTTATTGAGTTGACATCAACACCGATATCTTGTTTCCACGCCGATTGAAACGTATCCTTCACCGTCACCTTATCAAGGTTGGCCGCATTGACAATAGCTTTCAGCGCCACGCGCGTCTTCCACTTCGCCTCGCCAGTTGTTGCAGCGTTCTCTCGACCCACGAGTTCCTTGGTGATCGGTGTGTCCACCAACTGCGGCGTAAACTCACCTTTACCAGTGCCGGAAACGGAACCATCGTGCTCGATCGTTGCGCTGTTGCGCACGGTGTCGTACGAACCCGTTTCATTCATCTTGGTGTGATAAACAATGCGATAGGTGATGTACTTATCCTCAAGGTTGTCCGAGAACTTGTAGGTAAAGGATTTCTTAGACTGATCGAGCTCACCGGTGGCAAGAACAGTCGACCCAGAGCTGCCTTTATAAACCGTATAGTTCCCCGCATACGTCTGCTTATCGTCCAGCGTGTCGGTGAACACATAACCGCTCATGTCGGCCTTGAGCTCGCCTTGGTTGAGTGTGACCGTCCACGTGATGTCGGACGGCGTACTATTGCGGTCGCTAGACTTGCCAATCATGTCGTAACGAAAGGGGCTGGGGGCAAACGTAACCGTGCCGTTCTGGCGATCGTTGGTACCGCCCCACCCCCACGACGCCGTGTTCTTGGATGCTTCCTGCTTGTCGATAAATTCACCGTTGCTCGCAGAAACGCCGCTTTTCAGCACCGTTTCATACGTAATCTTATGGTCTCCCTGGGAAAGGTTGCCCAAGCTGTCGAGGAGCGCGGTCTGGCCGTCGATCTTCGGCTGTGGATTGAGCTTCTCTCCGTCGAGCATAAAGCTGTCGTTCACAAATTCAAAGTTCTCGCCCAGCGTATCGGTTAACTTGACGTTCGTGGCATATGACTCGACGGTGAGTTTAACGGTCCAGGTAACCTTGGCCACGCCGTCTGCTCCCTGGGAGAAGGTCCCCGACTTCCCTCCCGTTACTTTGCCGTCCTTGGTAGGAATCTCGACCGCTCCCGCACCAGGGAACACGACAGATGCGTTGCCACCAGAACCGATACCCTTGTTTTTAAGCTGGAACGAGAAGTTTGCCGTAACATAAATGTTCGCAGGGTTTTTTCGAGCCATGCCTTGTCGAACGTAAAGAAGGCCTTGTTGTCTTCGATCTTCCATGTACCGGCTTTTACAGCGTCAGCACCAGGCCCATCCATAAAATCGCCGCCATCATTGTTGCCGACGTCAATGGTGTCAGGGAATTTGTAAACTGCAACATTGTTCCCAGATGCAGGCGCCTCACCAGTCTTGAATTTTGCCGAGAAAGCCCCGTAAAGGGTTGATACAGAGGTCACGGCACCTTCTAGCTTCTGAGTGCGATTCTCATCGGCATACAGCCCAACCGTAACGTCCGCCGTCTTCTCATCAATCACAATCGGCGTCGGCGTCGTCGCATCCTCGGCGCGCACGGGGGCTGCGCCGTGAAAAACTGCAGCGGTAAGGCTAATCAAAATGAAGACCAGGGCCGCCATACCCAGCGACCGCGAGCGGTGTGCGTTCATAGTTGTCCCTTAATTCCTACAACACGGTGTGGAATACGGCGAATCGTCGGATCGAACACAAGCCCCAACATCTACGAGAACCTACCTAGCGCATTGCAAGAACCCATTGGGGGCAACTTCTAAGACGGTTCGTCTATGCCACATGCATAAAATACAATATAGATACCAGTCATGTAAACCGCAGGTAAAGAGGTATTTTAATTTAATACCAGTTGATATTTAACTGTTAACGGTTTTGTATCAAAGCGGTTATATCCTGTGGAATTATGTATATGTTTAAACAACTTAACTTTGATCGGCAAGCCGACGGGGGGTAACCGCCCCCGCTGTGGTGCAGACGAACCTGTCCCCCTTGCACAAGAAAGGGCGCCGACCATTGCGGTCGACGCCCTTTCTTGTTAGACGCTATAAAGCCCAGCGCTTATTTGTTGACCTGGCCAGCGCGGACGGCAGCCTTCTTGCGGTCGGTGGCGTTGAGCAGACGCTTGCGCAGGCGGATGTTCTTGGGAGTGATCTCGACCAACTCATCGTCGGCGATGTACTCCAGCGCCTCCTCCAGCGAGAAGGTGCGGGGCGGCACCAGCTGGACGGAGATATCGGAGGTCGAGGAACGCTGGTTGCCCAGGTTCTTGGTACGGGCGATGTTGACGACCATGTCGCCAGCCTTGCTGCGCTCGCCCACGATCATGCCCTCATAGCACTCGGTGCCCGGCTCAACAAACAGCTGGCCGCGCTCCTGCAGCGTACCTAGAGCGTAGGCAACGGCCTTCTCGGTGGTCATGGAGATCATGGCGCCGTTCTGACGGTTACCGATCTCACCAGCGTAAGGACCATACTCCAGGAAGGTGTGGTAGAACACGCCCTCGCCGTGGGTGACGTTCATGATGCGGTTCTTAAGACCCATGATGCCGCGGGTCGGAATCTTAAACTCGAGGTGCGTCACGATGCCCGAGGTATCCATGCTCGTCATGATGCCGCCGGAGGTACCGAAGACCTCAACGACCTTGCCTGAGTACTCGTCCGGGCACTCGACTACGGCCTGCTCGACAGGCTCCATCTTGTTACCGTTCTCGTCCTTCTTAAACAGAACGCGGGGACGGCCGACCTGGAACTCAAAGCCCTCGCGGCGCATGGACTCCATCAGGACGGACAGGTGCAGGATGCCGCGTCCCGAGACCTCGACGCCGCTCTTGTCCTCGAGCTCCTCGATCTTCATGGTCACGTTGTTCTCGGCCTCGTTGAACAGGCGCTCCTTGAGCTGACGGGCACCCACGATGTCGCCGTCGCGGCCGACGAGCGGGGAGGTCGAAGCCTCAAAGACGATGGACAGGGTCGGCGGGTCGATCTCGATGGGCTCGAGCTCGACGGGGTTCTCGGGATCGGTGTAGACATCGCCGATATCGGTGCGGTCGATGCCCACGACGGCAGCGATGTCGCCAGCGCCGACTTCCTGGCACTCGGTACGGCCCAGGTAGTCGAAGGTAAAGAGCTGCTTGACGGTAGCGGTGGCGCTGGAGCCGTCGTTCTTCACAACCAGGATCTGGTCGCCCTGGTGGATGGCGCCGGAGTACACGCGACCGATGCCGATACGGCCAACGAAGTTGGAGTGGTCGATGGTCACGCACTGCATGGCCAGCGGGGCGTTCTCGTCAACCTCGGGCGCGGGCATGTCGTCGATAATCATATCGAGCAGCGGATACATGTCCATGTTGCCGTCGTTAGGATCAAGGCGGGCAAAGCCATTCATGGCGCTGGCGTAGACCACGTGCTCCATGGCGAACTCAAGCTGGTCGTCGGTGGCGCCTAGGTCGGCCATAAGGTCGAGGCAGTCGTTGTAGGCCTTCTCGGGGTTAGCGCCCGGACGGTCGATCTTGTTGATGACGATCATGATCTTAAGGCCGGTGTCGATAGCGTGACGCAGCACGAAGCGGGTCTGGGGCATGGGGCCCTCAAAAGCGTCGACCAGCAGCAGGGCGCCGTCGGCCATACGCAGCACGCGCTCGACCTCGCCGCCGAAGTCGGCGTGGCCCGGGGTGTCGATGACGTTGATCTTGACGTCCTTGTACTCGATAGAGATGTTCTTGGCGAGAATCGTAATGCCGCGCTCGCGCTCCTGGTCGTTGGAATCCAGGACGCGGTCCTCGACCTGCTGGTTGGCACGGAAGGCGTCCGTGGCACGCAGGAGCTTGTCGACCATCGTCGTCTTGCCGTGGTCGACGTGGGCGATGATGGCGATGTTCCTCAGATTGTCTACGCGCATGTAGTTCCCCTATCTTCTATCCATATACAAACGGCACGCGTATGCGGCCCGCCCAGCGATACAACGCTCAGCGGGAATATTGAGCCTTTTACCGAAAACTCGTTTATTTTAGCGATTTTAGATGAGAGGGGTTTCCTCACCTGCAGGTTCAGGGTCGCTCCACATAAAACCATCGCCGGCGCCCATGCCCTCATACAGCACATATGCCGAAAAACCACTCTCGAGCGTGGTTTCGAAGAAGCTCACGAGCAGAGCATCGTGATAGCCGCCGTCAATCTCGACGCAGCCGGTGTAGCCGATGGCATAGCGGGCGATACGGCCCAGGCCCTCGTCCTTAAGACCCATCTTGTGCTCGGAAATAAAGTTGGTGGCCGCCTCCAGGCACGCCTCTTCGCCGTCCTCGTCGAGCGCCGCCAGATATCGGTTGGAAGCAGCGTCCTCAATCGCCACAACTACGCCCGGATTCTCGCCGGCGGCAAGGTCGTCCAAGAACGCACCAATCAGGTCACACACCATGGCGTCGAGCTCGGCGGAGACGTTACCGGCGTCCTGCATATCCTGTGCCATCTTTAGACCTTCCCATCGAGTCTGGCGTCATTACAGTTCTTGTGCCTCGGCGGCGATCTTAGCGGCAGCGTCGCGGGTGCGCATCATATCCATCGCGCGCTTGTCGAGCACCTTGATTTGACTGGTCAGCATGACCGCATCGACCACACCCCAGATCACGAGGCCCGTAGAGATCGAAAACCCAAGCGCACCAACTGTACCACGAAGGCGCGAGCAGATTGCCGCGACAAGGGCGGAGACGACAACCATCTTGATAAACGAGCCGCGGCGTTCGCGAAGCGTGCGGGCCTGCGTCACATAGGCAATGCGAGCCGCCTCAGAAGCCTCCGAGCGCATCTGGGCCTCGCGCGCAATGGCCGCCGCCTCAGCCGACATACCGCCGGCCATCAGCGAACGCTCCGCAGCCTGGCCGCCCCACATTTAGAAGTCATCGGGGGAGAGCGTATGGACGAACTCGTCGAACTTCTCGAACTCCCGCTCGTCGTCAACTTCCTCGGCATGGGCAGAAACGGTACCCAGGCGATTCATGATGTCGTCCTCCACAAACATGGGGGCATTGCTGCGCACGGCAAGGGCAATGGCATCACTGGGACGCGCATCGATCTTATGCTCGTTGCCATCGGCCAACACGACAACCGTCGCGTAAAACACGGGCGGCTCGGCGCGAACGATTTCGATGCGTTCGAGTTTGGCACCCAGGGCGCCAACAGTATCGAGCAACAGGTCATGGGTAATCGGGCGCTCGGCGCGGCCGCTATCGATGCCGCGGCTGATGGCAGCGGCTTCAAACGAACCAGTTTGAATGGAAAGGGAACGCAGTGGCGCGGGCGAGTCCGATTTGCTGCAGCGCTCGCGAAGCACGATAAGCGATGGCACGGGACCGGCGGCCATGACGATGGTCTCTATGTCGACACGAACCATGGAACACCTCCGGTACGTAGCGGTTAACACGCGGCAGCTCCACCGCATTGAATAGCTATACTACCCAATCTTTCGCACAGCACACAAAACCAAAATGAGATTTATCGCAGACAAGAAAAAAGCCCCGAGGCAACGCCCCAGGGCTCTTCACAGTTTTGATGGTGGACCTGACAAGATTCGAACTTGTGACCTCCCGGTTATCAGCCGGACGCTCTAACCAACTGAGCTACAGGTCCATCATGGTGGAGGTTAGGGGGATCGAACCCCTGACCTCAGGCTTGCAAAGCCCGCGCTCTCCCAGCTGAGCTAAACCCCCACGGAGACAGTAATAAACACCCCAGCGGCGACTCGGCTCTCGCTGGGGTGTTTATTGCGAAAGAAAGTGGTGGACCTGACAAGATTCGAACTTGTGACCTCCCGGTTATCAGCCGGACGCTC
>CAJLTA010000003.1 GCA_905209455.1 uncultured Collinsella sp.
ACATTCTGTCCGAGCGGTTAAAAGCGGGCACGGAATTTAAACGGCTGAAAAAGGGGCATCGACCTGCGCCGATGCCCCCAACGTGGACACACATTTTGTCCTATAAGCCTCGGCTTACTAGAAAAGTTAATATTGTTTCAAGCGAGTAGCCGCCCGCCCGGGGCTTACCTATATCGTTCCACGCGCAGTTTCGCAGCGAGCGAAGCGACGCGAGAATGTTTGAGCATGGAATGATATAGGTAAGCCCCGGGCGGGAGGGATACGAGCGCCCCTAGGCGACGCCGCTGGAGCCGAAGCCTCCGTTGCCTCGGTCGGTTTCGTCTAGTTCTTCTACTTCTATGAGGTTAACCGTGGGGACTTCTTGGATGACGAGTTGGGCTATGCGGTCGCCTTTGTTGATTTGGATGTTGTTTGAGGGGTCCAGGTTGATGAGGATAACCTTGAGTTCTCCTCGGTAGTGGGCGTCGATGAGGCCCGGCGTATTGACTATAGACAGGCCCTGCTTGATGGCGAGACCGCTGCGGGGCTGGACGAAGCCGGCGTAGCCATCGGGCAGGGCGATGGCCAGCCCGGTAGAGACCAGACGACGTTCGAAGGGCTTCAGGACGCAATCCTCGTTGGAGCGCAGATCCAAGCCGGCATCGGTGGGATGGGCGTATTTGGGAAGCTCGACGGTGGGGTCGAGACGCTTTATGTTGACGGTAATGCAGGACATGGAATCACCTTAGCTTGTCGAGCTCTTGCAGAAACTCATCGACGTCTTTGAAATCGCGGTAGACCGAGGCAAAGCGGATGTACGCCACCTTATCGATCTTGGCCAAGCGCTTGAGCACCATGTCACCCAACTCATGCGACGTGACGGCCGTCAGCGTGCGAGAGCGCAGCTCGACCTCGATATCGTCGATAATCTCATTGAGCTTCTTAGTGTCGATATCGCGCTTGATGGTGGCACGCATCAAGCCGACGAGCAGCTTATTGCGATCGAACCGCTGCTTAGTTCCGTCCGACTTAATGACCTCAATTGGGTCTTCGCATCGCTCGAACGTTGTAAAGCGGTAGTTACACGAGCAACATTCGCGACGGCGCTTAATGGTGTTATTTGACTCCTGCATACGGGAATCAACGACGCGGGTATGTGCCTTGCCGCATTTAGGACAGCGCATGGTACCTCCTCTTAAACGATAACAAGAGTACCATGCGCAGCGCGATAATGATTACGAACGAGCAGGAACCTTAAGATGCGCACTGGCGGCGAGCGAACCATGCTCCAGATGATTGACGTTACGGATCATGTCGGAAGTCTCTTGCGTGGAAAGGCCTTCGATTGGATATTCCTCGGCAAGCGACCAAAGAGAATCACCAGGCTGAACGCGAATGGTCTCGTAGGTAACGTTGGAAACGGACTCGGCATACGCGGCGTGACGAGCGCTAAAGACCGACGTAGCGAGGACAAAAAAGAGCGTGAGCGCAACGGCGACGGCAACAATCGTCGAGACCTTCAGGGCAGCGGGAGTCGGCGCGGCAACAGCATACTGAGTGCGAGCAGACTTTACGGGCAAAGGCTGATAACCGGAACGTCCACCCTTGACAACAGTAAAAGCGGGCGCGGCAGGCGTCTCGAGCTTAAGGGCGAGGTTTCCCTGGACCATATTCGTTGCGTTCATCATGTTCTCCTCTCGCGTGTTTTGCTGAGAACAGTTTTATCAAGCCGCGCGGACAAAAATGTCTAGCGCGAGAACGAATGTTCGGTTATTATTATCTTCGAACAGTTGTTCCTGTCAAGCAAAATTCGAACATTTGTTTGACATGGGTAGAGAGGATGCCCTGATGGCTCGCAAAATTACCAAGCGTCAGCAGCAAATTTACGACTTCATCAAGGAATATCAGCAGGAGAAGGGTTATCCGCCCAGCGTGCGCGAGATGGCTTCTGCCGTGGGCCTATCCTCTCCCAGCACCGTGCACGCCCATCTCTCTGCCCTGGAGGCGCGCGGGCTACTCAAGCGCGATGCCACCAAACCGCGCGCCCTGGAACTCTTTAACGAGGACGGTTCCTCTGTCTCAATTTCTAAATCTGACGAGCCCACCGCACCTCGCGGAACGGTCTCGCTACCGCTCGTTGGTCGCGTCGCGGCTGGGATTCCCATTCTGGCCGAGCAGAATATCGAAGACACTTTTACTATCCCGACCGAAATCGCCACTGATCAGGGTTCCTTTATCCTTGAGGTGCATGGGAGCTCAATGATCAATGTCGGCATCTTCAATGGCGATTACATCATCGTCCGTGAACAAAAGAGTGCCATGAACGGCGAAATTGTCGTGGCCATGATTGATGGTTCAGCGACCGTCAAGACGTTCTACAAGGAGCAGGGACGCGTACGCCTGCAGCCCGAGAATGACACCATGGAGCCTATCTATGCAACGAATCCCATCATCTTGGGCAAAGTCGTCGGCTTAATGCGCCGGTTCTCGTAATGCAAAAACGCATCACCATCTTTGATACCGTCCGCGGGTTTACGATGATTTCAATGGCAGGTTTTCACGCTTGCTACGATCTCGCCTACCTGTACGACTGGGATATGCCCTGGTTTACCCAGACCGTCTTTCAAGACATCTGGCGCGCCAGCATCAGCTGGGTATTTTTGTTTATCGCGGGTTGGATGTGCACCCTTTCGCGCAACAATATCAAACGTGCCGCCAAATACGCCTTAGCAGCACTCGTCGTCTGGCTGGCAACAACACTTGTCTCAGTCGACGATTCGGTTAATTTTGGCATCATCTACTGCATGGCCGCATGTACCGGCATCGTGGCGTTGACCGATCCCGTCCTTAAGAAGATATCGGCGAGAT
Source organism: uncultured Collinsella sp. (assembly GCA_905209455.1). Lineage (GTDB taxonomy): Bacteria > Actinomycetota > Coriobacteriia > Coriobacteriales > Coriobacteriaceae > Collinsella. Next base: position 2,848 of record CAJLTA010000003.1, read on the forward strand.
GGGGCATGTCGCTATGCCTTGTGTTGTTCGCCCTCACCTGGAGTATCCCCAAAACGATCTACCCTGTCCCCTACCTGGCGTGGCTGGGATTTCCGAGCCTTGGGTTTGTTTCAGGTGATTACTACCCCATCATCCCGTTTATCTTTATGTATCTTGCAGGATACTTCGCCGCACATATAGCGCAGGGAATCGATAAGACCGCCCTAAGCTGGGCCTACGCCAACCCCCTGCCGGCGCTCGCCAGCCTTGGACGTCATGCACTCCCCTTTTATCTGCTGCATCAACCCATTATTCTGGGCTTTTTGGAGCTCGTCTACTCGGTGCGATAACGCTTGAGCCGCGGCGCGATACGGGCCGGCAGCTTCGCCACAATACGAACGCCGTCCTCAAGATATTCCTCGTGCAAAAGGGTTCCCTGCTCATGCACCAGCGTGATGAGGGCGCCCTCGCGATACGGGATATCAGCAGAGAGCAACACATCGGTAGCAGCCGCCTCACGAGCAATACGGTCGACGAAATCGTCGAGTCCCTCGCCCGTCTGGGCCGAGAACAGCACGGCCTCGGGATAGCGACGACGGAAGCTCAGACGATCAACGCTATCGAGAAGATCGATTTTATTGAATACGGTCAGCGTTAAACGCTCTCCAGCGCCGATCTCATCAAGAACGCGGTCGACAGCCTCAAGCTGCCGCTCATAGTCCTCGTCAGACGCATCTACGACTTTGAGAATTAGATCGGCACCCAACACCTCGGACAGCGTCGATTTAAAGGCATCGACCAGACCATGCGGCAGCTTTTGAATAAAGCCGACGGTATCAGTAATCGTCATGCCGCGACCGCCGGGCAGGCGATACGAACGCGTCGTCGGGTCGAGCGTAGCAAACAGCTTGTCCTGCGAAAGTACCGTAGAGCCGGTCAGGCGATTGAGCAACGTCGATTTACCGGCATTGGTATAACCGGCTAACGCGACGCGAAACGCCGGTGACTCAATGCGGCTCTTGGACTGGACATCGCGATGCTGTTCAACCTGCTTGAGCTCACGACGAAGCGCGGCAATCTTATTGCGAATCAAGCGACGGTCAACCTCGAGCTGGCTTTCACCCTGGCCAAAGCGCGAACCGATGCCGCCGCGCGTCTGCTCCTTGGCAAGATGGCTCCACATGCCACGCAGACGAGGCAACAGATATTGAAGCTGCGCCAGCTGCACCTGTAGACGACCCTCGCGCGTCTGGGCATGCAGGCCGAAAATATCAAGAATGAGCGCCGTGCGATCGATGATCTTAACCGGTTCGCCCACGGCCTTCTCCAGATAGGACTGCTGTGAAGGCGTCAGATCGTCGTCAAAAATAACGACATCGGCATCCATGCGATGCACTAAGCCGCACAGCTCTTCAACCTTGCCGGAACCGATAAACGATTTAGGATAGGGTTTAACCAGTCGCTGCGACAAACGAGCAACACACCGGGCGCCAGCCGTGTGCGCCAGGCGCTCAAGCTCATCGAGCGAGCGATCGAGCGGCCACGCATTGTCGCGCCACTCGACGCCGACAAGAATGGCACGCTCAGGCTCGGGTGCTGTGGGAACGAGGGGAAACCGGGCCATCAGGCAGCCTCGATGCGATGCAAGATATCCTCAACGACCTCATCGACCGTATATTCGTCCATATCGAACCACACAATACGATCGTCGCGCTTAAACCACGAAAGCTGACGCTTGGCATAGCGACGCGAACGCATCTTAATGAGTTCACGAGCCTCATCCATAGTCATCACACCGTTAAAAGCATCAATGATTTCTTTGTAGCCAATCGCCTGCATCGAAGTGAGCGCATCTTCAAGCCCCTGGTCCATAAGGCCACGGACCTCATCAACAAGACCCTGCTCAAACATGAGGTCAACGCGCAGGTTAATGCGCTCGTAAAGCAGCTCACGATTGCGTGTCAAGCCAAACCACAAGGCATGATAATGCTCACATGGAACACTAAACTGTGACTTTTGCTGTGCGTAGGAAACGCCGTCATCATGCATTTCGAGCGCACGAATCACGCGGCGCACATTATGAGGATGAATGACCGCGGCAGACTCAGGATCGCGCTCGGCAAGCAGCTTATGCAGCGCTTCCTCACCAATGCGCTCGGCAAGTTCCTGATAACCCGCACGGCGATCGTCCTCAAGTTCTCCCGAGGGAAAATCCATCTCATCGAGGGCGGCCTTGAGATACAGGCCCGTACCCCCGCAAAACACCGGAAGACGTCCAGACCCGAGCAGGCGCTCAACATGCGCGCGAGCGTCTGCCTGGTAAAGCGCCGCAGAGTACGCGACGCCCGGCTCTACGATGTCAACGAGACGCAGAGGCGCCGTACACTCATCGGGCGTCATCTTTGCGGTGCCGATATCCATACCGCGATAGATTTGCATCGCATCGCACGACAGCACTTCAGACGAAAGGCGAGCGGCCAAACGGTCAGCGACGTCACTTTTACCAACCGCCGTCGGACCGACGATCGCAACGGCGGAAAGACCTGCCCCGGGAGAAATCATTAGCGCGGCTCACCCACAACGGAGCCTGACAAATACCACGTCTTAGCAACGTCGACGTCAACATCAACGATCTTACCGACAAGCTGGTCGATGCTATATCCCTCGGGAATGGGCGCATGAACGGTCTGATTCTTGGGGCTCTTGCCCAGCAGCACCGCATCGTTCTTTTTACTCGTACCCTCAATGAGCGCCGGCACCACGGTATGGAGCTCACCCTGGTTGTACTCGTGCGCTGTCGTCTCGATAACCTTGACCAGACGGTTAAAGCGCTCAAGGATGACCTCGTGCGGTGTGGGATCATCAATCTCGGCGGCCGGGGTACCAGCGCGCTTGGAGTAGATGAAGGTATAGGCCTGGGCATAGCGGACCGTCTCGGCAAGCGAGAGCGTCTGCTCAAAGTCTTCTTCAGTCTCGCCTGGGAAGCCAACGATAATGTCGGTCGAGAGCGCGATATCGGGCATACGGTTGCGAATGCGATCGACCAGGCCCAAATAGTCCTCACGTGTATAACGGCGATTCATCTCTTTGAGGATCCGCGTCGAACCTGACTGGACGGCCAAGTGCAGCTGCGGCATAACGGCAGGCGTCTCGGCCATGGCGTCGATGGTCTCGGGCAACAGGTCCTTGGGATGCGAAGACGTAAAGAAGATGCGCTCCACACCCGTATCGCCCACGGCACGCAGCAGATCGGCAAAACGCGGCTTGCCAAACAGATCGCGACCATATGAGTTAACGTTTTGGCCCAGCAGCGTAATCTCACGCACGCCCTGGCGCACCAAACCGGTCACCTCGTCGACAATCTCCTCGAAGGGGCGGCTCTTTTCGCGACCGCGCACGTACGGCACGATGCAATAGGTGCAGAAATTATTGCAGCCCGTCATGATGGGCACCCAAGCGTGATACTGGGTCTCTCGATGCCACGGCATGCTCATGGCATCCGTATCCTCATGCTCATTGGTGCGGATATGACGCTTGCCGTCAAGGAACGCCTCGGCAATGAGCTCGGCCACATGTGCGATAGAATGCGTGCCAAAGATGACATTGACGTTATCGACGTTGGTGAGCAGTCCCTCGCCATCACGCTGCGCGATGCAGCCGCCCACGGCAACCACACGCTTGCCCGAAGGCGAAGGCGGCAGGCTTTTGCAGGAATTGCACTGACCGTACAGGCGAGTATCGGCGGCCTCGCGCACGCAGCATGTCATGAAGACAACGATATCGGCATGCTCAAGATCGAGCGCCATGAGGCAACCATACGAATCGAGCAGACCGCTCACGCGCTCAGAGTCGTGCTGATTCATCTGGCAGCCAAAGGTGCGGATAAAGTAGGTTTTACCGGCAAGAATATCGCGTACGGAACGCTGATCCATGTGCATAAGTCCTAACGTTGGGGAGCGAAACGAGGCTAGCAGAAGCTATGCCACAGGCTTAACATCATCCATGACGACGTTATCCATAGCAGCTCGATTGATCTGGTGAACGTAGATAGAAAGGCGGATGGCCGTGCGCGACTCCCCGTTAATGAGAATGTCGGAGAACACGGGCGCGCAGGAAATATCAAAACCGGTTGGGATCAAAAAACCGCGCGCGATGGCAACGGCCTTAATGGCCTGGTTGACAGCACCGGCGCCGACACACTGGATGTTGACGGGTACACCATCCTTGACCATGCCGGCGATGGCGCCGGCAACGGACGCGGGCGATGATTTGCTTGATACCTTCAGGCAATCCATGAAGAAACTCCTGCGTTTAAAAGTACGTTTTAACTGCAATAACTGTATCGTACCGAGAGGACTCGGTAAAGGCACTATTCCTCTTTGGCAAGATCGAAGGTCACAGTGATTCGATCACGCGAAACACGAATCTTTGGGTCGCCGCAAAGGTTGAGATAGTACCTGGCGGCAAGGTCATTGAAGTCCCGCTCCACAGCACGCGAAAACTGTGCCATGTCATCCTTGGCAATACGTAGCCCGCGACGATCCTTCGCGAGATCGACAGGAGCCGGCGCATGCGAGGACGAATCACGCTCGCGCAGCAGACGCGCGGTCACACCGCGAACGGGCTTAATCTGCCCTGCCAAAATGCGATGTGCCGTGCGCTCGGACATCCCAAGACCCAAACCCGAGCAGATACGGATAAAGTCCTCGGCATCAGAGGCAAGGCCTAAACGATCGACAACCGGAAGCTCGCTCTCGTCATCAATAAACAGGAGACGAGACGTATCGAGCCGACTAGACGCCTGAGCATAAAGGGTCGCGGCAATCTCAGACGGAGAACCAAGATAGACATCGCAACCACGCAGCTCCTCGAGCGCAAACTCACAGGCAGCGCGAATAATATTATGCGGGCCGCGAGCACAGACATAACGCCCGTCCTCATCCTTGACGGCCTGGGGCCAGCTGGACTGATCGGCACGCTCACTGAGGCGGTCGGCTGCAACGCTCACCTTAAAGGCTGAACCAAGATCGACGCCGGACGTGACCACACAGGCCTCGTCGGTGTTCTGCTTGATCGAAAACAATGCCATGCCACGACCGTGAACGCCCCAACGGTCCATCTTCATGCTCTCGAGCTTGGAGGTAACGCGGGCATCGAAGATTCGCTCTTGCATATCCTGCGGAACGCCCGAACCGTTATCCAGAAAGACAAGCGTGCGGACGCCATCTTCCTTGGTCGTGGCGAGATAGACCTTGTCGGCGCCGGCATCGCGAGCATTACGGAGCATTTCGATGACGATATCCTCGACATGCTGAATGTCGTGTTTTGCCTGGCGCCGCTCGGCCTCCGAAACGCGGAGGCGGACATACCCCTCGCCAAGGTTCTCCTCGACGCGAAGGTTGCCCTCCCCCGACATCGACGCGATAAATGAGATGAGCTCGTTCGCGTCGCTCATGTTATTTAGCGATATCGACAGCGCGGCTCTCGCGAATCACGACGACGCGCACCTGACCGGGATACTCCATCTCTTCCTCGATCTGATGGGCGATATCGTGAGCCAGGACCGTGGACTGGGCATCGGAGATCTTGTCCGGCTGAACCATGACGTGGACCTCGCGACCAGCCTGCATGGCATAGGTACGCTCGACGCCTTCATGGGAGTTGGCAATCTCCTCGAGCTTCTCAAGACGCTTGATGTAGTTCTCGGCAGACTCGCGACGGGCACCGGGGCGAGAGGCGGAGACGGCATCGGCGGCCTGTACCAGGACATCGAGCACCGTGTTGGGGTCGACATCGGCATGGTGAGCCTCGATAGCGTGGACGATAACGGGCTTCTCACCATAACGGCGGGCAAGCTCGGCGCCGATGACGGCATGCGGGCCCTCGACGTCGTGGTCGATTGCCTTGCCAAGGTCGTGCAGCAGGCCGGCGCGCTTGGCGGTCACAACGTCCAGGCCAAGCTCGGAAGCCATCACGCCGCACAGGTCAGAGACTTCGAGGGAGTGCTGAAGCACGTTCTGACCAAACGAAGTACGGTAGCGCAGGGCACCAAGGGTCTTGACGATCTCGGGATGCAGGTCGTGAATGCCGGTATCGAAGGCAGCCTGCTCGCCAGCCTCGCGCACGCGCTGCTGAACCAGGTCGGCAGCCTTGTGATACATCTCCTCGATGCGAGCGGGGTGAATGCGGCCGTCGGCGATGAGGTTCTCGAGGGCAACACGAGCGGTCTCACGACGGACCGGGTCGAAGCTCGAAAGAACGACGGTCTCGGGCGTATCGTCGATCACGAGGTTGACACCGGAAACCTGCTCGAAGGTCCGGATGTTGCGACCCTCGCGACCGATGATACGGCCCTTGAGGTCATCAGAGGGAATGTGCACGGAGGTAACGGTGACCTCGGCTGTGTGGTCGGCAGCGCAGCGCTGAATCGCCAGGGACAGAATCTCCTGGGCGGTCTTGTGGCACTCGGCGCGAACCTGCTGCTCGGACTCGCGAATGATCGTGGCAGCCTCGTGGGTGACCTCGCCGCGAACCTTATCGAGGAGCTCCTTGTGGGCGTCCTCACGGGTCAGGTCGGCGATGCGCTCGAGCTCGGAGGTCTGCTTGGCGCAGAGCTCCTCAAGCTCGCGGGAGCGCTTCTCGACCTGACCAGCCTGGCTGGACAGCTGGTGCTCACGCTTGTCGAGAGCGTCGTTTCGGCGATCAAGGGACTCCTCGCGCTGCATCACACGGTTCTCGAGCGTACGAATCTCGCTCTTACGCTGCTTGTCCTCGGCCTCGGCGGCCTGCTTGTTCTTGATGATCTCCTCTTTAGCCTCGAGCAGAGCCTCTTTTTTGAGGGTCTCGGCCTGACGCTTAGCATCACCGATCAGGGACTCAGCCTGTGCGTGTGCCGACTGGATCTTTTCGTCGGCCTCGTGAAGACTACCCTGCTTGGCGGTGCGCATGTAGGCAATGGCGGCGATGGCACCCAAAACGATGCCAACGAGCGCTGCGATGATAGGCATGCTCACTCCTTTTTATGGATTCGTTACACAACAAAGCGAACCGTCCTTACGAACGGCTCGCGACATTTGAGTAATATGGGCGCAGCTTATGCGGGTCGGATACAGATAAACATATAAACAAACTCATCACAGATGAGCACATATCACAAAGCAAATGACAGTGTTTATCGTACGTTGAACCGCAACAACTGTCAAATAAATGGCCCCGGCACGGCGGCTAAAACGCGGTGAACGGCAGGGCCACAAAACGCATACGCCTAAACCGCACATTCCTCGCGTTCGGCATCGAGACGTGCCTTAACGGCATCGGCGGCGATGTGATACGAGAAGCCCTTGCCCATCAAAAACCGAACCAGTTTTTCGAATCCGCGCGTCTCTGGAACACGCCGCTTGGCGAGCAGGGCTAACGCACGCGCCAAATCGTCTTCGACGGCAAAATAATCCTCGGGATAACCGGGAATGTCATCGAGCACGACATGACGGCGCTTGAGCTCGGTCTCGATTTTGCGCTGTCCCCAACCGCGCCGCTTGCGCTCCTCGATAAAGTACGAGCAAAAGCGGTTCTCGTCTAAAAAGTGATACTCGGTGGCGCGCTCGACGGCGAAATCGATCGCGGGCTGGTGAAAGCCGTAGCGAGCCAGCTTGTCACGGACCTCACCCGTCGCATGGTCGCGGCGCGATAACATCTCGGTCACCATGGTAAGCGCACATTTACGCTCGATGAGCTGCACCGCCTCACGAAAGTTATCCCAATCGCAGGGCAGATCGGGGCGTTTTTTGACATACAGGCGCGCGACCCGCACGGGAATCCAAATGGACCGCTCAAAACCGCCCTCAAGCTCACAATCGATATGTGCGCAAGGCTTTTTGGACGCATACCCGCTCGAGAACGAGGAGGCCGCCTTCTTATCGGGAAAGACGACCGTGGCCTCGGTCACCGTATACGACATGAGCGTAACCGCTACTCGTCGTCATCATCGAGCATGGCGGAACCATCGATGGCGTAAAGCTCGTCAAACTCCTCAGGCGCAGGCTGATCGGTCAGCTCGACCTCGGACGGAGCATCGTCATCAAACTCAAGCCCGCAGGCAAGGCGGACCTTATGCTCAATCTCGTCGGCGCAATCGGGGTGTTCGCGCAGGAACGCCTTGGCGGCCTCGCGACCGTTGCCGAGCTTGTCCTCGCCATAGGCAAACCAGGAGCCCATCTTCTTGCAGATGCCGCACTCGACAGCCATATCCAGAATCGAGCCCTCCTTAGAGATGCCCGTACCGTACATGATGTCGAACTCAGCAGAACGGAACGGAGCCGCCACCTTGTTCTTAACGACCTTGGCGCGCACGCGGTTACCGATAACCTCATCCTTAAGCTTAATGCTGTCGATGCGGCGAATGTCGATACGCACCGAAGAGAAGAACTTAAGGGCGCGGCCGCCCGTCGTGGTCTCGGGGTTTCCGAACATGACGCCGATCTTCTCACGCAGCTGGTTAATGAAGATGCACGTCGTATTGGACTTGGACAGCGAGCCGGCGAGCTTGCGGAGCGCCTGGCTCATCAGGCGAGCCTGAAGACCGACCGTAGTGTCGCCGATTTCTCCCTCGATCTCGGCACGCGGGGTCAGCGCGGCGACGGAGTCGACGACGATGGCATCGATGGCGCCGGAACGCACGAGCATGTCAACAATCTCGAGCGCCTGCTCGCCCGTATCGGGCTGGGAAATGAGCACCTCGTCGATATCCACGCCGATGCGCGCGGCATACGTGGGATCGAGCGCGTGCTCGGCATCGATAAATGCCACAACGCCGCCCATAGCCTGGGCCTCGGCCAAGATCTCGAGCGAAAGCGTCGTCTTACCGGAGGACTCAGGACCGTAAATCTCGACGATACGGCCGCGCGGCACGCCGCCGATACCCAGCGCGGCATCGAGGGCCAGGGCGCCCGTGGGAATGGCCTCGACCTCGAGCTCGGGACCACCGTCGCCGTACCTCATGATGGAACCCTGGCCGAATTTCTTCTCGATCTCGGCCTTGGTGGTGGCGATCATCTCATCGCGCTCTTTACCCGTCGTGCGAGCATGAACGGTACGTACGGGACCTGAATTCTTGGCCATGAATAGCCCTCCTCTTAACAACCTGCATCGATAATAAACGAACGGCTGTTCGTGGTCAACCGTTCAGGCCAATCATATGCAGGCGGTCTTTCCAAAACCCAACCAAACGCCGACCAAACACTGACCAAATGCTTGACCACAAAGGACCAAATATGAACAAGGCAGGCAAAAATACATCTACAACCAGCACAAACGCCAAATGAGCCTAAGGTCCCTATCTCCACAATTAAGGGGCTCGAAGGCCCCTTAAAACACGTCTATTCCATAGAGTTGAGCACAAGGGCAATGCGACCCAATGCCTCCGTGACCGCATGGGCACGAACACACGAACGGTCGCCCTCATAGTGGCAGCGCACAGAGTCCACGACCGGCACGCCCCCATCGGCGGAACGATGCGCCCAGCCAATATAGAAAGTGCCCGCCGGATCGTCCTCAGTGCCACCGCCGGGGCCGGCATAACCCGTTGCGCTCACTGCAATATCGCTCTGGTATAGCTCCAGCGAACCCGCCGCCATCTCGCGCGCGGTCTGATGCGACACCGCGGTATAGCGGTCGAGCGTCTCCTGCTCAACACCAAGAACGCGATGCTTAATCTCATCGCAATAGGTCACCGCACCGCCACGCAGCACCGCCGAGGCGCCCGGGATATCGGCAATCGTCGAGGCGATCATACCCGCCGTCAGCGACTCTGCCGTCGAAACCGTCACGCCCCGAGCGCTCGCGCGCTCGACAATATCACGCGCCAGCTCCTCGTTATGTGCGGAAATCTGCTCAAAAGAGTCCGTCATACCCACCAGGACCTAGACCGAAAAGACGATCTTGCGGCAATTCCAGAAGTACTGGGCGCCCGAGATAACGGTCAGGACAACGGCAACGGCGTACAGAAAGCGCGACACCGAGTAGATGCCGAGCGTCAGCGCCGCCGGGCCAAGGTGCAAGCCGGCCATAGCAAAAACGCACAGGTAACCGCAAATGGAGACCATCGTGGTTGCCGTCTTGTACTTGCCGAGCTTATCGGCCGCAACGACCACACCGGCCGCACTCGCGACCATGCGAAGGGCGCTCACCAGAAGCTCACGGAACAGGATAATGAACACGGACCACACGGTCACCGCGCCAAAATCCAAGAACAGCAGCAGGGCCGAGAACACGAGCAGCTTATCGGCGATGGGGTCCAAGAATTTACCGAAGTCGGTGATCTCGTTGCGCGAACGCGCCAGATAACCGTCGACCTTATCGGTGCACGACAGGATCACATACAGAATGAAGGCAGCGGCGGCGAGCGGGCCGTCGAAGGTGCTCCAATCCGTACCGGCAACACTCGTGTGAGAAAGCGCCGACACGATCATGAACACCGGGATAAAGACGATGCGAACGCATGTCACGATGTTGGCGGGCGTCCAGACACTCGTCAGTTCCTTATTGCTCTCGTTAGCCACGACGCTCTCCTACTCCACAACATGACCGATAAGCTCATAGCAGAAGCTATCGGTAAACTCGACGGTCAGAATATCGCCCACGGACGCCTCGCTGGCGTCCAGATGCACCGCGCCATCGGAATCGGGCGCCTGGAACCAGGCATGGCCGATCAGCTCGGCGCCATCCTCGGTCTCTTCGATACCGTCGACGATCACCTGGGCGCGCTCGCCCACATGTGCGGCAGTGGCGGCAAAACCGAGCGACTCGGCCAGGTCCATGGCCTCCTGGGCGCGCTCGAGCTTGACCTCTTCGTCGACCTGACCCTCCATCTTAGCGGCCAGGCTGCCCTCCTCCTGCGAGTAGGCAAAGACGCTCGTGTAGTCAAAGCCGACGGTGTCCATAAAGTCGATAAGGTCGCGGAACTCGTCGTCGGTCTCGGTCGGGAAGCCGACCATGGCCGTGGAACGGATCACGATGCCGGGGATACGCTCACGCAGATCGCGGAACAGGTCCTCGAGCTCCTGGCGCGAACCAGAACGGCGCATAGCCTTGAGGATGCGCGCGTCGCAGTGCTGCACGGGGATATCGATATAGGGCAGCACCTCGGGCGTATCGCGAATCGTCTCGATGAGTTCGTCAGTCATGCCCTCGGGCTGCAGATAGAGCACGCGGACCCAGACGTTGTGCGGGCGCACGGCCTCGGCGACGGCACGCAGCAGCTGCGCCAGATTGCGCGGCGAGCCATCGGCGACGTCCTCGTCGGCAAAGTCGGTACCCCAGATGCCCGTGTCCTGGCCGATCAGCACGATCTCGCGCACACCGCCGGCAACCAGGTCGCGCACCTCGGAGATGATGCTCTCGGCATTGCGCGAATGATAGCGGCCGCGGATGTAGGGAATCATGCAGAAGCTGCAGAAGCGGTTGCAGCCATCGGAAATCTTGACGTAAGCGACAGCACCCTCGACGGTACGTTTGACCTGCGGGATATAGGCTGCAATCTCACGCTCGACACCCAGCACGCCATCGATGACCGCCACGATGCCGTCTTCCTCGTCGGCCTTCACAAAGGCAGCGACCTCGGGCAGCTCGTCAGGCAGGTCATCGCCATAGCGCGACGGCACGCAGCCGCACATGACGATGGGGCAAGAACGAACGCCGTCCTGAACCTCGTTGGCGAGCTCGAGCGTGGTCTCGATGCTCTCGGACGTTGCGGAGGCGAGGAACGAGCAAGTATTGACGATGGCGATATCGGCATCCTGCGGGTCGAATGCCTCCTGGTAGCCCGCGGCGGTCAAAAGAGAACGCATGCGGTCGGTGTCAACCTCGTTCTTAGCGCACCCGAGGGTGATGTAGAGCACGGAGCCCAACGGTGTATCCATGTTGGAGAGCGGTCCTTTCGATTGATATTAGCGGTAGTTGGTGAACTGCAGCGGCTGGCCGTAGTCCTGGTCGCGCAGGAACTGAATCACGGTCTGCAACGCGTCCTTCGAAGCAGAGGAAACACGCAGCTTGTCGGCCTCGATGGCCACCTTGACCTTGAGCTTTTGATCCTTGATGTCCTTGTTGATCTTCTTGGCGGTCGCCTGGTCGATACCCTCGACAATATGGCCGAGCACGCGCACGGTGCCGCCCGATGCCGCCTGCGGAGCATCCCACGAGACAGCCTTGAGGTCGATGCCGCGCTTGATGAGCTTGGAGCTCAGCACGTCGATAATCTGCTTGGAGACAAAATCGGCCGGGGCATTGATCGTAAAGAGCTTGTCGCCCTTCGAAAGCTCGATCGTGGCGCCGGAATCCTTAAGGTCATAGCGCTGGGAAATCTCGCGCGTGGTCTGCTGGAAGGCGTTGTCGACCTCTTGCATGTTGACCTCGGACACGACGTCGAAGCTGGAATCTTTAGCCATGATGTTTCCTTTCGCGTACGAGCGGCTTAGTAGCTATCGTACGAATAGTCGGTAGAATCGGTGGGTGTCTGACCGTCAGTTGCGGTATCGGCGCCATCCGTGGACTGGGCATCGGTAACGTCGGTGGTATCGGCACCATCGGTGGTATCGGTACCATCAGAACTTTCACCATTCTCGGAATCAGTCGTCTCCTTCTTGGGAACGGTGATCGTCACACGCGCCACGCCCGAGGTCTTGGTATCGTAACGAACCTTTTCACCGTTCTTGGTAACGGTGACATCGGAAGGCTTGGACGTGGTGATCTCGATCGAGGACTCGGGCGAGTACTCCTGCTCAAAGGGGCCAGTCGCTTGGGCGCCATAGACCGACTTGCCGTCGACCTTGACCTCAATCCACGCGGTCTTTCCCTTGGCAACGGAGACTTTGACCTTCGTGACCTCGTTCTCTTCCTTCTTGGCCGTCGTCTTGGTAGCGTCCGAGTCAGTCGACTCATCCGTCGCCTCATCGGTGTCTTCGTCCTCGTCGACCGTTTCGGTCTTCTTAGAAGACTTCTTGGTCGTCGTCTTGGTAGCAGTGGGCGTCTCGGGCGTGGTCTCGGGCGCCGAAGATGCGCAGCCGCGCAGAAGCACCACGATGAGCACAATCAACAACAGCGCAACGGCACCGATGCCGGCGTAGACGATACGCGGATCGAGCCCGTTGTTTTGAGGAGTACGTGATCCGCCGCGTCCACGATTGGAACTGCTGCGGCCGCCTCCCTGAGGCATACGACCACGATTGCTATCGGAACGGCCGCGATAGCCACCCTGGCCCTGAAGGCTGCGCTGACCCGAGCGGGGCGCAAGTTCACCGCGGCCTTGATAGCCACGCTGGCCCGAACGCGGAGCCGAAGAGCGCTGGCCATACGGCTGTGATTGAGAGCGAAGACGCGGCGTCACCTGCGTGGTATCGGCATCCGCATAGCCACCGCGAGAGCGACCAGAAGAGACCCCACGGTAACCGCGATCGGAATAGCCGCCGTCGCCGTAGCCGGCACGAGGGTCACGCGCCACGCCGCGGGCAGCGGGAAGTGCACGGTCCTCGGGCATCGGCGTACTGCGGAACCGGTCACGCTGTGAGCGAATCTCCTCGCCCGAACCCGTCTCGGTAATATAACCGGCCTGCTGAGGACGCTGTCCATAGCGGGTCGAACGACCGCCCTGAACCATCAGGAAGCGCCCGTTATCGACCGAGGAACGCGAATTGACGTAGCCGGCGGCGTCCTGAAAACGACCGCCCTGCTGCGACGTCTCGCGTTCGTATGCCATCAGGTCGTCAAAGTAGGCATTGACGACCTCGCGCGGATTGAGGCCCAAAAAGCGAGCATAGCTCGAAATCATGCCCTGCGCATAGCCGCGCGGCGGCATCGAAGCAAAGTTACCGGTCTCGAAAAACTCGATGATCTGCGGCCTGATTTTGATGGTGTTGGCGACCTGCTGAATGGAAAGGCCCATTCGGCGACGCTGCTCGAGCAGCATGTCACCAAAGCGTGCAGCCATCAGAATCCTCCAAACTCACGATCTTCACGTGCCATCTCGGCGTCGACAGATTTCAGCGCGGCAAGACCCTCTTCGTCCAGCAGAACCTCACGCGGCTTGGAACCGTCAGGCGGACCAACGACACCCTTTTCTTCCAGCATGTCCATAATACGCCCGGCACGCGCATAGCCAACCTTCAGACGACGTTGCAGGCCAGATGTGGAGCCAAGCTGCGATTCCACCACAATATGGGCGGCTTCCCAAATGAGCGGATCGTCGTCTTGCGGCTCGGCGACTCCGGTGCGGACAATGCCGCCGCCACCCGCCATGGACATGGAAGCGGGCGTCACGGCAGACAGGATCTCCTCGTGGTAGTCGGGCTCGCTCTGCGACTTGACGAACTCGACAATCTCGTTGATTTCATCATCCGAGACAAAGCAGCCCTGGATACGGCGGGGCTTGCCCCAGTCGACCTTGGAGAACAGCATGTCGCCCAAACCGGTGAGCTTTTCGGCGCCCATCTGGTCGATGATGACGCGCGAGTCGATGCCCGTGGCGACGTTAAAGGCGATGCGGTTGGTGATGTTGGCCTTAATGAGGCCCGTCACCACGTTGGAGCTGGGGCGCTGCGTGGCCACGATAAGATGAATGCCGGCGGCACGGCCCAGCTGTGCAATACGTACGATCGAGGCCTCAACATCCTTGCCGGCGACCATCATCAGGTCCGAGAGCTCGTCAATGATGATGACCAGGTAGGGCATCTTTTGCGGCGGATTGTCGTAATGCTCAAACTCGCCGGCGGCCTGCTTTTCGTTGTAGGTCGAGATCTTACGCACGTTAAGACGCTCGAAGACCTTCAGGCGACGCTCCATCTCGGACACGGCCCATTGCAGAGCGCTCGCGGCCTGCTTGGGCTCGGTCACTACAGGCACGTAAAGATGCGGCAGACCGTTATAGCCCGCAAGCTCGACGCGCTTGGGGTCGACCATGATCAGGCGAACGTCCTCGGGAAGAGCGCGCATGAGCAGAGTCGTGATGATGGAGTTGATCATGACCGACTTACCGGAACCCGTGGTACCGGCGATCAGCAGGTGGGGCATCTTGGCAAGGTCGGCGACGACCGGCGTGCCCTCGGCATCGCGCCCGATTGCGAGCTCAAGCGGACCGCCCTTCACATAGGGCAGCACGTCGCCCAGGTTGACGTTCTGGCGCTTGCGATTGGGGATCTCGATGCCCACGAGCGAGGTGCCGGGGATCGGGGCAAAGATGCGCACCGACTGGGCAGCGAGCGAAAGCGCGATATCGTCCTCGAGGCTCGAGATCTTGCTCACGCGCTCACCCTCGCCAGGTTGCAGCTTAAAGGTCGTCACCGTGGGGCCGGCGATCCAGCCGACCACGCGGGCACTGCGGCCAAACTCAAGCAACGTGGACTGAAGCGACTCGGCAGTCTGTTCCAGCTCCTTGTCAGAAGACGCGGAGGACGCCGACTGCGGGTTGGCATGCAGGATTTCGAGTGGCGGAAGCTTAAGGCCATCCTCTTCTTCGCCCTCGTTATCCGCGGGGGCATTGACCGCTCCCCCATCGCTAGAAGTAGGCGCCTCGGCAGCGCCCGCGACAACCGTATCGGCAACCTTGGTATGCTTCAAGAAGTCGGGAATCTGAGGTGCAGCCGAGACAGGATTCACGGCAAACGGCGGCTCGGACTCGTCGATCTTATCGGGGTCGTCTTCCATCGAAAGCTGACCGGTTACCTGGTCGCGCTTTGCATGGCGGCGCGGCAGCAAAGTTGTCTTTGCGGTCTCAATCGGAGCCTCGTCATCCTCGTCATCGCCTTCGGTGAGCTCAATCTCGCTATCGGACCAAGACGGGTCGGGCTCACTCGTATTGAGCTTAGGCGCAGCCTTGCCCTTCTTGGCATGGCGGCGCGGCAGCAGCGTCGTCTTAGCACGCTCGGCCTCCACGGCATCGGACACGTCGACAAACGGATCCTCGTCCTCGTCGTCATCGTCCAAAACCGGGTCCACATCGTTGCCCATGACTGTGGTCACGGCAGCATCGGAGCCCTTTTGACGAAGAATGCTCAGGTGCGGACGGGCAACGCCGGGCACCGACAGGGCTTCGTCGTCACCCCACGGGCTCGCGTTGACGTCGGCACGACGGCGCTCGGCAAAATCGGCCGCACGGTCGCGAGCAGAGCGCAGCACGCCACCCACCGAAAAGCCGATGATAACCAGGCCCACGACGACAAGGCCCAGCAGGACCACCATCGCGATAGGCTTTCCCAGGGCATTCTGCAGCGCACTCGCAATAAACGCACCGATGTAGCCACCCGAGGCGGACAGATTTTGCGGCGTGAACATAAGGTCACACGAGTCGCTCGTACCCGGCACCATCAGCGATAGAATGGAGACGACGGCGATAAAGACCACGGCGCCGCCCGCGACCGAGCGAATGTTGAGCGGCGAGTCCTCGCCTAAAAAGAGCGTGGCGGCAAACAGCAAGATGACGATCGGCAGCACATAGGCACCCAGACCAAAGCCCAGGTGGTAGAAACCGGCAACCGCAGCCGTAACGGGTGCAGTCGCCGGCGAAATCACAGCAATGAAGGACGCAATCGCCAAAACGGCGATGACCACGCCGGCGATATCGCGGTTGGCCGAGGGCTCGACCAAGGGCTCAAAATCGTCAAAGTCCGCCTCGTGGCCCTTATTGGCACGAAGATGGGAACCGGCACCCTTAGCAGATGCCGGTTGGTTATTGGCCTTATTGCCTTTGGCGTTTTGTGCAGATCCGCGCGCCAAACTAAACCTCCATGACGACCGGGATGATCATCGGACGGGTGCGCGTACGGCTCCAAATAAAGTTGGAGAGCGAATCGCGCACGGCCTTGCGAATGGCATCGGAGCCGCTGCTCGTAAAGCTGAACTTGCCCTTCTCGATCGTCTTCATGATGGACGCGGAGGCATCCTCGGAGAACTGGTCGTCGATGGCAAACGAGACGCCGCGGCCCGAGAACTCGATGGCCTCGATCTTCTTGTGCTTGAGCGAGACGATAGCAACGGCCGTGACCATGCCGTCGTTGGCGAGCTTCTGGCGATCGCGCAGGACGATGGGGTCGGTATCGCCGATACGCAGGCCGTCGACGTAGACGACGCCGGACTCGACGGGCGTACCGCGCTTGACGATACCGCCGCGCATCTCGAGCGTGTCGCCGTTATCGAGGATAAAGATATGATCGTCCTTGATGCCCATCTTGCGGGCCAGCTGGGCATGGGCGCGCAGATGCACGGCCTCACCGTGAACCGGCATAAAGTACGTGGGCTTGGCCATGGCCATCAGGAGCTTGAGCTCCTCCTGGCTACCGTGACCGGAGACGTGGACGAGAGCGCGGTTCTTATCCCACACGTCGCAGCCGAGCTTGGCCAGGCTGTTGACGACCTGCTGGACGGCCTTCTCGTTGCCGGGAACGGGAGTTGCTGAGAGGATGACGGTATCGCCCTCGTGGATGGAAAGCGTCTTGTGCTCGCCGTTGGCCATACGGGACAGCGCCGACAGCGGCTCGCCCTGCGAACCGGTGCACATGACGACGATCTTATCGTCGGGCAGGTTATCGATATCGAAGGCATCGATGATATCGGCATCGTCGATGTTGAGGTAGCCCAGCTCGCGCGCGACGCGGGTGTTGGTGAGCATGGAGCGACCGGTCACAACGACCTTACGGCCGCACTTGCGGGCGGCATCGCAGATCTGCTGCAGGCGATGGATATGGCTCGAGAACGACGCGACGAACACGCGACCCGGGGCGTTCTTGATGGCATGCAGCAGGTTGGGACCAACCTCGGCCTCGGACTTGGTAAAGCCAGGAACCGTGGCATTGGTGGAGTCGGAAAGCAGCAGATCGATGCCCTGCTTGGCAAAGCGGCTGATAGCGGCATAGTCGGGCGTGACGCCGTCGATGGGCGTCTGGTCGAGCTTAAAGTCGCCGGTGTGCATAACGGTGCCCTGATTGGTGCGGATGAACACGCCCAGAGCGCCGGGGATGGAGTGCGTCATCGAGAAGAAGTCGAGCGAGATGCCACCGAGGTTGACATGGCTGCCGCCCTTGACCTCGCGGAACTTGGGTGCGCGGATGCGGAACTCAGAAAGCTTGCCCTCGATAAAGCCAAGCGTCAGCTTGCTCGAGAAGATGGGCACCTTGTTGTTGAGGTCCTGCAGCAGGTACGGAAGCGAACCGGTGTGGTCCTCGTGGCCGTGGGTGACGACGATACCGCGGAGCTTCTCCTCGTTTTCAAGAACGTAGGTGTAGTCAGGAAGCACCAGGTCGATACCGGGCTGGGAGTCGTCGGGGAACATGAGGCCAGCGTCGACGAGCACCATGTCGTCGCCGCACTCGAAGACCGTCATGTTCTTGCCGATGCCGTCAAGGCCGCCGAGCGGAATGATCTTCAAGGGAGATGATTTTTTAGCTGCCATAGGTTAGTGTGGTTTCCTTTCTTCGAAACGGGTCTGGAACAACCGACGGGGCGCTTCTGGCAAACCGACCGCCGGGAACGTACAACAATGCATCGCAGAGTCGATGCAATAACCACAGCATGATACCCATTTGCACAACAACAGACCACCCATGCATCAAAGCCCCATCTGAACTGGTCCATCCCGACGGTTTCCCGTGGGGCGGGCACTGATGAAGTTTCCTGCTCTACAGTCCTGATCACGACGGAGGCCACATTAAGTGGCCTCCTGTTCGTGCGGAACTCGCGATAAACTTCATCAGTGCCCGCCCCACGGGAAACCTTCCAAAAAGGGACAGGTTTGTTTTAGTAGGTTTTATCAGGGGAAATACTGCTGTGTCTATCTACTGATCTGAAATCTGACTACTGAATAGACTGTCTAACTAAATAGCGAGCGGCACTAACCAGCCCTTTTGCTTGCGCCCGGGAGGGACGCATATGAAGTTTATCGCGAGTTCCGCACGCAAAGGAAAGCACTTAATGTGCTTTCCGTCTTGCGCAGGACTGTAGAGCAGGAAACTTCATATGCGGCCCTCCCGGGTGCAAACAAAAGGGCGACCCCTTAGGAGTCGCCCTTGCATGAGCTGCTTATGTGTAGCTGTTACTCGGCGTCGTGGTGACGGCGGGGCTTGCGGCCTCCGTTGTCGCCGGGACGGCGCGGACGGTCGCTGCGCTCGGAGCGCTCGCGACGCGGACGCTCACGGCGCTGGAAGTGCTCGCCGTCGCCCTCGGAGGCACCCTCGGCACGAGCCGGGGCCTCGGGCTTGTCCAGACGATCGAGCGAGATCTTACCGCGATCGTCGACCTCGATGACGACGACCTTGACCTCGTCGCCGACGTTGAGGACGTCCTCGACCTTCTCCACGCGGCCCTTGGCGACGCGGGAGATGTGCAGCAGGCCGTCCTTACCGGGCAGCAGGTTGACGAAGGCGCCGAAGGGCTGGATGGAGACCACACGACCGGTGTACTCCTCGCCCGGCTCGGGAACCTTGATGATGAGCTTGATACGCTCGACGGCCTGGTCGACGGACTCGCCGGTGCCGCCGACAAAGACGGTGCCGTCCTCCTGGATGTCGACCGAAGCGCCGGTCTCGTCCTGGATACCGCGGATGACCTTACCGCCGGAACCGATGACGTCGCGGGTCTTGTCGGTCGGAACCTGGATGGAGACGATGCGCGGGGCGGTGCTGCGCGTGGTGTGGCGCGGCTCGGGGATCACATCGAGCATCTTCTGCAGGATGAAGGCGCGACCCTCCTTGGCCTGCTGCAGGGCGCGGGCCAGGATGTCGAAGGTAAGGCCGGTAGCCTTGTTGTCCATCTGCAGGGCGGTGATGCCCTCGGTGGTGCCGGTGACCTTAAAGTCCATGTCGCCAAGGAAGTCCTCGAGGCCCTGGATGTCGGACAGGACCACGGTCTTGCCCTCCTCCTGGATCAGGCCCATGGCGATACCGGAGACCGGGCGCTTAATGGGCACGCCGCCGTCCATAAGGGCGAGCGTGGAGCCGCAGGTCGAAGCCATCGAAGAGGAGCCGTTGGACTCCATGACCTCGGAGACGACGCGGATGGCGTAGGGGAACTCGTTCTCGTCGGGAAGCACCGGAAGCAGAGCGCGCTCGGCCAGATTGCCATGGCCGATCTCGCGGCGCTTGGGGCTGCCCATGCGGCCGGTCTCGCCGGTGCAGAAAGGCGGGAAGTTGTAGTGGTGCATGTAGCGCTTGCCCTCGGTGGGCTCGATGGTATCCAGACGCTGGCCCTCGTTGAGCATGCCGAGCGAAAGAACCGAGAGCACCTGGGTCTGGCCACGCTGGAACAGGCCGGAGCCGTGAACGAGCGGCAGGTAGTTATCCTTCACCATGATGGGACGGATCTCGTCGGCGGCACGGCCGTCGACGCGCTCGCCGGTCTCAACGACCATGGTGCGCATGGCCTTCTTCTCGAGCTTCTTGAGCGCCACGGGGATCTCGCGCTCCCAAGCGGCCTGCTCCTCCTCGGTGAACTCGGCGCGGATGGACTCCTTCAGAGCCTCGACCTTACCGATACGGGAGAGCTTGTCGGCGTCGCGAAGGGCGGCTGCCATCTCGTCGTAGTGGGCGAAGATGCGCTCCTGGACTTCCTCGACGGGCTGGTCGAGCGGGTACTCCTTCTTGACGATGGGGCCGTTAACCTGCTCCCACTCGGCGACGAACTCGTCCTGAGCCTGGCAGAAAGCGGCAAGGGCCTCCTGGCCAAACTTCATGGCGGCGAGCATGTCGTCCTCGGAGATCTCCTCGGCGCCGGCCTCGACCATCGAGATGAAGTCGGCGGATCCGCCCAGCTCCAGGTCCAGATCCGAGTTCTCGCGCTCCTCGTAGGTGGGGTTGACGATAAACTCGCCTGTCTCCACGTTACGGCCGATGCGCACGCAGGCAAGCGGGCCCTCGAAGGGCACGCCGCCAAGCGTCATGGCCAGGGATGCACCCATGACGTTGATGACATCGAAGGGGTTGACCTGGTCGGCGACGAGCGAGGTGGCGACGATGTGCACCTCGTTGCGGAAGCCATCCGGGAAGCTCGGGCGAATCGGGCGATCGATCATGCGGGCCGTGAGCGTGGCCTTCTCGCTGGGACGGCCCTCACGCTTGAGGTAGCCACCCGGGATGCGGCCGGCTGCGTACATCTTCTCGTTGAAGTCGACGGTCAGCGGGAAGAAGTCGTAGTTCTTGCGCTCCTTGGAGACGACCACGGTGTCGAGCATCGTGGTGTCGCCCTGCTTGACCAGGCAGGCGCCGGTGGCCTGCTTGGCAAGCTCGCCCGACTCAAAGGTGTAGGTCTTGCCGTACAGCTCAAAGGTCTTGGATACGAGTGTCATTGTTCTCCTTAACCCCGCAGACCCCTTGTCTGCGGGCTTCTCATGTGACGCGGGCCCCCTGCCCCCGCCACGCTTCAGAGCGTGATTGTTCGCGCCCTTACACAAAAAGAGCGCCCCGCTGCGCAGGACGCTCTTAGCATGTACAAATCCTACTGGATGTTGTCGCGGATGCCCAGAGCCTTGATGAGCTCACGGTACTCGACGATGTCGTTCTTCTTGATGTAGGAGAGAAGACGACGACGACGGCCGACGAGCATGAGCAGGCCACGACGGGTGTGGAAGTCCTTCTGGTGGGACTTCATGTGCTCGGTCAGCTCCTTGATGCGCTCGGACAGGATGGCGACCTGAACCTTGGGGTTGCCGGTGTCGACCGGGGTGTTACCGAACTGGGCAGTCAGCTCCGCCTTGCGCTCTTTGGAAACAGTCATTGTTTCACCTTTCGTTTTGCGTCGCCCACGGGCGACTCGATTCGCCTCGGACTGGGAAGCCGCCGGTGGAGCGAACAACCAAGGTCGAGGTACCAACAGGTCGGTATGTTACCACAAGCAGCCCGCGCCTGCGCATCATCACCGACCCAACATGAATTCCATCGCGCGGAGGCGCTGATCGGTGTGCGTCGCAGCCCAAACATGCGAAAGCCCGAGCAGGAATGCCGCCGTATGCGGGTCGATTCGCTCGGCCATGAGCGCATCGAAGGTCATGGACATGAGGGCGCGCAGCCATGCGGTCTCACCGGTCGACACCAGTTCGGCACCTGGAACGCTCGACGCGCACGACCCGCACATGAGACCGCCCGCCTGGGCTGAAAAATACGACAGCATGGGGTCTCCGCACAGCACACAGGCCGAAAAAACGGGACGATAGCCAACGTGCGATAGCAGCTTAAAGACATATGCCGCCACAAGTAGGTCCATATGTGCCGTGTCAAGCCCGCTGCCCACCAGGGCAAGCGCTCGCTGCGTTATGGCAAAGGTAAACGGGTCCTCGGCGTCCTCGAATGAGCACACGCGCGCGACCTCGGCGATCGCGCTTGCGGCGCAGGTCGTCTCGTAATCGGGCGCAGCGCCGAGCGGCGCCTCCATAAGCTCGGCCTGAGAAACCACGTCGAGTGACCGTCCATGTGCGAGCAGCATATCGACCGTACAGAACAGCTCGCAGCGCGCAGCCAGGCGTCCGCCGGGTTTGCGGGCGCCCTTTGCCACTGCACGAACCTGCCGTCCCCGCTCGTCAAGCATCGTCAAGATCAGGTCGATCTCTTTGAGCTTAGTCTTATCGAGCACGAGCACTTTCGTGCGATATGTCCGGGAGCCTGCCATGCGCGCCGCGCGTCCTTAGTCCTCGGCGTTGTAGCCAAAGCGGCGAATCTGGGCCTCGTCGTCGCGCCAGCCGGCCTTGACCTTCACGTCCAGCTCCAAAAAGACCTGCGTGCCAAAGATGCGCTCAAGATCGCGACGGGCGTCGATACCGATATGCTTGATCATCTCGCCGCCCTTGCCGATGATGATGCCCTTTTGACCCTCGCGCTCGACGTAAATGGTGGCGTGCACGCGCAGCACCTTCTTGGTCTGCTCGAGCGCATCGCAGATCACGCCAACGGAGTGCGGGATCTCGTCGCGGGTGCGGCGCAAGACCTTCTCGCGCACAAACTCGGCAACAAGCGTCTCGTCGGAAGCATCGGTACCCATGTCTTCGGGGAACCAACGCGGGCCCTCGGGCAAAAAGTGGGCAACGGTCTCGATGAAGGCGTCGACGTTGAAGTTCTTCACCGACGAGGTCACGATCTCGTCGTCGTATTCCATAAGCTCATGCGCTGCCTTAAGCTGCTCCATGACCTGCGCGGGGTCGGCCTCATCGGCCTTGGTGAGCACCAGGACTTTCTTGCAACGGGCGCATCTGACGCGCTCGGCAACCCAGGCGTCTCCCCTGCCGATGGGCTTGGTGGCATCAATCAAAAACGCGACGACGTCAACGTCGTTGAGCTCGAACAGGGCGCTTTTGTTGAGCTCGGAGCCCAGACCGTCCTTGGGCTTATGAATACCCGGGGTATCGACAAAGACCAGCTGATAGCCAGGGCGGTTAACCACAGCGCGCATGCGGCGGCGAGTCGTCTGGGCCACCGGAGAGGTAATGGCGACCTTTTTGCCATAGCAGGCGTTGAGCAGCGTGGACTTACCGGCGTTGGGACGACCGACCAGGGCCACAAAGCCGCTGCGAAAACCGGGCTCCACATCGCCAAAGCCCAGAGACGTCTCGTCCTCGTCACATAGGGCATCGAGCTCCTCGTCGCTCATACCCTCAAACGGGTCGAATTCCTCGACCTCGTCAAGCGAATCGGTATCCTCGACCTCATCGAGAACCTCGTCGTCCAAAACCTCGTCAGTAGGCTGCATATTGTCGGACATGGGAATCCCTTTCTAAATAAAGCCAAGCGCGTGGGCAAAGACTAGCAGGCCCACGATTGCGGCGGTAATGGAAAGAACGTACACGGAAGCGGCGGCGATATCCTTGGCGCGCTTTGCCAGCGGATGAAGTTCCTGGGTCGCCAGGTCGACGATCGCCTCCATAGCGGTATTGCACAGCTCGCCGTGAATCACCAGGCCACAGCAGATGATAACCGTGGCCCACTCGGCAATGTCGAGCCCCACGATACAGCCGGCAATGACGGTACACACGCCCGCCACGAGCATGACTTTGATGTTGCGCTCGGTTTTAACGGCGGTGACAAAGCCCTCCATGGCGTAGGAGAACGACTTTAAAAAGGACGGATGGTCCTTGTTCGATCCGGGAATCATAGACGGCTCCTAGTCGTGGGCATGGTTGGTGATGGGACCGACGTGGACCAACTTGGGGTCCTCGCCGCGCTCGAGCGCCAGATCGCGCAGGATGGTATCCTCGCGGGCCTCCATGACCTCAGCCTCGTCGTCCTCGATGTGGTCATAGCCCAGCAGGTGCAGCATGCCGTGCACGAGCATCAACCGGCACTCGTCGGCGGGACTGTTGCCAAAACCGGGAGCCTGACGGGCGATGACCTGCGGGGCCAAGATAATATCGCCGAGCTCGATCGTCTCGTCGGCGGGAATATCCTCGTCAAAGGCAGAGTCGCACTCAAACGAGAGCACATCGGTGGTGCGGTCGATACCGCGCCACTCGTGGTTGAGCTCGTGCATCTCGTCCTCGTCGACATACGAAAGGGAAATCTCGACTTCACGCTCAACGCCCTCCGCCGCAAGCACAAACGCGCAAATGTGCTCAACCTCCTGGGCGTCGAGCAGCGTATCGAGCTCGGCATCGTTGCTGATCAATACACTCAACGGGACTCCTTTCGGTCGCGCGAGCGCTGCTCACGCACGTCATCATACGCATCATAGGCCTCGACGATCCTGCCCACCAGGGCATGGCGCACCACATCGGCGCGCTCCAGGTGCGAAAATGCCACATCGTCGACACGGCCCAAAATCTTCTCGACGTCGGCAAGACCTCCGCGACGACCCACCAGGTCGCGCTGGCTCAGATCGCCGGTAATCACAAACTTGGAGTTAAAACCCAAGCGCGTCAGGAACATCTTCATCTGCTCAGGCGTGGTGTTTTGTGCCTCGTCGAGTACCACGAAGGCGTCGCTCAGCGTTCGGCCGCGCATGTAGGCAAGCGGGGCAATCTCGATCACGCCACGCTCCATGAGCTCATCGGTGCGTTCACGGTCCATCATGTCAAACAAGGCATCGTAGAGCGGACGCATGTAAGGGTCGATCTTTTCCTCGAGGGTGCCGGGCAAAAAGCCCAAATTCTCCCC
This sequence comes from uncultured Collinsella sp., assembly GCA_905209455.1. Taxonomy (GTDB): domain Bacteria; phylum Actinomycetota; class Coriobacteriia; order Coriobacteriales; family Coriobacteriaceae; genus Collinsella. The sequence continues at coordinate 27,933 of CAJLTA010000003.1, forward strand.
CGCCTCGACAACGGGCCGCGTAAGCACCAGACGACCCACCTCGTGGCGCTTGAGCGCGGCGACGGCGAGGGCCATGGCTAGATAGGTCTTACCGGTACCGGCGGGACCCAGGCCAAACGTGATGGTATGCGAGCGGATGGCGTCAACATAGCGCTTCTGGCCGAGCGTCTTGGGACGAATGACGCGGCCGCGATACGACAGCAGCACGTCATCGCGCAGCGACGAAGCGTCGTGCTCACCATCGCGCAGGACAGCCAAGCAACGCGAGACGTCGTCGGCAGACAGCGTGCGACCGGCAGCCGCCTCACGAAAAGCGTGTTCGAAAAAACGCGCCACGAGTTCTACCTCGTCCGGGTCGCCGCTCACGGCAATCTGGTCACCGCGCGCAACCACATGGGCGCGAACCAAGTCTTCGACCGCGCGAAGAACAGCGTCGCCGGCGCCCAAGACGCGCGAGGGGTCAATCCCCTCGGGAACGGTAAGTCTAATCTTCGAGGCTTCCATGGACCTCCCTGCGAGCATGGACTAAGCCGGAATCGTCGACTCCGATGATAGCAACATCGAGCAGGCACGGGGCCTTGAGCCCACAGACATCGTCAAGACGGGCATGATGGAACGAGCCGAGCGTCAGGTTGTCGCCATACTCGAGCACCGCACGCTCGACCGTGCCCACGCGGCGGCGGGCATCGGCGATCGCAAGCTCCTGAGCGGCGGCACGCATGCGGCGGCTGCGTTCGGCCATAATCTCGGGCGGCACCTGATCGGGCATATCGGCCGCAAGCGTGCCGGGACGCTTGCTATAGCGGAAGACATGCATGCGCGAAAAGCCCACGCGACGGCACAACGCCAGCGACTCCTCGAACTCCTCGTCCGTTTCGCCGGGGAAGCCGACGATGACGTCACAAGAAAGAGACGCCTGCGGCAGATTGGCGCGAATCATGCGTACCGTGTCCTCAAAGGCCTCCGCACTATAGGGACGACCCATGCGATGCAGGGTCGCCGTACAGCCGGACTGCACGGGAAGATGCACGAACGGCGCGATACGCTGCGGATAGCGCGCCATCACCTTGAGCAGGCGCTCGGAGATATCCATGGGCTCCACTGAGGAAATGCGCACGTGGGCAATCGTGGTGCGCTCCATAATGGCCTCGAGCAGCTCATCGATCTCCACGTGTTCGTCAGTCGCGCTCTTGCCGTCATAGGCGCCCAGGTTCACGCCAGTCAGCACCACCTCGGGCACACCGGCCTCCTGGGCCTCGCGCACCTGCTCGAGCACGGACTCGACGGGCACGGAGCGCTCAGGGCCGCGCGCCTTCCACACAATGCAATACGTGCAGCGGTGATTGCAGCCGTCTTGGATCTTCACGCCCAGACGCGAGCGCCCCAGAGCATCGACCACATCGCTGTCGCTGCAAGCGGCCACACTATCGGATTCGACACCCAGCACCTCGCAGACACGCTCGGCGACGTCGATTTTCGACGGCTCGGCAATGACGCGGTCCGAAAGCTCCAGCAGCTCTTCGGGATGCAAGTTGACGACGCAGCCGGTCACGACAACGTAGGGCTCACCTGGATATGACAGCGCATGACGGACGGCCTTACGGGTCTTGGCCTCGGCCTCGCCCGTCACGGCGCAGGTATTGATTACAATCAGGTCGGCATCCAGGGGCTCCACCATCGCAAAGCCCTGGCGCATAAGATCGGCAGTGATACGGTCGGACTCAACCCGGTTGACACGGCAGCCAAGGTTGACGACGGAAATATGGGGTGCGAGCAAGCGGGCTCCTTAATCGAGGATATCGTCGAGGGCGCTCTTGATACGATCGGTTACCGACTTCTTACCGGAAGCGACGTCATCGCCCATCTCGTCGGCAAAAGCGCGGAGCAGCTCGCGCTGCTTGTTGGAAAGGTTCGTGGGAACGACCACGCGCAGCTGCACGACCAGACGACCACGTGAGCCGCCACCGCCGATGCGCGGCATGCCAAAGTTGTTGACGCTGACGGTGTCGCCATACTGCGTGCCGGCAGGGACCGTAACCTTGACGACCTCCTCGGGCATAATGCCCTCGACCTCGATCTCGCAGCCGAGCGCGGCCTGCGCGATGGAGATATCGCTCACCAGGTACAGGTCGTCGCCGTTGCGCTTAAAGCGCTCGTGATCGGCGACACGCACGTTGACGATCAGGTCGCCCGAGGGCTCGCCACGAAGGCCGGCCTCGCCAAAGCCGCTCACGCGCAGCTGGCGACCGGTCGAGACGCCGGCGGGAATATCGATGTCGATCTTTTCGTGCGAAGGCGTGCGGCCCTGACCGTCGCAAGTCTCGCAGGGATGGTCGATGACCGTGCCCTCGCCGTGGCAGTCGGGGCAGGGCGAAGAGGACTGGACCTGACCCAAAAACGAGCGCTGGACCGTGGTGACATAGCCCGTGCCGTGGCAGCGGCTGCACTGCTTTTCGGTCGCACCGTCAGCCTTGCCCGTACCGTTGCAATCCTCGCAGGGAGCAAGGCGGTCATAGCTGATCGTCTTTTTGCAGCCAAGTGCAGCTTCCTCGAGCGTCACCGAAAGCGAGATGGCCATATCGCGACCGCGACGGCGCTCGCGACGGCTGCGGGCACCACCGCCGGCGCCGCCGCCAAAGAACGACGAGAACAGGTCGTCCATGCCCATGCCGCCAAAGATGTCGTTGATGTCGACATAGCCGGAGCCACCAGGGCCATCGGCAGTGCCAAAGCGATCGTAGTTGGCACGCTTCTGCTCATCGGAAAGGACAGAATAGGCCTCGTTCAGCTCTTTGAACTTGGCCTCGGCCTCGGGGTCGTCCGAAACATCCGGGTGTACCGTACGGGCTTTCTTTAAAAACGCGCGCTTAATGGTCCGCGCGTCGGCGTCCTTATCGACGCCAAGTACCTCGTAGTAATCCCTATTTTCCGACACGACCGAATCCTTCCGACTTTCAATATTGTCACAGTGCGTCCTATACCCATGCAGGGCCGGCCGCAAACAGAGGGTTTGATGTTATTGCATCCCGTAGGGCGAAAGCATCGCGCGCTGCGAGCAGCTCGCAAACCACACCGACACGAGCGCGAACATGAAGCCGTTGGCAAAACCGTTGGCAAACTGCAACGCGCCACGCTTCCACCACAGCAGGCTACGGTGAAGTACCCCATCCGAGAGCACCATGAACAGGCCCATGGCAAACGGAATAAAACACATCACGGCAAAGGCCGAGAACACGCCCGAGATGGCCGAGAGTACCAAAAACGGCGCGACAATGCCCATCAGGTAAAAGCCGGTACGGGCCTTGCCCTCCAGGCGCTCGGCCTCCACATGGGCGCGACCGACCAGGTCACCACCCGTGGCGCCATTGGTACCGGCATGGCCCATGCCGCTAATGCGAACCTCGTCGCCGTCGTGCGTGCCGGCAGGAAACTCAATCGTTTGCTCGGAGGTCACGCGGGTACGACCGCTGCCGCCGCAATCGGGGCAGGGGTCGGCCACGACCTTACCGGAACCGCCGCACTCGGGGCAGACCGACTGGAACGTGCCCGCACCAAACAGGAAGGACAGGTCGACGTCGATGTGGCCGCGGCCACCGCAGCTCGGGCAGGTATGGGCATGCTCAGACGAAACGGAGCCCGAGCCGCCGCAGTTGCTACAGGTATCGAAGCGCGTGTAGCGGACGGTCTTGCGGGCACCGCCCTTGGCCTCCTTGGCGTCGAGTTTGATATCGACGACCACGTTGGCGCCGTTCTCGGGATTGTAGGCAGCCTGGCCGCGACGCTGCTGGCCCCAGGCGCCACCAAAGGGAAAGCCGCCCTCAAAGGGATTGCCATATCCCGTGCTGCCGGCGTAGCCGCCACCATAGGGCGAAGCCGTAGGAGCACCGGCAAAGGGATTGCCAGAACGCATGGCGTCGTAGCGCGCACGTTTTTGCTCATCCGAAAGCACGGCGTAGGCCTCGGAAACCTCTTTGAACTTTTCCTCGGCACCCGGCTCTTTATTGACGTCCGGATGGAGCTTACGGGCCTTCTGCTGAAAGGCCTTTTGAATATCACGCGAGGTGGCGTCCTTGGAGACACCGAGAATCTCGTAGTAATCTTTTTCGTTCATCGTCGCCATGTACGGCAACCTCCTGCTCACAGCAGCGTATATCTTGCGGTAATTCTACCCGAGCGGCCTATGCTAGACCCCAAAACAGCTCGAACAGAACATTTCCATCGAGCCAGCCCAAGTGGGTGGGCGCTAAACGGGCGCGGGCGCGACCTGCGATAACGTCTTTCGAGGCGATGCGCCCCGCATATCCCTCGACGCCATCGGGCACCCACGTGGCAAGACCCAATTCGAGTGCGTGATCGCAGGCAGCTGCCAGCTCGTCCGTTGGGATAACGCAAGCCGCGCGAGCCAACAGGTCGGACCCAACACCGCGCGTCATGCGACAGGCGAGCATCAGGTCCTCCGCCGCAGCCTCGCGCTGCGACAGATATTCGGCCTCGAACGCCGTCGCGGCATCATCGCGTTGCGCCAGACGCACGCGATGCGCATCGCCTCGAGAAGACACGCCGGGAAACAGCCCGGCCAAGCGGTCGAAATCCCCAGCATCGAGCATACCGGCGGCAGAACGGCCCAGGCCCAGATAGCCCTGTCCGGTCCAGTAGGCAATGTTATGGGCGCATTCATGGCCGTCGAGCGCGTAACTCGCCACCTCATACGGATGATAGCCGGCCGCACCCAGGAGCTCGCGCGCCACGTCCATGCAGGCGGCTTGAAAATCCTCATCAGGCTCGAGCGACTCGTCGCGGCACGCCATGCGATAGAGGGGTGTCCCCTCCTCGAGCGTGAGCGGGTAAACCGACACATGATACGGAGCCGCCGCCAGCACGCCATCAAGCGTGCGACTCCAACTCGCTGCGGTCTGCCCGGGAAGACCGCACATAAGGTCGCACGACACGTCAAGCCCAGCGTCCTTGACCGTCGCGATAGCAGCGAGCGCCCGATCGGCATCGTGAATACGGCCGATGGCGACAAGTTCGGTGTTATCGAGCGTTTGCACGCCCAGAGAGACGCGTGTGACACCCACCTTGGCAAGCGCAGTGGCGAGCTCGGCGGTCAGCGACTCGGGATTGGCCTCGCAGGTAAACTCAACAGGGGCGCACCACGCACGAATACGCCGCGCCAGCTCCACCAGGCGCTCCCCCGCCAGCGACGGCGTGCCGCCGCCAACATAGACGGTGCGGATCTGGTCAAGGGCCCCAGCCTTGCCAAAAGCATCGAGGCGCGCGTACAACTGCTCAAAATAGGCATCGAGCGCAGCACCCAGCTCGCACGGAGCGAAACTGCGCGAATCAAAGTCGCAGTAGCGGCACTTTTGGGCACAGAACGGCACGTGCGCATACAGCGCGGTAACGGCCACCCTTAAGCCTCCAGCGGATGAGGGGGCACCGATTCGCCGGCGGCAAGGGCAGCCTCGCAGGCCACCACATCGCGCTCGATCTCATCGACCAGCGCCATGAACTCCTCATACGTGGAGCAGCGCACCACCTGGGCACGCCAGGCGGCGGCATGGGGCATACCTTTTAAGTACCAGCTTGCGTACGTGCGGGCGCGCGACATGAGCGGCAAGAGCTCATGCGTCAGCGTGAGGTGCTCACGCAGGGCGTCCAGGCGCTCGACGGAGCTGCGCTGCGGCACCGGTATGCCATCGAGCGAAAGGGCGCGAGCATCACCAAAGACCCAGGGATTACCGTAGATACCGCGCGCGATAAACACCGCGCTGGCACCCGAGTTGCGCAGATGCTCCGCGGCATCCTCGGCGCAGAACACGTCGCCCGAACCGATCACGGGAATCTCGACGGCATCTGCGACTTCATCGACGACTGACCAATCGGCCTGGCCCGTGTAGAGCTGTGTGGCGCAACGACCATGCACGGCGACTGCGGCAGCCCCTGCACCCTCAAGCATCTGGGCAAATGTCGCGGCATTGCGGTCCTCGGCATAAAAGCCCTTGCGAATCTTGACGGTCACGGGCACGTGCGCCGCACCCACCGTAGCCTCGACGATCTTCTCCGCCAGGTCAGGCGTGCGCATGAGCGCCGAGCCCTCGCCCTTGGTAACGACCTTGCGGGCGGGGCATGCCATATTGATATCGATGAGCGACAGGCGATCGCCAACGCGCTCCTCGACGGCGGCGAGGGCGCTCGCAAACTGATCGGGCTTGGAGCCAAAGAGCTGCACGCAAATCTGCTGCTCCTCGTCGGCCGGTAGCACCAGGCGCCAGGTCTTGTTGCTGGCATAGGCAAGGCCCGCCACGCTCACCATCTCGCTGTAGGCAAGGTTGGCACCGCGGCGGCGGCACATGATGCGGTAGGCGGGATCGGTCACGCCCGCCATGGGAGCCATAAGGAACGGTTGCTCGGCATAGGCGCCCAGCAGCCGCTGACTATATTCGGAAAGCGCCATAGACCTACTCGTCCACCTTGAGGATCGCCATAAACGCCTCCTGCGGGACCTCGACCGAGCCGATGGCCTTCATGCGCTTCTTGCCCTCTTTCTGCTTCTCGAGCAGTTTGCGCTTACGCGAAATATCGCCGCCGTAGCACTTGGCAAGCACGTCCTTGCGACGCGCCTTGACGGTGGAGCGAGCAATGATCTTGTTGCCGATAGCACCCTGGATGGGCACCTCGAACAGCTGGCGCGGAATAATCTCCTTGAGCTTGTCGCACAGGCCGCGGGCAAGACCGTAAGCCTTGTCCTTGTGGACAATAAACGACAGCGCGTCCACCTCGTCGCCCGAAAGCAGGATGTCGAGCTTCACAAGCTCGGATGGACGGTACTCGTTGAACTCGTAGTCCAACGAGGCGTAACCCTTGGTGCGACTCTTGAGCTGATCGAAGAAGTCCAAGATAAGCTCGGCGAGCGGCATATCGAAGCGCATCTCGACCGATTTGCTCGTGAGATGGATCATGTCGGTCGTCACGCCGCGGTGCTCGATGGCGAGCTGCATGACGGCACCCGTATACTCGGGCGGACAGATGATCTTGGCCTTGAGGTACGGCTCCTCAATGCGCTCGATACGCGTGGCCTCGGGAAGGTCCTGCGGGCTGCGGACATCGATCATCTCACCATCGGTCTTGTACACGTGATAGTCGACCGAAGGACTCGTGGCGATGAGGTCCAGGTTGAACTCACGCTCGAGACGCTCCTTGACGACCTCCATGTGCAGTAGGCCCAAGAAGCCCACGCGGAAGCCAAAGCCGAGCGCCACGGACGTCTCGGGCTCCCACACCAACGACGGGTCGTTCACGTGGAGCTTATCGAGTGCATCGCGCAGGTTCTCGTAATCCTTGTTATCGATCGGGAACAGGCCCGTATAGACCATGGGTTTAGCCTCGCGGTAGCCCGGAAGCGGCTTGGGGCAGGGGTTCGACGCCCAGGTAAGGGTGTCGCCCACGCGAACGGCCTCGGGGTCCTTCAGGCCCGTGACCACGTAGCCGACCTCGCCAACCGTCAGCGCGTCAACCGGGGTCTCGGCAGGACGCTTGACGCCCACGCCGTCGACCAAAAAGTCCCCCTCGGCCTGCATCATACGCAGCGTATCGCCCTTTTTGATGGAACCATCGAAGACGCGCACTGTGGCCACCACGCCGCGATACTCGTCAAAGTACGAATCCAGAATGAGCGCTTTGAGCGGAGCGTTAGCATCGCCCTTAGGCGGAGAGATCAAAAAGACGATGGACTCTAGCAGATCGTGAATACCCTCGCCGGTCTTGCCCGACACGCACACGGCATCATCGGCAGGAATCGCCAGGTCGTCCTCGATCTCGGTCTTGACCTCGTCGGGATGGGCCGAGGGCAGGTCGATCTTGTTGATGGCGGGCACAATGTCCAGATTGGCGTTCATAGCGAGCGTCGCGTTTGAGACCGTCTGCGCCTCGACACCCTGGGTGGCGTCGACGACGAGCACCGCACCCTCACAAGCGGCCAGCGAACGAGAGACCTCGTAGGTAAAGTCTACATGGCCCGGCGTATCGATGAGGTTGAACTGATACGTCTCGCCGTCGTCGGCGTCATAGGACACGCGGACGGCATTGGACTTGATCGTGATGCCGCGCTCACGCTCGATATCCATGGTATCGAGCAGCTGCGACTCCATGTCGCGCTCCCCAACGGTATGGGTGAGCTCGAGGATGCGGTCACTGATCGTGGACTTGCCATGGTCGATGTGCGCAACGATCGAGAAGTTGCGGATGTGGGAAATGTCAATTGAAGTATTCATGCGGACTATCTTACCCGAGCGATACAAAAAATGGAGCCTGTTCCATAAAACAGGCTCCATTTATGCGCGTAATCTGTGTGGTGTGAAATTTACAACTTAGGCGTTGATGCTGTTCACGAGCTTAGCAAGACCGGACTTGCGGTTGGAAGCCTGGTTCTTGTGGATAACATGCTTGGCGGCAGCCATGTCGAGACGCTTGGTGACGGTCTTGAGGGCAGTCTGAGCCTTCTCGGCGTCGCCCTCGGCAACGGCGGACTGGACGTGCTTGGTCAGCGTCTTGAGCTCGGACTTGACAGCCTTGTTACGCATGCGAGCTGCCTCATTGGTGCGGATACGCTTCTTCTGAGACTTGATGTTTGCCACTTCTGGAGTTCCTTTCGAGTTCCTTGCAAAAAATGTATGACACCTCTGAGACACGGTGAGGTCATGCAAGCGCCTACTATAGCACGCTCCATCTCAAAGGGATAGAACGAATTTGCTAAAAAGGCAGGTATCATCACGATTTTCTCAAGATGTTCGTAATCCAGAGCAAAAATGCGGTCTCCGAATCGGCCGACCCCTTGAGGGCGAGCTCCACATCGACCGCGCCCTCGAGCGCGGCAACCAGCTCGGTGATGGAAAAGCGGCGCGCCCAGGTCAGATGATTCTTGACCTGCCAGGACTGGAGCTTAAGCGTGGCGGCAAGCTCGCGACCTTGCCCGCGCGCATCGAGGGCCTTGGCAACGATCAGCTCGCGGATGCGTCCGCACAGCAGGGTGTAGGTCCACACATAGCTCTTGACGGGCAGCAGATTAAAGAGCTCGAGCGATCGCCGCATATCGCGGGCCGACACTGCGTTGAGAAAGTCCCAAGGTTGGACCTCGGCCGTGCGCACAATCCAGCGCTCCACATCGGCAAGCTCAATCTGAGGCGCCTCGACCATCTGGGCAAGCTTTGCCAAGTCGTTGTCGAGCATACGAGTGTTTTCACCCGAGCGTGAGACGAGCTCCTCAGCGGCTGCCGTGGAGATGGACTTACCGCGTTGCGTCGCCATCTGCTGCACGCGACGCGGTAGCTCCCAGCGTTTGGTGCCCGAACAGTCGATCACTGCCTTCTTATCGATCTTGGCGATTGCCTTATACAAGCGCGTATTCTTAGCAAGCGATTCGGCGATGATCAGGCAGACGGTCGTAGGGCTGGGGCTCGCCAGATATTCGACGAGCGGCTCAGAGACCGCCTTGGCAAGCTTTGAGCAGCCGTCGAGAATTACCAGGCGAAACTCACTGCCCATGGGAAAGGTGTTGAGCGAGCCGATAATCGATTCGATATCGGGGTCTTTGGTCATGTCGCGCTCGTCGAGGTTGAACTCGACCATGCCCGACTTTTCCAGACGTGCCTTCATGCGCGAGACAGCGTGGTCACGTTTGACTCCGTCGGTACCGATGATCAGATATGCCGGCAAAAGCCCGGTTTCGGACATCGCGCTCCCCTCTCACAAGCCCCCATATTCGTACCGTGTCATTTTAGCCCAGCGGCCTACCACGCGCCAACGATGTCATCACGACCGCTGGCATCGCATCGTAAAGCCCTTCGCGGTCGGCGTGATGGTGATATCACCGCGTTCGATGGTGCATGCGAACGCACCACCAGACTGCTTCACAGCATCAATACACTCGTCGGACGGATGGCCATAGCGGTTGCCCTCGCCCGCGCTCGCAAGGGAAAGCTCGGGTCTCAAGACACCCAGCAACTCGCCGTCGACCGAGACCTTCGAGCCATGATGCCCTAACTTGAGCACATCGATATCCCCCACCTCCTGCACAAACTCACGTTCCTGGTCAAGCTCGGCATCGCCGGTCAGCAGCATACGCAAGCGCTTTCCTTCCTGCGCAAAGGTGAGTAGCAAGACAAGCGAGTCCTCGTTCCCCTCTCCATCCACAGACTCGAATGGCCACATTACGCGGGCGCAAAATGAGCCGATGTCGACCGTATTCCCACGGCACACCTGCCGATACTCCACGCCAGGTCGGTTCAATACCTCGGCAGGAGCATCCTCCAGCGCATCCGCCGCCACGGCAATCGTTCCGACCGAAAACTGTTCGAGCACGGCAGGTAGACCTCCCCAGTGATCCTCATCCCAATGTGTCACAAAGACGGCATCGATATGGTGCACGTTATTGCGAACCAACGCCGACACCACGCGCTCATCGAGCCCACAGTCGACGAGCGCCACGGCGCCACCCTGACGAATCAGAATCGCATCGGCCTGGCCAACATCGAGGACCGTTACCGAAGGCGGAGCGAATCGATCCCAGTAGACGTACGGAATCGCAGCCAAGAGCACCAGGCATGCAAGCCCCACCGCCATAGGACGCGCACGGGGACGCGGCCACCAGACCAGCAGAACCGCCAGCAAACACGGCACTAGGTAAATCCACATGCTATCGGGCGGCACACTCACGGATGCACCCGGCACGGCGGCAAACAGCTGCTCAAAGAACAGCGCGCACCGGGCGGCAATCATGGGCACGACGAGCGCCCAAGTCCGCAACGGCGCCACGAGCGAAAAGGGAACCAAAACGATCGACACAGCGAGCAGCAGACTCACCACCGGACCGATGACCGCATTCGCCAGCGGAGCAATGAGCGAAAACGTACCAAAGGCAGGAATGGTGATGGGAAGCGTCGCCAGTTGTGAGCACAGTGTTACGGAAAGCATGCTGGCAACGCCCGATGGCACACCCAGCTCACCTAAACAGTAGGTCGCATAGGGGCAAAAGCACAGGATGGCAAAGACGCTGGCACACGAGAGTTGAAAACCCATATCGAACAGCGCCGTTGGGCGGAGCAGCACAAAGATGGACATGGTTACGAACAGTGCCGATGCGCCATGCCGGCGACGCCCCGCGCCGTTTACGACAAACGTCGCGAACACCATGCAGCACGCGCGCACGGCCGAGGGAGAGGCGCCCGTAAAGGCAGCGTAGCACACAAGCGTTATCGCCAATATCGCCCGCTGAAGACCACGCGAGCAGCGAGTCTTTTGCAATACACCCTCGATTACAAACCCCACGATAGCCAAATGGCTGCCGGAGACGGCTATAAGATGCGCCGTTCCCGTCACCGAAAACCAATCGCCCGCCGGCAGGGCGCGCAGCTCGGCCGAACGACCGCAGACGATACCGGCTATGAGTGCACGCGCCGGGTCGGTCGCAGGCGCGATTGACGCAAGCAGCCCATTTCGCAGCCGAAGCAGCGGCCCCGGAGAGCCCTCATCGACCGACACAATCCGAACGGCTTTTACCTTGCATACCTCGCCTCGGAGCACGCGCGATCGTCCATACGCATCGTTCTCAAAACGTGAAACGCGACCGATAACACGCACGTGCGCCCCGACCTTGAGCTCGCGGTCGCACGATAGGCGAACCGTTGCCAAGTTCTTACCGTCCGCGCGTGCCTCGCAGGTATAGGAATACACGTCGTCGTTTATGGATGGATCACCCTGCACGACAAACTCGATGCTGCTTGCCGCTCGACCGTCGAGCGCCTTCGAGGCGCTTAGCGCACCCACAGCCCACCAGGCCGAGACGACCGCTCCCGCCACGAGACCGACGGACGCGGCATACAGCCACCGCTTCAAAGGGGCAAGCCGCGCACATGATTGAGCCAGCACAACAAATACCGTCGCCGCAACGGGAATGGTCCATAGCGGCCCGACCGCCGGCGCCCGCTCCCTCAGCAGCGCATCAGCGGCCATGCTGAGCACCAAGACGCAGCTCATGCACATGCCGGCACACAGGGTCATCGTCCACGGAAGCAGGGGCCGCGGAGGCATAACACGCTCGCGCTCGGTCGCACTCATACGCAGATGCAATCTTTGATTTTGGCAAGCTTCTTCTCGCCGATTCCCGACACACGCATCAGGTCGTCAACCGAGGCAAAAGCACCGTTCTTTGTCCGCTCATCGATAATTGACTGTGCCATGGAGGGACCGATGCCAGAGAGCGTCTGCAGTTCTGCCGCGCTTGCCGTATTAATGTTTACCAGGCCTGTTGCGCCACTCACGCCCGATGATGCGGAAGTCCCTCCATCAACACCGGCTTCCGCAATGGACGCCTGCTGCTCCCCTACCGTTGGAACGTGGATTTTTTGTCCATCAGTGACCTTGGATGCCCGATTAAGGCCCGCGACATCGGCCTCGGGCGTAAGCCCGCCGGCAGCATCAATCGCCTGCGCCACGCGCGCACCTTCCCGCAGGCGATAGACGCCCGGCGTCACTACGGCCCCGTCAACATCGACATAGACCTCACTGGCCGCAATTGCCTTTTTCGAATCACTCGAAGGATCGCCATCATCGGAAGCGCCCGCAGAACCCGTATCCGCCCGCTCAACCGACGTGGCATCACGATCAAACGACACCCCATCGGATTCGCCGCCCCACGTTGCCATAGCTAACCCACTCGCCATCGCAATAACGACAAGCATCGCCACGACCACCGCCTTGTGCTCGAGCAGCTTTCCCGCCCAGCGATCCATTCGTTTGACCCGTTCGTGTTGTTCGCGCTGTGTCATAGCAAACACCTCCCAACACTATCGTGTCAGGCGAGAGGGGTCGCAGCGCCCGGGTTCACACATCGTCGCTCACGGTCTAACCAAAACCCGACCAAAACCTTGCGGAAAAGTGTCCATTTATTCAGGCACGCGTCGCCAAATGAACAATTTAGAAGCAAACGCCCAGATAGCAAAAGGCCGACGATGCAAAAACATCGCCGGCCTATGCAACAAATTACTCGTGATCTTGGTATATCTCACGCGGAGCGAGCTCCGAATGTTTGCGTTTTAAGGTCTTGGGGGCCTTATACGTGTTGCTGCCAAAATCGATATACTCGGTCTGTTTGAGCAGGCGCTCGATCATCTCCTCGTGATCGAACAGCTCCCAGGCCTCATGCACGGCATCGAGCTTGGCATGTGTCTCGGGACGACGCGGCATAAAGAGCGTGCAGCAATCGGGAGCCGCCTCAGTCGAGATATCAAACGTGCCGATCTCCTGGGCTCGCGCAATGATCTCCTGCTTATCAGAACCAATGAGCGGACGGAACACGGGAATCTTCACGGCCTCATTGACGGCCATGATGTTCTCGAGCGTCTGGGAGGCGACCTGACCAAGCGACTCACCCGTCACAATGGCCTTGGCGCCCTCGATATGCGCGATGCGCTCAGCAACCGAATACATAATGCGGCGATACATGATGACGCGAAGGTTGCTGGGACAGATCACCGAAATCTCGCGCTGGCAGTCGCCAAACGGCACAACATACAGACGGCCGATCTGGACACCCGGCTCAAGGGCGCGAATGATATCCTGCACCAGATATTCGCTGGTGTCCGGCGTCTGGGGACGACCGGAAAAATGCACCGGCACGCACACGGCTCCGCGACGCGCGAGCATCCAGGTCGCCACCGGCGAGTCGATGCCCGACGACAGAAGCGTCACGACCTTACCGGCAGAACCCACCGGCAGACCGCCCACACCGCGCTCGGAGCGCGCGTACACATAAACGCTGCCCTGAACAACCAGCACGTGCACCATCGCGTCGGGATCGTGCATCTGGACCTTTTTATCGGGGAACGCCTCGCACAGCACCTCGCCAACCTGTCGATTGATATCAATCGAGGTGAGCTCATAGTCAGTATTGGAGCGCTTGGCGTGCACCTTAAACGAATCGAAGGGGCCAAACTCACGCAGCGCCTTGACGGCGGCCGCGCAGTACTCCTGCGGGTCGCGGTTGGTGTGGTACGCCAAGGACACACGAGCAACGCCGGGGACGGTGCGGATGACACGCGCCGCCTCGTCGGCCTGATGCTCGTTAAAGGTCACGAGGATATAACCGGAAATTCGAGACACGGCGTTCACGGAAAAGGCGGCCAAAGCCGCCTTAATGTTATCCATGAGGATATGCTCAAAATGTGCGCGGTTCTTGCCCTTCAGTCCAACCTCGTGATAGTGGACCAGGCAGACGCGGGCTGCCATTTAGGCTTCAGCAACCTTGTGGCCGAGCGCCTTCTCGTAACGGGCCTCGTCGTAGGAGATATCGCCGTCGACGATCTCGTCCATAGCCATCGAGATGGTATCGGCACCCGAGAGCGCGATGGTGATGTCATCGACATCCTGGACGGCAAGCACACGATTGTGCTGGCCACGCAGCATGCTGTTGATATCGCAGGCGCGCTTGGAGGCAAGCGAAGCGAGCAGGAAGCGGTTGTGATCGGTCTTCTCCAGAAGATCGTCAATGCAAGGCTTTACAACGGACACGGACCTCAGATCCTTTCATGCATATCGAGAACGCGAACGAGCTCATCGGTCGCGCGGTCGAGATCGTCATTCACCACGACTGCGTCGTAGCGGTCGGCAAGGGCAAGCTCATCGGCGGCGTTTGCCATACGCAGCTCAATCGTCTCGGGCGTCTCGGTACCACGACCGACCAGACGCTCGCGAAGCACCTCGAGCGAGGGCGGCTTGATAAAGATCAACACGGCCTCGGGGAAACGTTCCTTGACCTGCAGGGCACCCTGGACATCGATCTCCAAGATCAGAGACGAACCGGAGGCGAGCTTGGACTGGACCTCGCTCACCAGCGTGCCATAGCAGTTGCCGTGGACCTCAGCCCACTCGACAAACTCACCGTTTGCCACTCGGCGGTCGAACTCCTCACGCGTCAGGAAAAAGTAATTGACGCCGTCGACCTCGCCTTTACGCGGAGCTCGCGTGGTAGCCGAAACCGTCAGGCCCAGGTTCGAGCGACGCTCTCGCACACGAGTGACGAGCGTGCCCTTGCCCGCGCCTGACGGTCCAGAAATCACAAAGAGCTTGGAATCCTGAGCACTCACTTATTTGGTCAGCTGTTCGAGGAGCTGCTCACGCTGACGGACGCCGAGGCCCTGGACGCGACGGGTAGCGGAGATGCCGAGCTCCTCCATAATCTTGGCGGCCTTGGCCTTGCCATAACCAGGGAGAGACTCGATGAGGGTGGAGACCTTCATGCGGGAAGCGATGGGATCATCGGAGTTGAGCACGGACTCGAGGGACTTCTCACCCTTCTTGATCTGCTCGCGAAGCTCAGCGCGGGCATGACGGGCGGCAGCGGCCTTCTCAAGAGCCTGCTTGCGCTGCTCGTCGGTAAGCTGAGGGAGTGCCATTCGAACCTCCAAATAATTGGTTTAACATTCATTCGATGTTGGCATTTTAGCACGTCAAACGTACAAAATGCTCAATTGCGGCTCCATAGGTTAGACGATACCTGCAAAAAGTGCAATATATCGGGGGCAAAGTTAAGCCCCCGAACCGCGATTCCACACAATAGATGGGAAAGTTTTCGCAGGCACGGGGGCTATTTTGTGCTATTGACACCCAAAAGTGGCGACTTAAGGGAATCTTTTACGCGACGTTTTCGACCAGCTCGGCGACAATGGCGTCAAAAGCGGCAACCGGGTCGTCGGCACCGGTGATGGGACGGCCCACCACGATATGGCTCGCGCCGCGCTCGATAGCCTGAGAAGGCGTGGCAACGCGGGACTGATCGCCCAGGGCCGCGCCCACGGGACGCACGCCCGGGGTCACGATGAGGGCATCGGGGCCCAGCAGCTCGCGCATATCGTGAGCCTCCATCGGAGAGCACACGATACCGTCGATGCCGTTGGCCTGAGCAAGCTTCGCCAGGCGAGCGGCCTCCTCGGCCACAGGCGACTCGACGCCAATCTCGGCCAGCGAATCCCGGTTCATGCTCGTGAGTACGGTAATGGCGACAAGCTTGGCACGGTCCACGCGCGCCTCCTCGGCACCCTCGCGGCAGGCAGCGAGCATAGCGCCCGAGCCCAGGCCGTGAACCGAAAGCAGGTCGGCACCGGCAAGCGAGGCCGAGCGGGCAGCGCCGCGCACCTGATGCGGAATGTCATGGAACTTAAGGTCGAGGAAGACCTTAAAGCCAAGGTCCTTAAAGGTCTTGACGATCTGGGGACCCTCGGCGTAATAGAGCGTCATGCCGACCTTGAGCCAAGCGGCATGGCCCGAAAGCTCATGGGCGAGCTCGAGCGCACGCTCACGATCGCAGTCAAGGGCGACGATAACGCGGTCGCGGGCGTCGGTCTCTAGCATTCGAAAGCACCTACCAGCTCGTTGATGTCCTTCACGCCCTGGGACTCCGCCCAGGCCTCGAGCTCGTGCGCGATCTTGAGCGAAGCGCACGGATCGACGAAGTTGGCCATGCCGACCGACACGCAGGTAGCGCCAGCCAGGATAAACTCGGCCGCATCTTCGCCCGTCATGACACCGCCGACACCGTTGATGGGGATATCGACGGCCTGAGCAACCTCCCAGACCATGCGCACGGCGATGTGGTGGCACAGCGGGCCCGAAAGGCCACCCTTGGGCTTGGCCACACGGGACTTGCGGGTATGAACATCGATGGCCATGCCCTGGATGGAGTTAATGACCGAAAGGCCGTCGGCGCCGGCGGCCTCGAGAGCCTTGGCAATCTCGGCGACGTTAACCGGAGCCATCTTGACGAACAGCGGCTTGTCGGTCACCTTGCGGCAGGCGGCCATGACGGAAGAGGCGCCCTCGGGCGTGGAGCCCATGGCGGCACCGCCGGCGGCGATGTTGGGGCAGCTGACGTTGATCTCGTAGCCGGCAGCCCAGGGGCACAGCTCGACAAACATCTCGAGCGCGCGCACAAACTCGTCAACGGAGTGCCCGGCAACCTGGCAAATGACCTGACAACCGTCCTTGGAAAGCTGCTCGAGCCACGGGCCGGACTCACGGGCAAAGGCGGCAACACCGGGGTTCTGCAGGCCCACGGAGTTGATCATACCGCCGGGAATCTCGGCCATGCGGGGCGCAGGGTTGCCCGGCCAGGGCTCGGCGGCGCAGCCCTTGGTGGTAATGGCACCCAGCTGGGAAACATCGAAGAAATTCTGGAACTGCCAACCGTAGCCGAAGGTGCCGGCTGCGGTGTTGATGGGGTTCTGCATCTTGACGCCGCCGAAATCGACGGCCATGTTCACGGTACCCACTAGAAGACCACCACCTTGGAAGCATCGAACACGGGGCCGCACATGCAGGCGCCCTTCATACCGTCGACCGTCTCGACATTGCAGGTGTTGCAGGCGCCAAAGCCGCAGCTCATCATGCGCTCGAGAGACACCTCGCAGTACGCACCGGCCTCGGCGGCAGCGGCGGCGACTTTCTTCATCATGACGGCGGGGCCGCAGCTGGCCACGTAGTCGTAGCCGCCCTCGCCGAGCAGCTCGGCTGCCGGATCGGTGCAAAAACCGTGCGTACCCAGCGTACCGTCGTCGGTGCACACGTTAACCGTGGCGCCCAGCGCGCGGAACTCATCGACACCCACGGCCTTGGACGCGGCGCCAAAACCCAAGCACACGTCCACATCAACACCCTGCTCGGCAAGCATACCGGCCAGGCACAGCACAGGCGGAACGCCGATGCCACCGGCGACGAGCAGGGCCTTCCTGGTGCCCTCGGGTACCATCCAGCCACGGCCACCGGGGCCCAGCAGGTTAGAGGTGGAGCCAGGGCCCATCTGGGACAAGCGACGGGTATCGTCGCCCACGACGGCGTACCACAGCTCGACGGTGCCGGCCTCGGCGTCGGCGCGGTAGTAGCTCAGGGGCACGCGAAGCAGCGAGGACGCATCGCCGGGTACGGCGATGTTCACAAACTGACCGGGCTTGAGCGCACTTGCAAGCTTGGGGGCCGAGATGACGAGTGAGAAGATGCCGTCGGCAATCTCCCGGTTCGAGACGACCTCGAAGTCGTGCATGCGTGCAGTGGAAGGTGTGGGCATAGACGCTCCAATCCCCCATGCGGTTGCATGGTCCAAACGAATAGAAAGCGCGGCACCGCAAGGGCGCCGCGCACAAAAGCGATAAGGCTATGCTAGCAGATGCAGCCGTCAGCAAGCGTCTGCTTACCGCCGACAAACACATCGGTGGCACGACCGATGAGCGTGCGGCCGGCAAAACCGGAGTTCTCGGCGCGCGACTCGTAACCGTCCTCGCCAACCGTCCAGGTTGCGGAGGGGTCGAACACGGTCAGGTCGGCGACAGAACCCGCCTTGACCTGAACCTGGTCGAGGCCCAGGATCTCACGCGGCTTGATGGCCATGAGCTCGACCATGCGAGCCATGCTCATCTTGCCCGTGTTGACCAGCTCGGTAAGCACAAGCGACAGCGAGGTCTCGAGGCCGATCATGCCAAAGGGCGCAAGCTCGAACTCGCGGGCCTTCTCCCACGGGGTGTGGGGAGCGTGATCGGTGACGATAACGTCGACGGTACCGTCGATGACACCCTGACGGATGGCCTCGGCGTCCTCGTCGGTGCGAAGCGGCGGATTAACCTTGAGCGAGGTGTTGTAGGTCTCGTCCAGGTCGTTCTCGGTCAGGAACATGTGGTGCGGGGTAGCCTCGCAGGTCACCTGGACACCGGCGGCCTTACCGGCTCGCACGAGTTCCAGGCCATGAGCGGTGGAGATGTGCTGGATGTGCAGCCTGGCACCGGTCAGCTTGGCGATCTCGATATCGCGAGCGATCTGCAGCTCCTCGCCTGCCGCCGGCCAGCCCTCGAGGGCCAGACGGGTCGAAACCTTGCCCTCGTTGATCTGACCGTGACCGACCAGATCCTCGTCCTGGCAGTGGCTCATAAAGACCTTGCCGAACATCTTGCCGTAGTCCATGCAGCGACGGAGCATGCCCGCGCCCTGCACGCCACGACCGTCGTCAGTGAAGGCGACGGCGCCGTGGGCGACCATATCGCCCATCTCAGACATGGCCTCGCCCTTAAGACCGCGGGTCATGGCGCCCGACGGATAGACGCGGCAGTGGCCGACCTCGGCAGCGCGGGACTTAACGAACTCAACGACGGTGCCGTTATCGGTGACGGGATCGGTGTTGGGCATGGCGCACACGCCGGTGAAGCCGCCCTTGGCAGCAGCGCGGGTGCCACTCTCGATGTCCTCTTTGACCTCGTAGCCAGGCTCGCGCAGATGCACGTGCATATCCACCAGGCCGGGGACGAGATACTTGCCGGAAAGGTCGCGGACCTCGACTCCCTCGGCGGCGAGGTTCTCGCCGACCTCGGCGATCTTGTCACCGTCGATCAGGACGTCGACGACACCGTCAAGCTCGACAGACGGATCGACGACGTGGGCATTCTTAAGAAGCAAGGCCATTATCGGCACCTCCAAGCAGCAGATACAGGATAGCCATACGCACGCAGATGCCGGCGTAGACCTGCTCCAGGATGACGGAGCGTTGCGGGTGGTCGGCCATGTAGGAGTCGAACTCGACACCGCGGTTGATGGGGCCCGGGTGACAGATGATCGCATCGGGCTTCATGAGCTTCTCGCGGTCCTTGGTCAGACCGAAGAGCTTGTGGTACTCACGAATGGTCGGGAACGGGGCACCCTCGAGACGCTCCTGCTGCACGCGCAGCATGTAGACGACGTCCAGCTCGGGCAAGACGGAATCGAGGTCGCTCGTCACGTGGTCGCAGCCCAGGACCTCGGGCGCCGGCGGCAGCAGCGTGCCGGGGGCGACGGCGTAGGTCTCGCAGCCCATGATCTTAAGGGCGGGGATCAGCGAGCCGCAGACGCGGGAGTGCGCGATATCGCCGACGACGGCGACCTTCAGACCGTGGAAGTCACCCTTGTGCTCCCAGATGGTGTACAGGTCGAGCAGGGCCTGCGTGGGATGGTTGTGCTTGCCGTCACCGGCGCAGATGACGCTCGCGGGCGAGTTCTGCGTGACGATGTAGGGAGCACCGGCGTGCTTATCGCGCACGACGATGCAGTCGATCTTGTAGGCGTTGAGGGTCTCGACGGTGTCGACGAGGCTCTCGCCCTTGACCGTGGAGGTCGAGGAGCCGCCAAAGTTGAGGCTGTCGGCCGAAAGACGCTTCTCAGCGAGCTCGAAGGAGCTGCGGGTACGCGTCGAGGGCTCGTTGAACATGTTGACGATGGTCTTGCCCTTGAGCGTGGGGACCTTCTTGATCGCACGCTCGTTGACCTCGGAGAACGCCTTGGCGGTCTCGAGGATGAGCTTAATGTCCTCTTCGGAGTACTCGGTAATGTCGATCAGGTGTTTATGGTTGAACGCCACGGTACTACTCACCTCCCAGCGGCGCGGAGCCCACGTGGGAACCCGGCGCGACGTCGTTGATCTCGACAGCGGTACGGCCGTCGACTTCCTTCATATATAGGTGCACGTTCTCCTCGTGAGACGAGGGAACGTTCTTGCCGACAAAGTCCGGCGAGATGGGAAGCTCGCGGTGACCGCGGTCAACGAGAACTGCCAGCTCAATGCGGCTCGGACGGCCCAGGTCCATGACGGCGTCCAGAGCGGCGCGGATGGTACGACCCGTGTACAGGATGTCGTCCACCAGCACGACGCGCTTGCCGTCGACGCTAAAGGGAATGTTGGTAGCGTGGATCGCGGGAGCGAAATTGGTCGCATAGTCATCGCGGTAGAAGCTGATGTCGAGGCTGCCGAGCGGAACTTCGACGCCCTCGATCTCCTTGATCTCCTCGGCGAGCTTCTTTGCCAGAAGGTCGCCGCGCGTGACGATGCCGACCAGAGCGAGGTCTTCACAGCCCTCGTTGCGCTCGAGAATCTCGTGCGCGATGCGGGTCATCGCTCGGTTGACGGCGGTCTCGTCCATGATGACCGCCTTGGGGGAAGTCGTGCCCATCGATCTCCTTCCTCACATGTCTTGACTGCTGACACAGTCAAAAAAATAGATGCCCGACCGCTCAAAGCGGACCAGACACCCACAAGGAAGGGCTGCTCTATGGCAGCTATGTAATTCCATGTGGGTATCTCGTACCCCTTTAATGGTCAAGGGATAGTGTAGCCAACCTCGAGCTTAATTGCGAGCATAAATACGGAGCAATCCGTAAACGGAGCCCAACGCTCAATAAACCTATATATATTTGTGGGACGAGCTTGAAAACCTTGTTGCGAGCTGGCATAATCCCCTCTGCTGCACGCAAATCGGATCTACGTCCAGGGCCGTGGCGTGGGCACTATCGCCAAAAGAGAAATATCTCTGTGTAGATTACGCACAGGGAGCTGCTTCTGTGCTATAGTTCAGGCTTGTTTGTTAACGCGACATGTTCGTTTGTCGCCCAAGGAGGGTCAGTTATGTCCAAAGTTTGCGAAGTTTGCGGTAAGCACCCCGTTGCCGGTCGCTCCATCAGCCACTCTCACCGCGTCACCAACCGTAAGTTCCGCCCCAACATCCAGCGCGTTTACGTCGTCGTCGACGGTCATCGTCGCAAGATGAACGTTTGCTCCACCTGCCTCAAGTCCGGCAAGGTTGCGCGCTCCTAAATAAGGTCTTACCAACAAGTACCTCGGACTCTCCGGGTCAAAGACCTCGCGTTCACATAGAACTTACCAAAGGCGCCCTCCCCTACGGAGGGCGCCTTTTTGGTTTATTGACTACCAACTGATCGTAAGACGACAACTACTAACATATGAATATGCAAAAGTCGTTCTCGATAACCCGACGCCTTTAAACCAAAAACCCTCTGGAACCAAATGCTGGCCAATACGGCTTCAGGGCACCTGCAAGGCGCAAAGCATCCGATCTTTCCTACGCTAAGTAGCATAATTTAGTTGAAACGGTTCATTTGGTTGAAGCGTTTTAGTATGCCTTTTACGGGAATCTGACCGTTTACCGAATTATTTCTTGCTATCATGCAAGGCGTAGGGTAAATCTCCGATCGCAAGGAGACACAAATGGTGAAAAAGTCACCGGAAAACACTACTCCCGCAATTGTGGACAACGTAGAGGCGCTTGAGGCTAAGCTCGCTCAGATGCGAGAGGCCCAGGCGCTTTTTGCTACGTACACGCAGGAGCAGGTCGACAAGATCTTCTATGAGGCCGCCATGGCCGCCAACAAGGCTCGTATCCCGTTGGCGAAGATGGCCATCGAGGAGACCGGCCGCGGCGTTCTTGAGGACAAGGTCATCAAGAACCACTACGCCGCAGAGTACATCTACAACGCTTACAAGAACACCAAGACCTGTGGTGTCCTTGAGCGCGACGAGGCCTACGGCATCACCAAGATCGCCGAGCCCATCGGCATCGTGGGCGCCGTCATCCCGACGACCAACCCCACCTCCACCGCGATCTTCAAGACGCTGATCAGCCTGAAGACCCGCAACGCCATCATCATCTCCCCGCACCCGGCTGCCGCCAAGTGCACCATCGCCGCCGCCAAGCTCGTGCTTGACGCCGCCGTCAAGGCCGGCGCCCCCGAGGGCATCATCGGCTGGGTCGATGTCCCCTCCATCGAGCTGACCAACATGGTCATGCGCGACGTCGACATCATTCTCGCCACCGGTGGCCCGGGCATGGTCAAGGCCGCCTACTCCTCGGGCAAGCCTGCCCTGGGCGTTGGCGCCGGTAACACCCCGGTCGTCATCGACGACACCGCCGACGTGCTGCTCGCCGTCAACTCCATCATCCACTCCAAGACCTTCGACAACGGCATGATCTGCGCTTCCGAGCAGTCCGTGACCGTTATCGACACCATCTATGACCAGGTTAAGGCCGAGTTCCAGAAGCGCGGCTGCTACTTCGTCAAGCAGGGTGCCGAGATGGAGGCTCTGCGTGCCGCCATGTTCAAGAACGGCGCCCTCGATCACCGCATCCCCGGCATGGCTGCTGCCAAGATCGCCGAGCTCGCCGGCATCGAGGTTCCCGCCAAGACCAAGATCCTGATCGCCGAGGTCACCTCCACCGACCCCGCCAAGGAGGAGTTCTCCCACGAGAAGCTCTCCCCGGTCCTGGCCATGTATCACGCCAAGGACTTCCAGGAGGCCGTCGACAAGGCCGAGCACCTGGTGCTCGCCGGTGGCCCGGGCCACACCGCCTCTCTGTACGTGCACCCCGCCCAGGCCGAGAAGATCAGCCTGTTCGAGCACGTCATGAAGGCCTGCCGTATCGTCATCAACACCCCGTCCTCGCACGGCGGCATCGGTGACCTGTACAACTTTGGCATGAAGCCGTCTCTGACCCTGGGCTGCGGCTCCTGGGGCGGCAACTCCGTCTCCGAGAACGTTGGGGTGAAGCACTTGATCAACGTTAAGACTGTGGCCGAGCGCCGTGAGAACATGCTGTGGTTCCGCGCTCCCGAGAAGGTCTACTTCAAGAAGGGTTCCACGCCCGTCGCCCTCGACGAGCTCGGTACCGTCATGGGCAAGAAGCGCGCCTTCATCGTCACCGACCAGTTCCTCTTCAAGAATGGCAACACCCGCGCCATCGAGGCCAAGCTCGACGAGATGGGCATCGCCCACGACTGCTTCTACGACGTCGAGCCCGATCCGTCGCTGCAGTGCGCACGTCGCGGCGCCAAGCAGATGGCTCTCTTTGAGCCGGACGTCATCATCGCCGTCGGCGGTGGCTCCGCTATGGACGCCGGCAAGATCATGTGGATGATGTACGAGCACCCCGAGTGCAAGTTTGAGGACATGGCCATGGACTTCATGGACATCCGCAAGCGTATCTTCACCTTCCCCGAGATGGGCAAGAAGGCCTACTTCGTCGCCGTCCCGACCTCTTCGGGTACCGGCTCCGAGTGCACGCCGTTCGCCATCATCACCGACAAGGAGACCGGCATCAAGTGGCCGCTCGCCGACTACGCGCTGCTCCCCAACATGGCTATCGTCGACGCCGACAACTGCATGACCGCCCCGCGCGGCCTGACCGCTGCCTCCGGCATCGACGTCATGACCCACGCCATCGAGTCCTACGTCTCCATCATGGCTTCCGACTACACCAAGGGCCTCTCCGAGCGCGCTGCTAAGCTCGTCTTTGAGAACCTGCCCTCCAGCTTCACGAACGGCGCCAAGGACCCGCACGCTCGCGAGGAGATGCACAACGCCTCCTGCATGGCCGGTATGGCCTTCGCCAACGCCTTCCTGGGCCTCAACCACTCCATGGCCCACAAGCTCGGCGCTTTCCATCACCTGCCCCACGGCCTCGCCAACGCTGTCATCCTGACCCGCGTTATGCGCTACAACGCCGCCGAGGCTCCCGTCAAGATGGGTACCTTCTCCCAGTATCCTTACCCCAACGCGCTGCACAACTACGCCGAGATGGCCAAGTACTGCGGCATCGAGGGCAAGGACGACAAGGAGGTCTTCGAGAACTTCATCACGAAGCTCGAGGAGCTCAAGGACTTCATCGGCGTCAAGAAGACCATCGCCGACTACGGTGTTGACGAGCAGTACTTCCTCGACACCCTCGACGAGATGACCGAGCAGGCATTCAACGACCAGTGCACCGGCGCTAACCCGCGCTACCCGCTCATGAGCGAGATCAAGGAGCTCTACCTGGACGCCTACTACGGCCGCGAGCCTCAGGACTACGCCGTCTGCTAGTTTTAGCACGGTTTTTAACGGCGGGGGTGCACGGGTGTTTCACACACCCCCGCCGTCGCTTCTATCGCATCGTTGAAAGGATGCAACCATGCTGCTACCCGATTCCAAGACCGAGCTCGTCCGCCGTGGCAACAAGGTCGTTTACGACCTGGGCGACAAGATCGTCAAGGTCTTTAACGAGACCAAGCCTGTCTCTGACGTGTTCAACGAGGCTTTGAATCTTGCCCGCATCAATGAGTGCGGCATCCGCAGCCCCAAGGCTCTCGAGGTTTCCCAGCTCGAGAACGCCAACGGCTGGGCGCTCGTAACCGAGAAGGTTCCGGGCACCACCCTTGCCGAGAAGATGACTGCCGAGCCCCAGCGCTTTGGTGAGTACCTCGAGATGTTCGTCGACCTCCAGATCGAGATCCACGGCTACACCTCCCCGCTGCTCAACCGTCAGCGCGACAAGTTCGCCCGCATGATCGACAGCCTTGATCAGCTCAATGCCACCACGCGCTACAACCTTCAGGAGCGTCTGGACGGCATGACCAAGGAGTTCAAGGTCTGCCACGGCGACTTCAACCCCTCCAACGTCATCGTCGGCGACGACGGCCAGCTCTATGTGTGCGACTGGGCACACGCCACCCAGGGCTCCCCTGCTGCCGACGTTGCCACCACCTACCTGCTCTTTGCCCTCAACAGCAAGGATCAGGCCGAGGCCTACCTGGAGCTCTACTGCGACCGCGCCGACATGCCCATGCAGGTCGTGCGTCAGTGGACGAGCATCGTTGCCGCTTCCGAGCTCGCTCGTAAGCGCAACGTGAACGATGAGTTCCTGAAGAACTGGATCGACGTCGTCGATTATCAGTAATATCTGAGCGATTTATTTCGCATCGGAGGCACAATGGAAAAACCCCGCAGCTCGCTTGGGCTGTGGGGTTTTCCTTTTAGATATCGAGGATGCCACAAGATAAAAGGACGGCCCCGCATCTCCCCGATTGGAGAAATGCGGGGCCGTCCCTCATATCGAACTACAAGCGAAATCGTCGATTAACGGCGGGCTGCCTTAACAAGCTCGGCAACCTTGGCAACGACCTCGTCGATCGCCACGTCCTCACGCTCGCCGGTAGCACGGTCCTTGAGCTCCACCGTGCCATTCTTGAGGCCACGCTTACCCAGAACGACCTGATACGGGAAGCCCATAAGGTCGTTGTCGGCAAACTTAAAGCCGGGACGCTCGTCGCGGTCGTCGACGACAACCTCGATACCCTCGGCGCACAGGCCATCAACGATCTGCTCGCAGACGGTAGCGCACTCCTCCTTCTTGGGATCGAGCGGAATCACCGCGACCTCGTACGGGGCAACGGAGACCGGCCAGACGATACCGTGCTCGTCGTTGTGCTGCTCCACGACGGCAGCGAGCGAGCGGGACACACCAACGCCGTAGCAGCCCATGATGAGCGGCTTCTCCTTGCCGTCCTCGTCCATAAAGGTGGCACCCATGGCCTCGGAATACTTGGTGCCCAGCTGGAAGACCTGAGAGACCTCGATGCCGCGGGCAGCGGAGAGCGGCTTGCCGCAGTGCGGGCAGGGGTCGCCGGCGACAACGGTGACCAGATCGGCCCACTCATCGACGGTAAAGTCGCGCTCGGGGCAGGCACCGGTAAAGTGATAATCGACCTCGTTGGCACCGCAGGCCCACTGCTTGGAATCGCGCAGGCTCTCGTCGCACACCAGACGAATGCCATCGGGCAGGTTAACCGGTCCGATAAAGCCCTTGTGCAGACCGTTCGCCTGAAGCTCCTCGTCGGTCATCATGCGATAGCCCTTGCCAAAGACGTGCTCGGCCTTGCAATCGTTGAGCTCGTGATCGCCCGGAACAATGGCCACGACCGGCTTGCCCTCGGCGTCGATGAGTGCCAGCGACTTGCGCGTGCCGTTCTCGGGGAACCCAAAGAACTTAGCAACTGCCTCAATGGTGCCCATGCCCGGAGTCTCAACCTTGGTGAGCGTACCGTCACCAGGACCCTCGGTCACGACGACCTTGGTGCTTGCCGCCTCGTCATCGGCAGCAAAGCCGCAATCGTCGCAGTAGACGAGCGAAGCCTCGCCGGCGTCGGCCAAAGCCATGTACTCGACGGAGGTATCGCCACCGATCTCACCGGAGTCGGCAACAACGGGCAGGGCCTTGATATAGCAGCGCTCGCAGATGTTAGCGTAGGCCTGCTTCATCTTGTCATACTCCTCCTGCAGGCTCTCCTGCGTGGCGGAGAAGCTGTAGGCGTCCTTCATGATGAACTCGCGACCGCGCATCAGGCCAAAGCGGGGGCGGAACTCGTCGCGGAACTTATCCTGGATGTGGTAGAGGTTAACGGGTAGCTGCTTGTAGGAGCGCAGCTCATTGCGCACCAGGGCCGTGACGGTCTCCTCGTGCGTGGGGCCCAGGACGAACTCGCGACCGTGACGGTCGTCAAAGCGCACAAGCTCCTTGCCATAGGCGTCGATGCGGCCGGACTCACGCCACAACTCGGCATCGACCATGATAGGCATCATAAGCTCCTGGGCGCCGGCGGCGTCCATCTCGTCGCGCACGATGTTCTCGATCTTACGAATCGAGCGCCAAGCAAGCGGCAGGTAGGAATATAGACCGGCGGCCTCCTTGCGGATCATGCCGGCACGGAGCAGCAGACGGTGGCTGGCGAGCTCAGCGTCCGCCGGATCCTCTTTAAGCGTCGGCGCATAGAGCTTAGACATATACATTGCTCGGGTCATTTATTTCTCCTCAATAAGCTTGTCGACCTCGGCCATAAGCGCGTCGACAATTTGGTCCTCAGCTACTTTACCAATGATCTGGCCATGCGAAAAGAGCAAGGCCTGACCACGTCCGCAAGCAACGCCCAGATCGGCATCAGAAGCCTCGCCGGGGCCATTAACGGCACATCCCATCACAGCGATCGAAAGCGGCGCGGAGTAGTTCTTAAGCCGCTCGGTAACCTCCTCGGCAATGGGAATAAGGTTAACCTGGCAGCGGGCGCATGTGGGGCACGAGACAATCTCGGGGCCACGGCGACGCAGGCCCAACGACTGCAGAATACCCCAGGCAACCGGCGGCTCCTCAACCGGATCGGCTGTGAGCGACACACGCATGGTGTCGCCAATGCCTTCGGAAAGCAAGATACCCAAGCCTACAGAGCTCTTGATGGTGCCCTGGAGCTTGGTCCCCGCCTCCGTCACGCCCAGGTGAAGCGGAACGTGGGGAATCTCACGCGACAGGGCTCGATCGGTATCGAGCGTCGTCTGTACGCTATGGGCCTTGGCGGAAAGCACTATGTTGGTAAACCCACGATCCTCAAAGTGCCGCACAAAGCGCTCGCTCGACATCACGAGCTTTTCGGGCTGCGTGAGGTCATCGCGCTCGGCGATATCCTGCTCAAGCGAACCGGCATTGACGCCGATACGAATCGCACAGCCCGCGGCACCCGCAGCATCAATCACCGCGTCAACCTTGGCCCAATCGCCGATATTGCCGGGATTGATGCGGAGCTTGGCGGCACCGGCCTCCACAGCGCCAATGGCCAGCTTGTGGTTAAAGTGGATATCGGCAACGATTGGCACCGGAGACTCGGCACAGATGGTGCGGAAACCCTCAAGCGCGGCCTCGGTGGGCACGCTCACACGCACGATATCGCAGCCAGCCTGCGCCAACGCGCACACTTGCGCAAGCGTTGCCTGGGCATCAGCGGTATCGGTGCAGGTCATGGATTGGACCACCACCGGCGCACCACCACCGATCTGCACACCGCCCACATGCACGGGGCGCGTCAACTCGCGAGGCAAAGGATGGGATAAAGACAATCCAAACACTCCCCTACAGGATAAATCGAAGGACGTCGGAACGAAGCATATAGACAAACAGCAGCGCAAAGAGCGCGATGCCCACATAGCTCACAATCGTCTGGACCTTGAGCGGAAGCTCGCGGCCAGCAATCTTTTGAATGATCTCGATGACCAGCTTGCCGCCATCGAGTGGTGGGATGGGCAGCAGGTTCATAAAGCCAAGCGAGAACGAAATGAGGGCGGCAAACGAAAGGAACGTGGCAGGGCCGGCAGCAGCAGCCTGTGAGGACATAACGCTAATGCCGACGATCGAAGAGGACTGATCGAGAATCTCCATCGTATGCTGCGGCTGGAGCAGGCTCATCACGCCCTCCGCTGTCTGCACGACATAGGAGAACGAAAGGCGAGCCGACGTGATGGGGTCTAAACGGACCACCTGCGTAGAGGCATACACGCCTAGGCGCTCGTCCTCTTTGAGCGCAACCGCGGTCGAATGCTGCTTGCCGTCACGCTCGTACTCGATGGCGATATCGTCCTTTCCGGCGGCCTTGCCGATGGCATCGTAAACGTCCATCCAGGTAGAGCACGATACTCCGTCAACCGAAAGGATCGCGTCGCCGCCCTCGATACCCGCCTTGGCGGCAATAGACCCCTCGTCAACCTGACCGATCACGTTGGTATCCATCGGCACGGTGACACCCGCAATAGAGTAGATGCTCATAAGCAGCAAAAAGCCCGTCAGGATATTGACGAGAATGCCCGCGAGCAGCATAAAGGCGCGCTTGAGAAAACCCTGGCCCAGATAGGTATGCGAACGCTCTTGCGCAAGGAACTCGGCTTCGCCGCACGGCAGCTCCCACACATCGCCCTCGGTAGTCGCATGCTCTCGATCGAAACGGCGGCCGTCAAAGGTGGTGTAACCCGCCGCGTCTCGTGGCAGCGTCTGATACTTGGTGGGATAGTAGCTCGGCGAGGGCTTCTCCCCTTCCTCATACCAAGGCGCGATAGAGCCCCAACCCAAGAGCAAGGCGCATGCCTCGAGCACAACCTCCTCGGATAGCTCGAGCTCGGCGGCAAGGTCGGCCACGGTCACGCGACCATGACGATAGATAGCCGCGAGCACGCGATCGGCGCACGAGACGTCGGTCGGATCCATACCGCAGATGGCAGCGTAGCCACCCAGCAGCAGCGGGGTCACGCCAAACTTGGTTCCAATGCGACGTGACGTGTAATGGATGTCAAAGCGACACGGCAGGCCCAAAAAGAACTCGGTCACACGGACGCCGCAGGCACGCGCCGCCAAAAAGTGGCCGCCCTCGTGCAAAAACACAAGGACGGAAAGCATCAGCAGGCCCCAAAAGACCGATGAGAGAACGCTCAGAACAGTATCCATAAAACGAAAAAGCAATCCTTATGGGTTAGGAACGGGTTGCGGCGAGCACCTGCGCAGCCTTTTCACGCGCCCATGCATCGATGTCGCGAAGCTGCTCAAACGAATCGACCGCCTGCATATCGTGAGAATCCATGCAGGATTCCACAATGCGATCGATATCGGTAAAGCTGCAGCCATCGTGCAGGAAGGCATCGACGGCGACCTCGTTGGCGGCATTGAGCACGCACGGCATGGTGCCACCCGTCTTGCCGGCACGTTCGGCCAGTGCCAGACAGCGGAAGGTATCCATGTCGGCAGCATCAAACGTGAGCTGCCCCAGCTCGCGGAAATCGATACGAGGCGCCGGGGTATCCCAACGCTCGGGATACGAGAACGCGAACTGGATGGGAATACGCATGTCGGAAGCACCGAGATGCGCCATCACGGAGCCGTCGGCGAACTCGACCATAGAGTGAATCTTGGACTGACGCTGCACGACCACGTTAATGAAATCGAGGTCGCAGTTAAACAGATGCATGGCCTCAATGCGCTCCAGGCCCTTGTTCATGAGGGTGGCGGAGTCGATGGTGATCTTGGCACCCATGGCCCACGTGGGATGTGCGAGGGCATCGGCACGCGTCACGCGGTCGAGCTCGTCGCGGGTGCGGCCAAAGAACGGACCGCCCGAGCAGGTGAGCCAAATACAATGAGCCTCGCGTGGGTTCTCCCCCAGATAGCACTGGTAGATGGCGGAGTGCTCAGAGTCGACTGGAATAAGCTGGCTCGGTTGCGCCAACGGCATAAGCAAGTCGCCGCCGACGACGAGGGACTCCTTGTTGGCAAGGGCAAGACGCTTATTCGAGGTCAAGGCCGCATGGCTCGCCTCGAGACCGGCGGCGCCCACAATAGCGACGAGCACGCAGTCGACATCGTCGCGACGCGCGAGCTCGCAAACCGCCTGCGCGCCAACGCCGAGCTTCGTTCCCTCGGGCAACTCCTGCAGCACGGCGTCATCGCCATGAGCGACATCGGCCACGGCAACCGCCGGAACCGAGAACTCGCGGGCAGCGGCAACAAGCTCGGAGGTACTGGAGTTAACGGACAGCGCCGTCACCTGCAGGCGATCGGCATGCTGGCGGCACACATCGAGCGCCTGGGTGCCGATAGAGCCCGTACAACCCAGGATGGCAACACGGAGACGTCCATCGGGGCCATACGTCGTCTGGAAGGACATTACAGCACGCCTCCGATCATCAAAAGCAGCTGCGCGGTAATGCAGCCAAAGATAAGCGAATCGCTACGATCGAGCATGCCGCCGTGGCCCGGGATAAGGTTACCGGAATCCTTAATGCCCACACCGCGCTTGATGCGCGACTCGATGAGGTCTCCGATAACGCCCAGGACGGACACGACCACGCCGCACAGCAGCGCATAGGGCAGGCTGAGCTTGTAGAAGTGCGTCGCCCACAGGATGAGCCAAATCAAAACCGAGCCCAGGATGCCGCCGACAAACCCCTCCCAGCTCTTTTTGGGAGAGATCTTGGGAACCATCTTGTGCTTGCCGATACGGCTACCCACGATGTAGGCAAACGAATCGGAGACCCAAAGGGACGCGCAAACGCCCACCGAAAGCAGGGCGCCGGCAAAACCGGGCACGGCATCGCGCAGCAGCACGATAGCCGACAGCATAAAGCCAGTGTAGATGGGACCCATGAGCGTCACGGCCACATCAGAGATGCGGGTACGCGGCGACCAAACATACCAAATGCCCACAGCGAGCATCAGGGCAAAAAGCAGGGCATTCAGCAACATCGAATCGCCCAACGCCGACAGCGGAAAGAGTACGGCGGCAGCGATACCCATGCGCTCGTTAGCCATCTTGCCATCGAGCCTCGTCATACGGAAAAACTCATAGCAGCACAGACCGCTCATGACAGAAACAAAGATGGCCGTGGGCACAATACCCAAAACCAGGCACAGGATAAAGACAACGGCGTAGACGATACCAGCGGCGGCACGGGTAATAAAGCCCGCCAGCCACGAACCGGTGCCGTTCTTCGCTGCAGGCGCTCCCGCAGTGGCAGCTTTACGCGCAGGCGTCTTGGGAGCAGATGCCTTGGGACGATCGGACACGATTAAGCCTCCTCGGTCTTGCTCAGTCCACCAAACCTACGGTCACGGCCCTGATAGGCCAAAATGGCGTCGACAAGGCCCCAACGATCAAAGTCGGGCCAATAGGTATCGGTGACGTAGAACTCGGAATAAGCCACCTGCCACAGCAGATAGTTCGAAAGGCGCAGCTCACCAGAGGTGCGAATCACAAGCTCAGGATCGGGAAGACCGGCGGTATAAAGGTGAGAAGCCACCATGTCGTCATCAATTGCGGCAGGGTCGATCTTACCGGCGGCAACGTCGAGTGCGATCTGACGGACAGCGCGAGTAATCTCGGCACGCGCGCCGTAGTTGACGGCAAGCGCCAGCGTCATACCGGTGTGATCGGCGCACTCGGCAAGACCGCGTTCAAAAACGTCGCGGGTCTTCTTGGGCAGCGCGGAAATATCACCCAAAAAGACAACGCGCACATTTTCGCGCTTTAGAAGCGGCAGCTCGTCAATGAACGTCTTGGCAAACAGATGCATCAAGACGTTGACCTCATGCTGCGGGCGGTTCCAGTTTTCGGTAGAAAACGCATAGGCCGAAAGCACGTCGACGCCCAGACGCACGCAGGCGGTAATAATCTCACGAAGGGAGACGATACCCGCCTTGTGGCCCTCGGTGCGTGCGAGACCGCGCGACGTGGCCCAACGACCGTTGCCGTCCATGATGCACGAGATATGGTGCGGAATGTTATTGAGATCAAGGTCGGAAAAACCGACGCCCGCAGGGGCGTCGGCAAAGTACTCGACCAGTTTATGCTCGTCGTATTGCACCTTAGATCTCCATGACCTCGGCTTCTTTTTCCTTCAGAAGCTCCTCGACCTTGGCGACATACTCATCAGTGTGCTTCTGGACCTTGGCCTGCTCGCGACGGACATCGTCCTCGGTGAGCTCCTCATCGCGCTCGAGCTTGTTGTTGAAGTCGCGACGGATGTTACGGATAGACACCTTGGCCTGCTCGGCGTACTCGCGGCACTCCTTGACGAGCTCGCGACGGCGCTCCTCAGTGGGAGCCGGGAACGGAAGACGAACGACGGTGCCATCGGAGTTGGGGGTAATACCCAGATCGGAAGCGCCGATGGCCTTGACGATAGCATTGATGAGTGCCTTGTCCCACGGCTCGATGAGCAGCATGTGGGCCTCGGGGGTCTTGACGGCGGCAACCTGCGTGACCGGCGTGGGAACACCGTAATAATCGACGGTGATGTCGGACAGAATGTTGGCATTGGCGCGGCCGGTACGGACCTTGGAGAAGTTATGCTTGAGGGACTCGAGCGACTTGTCCATATGGGCGGTGATGTTCTCTGCCATGCTTAATCCTCCTGATAGACGAGCGTGCCGACGGGCTCACCCGAAAGCGCGCGCTTGACGGTGTCCTCGCCATCGATGTTGAGGACCAAAATCGGCATACGGTTATCCTGGCACAGTGCCGTAGCCGTGGAATCCATAACCTGCAGGCCACGGACGAGCACCTCGTGATAGGTAATCTTGTCAAAACGGACGGCATCGGCGCACTTGACGGGATCCTTGTCGTAGATGCCGTCAACCTTGGTGGCTTTAATCAGAATCTCGGCGCCGATCTCGCACGCACGAAGAGCCGCGGCGGTGTCGGTCGTAAAGTACGGATTGCCCGAACCGGCGGCAAAAATAACGACGTTGCCCTTGGAAAGGTGGTTGATGGCGCGACGGCGAATATAGGGCTCGCAGATCTCGTTCATCTGGATAGCGCTCATCACGCGGCAGGGAACATCGTTATGCTCGAAGGCATCCTGCAGGGCGAGCGCGTTCATAACGGTTGCCAGCATGCCCATGTAGTCGGCCTGAGCACGCTCCATGCCACCGGCAGCGCCGGCCATGCCGCGGAAAATATTGCCGCCGCCGACAACGACGCCGACCTCATGGCCAACGGCGAGCAGCTCCTTGACCTGCTTGGCAAGATGGTCGGTAACCTTGGGGTCGATGCCATATTGGCCGTCGCCCATCAGTGCTTCGCCGGAAAGCTTAAGAAGCACGCGTTTATATCGGATGTCGGACAAAGCGATCCTCCTTTAATTAGACTCTCAATATGATATCAAAGGCTCTGATAAGAGCCATGAAAAAGCAGGCTGTGAGTAAATCCCACAGCCTGCTCATTACCAGCTACAAGAGCTTATTTACTCGCCACGGACCAGACGGTCAAAGGCAACGACGGTAATGGTGTCGCCGAGCTCCTTGGAGACCTGCTCAGCGTACTTCTTGATGGTGAGGGAGCTGTCCTTGATGAACTCCTGCTCGGTGAGCACGGACTGCTTGTAGAACTTCTCCAGACGGCCGACAGCCATCTTCTCCTGGATAGCCTCGGGCTTGCCGGACTCGGCAGCCTGCGCCATGTAGATCTGCTTCTCGTGCTCGACGGTCTCGGCCGGAACCTGATCGCGGGTAGCGCAGATCGGGGCGACGGCAGCAACCTGAAGGGCAACGTCGTGAGCGAAGGTCTTGAAGGACTCAGCCTGAGCGGTCTCGGCCTTCTCGAAGGCGAACTCGACGAGGACGCCAATCTTACCACCCATGTGGATGTAAGAAGCGAGCGCGCCGTTCTCGGCCTTGCGGGCAGCGAAGCGGGAGATCTTCATGTTCTCGCCCATGATGTGAATCATCTCGGTGAGCTCGGAGGAAACGGTCTCCTCGCCCATCGGCTTCTCGAGCAGAGCGTCGACGTCAGCAGGCTCGGTGGTAGCGACAACCTCAGCGACCTTGGAAGCAAAGCCGGTGAACTTGGCGTTGGAGCCAACGAAGTCGGTCTCGCAGGAGAGCTCGAGCAGAGCGCCGGTCTTGCCATCCTCGGAGACGAACGCGGCGACAGCGCCCTCGTTGGTCTCACGGCCAGCCTTCTTGGCAGCCTTGGCAAGGCCGTTCTTACGCAGAACGTCGACAGCGGCGTCCATGTCGCCGTCAGCCTCGACGAGAGCCTTCTTGCACTCCATCATCGGGGAGTCGGTCATCTCGCGGAGCTGCTTGACCATAGCGGCGGTAATCTGGGCCATTGTGGTTCCTTTCAAAGAGATGAAAAAGAATTAACTAAGACTGATTTACTCGGCCTTGGGCTCAGCGGCCATCTCGGCCTCGGAGACCTGCTCCTTGCCGGAGCCAGCGAGGCAGGCGTCAGCCATGAGCTCGCACATAAGGGTGACAGCGGAGATAGCGTCATCGTTGCAGGGGATGCCGTACTCGACCTCGTCGGGATCGGAGTTGGTGTCGATCAGGGCGACGACGGGGATGTTCAGGCGCTGAGCCTCCTTGATGGCGTTCTCCTCGCGCTTGGTGTCGATGACGAAGAGAGCCTGGGGCAGACCCTTCATGTCGCGGGCGCCACCGAGGTTGGTCTGGAGCTTGGTGAGCTCCTTGCCGAGAACAGCCTGCTCCTTCTTGGGCAGAACAGCCATGCGGCCGTCCTCGACCATGGCCTCGAGCTCCTCCATGCGGTTGATGCGGGAGCGGATGGTGACGAAGTTGGTCAGCATACCGCCGAGCCAACGCTGGTTGATGTAAGGCATGTTGGCGCGCTCAGCAGCGTTCTTGACGGCCTCCTGAGCCTGCTTCTTGGTGCCGACGAACAGCACGTTGCCGCCCTTGGCGACGTTCTTGACGAAGGTGTAGGCCTGGTCGGCGTCGAGGATGGTCTGCTTGAGGTCGAGGATGTAGATGCCGTTGCGCTCACCAAAGATGAACGGCTTCATCTTGGGGTTCCAGCGACGGGTCTGGTGACCGAAGTGGCAGCCGGCCTCGAGCAGGGTGCGGATATTAATCTTGGTAGCCATGTTAAACCTCCTGTGGTTTGCCTCCGCGCGGGGTCATCCTCCAAAACCAACCCGGACATGTGCTACCAAAGCCCGGGCACCACGGTATGAAGTAGCCGCGCGTGCGTGATAAAAACATGTTGCCGTGAAGCAACCCGATGAATGATAGCAGGAATGCTTCTTCCTGCCAACCCGCAATCAAAACCACACACCTGAGTGCGGCGCGGGACGTCCCAGCCACTATTCGCCGCGGGGATGGGCTTGAGCCACGGCACGTTTGAGCCGATCGGGCGTGAGATGCGTGTAGATT
This sequence comes from uncultured Collinsella sp., assembly GCA_905209455.1. Taxonomy (GTDB): domain Bacteria; phylum Actinomycetota; class Coriobacteriia; order Coriobacteriales; family Coriobacteriaceae; genus Collinsella. Next base: position 64,079 of record CAJLTA010000003.1, read on the forward strand.
TGCGTCGTGGACAGGCTCGCATGACCTAGCAGCTCTTGAACCGAGCGCAGGTCCGCACCGCCCTCGAGCAAGTCGGTCGCAAAGGTATGGCGCATCGCATGCGGGGCGATGTCGGCCGGAATGCCGGCGAGCGTCGCCAGCGTATGGAACCGCCGCCGGAGCATGGCGGCGCTCATGCGATTGCCACGCGCCGATATAAGCAGCGGATGCGGCCCAGTAGCGAGGTCGCGGCGCTTTGCCTGAGCGAGCAACTCCGGCCTCCCCTCCTCAATATAGAGATGCGTCACCTCGAGCGCACGACGATACAGAGGGACGATACGCTCCTTGCTCCCCTTGCCCCAAAGTCGCAGCGTTCGCTCGGACCAACCAATAGACTCCACGTTGAGCGCCGCGAGCTCCGAGATTCGCGCGCCAGAGGCATAGAGCAACTCAAGCATCGCCGCATCGCGCAGTCCCGCAGGCGTCGATGTATCAGGCGTCTTGAGCAGCGCCTCGATCTGCAGGGTCGTAAGGACGCCCGGCAGGTCACGCGGCAGCTTGGGCGATGCGATCGCCGAGACCGCATCGCCCTCGACAATCCCCTCGGCAGCCATCCACCGATAGAGCGAGCGAATGGCAGACAGATGCGCCGCGAGGGTCCGAGCCGACACCTGGTCACGCGACAACTCGGCCAAATAGGAGCGAACGGTCCGCACGTCGGCAGCGAAAGCATCGATATCCTCGCGCTCGCACCAGGCAGCGAAGCGCTCCAGCCTCGAGCCATAGGCCGTCACCGTGTTGGGAGAAAGTCCCTCGACGCGTGCGATATAGGCGATAAACGAGTCGACGGTGTCGTACAGGTCAAAGGCTATGACCGGTCGCCTCCAAACAAGTCGGAACGCGTGGCCAAGTAGGCATCGAGGGCCTCGAGCGCACGGTCCGCATAGGCCTGGTAGCGGTCGCGCTTGCTGCGGCGCTTACCATCCTCGAGTGGCGGCACCAGGCCAAAGTTGGCATGCATGGGCTGATAGCCCACGGTGGCAGGATCGGTCGCATAGCCCACGAGCGCACCCAGGGCGCCCACACGCGGCAACTCGACGCCCGCGGCACCGATAGCCTCGGCATAAGTGTTAAGCGCCGCGAGCAGACCTGTCGCCACGGCTTCCATGTACCCCTCGGTGCCGGTGATCTGACCGGCCAGGCGCACACCGGTACCGGGCACGGCAAAGGTGCCATCGAGCACATGCGGGGCGTCGACAAAGGTATTGCGGTGCATGACACCGTAGCGGAAGAACTCAGCGTTCTCCAGGCCCGGCACCATATGGAAGACGCGCTTCTGCTCGCCAAAGGTCAAGTTGGTCTGGAAGCCCACCAGGTTATAGGCGGTCTTCTCCTTGTTCTCGGCACGCAGCTGAATCGCCGCCCAGGGGCGACGTCCGGTACGCGGGTCGGTAAGGCCGACGGGCTTCATGGCGCCAAAGCGAATGGCGTCCTTGCCGGTGCGCGCAACTTCCTCGGCAGGCTGGCAGGCCTGGAACAGATCGCCGCCCTCAAAGTCTTTGAGCACCACGCGGTCGGCCGTGGTAAGCGCCTCGATAAAGGCCTCGTACTCCTCCTTATTGAGCGGAGCGTTGAGATAGTCGCCGCTCCCCTGCTCCTCGTAGCGCGACTGCGAGAACAGCACGTCCATATCGAGCGTGGAGGCATCGACGATCGGCGCCGCCGCATCAAAGAATGCCAGGGCATCGCCACCGACGAGCTTCATGACCTCTTCGCTCAGCGCCGGTGAACACAGCGGGCCCGCGGCAATGACCACGTGACCCTCGGGAATCTGCGTGACCTCGCCGTGCACGACCTCGATATTGGGACGAGCGGCAACCTCGGCCTCGACAAGCTCGGAAAACTTGACGCGGTCGACCGCCAGGGCACCGCCGGCGGGAACAGCCGCGCGATGGGCGCAATCGAGCAGGACTGAACCCATGCGCTCAAGCTCGGCCTTCAGCAAACCAGCCGCGGAATCCGGACGGGTCGACTTAAACGAATTGGAGCAAACGAGCTCTGCCAGATGATCGGTATGGTGAGCCGGGGAGCTCACCTGGGGGCGCATCTCGCACAGCTTTACGGCAAACCCGCGGTCTGCCAGCTGGATCGCGCACTCCGAACCCGCCAGACCGCCACCGATAACCGTCACCTGATCGAACTGCATCTGCAAACACCTTTCTAATTGACACGTTTTCCATTGTGACCGAAGGGTGTCTGGGCGTGAAGGGCAAACTTGGAGGGCGCATACCTTCCATCCATCATGCGCTCGATAAGGCCCTCGAGTTCAAGCGAACCCAAGAGTTTGAGTACGCCGACAGCATCGAGCGAGACGAGCGCCGCGATGTCGTCGACCTTGAGCGGAGAGGCGATGAGCGCATGCATCACGGTCTGCTGCGTTGGATCCAGGTCGGCAATGCCGGGAGCATCGGGGCGCGAGTAGCGCAGGGTGCCGTAGATGCGTGAGATAGCCATCTCGATAGATTCCTCGTCGACGATGCAGCAGGCACCGTTCGCAATGAGGTAATTCGTGCCACGCGACTCGGGCGATAGGATCGACCCCGGCACGGCAAGAAGTTCGCGCCCCAAATCCATGGCAGCCTCGGCTGTAGAAAACGTCCCGGAAGGCATACCCGCCTCGGATACAAAGAGGGCTTGCGACAGGGCCGCGATCACGCGATTGCGGCGCGGAAAGGCGAACTTGCGCGGACCCATGCCCCACGGAGAGATCGACACGACTGCGCCACCTGTATCGAGCGTGCGAGTAATAAGCCCCGCGCTCGAACGCGGGTAGACCACGTCGGCGCCCGTCCCCAGCACCACGACGTGTTTGCCGCCGGCGTTGACCGCAGCCCAACCCGAGGCCTGGTCACAACCGACCGCGCCTCCCGAAACTACCGTCACGCCCGCATCAACCGCCACCTTTGCCGCAAGCTCTGCCACGGCAAGACCATACGGCGAGGCCTTGCGCGCGCCAATGATGGAGAGCGCGGGCGTCGAAAGCACCTCGGGGTTGCCGCGCACATAAAGCGTCTGGGGTATATCAGAAAGCTCCAAAACGGTCTCGGGATACAACGCGTCACCTGGATGCAGCTCGAAGGTCCCCTCAGCCATCATTGGTCCCTCCTTCCCTGGTACATCGCCGCCTCGAGCACGTGGTCCTGCGTCACCTGCTCGCTCTCGGCGACATCTGCGATCGTGCGCGCAATGCGAACAAGGCGCACGATGCCACGCCCTGTGAGATACGTGCGCTTCGACAGGCCGAGCACACACTTCTCCGCCGCATCATCGAGCTCAAAGGTCGAAACGACGCCGTCAATGGACCGTGTCTCGTCATCCTCGGCCTCGGCATCCGCATCGTCCATGCGGGATTCGCGCCAAGCGCGAAAGGCGCGACCGCGCACAACGTAGTCACGTAACTCGGCCGACGACATGCCCTCCGCACCCTCGATAATCACTTGAGGGTCGGGACGGGTCACATCGATCATCATGTCGATACGGTCGGCCAAAGGACCGCGCAGTTTAGACCGATAGCGCTCGACCATCGCCGCCGAGCAGCGACACGGCACCTCGCGATCGCCCAAAAAGCCGCAGGGGCAGGGATTGCTCGCAGCCAGCAGCTGAAAGCGCGACGGGAAGGTAAAAGCCCCGTCGACGCGTACGATCCTCACGTAGCCGCGCTCGATGGGCTGACGCAGCGTCTGCAGCACGCCCGTGGGAAACTCGGCAAGCTCGTCCAAAAAGAGCACGCCGCCATGAGCAAGGCTGATCTCACCCGGGTGCACCGGGCGCCCGCCGCCGATAAGGCCTGCGGTCGAAATACTGTGGTGGGGACTGCGGAAGGGGCGGTGCCCCGCCAACAAGCCATCAATGTTCTCACCCAAAACCGAATGGATGCACAGTGCCTCCTGCTGATCCTCAACGGAAAGCTCGGGCAGGATGCCGGTCATACGGCGTGCGAGCATCGTCTTGCCCGATCCCGGAGACCCGATCATGAGCAAGCCGAGTTCTCCTGCCGCCGCAAGCGCCATGCCGCGTTTAGCGACTTCCTGCCCCAGCACGTCTGCATAGTCGAGCTCGGGCTCAAAGGTCGCCTCGACACCCTCGGAATCCAAGTAGTGCCGTGCGGCATCGCCCATGCCGTGAGCAAGCTGAGACAGATGGTCGATAAAGCCGCAATCCACGCCCGCGAGTGGCACATGCTGGTCGGACCTGCCGGCGATAAAAGACAGCCCCATGTCGCGAGCCAATAGCTGAAACGCCACCTCGCCTTTGACAGGAAGCACCGTGCCGTCCAAGCCGAGCTCGCCGGCGATAAGACAACGATCGAGGTTGTCGCGGGGAATCTGACCATCGGCCGCTAGAACCGCGATGGCGATGGGCAGATCAAAGCCGCTACCGGTCTTGCGAATATCGCCGGGCGCCAGATTGACCGTAATGCCCGAGCGCGGGATCTCAAAGCCGGCCGAGCGCATCGCACAGCGAATACGACCACGTGACTCCATCACCTCCATACTCGGGATGCCGAGCATCTGAATGCCCGGAACGCCGCCGGCAAGCGAGACCTCGACCGTGACGTGAATCGCCTCGACGCCGCGGATGCAGGCCGCGTGAACGGCAAACGTCTCGAACGCCATCACGACACCTGCCAATCGAACGCGTTGTACTGGTGCTCGATCTCGGCGATATGCCCGTCGCGGATGGTGACGCCCACGGCATCGAAGCGAATCGCCTTGAGCGGATAATGCTCCATGAGATAGCAACTTGCGATGCGGCGGTAGCGGCGTTGCTTTTGGGCGTCCACGGCCTCCTCGGGAAAGACCCGCGTGTTGCAATCCAGCGCAACGCGTCTGGTCTTGACCTCGGCCATCACCACGACATCGTCGAGCTCATCGAGCAGCACCAGATCGGCCTCGCCCTCGGTGCAACGATAACCCTGCTCCAGCAAGGTGTAGCCGCGCTCGTTAAAGTAGTCGATGGTGATCAGCTCGCCTAGCATGCCCAGCTCGCGGGGACTGAGTCCCTTGATAAACTCGGGCGTCATCGCCCCACAGTCGAGCTCGCCGTTTTCCCAACGCTCCTTGAGCTGCTGCGTCTTGCTCTTTTTGCTTGCGGCACTCATGGGGTCTCCTTTCCCGCACACTGCATTGCCCCGATGATGAGGGCACCTTTCATGCGGGTAAGTACCGGAAGCAAACCAAAAGCTGACCAAATGCCGACAAAAAACGGGCCGTACGCAGCAATGCTGCTGCATACGGCCCGCTACCAGCAGGTTTATAAAACCACAGAGGTCCCTGTCTCCACAATTGGCCTAGAAAAGGCGCTCAGTCTGCAGAAAGTTTCCGCAAAAGCTCACGCGGTGCAGCGGACAAAGTCCATGTTTGCGAATGGCCTCGATGTGCTCGGGGCTCGCATAGCCCTTCGACTCGGCCAGATGGTACTCGGGGTACTCGGCGTCGTACTCGACCATCATCTCGTCACGCGTGACCTTGGCCATGATGGACGCTGCGGCGATGCAGGCGATCTTGGCATCGCCTTTCACCACATCGCGCTCGTTAGGAACAGCGCCCAAGGGGTTGCCATCCATGAGGACGCAGTCGGGTTCAAGTCCCGTATCGGCCACGGCGCCCGCGACGGCAGCGCGGATGGCCCGGGCCATGCCCATCTCATCGATATCCTTAGGCGCGATATGGCAAAAACCGATCGCCGTCGCCACCTCGGCAATCTTCACTGAGAGCAACTCGCGGCGCGCCGGCGTGAGCTTTTTGGAATCGTTGATGCCCCAGACGCGCGGCTCCATGGGAAGGCACACGGCACACACGGTTAAGGGACCCGCTACCGAGCCGCGGCCCACCTCGTCGACACCAACGACCACCCCATCGCCGCCAAGCTCATGCATAAGCTCGTACATGTCATTGACGCGCTCGCGCTCGGCAAGTTCCTTAGCATGGCGTTTGAGGGCGCGTTCACAAGCCTTGATCACCTGCTGGCGCGGGTCCTCGCGATAATGCTCCACGAGGGCGGGGATCTCCTCAAACGTTGCGCTCGCTAGCTCTCCGGCAACCTGCGATGCCGAAACCGAGCTCGTCATATTGGCCATACCAGGCCCTCCTTGCATGCAAATCAGATAAAAAGAAGGGCCACCCGAAGGTGACCCTTGTGTCCAAACGAGTGGACAGACGCTGCGATCTTCTTAGCGCTTCTCGGGGATGCGAGCAGCCTTGCCCACCTTGTCGCGGAGGTAGTACAGCTTGGCGCGACGGACGCGACCATGACGAACGACCTCGAGCTTGGCGATCTTGGGGCTGTGAAGCGGGAAGGTACGCTCAACACCGACACCGAAGGACATCTTGCGGACGGTGAAGGTCTCGCGGGCACCGGCGCCGGCCATGCGGATGACGTCGCCCTGGAAGACCTGGATGCGCTCGCGGTCGCCTTCCTTAATGCGGTAGTGAACCTTGACGTTGTCGGCGACGCGAACCTGAGGAATGTCCTCGCGGATCTGCTGACGCTCGATTGCGCGGATGTAATCCATGTGCAATTCCTTACTCTTCTAGAGGTGCCGTACCACTCTGGCCGGCACGTAGTTGAACAAACGTATTCGAGTATACACGCGCGGGTTTCTGCTGCAAGAACAATTTTTTACGCAGACAAAAAGACAAAACCCGCACATGATAACCGTCCGCCTCACGAATGAGACGGACGGCATGAGGGGGGCTACGTTAGGCGTCTGAACCCAAAACGTTACGCGGAGCGCTTCGCCTCGAGCTTGGCCTGGGCGGCAGCCAGGCGTGCGAGGGGCACGCGGTAGGGCGAGCAGGACACGTAGTCCACGTCGGCCACATTAAACAGGCCCTTGATGGACTTGGGGTCGCCGCCGTGCTCGCCACACACGCCAAAGTGCATGTCGGGGTTGGTGGCGCGACCCTTCTCCACGGCCATGCGCACGAGCTCCAGCACCGCCGCGTCGATGGTCTCGAAGGGGTTGTCCTTCAGAATTTTCTTATGCATGTACAGCGGGATGAACTTGGCCTCGGCATCGTCACGGGAGAAGCCGAAGGTGGTCTGGGTCAGGTCGTTGGTGCCAAAGCAGAAGAAGTCTGCGTGATGGGCAATCTCGTCAGCGACCATGCAGGCGCGCGGCAGCTCGAGCATCGTGCCCACGGGAATATTGAGCTCGACACCCTCCTCGGCGGAGACCTCGGCGATTACGCGCTCGATGACCTCGCGAGTCTGGACATGCTCAGCCGTGATGGAAACGAGCGGAACCATGATCTCGGGATGCGGGTCGACGCCCTCCTTGATAAGGCGGGCAGCGGCCGTGGCGACGGCGCGAACCTGCATGAGCGGCAGATCGCTAAAGACGACGGACAGGCGAACGCCGCGCAGGCCGAGCATGGGGTTCGACTCGACCATGCCGTCGATACGACGCAGGCGGGCGCGCAGGGCTGCAAGCTCTTCCTCGCTGGCGCCGGCGGCTTCCTTCTTGGTGATGGCGACCTCGAGCTCGCGAGGATTATCCAGGAACTCATGAAGCGGCGGATCGAGCAGGCGGACGACCACATCGCGACCGGACATGGTCTTGAACATCGCCAGGAAGTCCTCGGTCTGAACCTTGAGCAGGTCGGCCAGGGCCTGCTGCTTCACGGCCTCATCGTCAGACAGGATAAAGCTCTGGATGATGTTCTTGCGGTCGCCCAGGAACATGTGCTCGGTGCGGCACAGGCCGATGGCCTCGGCACCAAACTCGAGTGCGAGCGCGGCATCCTCGGGGTTGTCGGCGTTGACGCGCACGTGGTTGGCGTGACCCTCGGTCTCGTCCAGGCGAATCTCGTCGGCCCAGGACAGGATGGTGTCCAGATCGCCGGTAAGCTCGGCGGAGACCAGGTCGACGGCGCCGTCGACGACGATGCCCTGGGTGCCGTCGATGGAGATGACATCGCCCTCGCGCAGCACGCGGTCGCTGCCCTCGATGCGCACGACCTTCTCGGCGGCGTCGATATGGAAGCGCTCAACGCCACAGACGCAGGGCGTACCCATGCCGCGGGCGATAACGGCGGCATGACTCGTCTTGCCACCGTGGCTGGTCAGGATGCCCTCGGCGGCGACCATGCCCTTCAGGTCGTCGGGGTTGGTCTCCCAACGAACCAGAATGACCTTGTGGCCCTCGGCGGAACGCGTGACGGCGTCGTCGCTCGAGAACACGACCTCGCCCACGGCGGCACCGGGGCTGGCGTTCAGACCGCTGGCCAGCGCCTCGTACTTCTTGGAGGCGTCAAACTGCGGGTGCAGGAGTTGGTCGAGCTGCGCGGGATCGATGCGGCTCACGGCCTCCTCGCGGGTGATCAGGCCCTCCTCGACCATTTCGATAGCGATGCGCAGGGCGGCGGTGGCGGTGCGCTTGCCCACGCGGGTCTGGAGCATCCAGAGCTTGCCCTGCTCGATGGTGAACTCGATATCGCACATATCGCGATAATGATCCTCGAGCGTCAGGAACACGCGCTCGAGCTCCTCACCTGCGGACTCGAGGCCCGGGGTGGTCTTGAGGTCGGCAATGGGCTCGGTGTTGCGGATGCCGGCGACGACGTCCTCGCCCTGGGCGTTAACCAGAAAATCGCCGTAGAACTCCTTGGTGCCGTCGGCCGGATTACGCGTAAAGGCGACGCCCGTCGCAGAGGTCTCGCCCTTGTTGCCAAAGGCCATGGCCTGCACGTTGACGGCGGTGCCGAGGTCGTCGGAAATGCCATGCTGCTTGCGGTAGATGCAGGCACGCTCGTTCATCCAGCTGCCAAAGACGGCCTGGATGGCAAGGCGTAGCTGAAGCTCCGGGTCGTGCGGGAAGACGGGCTTGCCGTCAGCGACCTCGAGCTCGGGATACAGGGAGGCATCGACGTTCTCGGAGAAGATGCCCTTAAAGGTCTCGACGAGTTCCTGCAGGTCCTCAGCCGAAAGCTCGGAATCGACGCGAACGCCGGCGACCAGACGGGCCTGGGTCAGGGCGTTCTCGAACAGGTCGGCGTCAACGCCCATAACGACGTTGGAGAACATCTGAATAAAGCGGCGGTAGCTATCCCAAGCAAAACGCGGATTTTGCGTCTGGGCGATGAGCCCCTGAACGGAGTCGTCGTTGAGGCCTAAGTTGAGGACCGTGTCCATCATGCCGGGCATGGAGAACGGAGCGCCCGAACGAACCGACACGAGCAGCGGATCGGAGGCGTCGCCGAGCTTCTTGCCGCAGCGGGCCTCGAGGTCCGCCTCGGCAGCAACGATCTCATCGAGTGCGCCCTCGGGCCACACGTTGCCGGCACCGGAGTACTCGACGCAAGTCTGGCAGGTAATGGTAAAGCCACCGGGAACCGGCAGGCCGATGCGGCTCATCTCGGCAAGGTTTGCGCCCTTGCCGCCAAGCACGAAGTTCATGGACTTGTCGCCCTCAGTGACACAGGTGCCCTGGGCGTCGGTTCCAAAACGGTAAACCCTCTTGCAATCGCTCACGATACTTCCCCTTTCATGCACTTACGCGCACGACCGTGGTAACGAATCGACCCGCCAAATGCGGGCCGTGAGGGAACTATACGGCGGGTTTTGAGCGGGCTTAAGCAGAGGATGCGCGGATTGGTAAACGTGCTAAAACTGGCGGTAAACGGTAGGTAAAGGTGGTTACCTTATGAAGATACCACTGTAAGAAAGTGCAGGTCAGATGCGATATTTTTGCTAAATCGCTTTATCAAAATGCTGCTACTATTGGGCTCGACGGGCGGCGCGGCGGGCACGGGCTTCTTGGATTTCCTCCAAGTGGCTAATGATCTCGGCAGCGCTTTCTTCGATGGCCTTGCCGTCGGTACGCACCACAAAGCAGCCTAGGCGCTTCATGAGCGCACGGGATTCCTCGAGCTCGCTGTGCACGCTCTCAGGCTCGGCATAGGAGCCGGCAACGGCACGAGCGTAGTCATCGCCCAAGCGGCTATCGCGAATTTCGGAAATCACATCGACGGTCGAAATCAGGCCGAACAGGCGCATCGGGTCGACCTCGTAAATCGACTTGGGAGGCTCCATGCCATGCGCCAGTGGGACATTGGCGACCTTGTAGCCCTGATAGGCCAAATACATCGACAGCGGCGTCTTGGACGTGCGCGATACGCCCAGCAGCACGATATCGGCACCCGACAGATCGTCGCAGCCGCGCCCGTCATCGTGCTCAACGAAATACTCCATGGCCTCGATACGATGGAAATAGCGGTCATCGGTCTTGTGAATCACGCCCGCAACGCCCTTGGGCGGCACGCCAATGAGCGACGACAGCACGGCGAGCGTCGGGCCGATCAGGTCGACCGAACGGATATGCAGCATGCCCAGGTAATCGAGCACACGGGCGCGAAGCGCCGGATCGACAATGGTGTGGAACACGGCAATATCGCGATGATCGGCATCGACGCGCGGACCCACAAACGACTTGACCTGCTCTACCGAGTTCACCTTGGGCAGGCGCAAGAGACGAAAAGCCCCTTCATCAAATTGCCCGGACGCCGCAAGCACCACCTCACAAGCGGTATCACCGAGCGAGTCGGAGATAACGATAACGGTGGGACGAGCGGTGACCGGGCAATCCATGCGGGGCTCCTTTTGCGCTTATGCGCAGGCTGGCTTACTTTTTGCGAGCAAGCTCACCGATGTTTGCGATGCCGGAGAAAACGACCTCGAAGCGGTTGAGCAGCTTAAGGCGATTATCGCGAAGCTGCTCGTCCTTGTCCATGACCATGACCTCGTCGAAGAAGCGGTCGATGGGGGCGCGCAGGGCGGCAAGGGCGGCAAATGCGGCCGGGTAATCCTCGGCAGCAAGGGCGGCGTCGACAGCGGTCTGAGCAGCCTCGGAGGCATCGGCAAGCGCGAGCTCGACCTCGCCCATCAGGGCGCGGTCGTACTCCGCGCCCAGCTCGGGCTTGGAGATGTGCGCGGCGCGGGCATAGGCGGTCGCCAGGTTATCGAACGTCTCAGCGTCGTTCTTGCGGGCCTCGTCGAGGGCGGCGCAGCGGGCGAAGAAGACGGACGGGGCGATGATGTGCACCGCGGAGACGGCGGCAACGGTATCGGCCGGGATCTTTTCGTCGCGGGCCATGCTCACCAGACGGCCGTGGAAGAAGTCGCGAACCTGCTGAGCGACCTCGGCGGCGTCGAACTCGATACCCTGCTCGCTATAGAGCTCAAGGGCAAAGTCGATAAGCGACGTGGGATCGATCGGCAGACGGTCGCGCAGGATGTTGATGATGCCGATGGCGGCGCGACGCAGCGCGTAGGGGTCCGAAGAGCCAGTCGGGGGCTCGCCGATGGCAAAGATACCGGCGATGGTATCGAGCTTGTCGGCGCAGGCCACGATGCAGCCAGCGGTGCCCTCGGGCAACTCGTCACCGGCAAAGCGGGGACGATAATGATCGCGAATGGCATGGGCGACCTCGTCATTCTCCCCCATCGCGGTCGCGTAATAACCGCCCATCACGCCCTGCTGGCTCGTGAACTCGACGACGGCGTTGGATACCAAGTCGGCCTTGCACAGGTGCGCGGCGCGAGCAGCGTCAGCGGCAAGATGGGCGCCCAGATGAGCCTCACGGGCAATAGCGAGTGCGAGCTGCTCGATGCGCTCGGACTTGGCGAGCACGCTACCGAGCTTCTCCTGGAAGGCCACCTTGGCCAGACGCTCACGGAACTCGTCGAGGGAGATCTTCAGGTCCTCCTCGTAGAAGAACTTGGCGTCGTCCAGACGGGCGCGCACGACGCGCTCGTTGCCGTCGATCACGCGCTCGGCGTTCTCGGGCTTGCTGTTGGAGACGACAACGAACTCACGCGTGAGCTTACCCTCGCCGTCATAGATCGGGAAGTAGCGCTGGTTGGTGAGCATGGACTCGCAGATGATCTCGTGCGGGACCTTGAGGAACTCCTCGTCGAAGGTACCGACGAGCACCGTCGGCCACTCGCAGAGGTTAATGACCTCCTCAAAGACCTTCTTGGGCGTGTCGACATGGCAACCGGGGCGAGCGGCCTCGACCTCGGCGATACCGGCAAGGATGGCCTCGCGACGACGCTCGGCAGAGAGCACGCCGGCGTCCTCGAGCACCTGCTCGTAGACGGCGGGGCTGGCGACCACATGGTCACCGGGGCCAAGCACGCGATGACCGCGCGTGGTGTTGCCGCTCGTCACGTCGGCAAACGATACGGGCACAACATCCTCGCCCAAAAGGCAGCAGATCCAGCGGACCGGACGAACAAAGGTCGCATGCTCGTGACCCCAGCGCTGACTACGGTAGTTGGGCCACTGCAGGCCGGCGATGGTCTTCTCGCACAGGGCCGTCAGGATCGGGGTGGCCGGGGCGGAAGGAATGTTCTTCTCGGCGAACACATACTCGCGACCGTCGGTGTCCTCGCGACGGACCAGGTCCTCGGCAACCACACCGCACTTGCGGGCAAAGCCCTGGGCGGCCTTGGTGGCGTTACCGTCAGCATCGAAGGCAATGTTGGCTGCGGGGCCACGCTTGACCTCGTGAACCTCATCGGTCGCGGTGGCGACGTTAGCCACGAGTGCAGCCAGGCGACGCGGACTCGAGATCACGCGGACCTCGCCGTGGGCCAGACCGGCCTCGTCGAGACCCTTGGCGATCATAGTGCCAAGCTGCTTGACGGCATTGTTCAGCGGTGCAGAGGGCATTTCCTCCGTACCGATCTCAAACAGGAAATCCTTAGCGTCTGCCATGGCTTACGCCACCTCGCCTTCCTGGTCGGCATTCTCGTTGACTCCGGCGACCTCGGCCATGTAGGCCTCGCAGCACGCCTTGGCGACGGCGCGGACGCGCAGGATGTAGTTAGCACGCTCGACCGCGGACAGCGCGCCACGGGCATCGAGCAGGTTGAAAGCGTGGCTGCACTTCATGACACAGTCGTACGCCGGCAGCGGCAGCTTTCGCTCCAGGCAGGAATGGCACTCGGCCTCGTAGTCGTCAAACTTCTGACGCATCATCTCGACGTTGGCGACCTCAAAGTTATAAGCGCTGAACTCGCGCTCGTTCTCGAGGAACACGTCGCCGTAGGTCATGGGCGTGCCGTCGGGCAGGTAGCTCCACACCAGGTCGTAGACCGAGTTGACGCCCTGGGCGTACATGGCGATACGCTCCAGGCCGTAGGTAATCTCAACGGGCACGGGGTCGACCTCGATGCCTCCCACCTGCTGGAAGTACGTAAACTGCGTGACCTCCATGCCATTGAGCCAGACCTCCCAGCCAAGGCCCCAGGCGCCGAGCGTCGGGCTCTCCCAGTCGTCCTCGACAAAGCGGACGTCATGGTCGTTGGGGTCCAGGCCAATGGCGGCAAGAGACCCCAGGTAGAGCTCCTGGGCGTTGACCGGCGAGGGCTTGATGAGCACCTGGAACTGATAGTAGTGCTGCATGCGGTTGGGGTTCTCGCCGTAGCGGCCGTCGGCGGGACGGCGGCAGGGCTGCGCATAGCAGGTGCGCCACTCGGCGGGACCGAGCGAGCGCAGCGTGGTCGCGGTATGGAAGGTACCGGCACCGACCTCGGAGTCATAGGGCTGCATAATGACGCAGCCCTGCTCGCCCCAGTACTGCTGGAGGCGCAGGATGATGTCTTGGAAGGAAAGCGATGAAGCGTTCATGCCTCTAATATCCCCTCGTCGAAACGATTACACGGTTAGGTACTGTACTATAGCGGTTTTTAGTCGATAGCGCCGATGCGGTTGAGCGGCCAGTAGCGCACAAGCGCCACAGCGATCAAATCAGAGCGATCGACGGGACCAAAATAACGTGAGTCGGCAGAGTTTTCGCGGTTGTCGCCCATCACCCACACGCACCCGTCGGGAACGGTGTAGGGATAGCTTACCTGAGCGCCGGGCGCTTGGACCGAAAGTGGCCAGCTCATGCCCGTCGTATAGTCCTCGTCGAGCGCTTGGCCGTCAACGACCACCTTGCCATCCTGCAGGTCGACCGTCTGGCCGGCCGTGGCAATGACACGCTTGACAAGAACATCATGCTCGGAGGTGCCATCGGGGTTGTGAAACACCACGATATCGCCCTGCTTGACGGGCTGACCGAGCTCTAGGCTCACCTTTTGTGCCAGGATCTGGTCGCCAATCTCGATCGTGGACTCCATGGAGCCGGTGGGCACCACAAAGGGCTCGACCACAAACGAGCGAATCAAGAAGGTGGCGACCAATGCGATCGCGATGACCGCGATCCACTCAAAAGCGCCTCTCAACGCGGAATGCTGCGATGGAACCATTCTCACTCCTCGCTCTGCGAATACGAAGCGTCCAAAATCTCCTGCGCGTAAGCGCGCTCCTCGGGCGTAAGGCGCGCCGTCTCGATCAGATCGGGACGCCAGCGGCAGGTGCGCTCGATGGCGTTCTTGCGACGCCAGGCATCGACCTTGGCGTGATCGCCACTCACGAGCACCGGCGGCACGCCCTCGCCGTTGAACTCGGCGGGACGGGTGTACTGCGCGTACTCGAGCAGGCCTCCGTCCTCGGCGGTCGAGAACGACTCGTCCACATTGCTCATCTCGTCGCCCAGGGCGCCGGGAATCAGGCGTACGACGGCATCGGCAACGACCATAGCGGGAAGTTCGCCACCCGTAAGCACGTAGTCGCCGATCGACAGACGCTCATCGGCATACGCATACGCACGCTCGTCGACGCCCTCGTAGCGGCTGCACACAAACAGCAGGCGCTCACTTTTGAGCAGGCGCTCGGCCACATGCTGCGTAAAGGGCTCGCCACAGGGGGTGAAGAACACTACGGTGGGCTTGGGACCCTCGGAGCTGATGGCCTCGATGGCCTCGGCAATAGGCTCGACCTTCATGAGCATGCCCTGCCCGCCGCCGTACGGCTCGTCATCGACGGTACGATGGCGGTCGTGCGTCCAGTCGCGCAGGTTATACGCCTTAAAATCAAAAAGGCCGGCCTTGCGGGCGCGGCCCAAAATCGATGTGGACATGACGGGCTCAAACATCTCGGGAAAGACCGAAAGGGTCTCGATCAGCATGTTGTCCTCCCTACTTGTCCATATCGATCAGGCCGTCCATCACGTGGACGGAAATTGTTCCTGTGTCGGGAAGATCGAGCACAACCTGCTCGATCACGGGAATCAGCACCTCGCCGTACCGATCGCCCTCGACAACCCAAACATCGTTAGCAGGCGTCGACATAATCTCGACGATCGTGCCGAGTAAACCGAAGCGCTCGTCGACCACCTCGCGACCCATCAGATCGGTATAGGCAGCGTCGAGCGAATCGAGCTCAAAGTCGTCACGATTTGCCAGCACGTAGCATCCCGTGATGCCCTCGGCGGCTGTCAAGTCGTCAATGCCCTCAAACGAGACCAGATCGCCATCGCCCGTATCGGTGACGGACACAACCGTGCAAAAGCGGTCGCGCTTGAGCGCCGGCGGCGTCAGAGCGACCCGCATACCCGGCTCTAATACAGAAGGAAGCCCCCGCAGCGGCTGCGCGAGGACCTCCCCCTTCCTTCCGTGCGGCTTGACCACACGGGCGATGTTTTTGTACTGGGACCTCAAGGTCCTAGCCCAGAACCTCTACCTCGACAGCAGTGTCGAGGCGAGCGGCCAGTGCACGGGCGAGCGTGCGAATGGCCTTGATGGTACGGCCACGACGGCCGATGACCTTAGCGACGTCATCCTCGGCGACCGAAACCTCAATCGTAGAGGCGTCGTCACCATCGATGACCTCAAGGCTCACGGAATCCGGGTCGTCGACGATCTGAACAACGAGATATTCGACGAGATCGGCGATGCGATCTGAGAGCATTGCCTCACCCTCGAGCTGTGCAGCGTCAACCTCAGGCACGATTTACTCCTCGGCGCCCTCAGCGGCCTCAGCGGCAGCCTTAGCGGCCTCGGCCTCTTTGGCGAGCTGCTTCTTGGACTTCTTGACGACGGTCTCGGTCTTCTCGCCCTCGTTGGCGGCCTTGACCAGAGCGGCGACGGCGTCGGTGAGCTGAGCGCCCTTGGACTGCCAGTCGGCGATCTTCTCGAGGTCGAGGTTGATGGTCTTGGGGGCGGTCATCGGGTTGTAGCGGCCAACCTCCTCGATGATACGACCGTCACGCGGGGCGCGGGAATCGGCGACGACGACACGGTAGTACGGACGCTTCTTAGCGCCGTGACGAGCAAGGCGAATCTTGACTGCCAAAGGAAACTCCTCCAACCAAGCAGCTTTAGGCTGCAACTACAAACAAACAGTTGAACATAATACGCCATCGACGCGGGCAGGTGAAGTCCGTGAGACCAACTTCTTCGGTGTAGTCGAGGGCAAATCCATATCTTAGACAAGAATTCGGGATTTGCAAGCACATACACGCACCCCACATGAGCTGCGCGGTATACTCATGACATGGAAAGACGCGAACATACATACGGTTATGAGGATGCCATGGGCGTCACGCCGCCTCCCTGGACGGGTCCGGCGGTGGGCCTCATGGACCTCGATGCGTTTTTTGCGAGCGTGGAGATGCTCGACCATCCCGAATGGCGCGGAAAACCGCTCATCGTGGGCGGAGACGCCGATTCGCGTGGCGTCGTGTCCACGTGTTCGTATGAGGCACGTCGCTTTGGCGTGCACTCTGCCATGGCCTCGGCCGAGGCGCGGCGCTTGTGCCCGCAAGCCATTTGGACGCATGGGCATTTTGATCGCTACCGCGAGGTGAGCGCGCAGGTCATGGCGATTCTCGCTGACGAGACCCCGCGCGTTGAACGCGTATCCATCGACGAAGCCTTTATCGATATCACACCGGGTCGCTTTGCGCCCGAAGACCCGCTGCTGGTTGCGCGGCGTATAAGCGACCGCGTGGCAGGGCTGGGAGTGACCTGCTCCATTGGCGTGGGCTGCAACAAGACGGTCGCAAAGATCGCAAGCGAGCGGGATAAGCCGTTTGGGCTGACCATCGTGCGCCCCGGAACCGAGCAGCGCTTTTTGGCCGCGCTGCCGGTATCTGCCATGAGCGGCATCGGACGCTCGGCCGAGGAGCGACTGCGCCGCATGCGCATCTACACCCTCGGCGAGCTTTCGCGCGCGCCTGAGTCCACACTGGCCTCTATTTTTGGCGTCAACGGCGAACGCATGCGCCAGCGTGCGCTGGGACTCGAAATCTCAGAAGTCACGAGTCTCGATGAAGAGCGCGAGGTCAAGTCGGTCAGCAATGAACGCACCTTTGCTAAAGATTTGACTGAGCGTGGGGATATTGAGGCGGCTATTGCCCTACTGGGCGAGTCAGTGGGACGCCGTCTGCGCCGTCAGGGGCTGACGGGTGCCACGGTAACGCTCAAGCTTAAGTATTCGTATGGCAGCGGGCGTACGGCACAGCGCCGGCTGCCTCATCCGACCGACGATGAGAACATCTTCGTGGCGGTTGCACTCGAACTGCTCGACAACATCTGGCAGGAAGGCATGCATGTTCGCTTAGCTGGCATCGGCATGAGCGACTTCGACCACCAAGGCGGCATCCAGACCGACCTGTTCTGCGAGATCGATGACCGCGGAGCCCAATCCAGCGACCGCCGCGACCTCTCCGTCGCCATCGACGCCGTCCGAGACAAATTCGGCGACACCGCCCTTTCCTTCGGCCGCCAATCCCGCTTCAACGATTAACCGCCTTTGGGCAAAAAGAAAGCCGGGCAGGTGCGGAAAACCGCAACTGCCCGGCGATATGCGTGAGGGTAGCTAACCCCGTCTCAAATGAGCTACTAGAGGAGGTTGAGGGGGAGCTGGGGGGCGTCTCCCCAGAGTTTCTCGAGGCGGTAGAAGTCGCGGGCTTCGGGAGTGAAGACGTGGACGACAACCGAACCATAGTCCATGAGCATCCAGGTCTTCTGCTCGCGACCCTCGATGGAGAACGGGTGCTCGCCGCAAGCCTCGGCGACCTTCTCCTCGATCTCGTCGACGATAGAATCGACCTGGCGGTTGTTGGTACCGGTGGCAAGCACAAAGTAGTCGCATACGTCGGAAAGCTCGGTCAGGTCGAGCACCTGAACGTCCTCGCCCTTCTTGTCGTAGGCGGCCTGCGCGGCGGCGCGGGCGACACCCTCGGCGGCGACACCGCTCGCAGACAGCGAGGCGGCAGTGCGGTCGGACGTGGCGGCGAAGCTCTTGTGCTCCACACCTTCAAGAATCTGCTCGTCGGTCATGGTCTCGTCGGCCATGGAATACCTCTTTCTAGACGCACCCGAGCTAGCGCAGCTGGGCGTAATGGTTGTAAATCGAAATAGCCGTGGGATAAAGATAGCGCCCGGACTGAATCACATAGACCAAACCCTGCGCAAAACAGGAGAAGAACAACTCGTCGAGCGTCGACTCCCCCACCATCTTGCGCAGCGCATGTGCATAGTCGCCGTGGCGGTTGGGCTCGATGGCATCGGCCACAAAGACCACCATATCGAGCGGCGTCATATCGCAGGCACCCACGGTGTGACGGTCGACAGCCTGAAAGACCGCCGGCGACAGCTCGGGAAAAAGCTGCGGAAGCTCATAGGCGGCAACAGGGCCATGCAAAAGCGGCGTCGCGGCGAAAGGAGAGCCGGCAATCTTAATGCCGTAATGCAGAGCGCGCGTGACCAGCTCATCATCGGAAAGCACCTTGTCCCAGTCGTGGATCAAGCCGGCGGCAGCGGCATCAAAGCGGTCGACGCCGTAGACCTCGGCCAGATGAAGTGCGGTCTCGGCAACACCCAGCGAATGCACATAGCGCTTGCGCTTATCCTTCATGCGAACATCGAGCAGCTCTTGAATGCGCTTGAGCAGCGCGCGCTCATCGCCCTCAAACTGATCCTCTACCGACAACGTAAACCCCCATCACTCAAAATCCTCTTGGCCCAAATCGGCATATAGCCTGCGCTTGCGAATGTAGCCGAGCACGGACTCGCTCGTAAGATAGCGCACGCTAATGCCGCGGGCAACTCGCTTACGAATGTTCGTCGAGCTGATCGCCAGCGCCGGAATCTGAATATAGCGCACGTCGAACGGCAGCCCCGACTCTTTGATTCGGGCACGCGCCGTATCGATATCAAAGCCCGGTCGCGTCGCCGCAATAAAGGTAGCAAGCTCAGCGATTCGTTCGGCATCATGCCAGGTCACGATATCGATAATCGCGTCGGCGCCCGTAATAAAATAAAGCTTTACCTGCGGCGGGTAAAAGTCGCGAAGGGCATGAAGCGTATCGGCCGTATAGGTTACGCCCGGACGGTCGATCTCGAACCGGCTCGCCAAAAAGGCCGGGTTCGCGGCGGTGGCGAGGACCGTCATGGCATAACGGTCCTCGGCAGGCGTCACCGGCTTGTCAAGCTTAAAGGCAGGAGAGCCCGCCGGCATAAAGAGCACAGCGTCCAAGTCGAGCGACTCGCGCGCCTGCTCAGCGGTCACCAGGTGCCCGTAATGGATGGGATCAAAGGTGCCACCCATAATGCCGAGCCTAAACTCCTGCCCGTCCTCTAGAGGAAGCTCGGGCAGACCGATTCCACCGCGCAGCGACATGGCTTACTCGCCCTCCGAGGTCTCGGCATCGTCCTCGGCATCCGCCGCATCGACAACCTCGACGCCCTCATCCGCAGCATCGGCCACGTCAATGGCCTCGACGGCAACGTCCTCGCCAGCATCCTCGAGCTCTTCGTACTCCGAGAAGTCCTCGGCGCCCTCAAAGTCAAAGGCGCGCTGGCAAATGCGGACCTCGTCGCCCGCACGGCAACCGGCCTTCTCGAGCGCGTCGTCAACACCCATACGCGCAAACTTATGCTGCAGGTAAATGACGGCTTCCTCGTTTTCCCAGTCGGTCTGAATGACCATGCGCTCGATGGCACGACCGACCACGCGGAAGGCACCGGGCTCTTCCTGAACAATGCGGAAACGCTTCTCACGCTGCAGGCGACGGCGCTCCCACTCATCGTCGCGCAGAACGACCGGCTCATCGGAGACAGGCAACTCGGCGCGAAGCTTAGCCACCTGCTCGCCCACGGCAAGCATCAGCGTGTTGAGGCCGGCACCCGTCACAGCAGACACGGCAAAGAACATATGTCCATCGTCGAGCGCTGCGCGCTTGAGGTCGGCAATCTTGTCAGCCGTACCCGGGGCATCGCATTTGTTGGCGACGACGATCTGCGGACGCTCCGAGAGCTCTGCGCCATACTGCTCGAGCTCACGGTTAATGATGTGGTAATCCTCGACCGGATCGCGATCCTCAAAACCACCCGTCATGTCGACGACATGCATAATCAGGGCCGTACGCTCAATGTGGCGCAGGAACTGGTGACCCAGGCCCTTGCCCTCGCTCGCGCCCTCGATAAGGCCGGGGACGTCGGCAACGACGTAAGAATATTCGCCGACACGCACCATGCCGAGGTTCGGCACGAGCGTGGTAAACGGGTAGTCGGCAATCTTAGGACGGGCGGCACTCATGCGCGCGATGAGCGATGACTTACCCACCGAGGGGAAGCCCACGAGCGCGGCATCGGCCATAAGCTTCATCTCGAGCTCAATCCAGTGCTCCTCGGCCGGCTCGCCCAGCTGGGCGAACGCGGGCGCGCGGCGCACCGGCGTCACAAAGTGCGTATTGCCGAGACCACCGGCGCCACCAGGGGCCACGACAACGCGCTCGCCATCGTGCACCAGATCGGCAATCTCGAACATCGGGGTCTGCGTCTCGGGATCGAGCTCGCGCACCACGGTACCCATAGGGACCTTGAGAATCAGATCCTCGCCGCTCTTGCCGTTGCGGCGGGCGCCCTGACCGTGCGTTCCGCGCTCGGCACGAAAGTGATGCTTAAAGCGGTAATCGATCAGCGAAGACAGCTGAGCATCGGCCTGGATGACGACATTGCCGCCACGACCGCCGTCGCCGCCATCGGGGCCACCCTTGGGGACAAATGCCTCGCGCCTAAACGACATGCATCCGGCACCGCCGTCGCCGCCGCACACGTTAATGCGGCTGATATCGGTGAACTGTGACAACAGAATCGCCTCCTACAAAAAAGAGGGAGACCCTTGAATCCTAAAACTCAAGTGCCTCCCACATATGTGCTCTATGAAGGGTGAATTACGCGTTCGCGAGCGGGCGTACGCTGACCCTGTGCTTGATACCCTTGTGGAACTCAACGGTACCGTCGACCAGCGCGAACAGCGTGTCGTCCTTGCCACGGCCAACGTTCTCACCCGGGTGGATGTGCGTGCCGTGCTGACGGACGAGAATCGTGCCCGTGGTTACCGTCTGGCCGGCGAAGCGCTTCGTGCCAAGGCGCTGACCGCGGGAGTCACGGCCATTACGGGAGGAACCGAGTCCTTTTTTGTGTGCCATTGTGTATACCTACTCTTTCGTTACGAGTGTAATCTACTCGGCGACGGGAGCCTCGGCAACAGCCTCGGCCTCTGCCTTGACAGCCTTCTTGGCGCGGGACGTAGCCTGGACCTTCACGATCTTCAGCTTGGTGAGCTGCTGACGGTGACCCTTCAGACGACGATAGCGCTTACGCTTGTGGAACTTGAAGACCAGCTGCTTCTCGCCCTTGAACTGCTCAACGATCTGAGCGGTAACCTTGGCCTTGGCCAGCTTGTCGGGATCGGTGACGATCTTCTTACCATCGTTGAGGAAGATGACCGGCAGGGTGACCTTGTCGCCCTCATTGCCCTCGATCTTCTCGACGGTGATGACATCGTCGGTGGCGACCTTGTACTGCTTGCCGCCCGTGTTAACGATTGCGTACATGTTTACTTGCCCTTCATGCATCAGTTAGTGCAACAGCCGAATATAGTAGCAGGCGATAATACCCCCGTCAACGAGTATGTGGAGCAAATCCACAAGTTCGCACAGGTATGGGGCTGACGAGTCGGCCCTCGTCGTCCTCGCATGCTTGATTCTGACGCTCGACATCGTAGGAGCAGATGGTCACGAGGTCTTGCATACCGATGGAAACAATAGGTGCATCGACGCCCGGGGTCAAGCCCTGCAACAAAACATCAGCAGCGGAAAGCAAAATCTCCGGACGCATGGAGCCCTCGTTGTCGGCATGGGTGTCGAGCATGAGCACCAGATGGTCCTCACACTCCCCCGCCGCAAGCTCATAGCCAACGAGCGTATGGTCCAGATCAAGACGCTTGCTCTTTTTGCCACGCGCATAGTCAATGCCATGACCCGCGCGCAGCGTGTCGATCGCAGCGCGCACCTCGTCGGCGCTCACGGGGGCCTCGGGGTCCAGGTGCAAGTCGATGCGGTACGACAGACGCGTAAGCTGAGCCGTCAGCGCCGGCGTGCGCACGTCGATGTAGGCGGCTTCGATAGGCGCCAAATCGGCAGGCGATGCAGCGGCCAGGCGCTCAAAGGCCTCGTCGAGCGCGACGAACTCGGTCATAAACAGGTCATACCACTCGCAGGTCGACGACGTGCCCACGGGCAGCGCCGACGAAAAGCCCACGCGCATATGCGGCGAGAAGCCCTGCGTCACGGCATAGGGCAGGCCCGCACGGCGCACGATGCGCTCAATGGTATGGATCAGTTCCAGATGGCCCAGGTACTTAAGGCGATCACGCTTGCCGTAGCGAACGCGCAGCCTAAAGAGCGTGGGATTGTCGGTCAAGCGCTCACTCATGCGCGATCACCCATCAATACGTTCTTGGCGTGGAGCGTGGGACAGATTCCGCAGCCGGTACACGACGTGCGAGTGCAATCTGGCGTCGTGACGCCCTCGAGCGAACGGCGGTATTCGCGCTCGAGGAAGCCGCGCGAGCAGCCGGGGCTCACGTGCTCCCAGGGCAGGCGCCAGTCCAGCTCGTAGGGCAAGTGCACCAGTTCGTTGAGGTCGATGCCGTTTTTGGCAGCGGCCTCCTTCCAGTTGTCGAGCGAGAAGTGCTCCACCCAGGCGTCGAAGCGCGAGCCCGCACGCCAGGCATCGATGATGACCGGCGTCATATCGCGACCGGCACGGGAGAGCGCAGCCTCGACAAGCGAGGTCTCGGCATCGTGGTAGTGCACGCGAACGGCACGGTTGCGCACGCTCGTGATGAGCAGCTTCTGGCGGCGCTTAACGTCGTCGTAATCGAGCTGCGGGCACCACTGGAAAGGCGTTGCCGCCTTGGGGATGAACACCGAAACAGAGATAGACACCGAGATAGACCCGCGGCGTGCCTTGGGCACCACGGAGCGGCCGAGCTCCAGCACGTGATCGGCCAGGTTGGCGATAGCCACGATGTCCTCGTCGCGCTCGCCGGGAAGGCCCATCATGAAGTAGAGCTTCATGCGGTTCCAGCCGGCCTCGAAGGCCGCCTTGGCCGCGCGATCCAAGTCCTCCTCGGTCACGTTCTTGTTGATGATGTCGCGCATACGCTGGCTGCCCGCCTCGGGCGCGAACGTCAGGCCGCCCTTCTTTTCGCCGGCAACCGACTCGGCCATATCAACGCCAAACGAATCCAAGCGCTGCGACGGAATGGACACGCGAATGCCCGTGTCCTCAAGACGACGGTTGAGCCTACCGAGCACGTCGCGGATACAGGAGTGGTCGGTCGTCGAAAGCGAGGTAAGCGACACCTCGTCATAGCCAGTCTTTTCCAAACCTTGGATCACTGATGACACGATCTGGTCGGCCGAGCGCTCGCGTACCGGACGATACGTCATACCGGCCTGGCAAAAACGGCAGCCGCGGGCGCAGCCACGCAGGATCTCGATAGACAGGCGATCGTGGACGAGCTGCGCATACGGCACGCACGACTGAGAAAGCGGATTGGTGGCACCAAAGTCCTCGACGACGCGCTTGTAGACTACCGGCGGGACGTCCTTGCCCTCGCGCGGCACGGTATAGCCATGCGGCGAGCAGGGCTCGTCATGACGCACCTCATACAGGGACGGCACATAGGTACCGGCGACCGTCGCGAGCTGCTCGACAATCTGAGCGCGCGAGACGCCCTCGTCGCGCAAGCGGCGATGCAGCTGGCAGATCTCGAGCAGCGACTCCTCGCCCTCGCCAATGAGGATGGCATCGAAAAAGGCCGCGTACGGCTCGGGGTTATACACCGAGGGACCACCGGCGACGATGATGGGGTCATCCTCAGTACGGTCGGCAGCCAACAGCGGAATGCCGGCGAGATCGAGCGCTTCGAGGAAGTTCGTCACAGCCATCTCGTGCGGCACGTGCATGCCGACGATGTCGAAGGAGGCCACGGGCGCTGCGCCCTCGAGCGACAGCAGTGGAATCCCCGCCTCGCGCATGGCATCGCCCATATCGGGCCACGGCACATAGCCGCGCTCGCAGGAAATGCCCTCGGCCTGATTAAGGATGTTGTAGAGAATGGCGATGCCCTGGTTGGGCAGACCGACCTCATACACGTCCGGATAGATCATGCAGCAGCGATAGTCGGCATCGGCCTTTGAGAGCGTGCCCCACTCGTGGTCGATATAGCGACTCGGCTTTTCGACCTTGGCGAGCAGCGGCTCGATCAGATGAAAACAGTCTTGGTATGCAACGCGCAACAGAAAACCCCTAAGCAGCGAGATCGGATGCGTCTTGGTAGGACGCCATAGGACGGGTGGCACCGGCGACCGTGGTCACCAGGTCGCGAACGCGCGAGAACGTGGCGGCAGCGACCTCGTTGGCACGGCTGTAGTCCACATCGCGCTCGTAGAGCGACACGAGCGCGCGACCCATGCCATAGGTACCCGCGGCGGCGGTAAGCGCCTTAACGGCAAAGCCAATGTGCGGCGTCTGCTTCACCAATGCGCGGGTGACGGCACGAATCACCAGACCGCCGGCAAGCACGCCCGCGACCTCGTAGCCGCGCTCAGGCTTAATGCCGCGCCCAAAGATAGCCGCCAGCTCAAAGAGCATGCCCACCTGCGCCAGAGCCATCACGGGATAGTCGGCACCCGGCAAAAACACCAGGGCGCCCGTCGCCATGTTGGTGAGCGCGCACGAGGTAATGATGCGATTTGCCGCCGCGAAGCGCATAAAGGCAAAGTTGGCTGCAAAAGCCGTCTCCTTGTCCGTACGATCGAGAATCCAGCGGGCAAGTGTCTCGAGCAGATAGGTCTTATCGGTCGCTGCCACCACGCCGAGCATGGGCGTAGATTCCTCAACGAACGGCACCTCGACGGCGGACTCGGCAAGCACGCACACGGGCGCGCCGGCAATCACGAGCTCCTGCACAGCACTCTCCAAGCGGTCAGATCCGCACGAGAGGACCAACACCACGTCGGTATCGGCCTTGGGAACGATACGGTCCTCCCCCAGGCGATCAACACGCACAATGCCCGAAGTCGTCTGCGGCACAAAGGCATCGCGCACCGTCTCGACCAAAAAGCGAGACGCAGTCGAATCAAGGTAAACCGAGACACGCACCGGTGTATCGGAATCCTTCTTAACAGACGCGCCCATCTTAAAAGCGCTGGTCAACTTATCTACGGGAATCTTCATGGCAAACCCCTCCAGCGGTTACGCGGCGCCCGAACGATGCCGCCATATGGATTGTACGATACCCACCGTTAGCAACTGAATCATCATCGACGACGAACCAAAACTAATAAACGGCAGCGGAATACCGGTAATCGGCATCATGCCAATGCACATGCCGATGTTCTCGAAGGTTTGGAACGCCCACATGCCAACGATACCCACGCACGATAGGCGCAAGAACAGTGACTCGCACTTAAAGGCAACGCGGATCGTCGAGAAAACCAGCAGCACGTAGAGGCACAGGAGCAAAAAGGAACCGCAGAAGCCGAACGTCTCGGACAGGAAGGCGAAGACGAAGTCTGTGTGGAACTCGGGCAGAAAGCCACCGGCCGACTGCGTCGCGTGGCCCAAGCCCTTACCAAAGAAGCCACCCGAGCCGACGGCAATGAGCGACTGTTGCAGGTTGTAGGCATCATCCGAATCGGCTTTGTCGGGGTCGATGAAGACTGTCAGACGGTTCATCTGATACTGCTTGATAAGCACATCGTGGCCAAGGAGCGAATCAAAGACCGAGTCGAGCGCCAAGATGAGCGCAATCAAACCAACCAGCAGGGCCAAGGTCGACAGCACCCATTCGCGGCGCGCACCGCTCATGCAGATGACGATTGCGCCCGACACCAGCACGACCAGACCCGAGCCCAGGTCGCCCATGGCGACGACGGCCAAAAACGGAATGGACAGCATGCCGCAGAGCTTAATGTAGTCGCGGACGGTATCGATACGCCCGTTGTACTGCGAGCCAAGCGTGGCCATAAAGAAGATGGTGATGAGCTTGGCGAGCTCAACGGGCTGGAAGGTCAGGCCGATACCGGGGATCTTGATCCAGCCCGTCATGCCCAGACCGCCCGTATAGGACAGTCCCGGAATCTTGGGCGAGAAGATCACAATAAGGTCAATGACGAGCAGCGCCGTCGAGAAATTGGAAATGCCACGCAGGTCGGTGCGCCAGACGAGCACCGCCAGCACCGCGCCAATGCCAATGCCCAGCAGGTGGCGCGAAAACGAGGCATCGGCCTTAAACTGCGAAGCCGACCAAATGATGATGGCGCCATAGGCAACGAGCGCGACGGTAGCCAGCAGCACACCGATATGCACCTTTTGGCGAAACGTGCTACGCGAGGCCGAAAGTTGCTTGTTGACGCGGTCCAAGCTGCTGCGAGAACCGGTTTTGGTTGAGCGGAACAGGTCCGCCGGCGAAAAGTCCATCGCAACCTCCTATCGAACCGAGGAATCGCCCGAGGCCGAAGAGGTATCGGGCTCGTCATAAATCACGCCGAGTACATCGCGCACAACATGCATCGCGGTATCTGAGCCGCCACCGCCTTGCTCCAAGATGGTGGCAATCACGTACTTAGGATCGTCAGCAGGGGCATAGGCGCAGAACCACGCGTATTCGTCCTCGCCGCTTTTCTCGCCCGTGCCCGACTTGCCGTATACCTGCGGCGTCAGGGTGCCAAAGTGAGCCGCCAAGGACGTCGATGCCGTGTAAATCACGTCGTGCATGCCATTGCGAACAAGAGTCAAATCCGAATCGCTGTTGATCTTAGCCTCCAGGCGCTTCTTCTTGCCCTTGCCGTTGTACTTATAGGCATCGCCGTCGCCATCGCGCGACACGGCGGACAAAAACACGTGAGGCACGTACTGTTTGCCGCCGTTGGCAAGACCCATATAGGCGCACGCCATCTGCAGGGGCGTCACCAGGATGTCGCCCTGGCCGATGGCAATGTTGGTCATATCGCCGGCATTCCACTTGCGGTCCTCGGCAGAGGCGTCGGTGAAGTACGACTCTTTCCACTCGGCATCGGGAATACGGCCCGCGCCCTCACTCGGCAGATCGATACCGCAAGTCTTGCCTAGGCCCCAGCGACGAAAGACCTCCTGCAGGCCCTCGGGATGTTGCTCGTCATAGAAGAACGCCTTGCCCATGTCGTAGAACACGGGGTCGCACGAATTGGCGATACCGGACTGCAGCGTCATGGTGCCATGGCCGGAGTGCAGCCAGCAATACTTGCCCCACGACTTACCCAAGCCCGTCCAATAGCCCGTGCAGTTGGTCGTCTGACCCGAGGTATAGGTTCCAAACTCAAGACCGGCCAGTGCCGAGAGCGGCTTGATGGTCGAGGCCGACATGTACTGCCCGCTAATGGCGCGGTTGAGCAGCGGGTGCGAACCCTCGTCGTCGTTGAGCTCGGTCCACACGTCGTTTGAGACGCCGCCGATAAAGACGGAAGGATCAAACTTGGGCTCACTTGCCATGCCCAGAATCTCGCCATTGTTGGGATCGAGGCACACCACGGCGCCGTTGCCGGCGTTGCTGTAGCCCGTGGTCTTGGCGAGTTCGATAGCACTCGCAAGCGCCGTCTCGCAGGCTTGCTGAATCTTGAGGTCAAGCGTGAGCTTGATGTCGGAGCCGGCCTTGGCAGGCACGGCGCCGGCCTGTCCGGTCACGTTGCCCGAGGCATCGACCTTCACCGTCTGCTCGCCGCGAATACCCTGCAGCAAGTTCTCGTAGTAGCTCTCGACGCCCGCCTGGCCAACGATATCACCCGACTGGTACGTAATCTGACCGGCAGCGCCATCGTTATCGCCCGAAGCTTTCTTGTTCTGCGCCTCGAGCTGCTCGGAGGTAATGGTGCCGGTATAACCCAAAATGTGACAGGCCGTCTCGCCGTACGGGTACTGGCGCTCGGTGCGCTCGGCAATCTTCACGCCCGGAAACTCGCCGGCGTGTTCCTTGATATAGGCAACCGTGGAGCGACGGACGTCCGTCGCGATGGTATGCA
Organism: uncultured Collinsella sp.; assembly: GCA_905209455.1. Classification (GTDB taxonomy): domain Bacteria; phylum Actinomycetota; class Coriobacteriia; order Coriobacteriales; family Coriobacteriaceae; genus Collinsella. The sequence goes on from CAJLTA010000003.1 coordinate 92,374, forward strand.
GGCTCTGAGCGCCCTCTGTATTGTCCTGAATATTGCGAAGGACCGCCACGTAAGGCATTCCAAGCACGTTGGCAAGATGGCGCACCAGCACGGTGTCATCGGCCAGGTCGCGATAGGCGACGACGGCAAGTGAGGGACGGTTTTGCACAAGTGCCACGCCATTGCGATCAAGGATTCGCCCGCGCACAGCCGGCGTGGTGACGGTACGGGTCTGGTTGCTCTTGGCCTGCTTGTCGTAGTAGTCCGACGAGACCATCTGCATACCCCACAGCTTGACGGCGAGCGCGGCAAACATCGCGCCCACGCCGGCGGTGAGGATGGAGAAGCGACCCTTGAAGGCGGTCGCCGCGGTATTGCCCTCGCCCTCGGTGGCGCGCGGGGCCGTTCCATGCTGCGTGTCGTAGGTAAAACGGGAATCGCCGCGGCGCATGATGACCAGCGCGACCACAATGGCCACGACCAGCACGATACCGGCGATGATAACCGTCATCTGGGAAGACATCTATGAGCCTCCCCTATTTGAGTTTACGGGTCTTGGGCTTGAAGCGCATACCCGTCTGATGACCACCGCGTGCGGAGAATCCGTAACCGGACTGCGGCACGACACCGGACATCAAAAACGGAATGGCAACCAGACCCGTCAGAATCGAAGACGGCAGCGCATGGCCAAAAACAGCCACCACAAAGCTCGTCTCCAAACCCATAAACAGCAAGATGATGCTGTAGACCACGTTGATGGCAAGCGCGAAGGCGCCCACGGCAATACCGCGCGCACTCGGGGAGCCGCCCGTCTGACCAGCCGCGCTGTGCACCAGGGCAAAACTGCCTACCGTCAACAGTAGCGACATAACGCCCACCGGCACGGCAGCAGAAAGATCATAGAACAGGCCGCTGCAAAAACCGCAGACGACAGCCCGCGTGGGATCGCCCGAGAACACGCTCAGGCACACCAGGATAATCATAAAGTTGACGCGACCGCCCGCAATGGAGATCTGCGGCGCCAGGCCTGCCTGCAGCAGTACGCATACAATGGCGGCGATTACAAACGTGCGGGAGCTCGCCCCCTGCTCGTGTAGATCCATGGACATGCCCCCTATTCGCTCGAGCCGGAATCGGTCGTCTCGGACGTGTCGGAACTGTCATCCGAGCTCTCGTCCTTCTCCTTGGTCGCAGCATCGCGCGAGGTGCCCTGCGGCGTACTGTTAGCAGAGCTCACGTCCTCGTCCGAAGCCGACTGCTCGTCGGTCAGCGAGGTGATGACGAGCACCTCCTCGTTATTCTCTGCCGTGGTCTGGGCACGTACGACGATGGTGTAATACACATCGTTGGCCGACTTCTCCACCGAGGAAACGGTGCCGAGCGGCAGGCCCTTGGGGAACACGCCACCGATGCCAGAGGTCACGATGATGTCGCCCACTTTGACGTCGGAGTCGACGCTCACGTACTCAAGACGCAGCGTACCGTCAGCCTGACCCTGCAGCATGCCCTGGGCGCGCGTGTCCTGCACCATAGCCGACACGCCCGAGTTCTCGTCGCCAATCAGGCGCACGGTAGAGGTCTTGGCCGATACCTCGATAATCTGGCCGATGACACCAGCAGAACTCGTCACGGGCATGTTGATGGTAAGGCCGTCGGCAGATCCCTTGTCGATGGTAACGGTCGAGGTCCAGGCATCACCCGACGCACCGACGATACGAGCAGCAGTCGACTTAAGGTTGTAGGTCGATTGCAGCCCGACCAGGCCCTCCAGGCGCTCGGCAGTCTTTTGAGTCTCGGAAAGCTCGGCGACCTTAGAAGTCAGCACCTCGTTTTGCTTCTTGAGGTCGTCGAGCGACTCCTGCGAAGCCGTGAGGTTGGAGAACACGTTGCCAATCGCGTTGAAGGGAGCCGCCACGGCCGAGCCCAAAAAGCGCACCGGCGAGGTAATCGTCGTCATGCCCGAGCGTACGGCATGAATCGGCCCGGCCTCGCCCTCACGGATATAAAACGTGAGCAGCAACACCGAAATCAGGCTGAAAACAATCAACGGGCGCATACCCGTTGATTGTCGCTTGGTATTCAGATTTGGAGAGAAACCCGAAGATCGTGCCAAATGGAATCCACCTTTTGGAAATTAAGCATTGGTTTGGACGAAGCCACCGTCAAAGGCGTTGGCCTCGAGCACGCGGGCGCAGCCGTTTACGACGTTATCGAGCGCCGTGGGGCTGACGTTGACCGAAACGCCGGTCTCGTCGCGCAGGCGCACGTCGAGGCCGCGCAGCAGCGCACCGCCGCCGGTCAGCAGAATGCCGTAGTACATAAGGTCCGAGGCAAGATCGGGCGGCGTGGCGTCCAGAGCGTCCTTAACGGCCTTGGCCATCTCGTCGAGCGGCTTGTTGAGCGCGCGACGAATCTCCTCGCTCTCGATACGAACGGTCTTAGGCAGGCCCGTGATAACGTCGCGTCCGTTGACCTCGACGTCGAGCTCATCCTTGAGCGGCACGGCGGAGCCGACCTTGATCTTGATGTCCTCGGCCGTGCGCTCGCCGATAGCCAAGTTGTAGGCATCGCGAACATGGGTGAGGATAGCCTGGTCGAACTCGTCGCCGGCAATGCGGATGGACTGCGACACGACAATACCGCCCATAGCGATAACGGCGACCTCGGTGGTGCCGCCGCCGATATCGATGACCATGGAGCCCGTGGGCTCCTCGACAGGCAGGTCGGCGCCGATGGCAGCCGCCATGGGCTCCTCGATCAGATAGGCCTGGCGAGCGCCTGCCTGGATCGTGGCCTCAAAGACGGCGCGCTTCTCGACCGACGTGACGCCGGAGGGAACGCAGACGACGACGCGCGGACGCGGAGTCCACGGATAGCGCTTCTCGGAAGCCTTGTCGATAAAGTAGCGAAGCATAGCCTCGGTGACATCGAAGTCGGCGATGACGCCGTCCTTAAGGGGACGAACGGCCACGATGTTGCCGGGCGTACGGCCGAGCATGCGCTTGGCCTCGATGCCGACTGCCAGGATGCGCTCGTCGTTCTTGTCGATGGCGACAACGGAGGGCTCGCGGATGACGATGCCCTTGCCGCGCACAGAGACGAGCGTATTGGCGGTGCCGAGGTCGATGGCGAGATCGCCCGCATAGCTACCGAAGAACATATCCATCAAAGAAAACAACGCAACTCCTGATGTGTTGGATGATTGCTGGAAAACTACTAGCCCATCATACTAGCGCAAGCCCGGCACCTCACTTGCGGTGAAGCACCGGGCAGAGCCAAATCTCATAAGGTCACTACTGGTTGTCAGCGGCCGAAAAATCGATGTCGAAGGAGGAGACGGCCCAACCGATATGGTTGTCGGAGCGCACGAACTTAACGGTGTACTCCTGCTCGCCGCCCTTGGACAGCGAAGCCTTCACCTTGGCGGTGGTCTCGGTCATGGACTGATCCATACCCTCGATGGAGACGGTGGCGCCCTGCGGGATCGAGGAGACGATCATCGCCTTGGCGTCCTCGGACAGGCTCGAGGCCAGGCAGGACTCGGCCTTTGCGGTATCGCCGTCACCGGCAGCCTGGAACAGGTCGGTGATGACGGACTCCTGCGAGGGGAAGCCCATGCCGCGCGTATAAGCATAGCCAAGACCGCCGGCAGCAATCACGATGAGCAGAAGCAGCACCAGGAAGATTTTAAGACCCGTGTGGCGGTGGCGACGACGAACCTTGGCCTGTTTGCGGTCCTGCTGGACCATCTCGGACTCGGACAGCGTAAAGAAGCCGGTGTCAGAGGGGTCGGGCATAAACTGACCGGTCGCGCCCGTGGGATCGAGCGGGTCGACAGCGGGAGCGTCCATCGCGGGAGCCGGAGCCGTGGACATGGCCGTCTGGGCCGAAAGCGCGGCGAGCGAGTCGTGCACGCGGGCAAGCTCGTCGGCCTGCTCGGGCGTGAGCTGGTAGATGCCATCGGCGGTAGCGGCGTTAAAGGCATCGAGCGCATCGGAGGGACGGCCGGCGGCGGAAAGCGCTTGGCCCATGCCGGCGTTGAGGGCGCGCGTATCGTCGCGCGGGCCGGCAAAGTCGATAGCCGTGCGGTAGGTCTCAACGGCGTCCGCGGGGCGGCCGAGCTTGATGAAGCAGCGGCCCAGATCACCGAGGGCGGCGGCAGGAGCCGGGTTGGCGCCGTCGATGGCAGCCTGACGGAAGGCAGTACCGGCGTTGGCATAGTCGCCCGACTGGAACAGCGCGTTGCCCAGACCCAGGTAGGCCTTAAAAGGCGTGGCGTAGGAAGCGTCCTGGGTAGCTGCAGAGAACGCCTGGGCAGCCGTGGTGTAGTCGCCCACCGCGGCGAGTGCCTTGCCGCGATTGGTGAGCAGGGCACCACGCTTGCCATAGGTGCCGTCGTTGAGGGCGGCGGCATAAGCCTCGGCAGCCTCGGCATACATGCCCAGGTGCATCAAGGCGTTGCCACGAAGGTGATCGGCCTCGCCCATAATCTCATCGGGAGTTTTTGCCGCCCCAAGCATCTGGGCTGCAGCGGAAAAATCACCCGCGCGGTAAGCGGCGCGGCCCTGTTGGATCAGCTGGCTATTCAAGGAAGTCCCCTTTACTCGTGAACGATCTCGACATGAACGATCTCGTCGCCGGCGCGCAGCTGCGAGATGACGTCGAGGCCCTCGACCGTGGTGCCAAAGACGGTATAGCCGGAGTCGAGGTTGTGCTGGGCGCCCAGGCAGAAGTAGAACTGCGAGCCCGCGGAATCGGGATCCATGGAGCGGGCCATGGCAAGCGCGCCGTCAACATGGCTGTTGCGCGGATTGGTGGCAAACTCGCCCTTGATGCAGTAGCCGGGGCCACCGGTACCGGGCATGCCGTCGGGACCCTCAAGGCCGGCAGCGACGTCGGCGCCGGACATATCGCGGGTATTGGGGTCGCCGCCCTGGATCACAAAGCCGGGCACATAGCGATGGAACTTAAGGCCGTCATAGAAGCCCATCGTGGAAAGCTCGCAGAAGTTCGCCACATGGATGGGGGCGCCCTCACCGTCAAACTTGACCTTGATGGTGCCCTTCGACGTCTCGATCACCGCGCACTCGTCACCGACGAGCTGGTACTCGGGCGTATAGAGCTCTTTCTTAAAACCAAACATGTGGTTCCTTCCTCGTGCGTTTAAAGCATATTTGTACGAATTGTAGCAATAAGCACGGGCTTACATCAATTGCGCACGCAGGTTATGCCGCCGGAGGGCAACAAATTACGAACGCTGCTGCGGCCTCCATGCGCTCACGTTGGCGTCGTACTGGTTAAGCGCGCTGTTGCCGCCTTGTGCGATGGGCGCCAGGATCTCGCTCTGACGGGCGCTCAGCGACTCGCCGTCGGGAATGGACAGCGAGATATCCCAGCTCTGGCAGATCACGTCGACACGCTCGTACATCCACTGGGCAAGCTGCTTTAGATGATCGATATCCTCCGCATAGACCGTGTCGTCCTGAACCTTGAGGTTGTTGAGCTCATCCTGGGTCTTTTTAATCTGGTCGCGCAGGGCATAGGCGCTCTGCGACAGCTCCTGGCGGGTGGAAAGCGGTGTACGCAGATACCCGTTATTAAACGAATCGATGACCTCGCCGATCTGATCCTCGTCGCTGTACGACACGATGGTCTGGTACAGGCCGTCGAGCCTGGTGTAGAGCTGGTCGTCGGTTAAGACGGTCTCCTCCTGAACGACCTCGGACGTATCCTCTTGCTTGGGCTCTTTCTCGGTGGCCTCGCCCTTTTGGCGCGACGGGAAGGTGGTCTTGGCGGCCTGGCCAAACTGGTCGTAGAAGCCGGGCATGACGCCCATGGGATCGGCAGTCACAAACCAATAGGCACCACCGCACACGGCGGCGAGCACCGCGATGACGATGAGCGGTTTGGGGATATGGCGCTTGTGTTTGTGATAGGCATCCTCGTCGGGGTGGACCTTGCGCTTGGGCTTTTGCTTTTTGGGCTGGGCATCATCACGCAGGGACACCGGCGTGGGGATATCGACCTTGGGGATGCCAAAATCCTTATCGAAGGCAGGCAGCACGCAAGTCTCGTTGGGGTCGGCCGCGTCGGAGAGCACCGCGGCGGCAGACGCCGGCGCATGGGGCACCTCGGTATCGATCTGCTCCTGCGTCAGGCGCGGAAAGCCGGCCGTACGTCCTGCGGCCAGGTCGGATGCGGCCGCGTCCTCGGAAAGGATGCCTGGCGCGGGGCGTCCGCACTTGGGACAGGTACGGTCATGCGGGGACAGACGAGCGCCGCAGCCGTCGCAGAACACGAACTCGGTATGCTCGGGGCCATCGCCCGGACCAACGTAAGCGTTGCAATAGGGGCAGAACGAGGCGCCGTCCTCGATGGTCTTTAGGCAATGCGGGCAGATCACGGCATCTTCTTTCCGAAGCAATTCAAACAATTGAGGTTAGAGCATAACATCGACACGGCCCCACAAGCGCAAGGCACCAATTCAACATCCCCGCTCACCCCTAAGTTGCGGTGAAATAGAGACTGAATAGGAGGTTAAAACGCTTAAACAGTCCCTATTTCACCGCAACTTAGGGAGGCGTTGGGGCTAGTCTTTCTTTACGGGCTTATTCTTCTTGCTTGGCATCGAGACCTTAATGCCCTGAGCCGATTTGGTCACGCGGGAGCGCTTGGTGCCCGTGCCCTTCTTTTTCTTGGACTGGGCTTTTTCCACGCCCTCGAGTGCACGGGCCTCGGCCTCACGGACAGTGCGCGCCTCACGGCGCTGCGCCATATCGGCGGCAACGCGCTTGGCAAAACGCTCGGCGGTCGATCCCGTCGAGCTCACCTTGCCGCCGCCGCGACCCAGGCGAACGCGCACGCCACGGCCAAAGCCGGTGGCCGCATGACGGCGACGGGGCTTAAGCGAGTCCATCATCGTGGCAAGCTTAAAGAACACCGCGCAGGTAAAGACGACGATAACTGCCAAAATGACAATCTGGCTCATCGACAGGTTGGCGATGGACAGCAGCCCCGGGAACCCGATAACACCCGTCAAAATACCGGCGACGACAAACACGAAAAGCACCACGCGCAAGGGCGTGAGAGGCTGCGAGATACGCCAGATTAGGCTGACGCTCGCCGCGCACGACGTGAGCAGGCACATGGTCGAAAGCGTAAGCTGACTAAAGCCAAATACGCGCGCCACAAAGATATCGAGTGCCGCGGCCAAAATGACCGCAATCGACGCCGGCAGCGCACGCTTAAGCACGTTGGTCAAGAACGACCCCTTCACGCGGGCGTTGTTGGGCTCCAGGCCCAGCACAAAGCCCGGCGCGCCGATGCAGAAGAAGTTGATGAGCGTCATCTGAATGGGCTCAAAGGGATACGGCGGCAGCGCGATGCACAGCGCCGCCAGGCCCATCGAGAAAAGCGTCTTAGTCAGAAAGAGCGCGGCGGAGCGCTGCAGGTTGTTGATAGAACGACGGCCCTCGGCCACCACAGCGGGCATCGAAGCAAAGTCGTTATCGACGAGCACGATCTCGGCCACATTGCGCGCGGCATCGGAGCCGGCGGCCATCGCCACGGAGCAGTCGGCCTCCTTGAGCGCCAGCACGTCGTTGACGCCGTCGCCCGTCATGGCCACGGTGTGCCCGCGGCGTTTGAGCGCCTGTACGAGCTCGCGCTTCTGCTGCGGGGTCACGCGACCAAAGACGTGGTAACGGTCCACTGCCGCATCAATCTTGGACGGCGTATCGAGCGTCGTGGCGTCGACGTAGGCATCGGCCCCAGGCACGCCCACCACGCGCGCGATTGACGACACCGTACGTGGGTCGTCGCCGCTGATCACGTTGAGGGTCACGCCCTGCTCGTTAAAGTAGCCGATAGTCTCGGCCGCCGAGGTGCGAATCTCGTCGCGGATGGTCACAAAGCCCACGGGTTCGGCCTCGCCCACCATATCGCCATCGGGCGTAAAGCCGTCCACGCGCGCCACCACGAGCACGCGGCAGGTATCGGCGAGCTCGGCCACACGATTCTCGACCTGCGCAAATGCGCGATCAGAGAGCACAAACTGCGCGGCGCCCATCACATAGGAGCCCTGCGCAAACGACGCGCCGCTCCACTTTTTGGACGACGAGAACGGAATGACCGACAGCGGCTCGGATACCTCGACCGGACGATCGGCGTAGTAGTTGAGCAGCGCCTGGCAGGTCTCGTTGGCATCCGCCGAGGTCGCACGCGCCACGTTGGCAAGCGCAAAGTCGAGCACCGTGGTCTCGACGGGAACAGCCGCCTCGTCCGAGTCAGCGCCAAAGCCAACACCCTCAACAGGTAGCGGGTAGGTGCCCTCGACCTCCATACGGCCCGAGGTAATGGTGCCCGTCTTGTCCAGGCACAGCACGTCGACGCGCGCGAGCGTCTCGATGCAGTAGAGCTGCTGTGCCAGCACCTTGCGACGCGCCAGGCGCACCGTGGCAATCGCGAGCACCGACGAGGTCAGCAGCACCAGGCCCTGAGGAATCATGCCCAGCAGGGCACCCACCGTGGACAGCAGCGCCGAAGAAGGCACACGACCGGCCAGCAGCTCGGAGAAGCACCAGGAAAGCGCGCTATCGCCCGGGGTTCCCGCGGCATCCCACAGCTCGCTCACACTCGAGGAAAAGAGCGCCAGACCAAGCGGAATCATGATAATGCTCGCGAATCGCACGATGGAGTTGAGCGCGTTCATGATCTCGGAATTGACCTTTTTGACGTACTTGGCCTCGTTGTTGATCTTTGCCACGTAGTTATCGGCGCCGACATGGATCACGCGGGCGCGCAGCAGGCCCGAGTCGATAAAGCTGCCGCTCATGAGCTCGGAGCCGGGCTGTTTCTTGATGAGGTCGCTCTCGCCCGTCAGCAGGCTCTCGTTGACGAGCGCCTCGCCCGACACCACCACGGCGTCGGCGGGAATCTGGTCACCGCGCCCCAGGCGAATGATATCGTCGAGCACGATCTGGTCCAAGTCGAGCTCCACCTCGGCGCCGTCGCGCACCGCGATGGCCTTCTTAGAGGTGAGCAGCGTAAGCTTGTCGACCATCCGCTTGGAACGCATGGACTGAATGACGCCAATTGCCGTGTTCAAGAACACCACAAACAGGAACGTCAGGTTCTTAAACGAACCCGTCAGCAACACCAAAATCGCCAAGACCACGTTGATCAAGTTAAACAGCGTGCAGAGGTTCTCGATGATGAGCTCTTTGACCGACTTGGTCTTGAGCTCCATGTTGCGGTTGATCTTACCGGCGGCGATGCGCTCCTCGACCTCGGCGGTCGAGAGTCCGCGCTCGATATCCGTTGCTGCCATACCACGTCCCATCACGTCGCGTCGGTATAAGAAAACCGCCCGGACCATGCGAGGTTCGGACGGTCTTACGTTCGATGGTGCCCCATGTTGGATTCGAACCAACGGCCTTCTGCTCCGGAGGCAGACGCTCTAATCCCCTGAGCTAATAGGGCGAACGGTAGGCATTATACCCAAGTGCGCCACGGGCTAACAAAATAATAGAAAAAGCTTTGCAATTACGTGGGAGACGCGCCGCAAAGGCCCACTTTAGAACGCAAAAGTGAAACAATTAGTATAAACTCACATGCACCATATATTACGGCTCGCGATGCGAGCCGTTTTTGCAAGGGCTATCCATCGAGGTGAGAGGCACACCATGATTGCGATTTTAAAGCAGAGCGCCAGCGACGAGGCCGTAAGCCACATTGTTAGCTGGATCGAGAAAAAGGGACTCAAGACCGATGTCTCGCGCGGCGAGAACGAGACCATCATCGGCCTGGTGGGCGACACGACCAAGATCGACCCGTTCCTGCTCGAATCCATGGACGTCGTCGAGCGCGTGCAGCGCGTCTCCGAGCCGTTCAAGCGCGCCAACCGCAAGTTCCACCCCGAGGACTCCGTCATCGACTGCGGCCACGGCGTCAAGATCGGCGGCGACCAGTTCCAGGTCATCGCCGGCCCGTGCTCCGTCGAGGGCGAGAACCTCATCCGCATCGCCCGCCGCGTGAAGGCCGCCGGCGCCACGATGCTGCGCGGCGGCGCCTACAAGCCCCGCACCTCCCCGTACGCCTACCAGGGCATGGGTCCCGCCGGCCTGGACCTGCTGTGCGAGGCATCCGCCGAGCTCGACATGCCGATCGTCACCGAGATCATGGACCCGCGCGACGTGCAGGTCTTCCTCGACAAGAAGATCGACGTCATGCAGATCGGCGCTCGCAACGCCCAGAACTTCCCCCTGCTCAAGGAGGTCGGCAAGACGCAGACCCCGATCCTGCTCAAGCGCGGCATGTCCGGCACCGTCGACGAGCTGCTTATGGCAGCCGAGTACATCATGAGCGAGGGCAACGATAACGTCATCCTGTGCGAGCGCGGCATCCGCACCTTCGAGACCCGCACCCGCAACACCTTCGATCTCAACGCCGTGCCGGTGCTGCACCACCTGTCGCACCTGCCCGTCGTCGCCGACCCCAGCCACGCCACCGGTTACACCCGCTATGTTGAGCCCATGGCGCTCGCCGCGACTGCCTGCGGCGCCAACGGTCTGGAGATCGAGGTCCACGACGACCCGAGCCACGCTTGGTCCGACGGTGCCCAGGCCCTCACCCCCGACCAGTTCGACGACACCATGTGCCGCATCCGCGCCATCCGCGAGGTCGTCTGCCAAGAGACCGTTCAGGAGTAGCCCATGGGTACGGTGAGAAACGCACGCGTTAACCAGGGTGGCCCCAAGTGCGCCGGCATCGTGGGCCTTGGCCTCATCGGCGGTAGCTTTGCCCGCGGCTATGCACAGGCGGGCGTCCGCGTGCTGGCCTGGGACCCCGATGACGATGTCATGACGGCCGCCAGCATGGGCACTGTCGCCGGAGAGCTCAACGACAAGACACTCGGCGAATGCGACATCATCGTCCTGGCTTGCTACCCCGAGGCATGCATCGAGTGGCTCGAGACGCACGCCATGGCGCTCGCCGACGCCACCGACACCGACGCCATCATGGGCCCCGTGGTGATCGACACGGTGGGCGTCAAGGGCATCGTGTGCGAACGTGCCTTTGAGCTTGCCCGCGAGCACGGCTTTTACTTTGTGGGCGCGCACCCCATGGCGGGCACCCAGTTCTCGGGCTACGCTAACTCTCGTGCCGACCTGTTCCAGGGCGCCCCGCTGGTGCTCGTACCGCCCGCGGTAGACGATGCGCTCAAGCTGGAGCTTTTGGGCCAGGTGCGCGAGATGGTGCGCCCCTTGGGCTTTGGCAAGTTCAGCGTGACCAGCGCCGCCGAGCACGACCGCGTCATCGCCTTCACGAGCCAGCTTGCGCACGTGGTATCCAACGCCTACGTCAAAAGCCCCACCGCCCAGGTCCACCACGGCTTTTCGGCCGGTAGCTACCGCGATCTCACCCGCGTGGCGCACCTCAACCCGCAAATGTGGTCCGAGCTCATGATCGACGACGCCGACGCGCTCGCCTTCGAGATCGACCATCTGATCGAGTCGCTTGGCGCCTACAGCCGTGCGCTCAAGGACCGCGACCAGCGCTATCTGGAGAATCTCCTTGCCGAGGGCGACCGCATTAAGCGCGCACTCGACGACGAGGCCTCCCACTAGACCACCTATCACGCCAGGTCGAAAGGACCGAAGCTTATGGCGATTACCATCGATATCGACACCGCACGCCCCTACCAGGTGCATGTTGGCACGTTTTTGCTGGAGCAGGCGGGACCGCTCGTGCGCGCCACTGCCGGCGGCACCAAGGCCGTCATCGTGACGGACACCAACGTAGGCCCGCTCTACCAGATGCCCGTTAAGCAGAGCCTGGAGGCATCAGGCTACGAGGTGAGCATCTGCACCTTCGAGGCCGGCGAGGCCCATAAGCGCGCCGAAACCTATGTTGCCATTTTGGAGTTTGTGGCCGAGCACGAGCTTTCGCGCTCCGACGTGATCGTGGCACTCGGGGGCGGCGTCGTGGGCGATGTGGCGGGCTTTATGGCCGCGACCTACATGCGCGGCTGCAAGTTTGTGCAGATCCCGACGAGCCTGCTCGCCATGGTGGATTCGTCGGTGGGCGGCAAGACCGCCATCGACCTGGCTGCCGGCAAGAACTTGGCCGGCGCCTTTTGGCAGCCGAGCGTGGTTATCGCCGACGTGGGGTGCCTGGCCACCCTCACGCCCGAGCAGTTCGCCGACGGCTGCGGCGAGGTCGTCAAGCACGCCGTGATCGCCGACCCGGAGCTTTTCGCCGAGCTGGAGAAGACCCCGCTCACGCTGGAGCTGCTCAACCGCGATGTGGCCCGCGTAGCACTCATCATCGCCCGCAACATCGACATCAAGCGCGCCGTGGTCGTCGCCGACGAGCACGAAACCAACCAGCGCAAGCTGCTCAACTTTGGACACAGCGCCGGACACGCCGTCGAGGCCTGCGAGCACTTTGAGCTCGGACACGGCAACTGCGTGTCGATCGGCATGGGCATCATCACGCGCGCCGCGGCCCTGCACGGCGTTTGCGATGCTGCACTGCCCGGCCGTATTGAGGAGCTCTGCGCCCGCCACGGCCTCAAGACCCGCTGCGACCTCAATGCCGATGCCGTCTTTGCCGAGGCGCTCCACGACAAGAAGCGCGCGGGCGACACCATCGACCTGGTGATTCCGCACGGCATTGGCCGCTGCAGCATCGACCGCACGCCGCTTTCCACTTTCCACAAACTCATTGCCGAGGGCCTCGGCCAGAAGGGAGACGCATCCGCATGCTAGCCCGCATCACCCCGTCCCCGCTTAAGGGCACCGTTCCCGCCATCGCGTCCAAGTCGATGGCGCACCGTCTCATCATCTGCGCTGCCCTTGCCAACGGCGAGACACACGTCACCTGCAACACCACCTGCGCCGATATTGAGGCCACGGTCCGCTGCCTCACGGCGCTCGGCGCCCGCATCGAGACCGTCGAGGACGGCTTCCAGGTCCACCCCACCATGAAGAGCATTGAGTTCGGCCTACTCAAGGCCCTTGCCGGCGGCACGCTCGACTGCGGCGAGAGCGGCTCCACGCTCCGCTTTATGCTGCCCGTCGCCTGCGCGCTGGGGGCAGAGGCAACCTTTGTGGGACAGGGCCGCCTAGGCGCACGCCCGCTGTCCCCGCTCTCGGACGAGATCATTGCCGCCGGCTGCGACCTACAGGGTCTGGGCGGTTTTCCGCTCAAGACAAGCGGACGCATGCGCCCGGGCACCTTTGTGCTGCCGGGCAACGTAAGCTCGCAGTACATCTCGGGCCTGCTGCTGGCAGCCCCGTTGCTCGCCCAGCCCTCCTGTGTGCAGGTAACTGGCCTCATTGAGAGCCGCCCCTACATCAACCTAACGATCCAGGCCATGAAGGCCTTTGGCGTTGAGGTCAACGTCGAGCGCATTCCGGCCAAGGACGGCCAGCCCGAGGTCACGAACTTCCGCGTGAGCAGCGGCTCGTACCGCACGCCCGGCAGCGTGGCCGTCGAGGGCGACTGGTCCAACGCTGCCTTTTGGCTGTGTGCCGGCGCTATCGGCACCGACCCCATCACCGTCGAGGGCGTGTCCCTGAGCTCCGCACAGGGCGACCGCAACGTGCTTGCCGCGCTTTCGCGCTTTGGCGCCCGCATCGTGCGCTCCACCAACGCCGCCACCGTGCAGTCCGACAAGCTCGCCGGCTTTGAGATGAGCGCCCACGACATTCCCGACCTGGTGCCCGTTATCTCGGCCGTGGCCTCGCTGGCACAGGGCCGCACCTTTATCCGCGATTGCGCCCGCCTGCGTATCAAGGAATCCGACCGCCTGGCCACCACCACCCGCGAGCTCACCGCGCTGGGCGCGCAGGTGCGTATTGCCGGCGACGACCTCATCATCAAGGGCGTCGATGCCTTTACCGGCGGCGAGGTCGATTCGCACAACGACCACCGCATCGCCATGATGGCCGCCATCGCCGCGAGCCGTGCCACCGGCGAGGTCGTGATCCACGGCGCCGAGGCCGTCAACAAGTCCTATCCCGATTTTTTCGACCACTACCGCCTGCTGGGCGGCAAGGTCACACTCGAGGAGGAATAGCATGTCCTCGACCTTTGGCAACGTCTTGCACTTAAGCATCTTCGGCCAATCGCACTCCCCCGCTATCGGCTGCTCGCTCGATGGCATCCCGGCGGGCATCGCCGTGGACCAGGAGAAGCTGCAGGCCTTCCTCGACCGTCGCGCCCCCGGCCGCGACGAGACCGCAACCAAACGCCGCGAGGCCGACGCCGCGCATATCATCGCCGGTGTGATCGATGGACATACCACCGGCGCGCCCATCGCCGCGATTATCGAGAACACCAACACGCGCTCCAATGATTACTCCGAGCTGCGCCGCAAGCCCCGTCCCGGACATGCGGACTTCCCTGCGCGCGTGAAGTATCACAACATGCACGATGTCGCTGGTGGCGGGCATTTTTCCGGCCGCCTAACGGCCCCCTTATGCATCGCCGGCGGCATTGCGCTGCAGGCACTCGAGGCCCGCGGTATCAAGGTCATGGCGCACGTCGCGCAGATCGGCGGCATCTCCGACCTGCCGATGGACGATATGGTCTATCGCGAGGCCGACCGCAAGGCAATCCTTACGAACGATCTGCCGTGCATTGACGCCGCCGCAGCCGGCCGCATGCGCGAGGAGATTCTTGCCGCGCGCGACGAGCTCGACAGCATCGGCGGCATCGTGGAGTGCGGCATTTACGGGCTTCCCGCGGGCATCGGCGACCCCATGTTCGACGGCATCGAGAACCGCATCGCGCAAATCGCGTTTGGCATTCCCGCCGTAAAGGGCGTGGAGTTTGGCATGGGCTTTGCCGTGGCCGCCATGCGCGGCAGCGAGAACAACGATCCGTATCGCATCGACGCCGAGACCGGCGAGATCGAGGTTGAGTCCAACAACGCCGGCGGCATCCTGGGCGGTATTTCGACCGGCGCGCCCGTCATGTGGCGCATGGCCGTAAAGCCAACGCCCTCGATTGGCCGCGAGCAGCAGACCGTAGACATGGACGCCATGGAAAATGCCGAGCTCTCGGTCCACGGTCGTCACGATCCCTGCATCGTCCCCCGAGCCGTCCCCGTAGCCGAAGCAGCCGCGGCGCTCGCCATCTGGGACGCCCTCCTCGAGGACGCCGCCCAGCGCCAACCCGCCCACCCCGGGCAATGATTCACGAAAGGGGTCCCTATGGACCTTGCTGACATCCGCCAGACCATCGATGGCATCGACACCACGCTCCTCAACAGTTTTATCGAGCGCATGGACATTGCCACCGAGGTCGCCAAGTCAAAAATCGAGATGGGCAAGGCCGTCTTCGACCCCGCCCGCGAGCGCTCCAAACTCAACAACCTCGCCAGTCGCGCGCCCGAGCGCTACGAGGCCCAAACCATCACCCTGTTCCGCCTCCTCATGAGCATGAGCAAGGCCGAGCAGCAGCGCTACATCAACGAGCTCAAGGGCATCACCGTCTCGCAAAAGGCCCATGCCACGGCTGCAGCCTCCGACACGCCCTTCCCTCAAACTGCCACCGTCGCTTGCCAGGGCGTTGAGGGCGCTTACAGTCAAATCGCCGCGTGCAAGCTCTTCGACGTGCCCGATATTGCGTTCTTTGAGACCTTTGAGGGCGTCATGCGAGCCGTGCGAGACGGCTTCTGCGAGTTTGGCGTACTGCCCATCGAAAACTCCACCGCAGGCTCGGTCAACGCGGTCTACGACCTGCTCGCGCAGTTCGACTTCCATATTGTGCGCTCGCTGCGCCTCAAGATCGACCACAACCTGCTCGTCAAGCCTGGCACCAAGCTGCGGGATGTTCGTGAGGTCTTTAGCCACGGTCAGGCCATCGCGCAATGTGCCGGCTTTATCGAGGCACACGATCTGCACGCCACCAAGTATCCCAACACGGCTATGTCGGCCGAGATGGTCGCCAACTCCGAGCGCGCCGACGTCGCCGCCATCGCCTCGCGCAGTTGCGCGGCGCTCTACGGTCTGGAAGTGCTAGAGCCCAACATTCAGGACTCGGACAACAACTACACGCGCTTCGTCGTCATCAGCCGCGAGCCGCGCGTCTATCCCGGTGCCAACCGCACCTCGCTCATGATCACCACGGCCAACGAGCCGGGCGCCCTCTATCGCGTACTCGAGCGCTTCTACGCGCTCAATATCAACCTCATCAAGCTCGAGAGCCGCCCCATCCCCGGTCGCGACTTTGAGTTTATGTTCTACTTCGATCTGGATTGCCCCTTTGGCAGCAAGGCCCTCGACGACCTGCTCGATTCGATCGACGACGTATGTGAGAGCTTCACCTACTTTGGCAGCTACACGGAGGTGCTCTAGATGACCGATACCGCGGCAACCCGCCCCTACGGCGTCCTGGGCCGCGTGCTGGGCCACAGCTACACCCCGACCATCTACAAAGAGCTTGCTGGGCTCGAGTACGTGCGATTTGAGCGCGAGCCCGAGGATCTTGAGGCCTTTATGACCGGCGACGAATGGGAGGGCACCAACGTGACCATCCCCTACAAGCGCGCCGTCATGGACTACCTGGACGAGTTGAGTCCCCTGGCCGAGCGCATGGGCAACGTCAACACCATCACACGCCTACCTGACGGTCGCCTGCGCGGCGACAACACCGACTACTTTGGTTTTCGGTGCCTGGTCGAGGAGCTGGGTGTAGAGGTTACCGACAAGAAGGTCCTTGTGCTCGGTGCCACCGGTGGTGCCGGCACCACGGCCAGCATGGTGCTCGGTGACCTTGGCGCCACCGTAGTGCCCGTGGGCCGCACAAGCGAGGTCAACTACGGCAACCTCGCACTGCAGTCAGATGCCGCGTTGCTTGTCAACTGCACGCCTGCCGGCATGTTCCCCCACTGCCCCGACGCTCCCTGCACGCTCGAAGGCCTCGATGCACTCGAGGGCGTCATCGACATTGTCTACAACCCCGCCCGCACGGGTCTGATGCTCGAGGCTGAGCGCCGCGGCATCCCCCGCATCGGCGGCCTGCTGATGCTCGTTGCCCAAGCGGCACAGGCCGTTGAGCGCTATACCGGCCAGGTCACCCCGCACAAGCGCATCCTGGACGTAACGGAGCGCCTGTCGCGCCGCGAACAGAACATCGCGCTGATCGGCATGCCGGGTTCGGGTAAGACCCGCGTGGGTGAGCAGATTGCCCTGCGCACGGGGCGAGAGCACATCGACCTGGACCGCGCCCTCGAGGAACGCCTAGGCATGCCCTGTGCCGACTATATCGTCGAGCGCGGCGAGGCGGCCTTCCGCGAGCAGGAGACGGCGGCGCTGTCCGACATCTCCAAGCGTAGCGGCCTGGTACTCTCCACCGGCGGCGGCGTGGTCACGCGGGACGAGAACTATCCGCTGCTGCACCAAAACAGTCAGACCGTGATGCTCAACCGCAAGCTCGACGAGCTCGCCCACAAGGGCCGCCCCATCACCGCGCGCGACGGCATCGATAAGCTGGCCGAACAGCGCATGCCACGCTACCGCGCCTGGGCCGACTACATCATCGACTCACGCGACTGCGCCGCCAACACCGCCCAAGCCCTCCTCGACACCCTCCCACCCGCTCTCTAACCAAAACCACCACAAAGGGGACAGGCACCTTTGTGGTGGTTTTCCAACCGCAAAGGAAGCAACCATGAAAGCACTCGTCATCAACGGCCCCAACCTCAACATGCTCGGCATTCGCGAGCCGGGCATCTATGGCAGCGACAACTACGACCGCTTAGTGCAGATCTGCCAGGAAGCGGGCGCCGCACAGGGCTTTGACGAGGTCGATGTCTTCCAGTCTAACCACGAGGGCAGCATCGTCGACAAGATCCAGGAGGCCTACGGCAAGGTCGACGGCATCGTCATCAACCCGGCGGCTTACACGCACACGAGCGTCGCGATCCTCGACGCCCTCAAGGCCGTCGCCATCCCTGCCGTCGAGGTTCACATCAGCGCCATCGAGACCCGCGAGGACTTCCGCCAGGTGAGCTATGCACGCCTAGCCTGCTTCGCCACCATCACCGGCGAGGGCCTGCAAGGCTACGCCCACGCGCTGGAGCTGCTGAGGGAGCGTCTCGAAAAGTAAGCAAACGGTGACAATTCACGAACGCTGATTCGCGTGACTACAACGCCAGTGCCGGCAGCAGCAATCTCGCTACTGCCGGCATTTTATTACTGGCATATAATCGTTGCAGTCACACAATGTCTGGAGACCCGCATGCTGAGCATTCATCTGGGAGATTACCCCGGCTCCATCTACGATACCAAGACCTACTTTAGGAACTCGTACTTGGATTCATGGTTCGAAGACCCCATGGCTGCGCAAATAATTAAAGGCGTTGACGGATCGGAGCTCATCGGCTCTCACAACATCATAAGCAAGCAGCTGGGCTCGATCAGCCCGCTCGAGTTATCCGGCGGAGTAAAGACGCTCCTGCTTGTCCGCAATCTCCCCAACATGGTCTTTAATGCTTCCACCTGCGGCGATAACTGCGCCCGTTGGCTGCTCAAAATTGGCAAAGAACAGGATGTGCTGGTGACCCTTTATCACATCATGAAGTTCCCCTGGAAGCGATTCGAGATTCTTATCAATAACGATGGCCGCATCGTCAGGAACATGCAGGAGTTTGTTGGCGCCACGAATGATTTTCTGGATGTTGAAGATGCGACTAGAATGCCGCACTAAGTTCTATTGCCGTAATCGCTGAATGCGGTTGCGAAAGACTTATCGGAGTGTTCGAGGGCAGAGCAGTAAGCCACGCAAAACGTTTAAAACCAAGGCTACGCTCATGCGTTGGAGTCGCTGAAAGGCCAATCCACATCAGCAAGATGAAAAAAGCCCAGACCACCAAGCGGTCCGGGCTTAATAAACGATGGTGCTCCATGGCGGATTCGAACCGTCGACCTTGGGATTAGAAGTCCCCTGCTCTATCCAACTGAGCTAATGGAGCAAATAACCGCACGCCCAAGCAAGCGCAAGCCTGTTAGGCGCAAGTAATTATAACCTAGTTGAACTGCTCGCGATACGCCTTGCAGACCTCATCGACTGGGCCGTCCATGCGAAGGTCACCCTTCTCAATCCAAACGGCACGCTGGCAGATGCGCTCAACCTGCTCCATGGAGTGCGAAACGAACAGAACCGTCACGTCGCCGCTCTGGATAAAGTGCTGGATGCGGTCCTCGCACTTCTGCTGGAAGAACACATCACCGACGGATAACGTCTCGTCAACGATCAGAATATCGGGCTCGGTAATCGTCGCGATTGCAAAGGCGATACGCGCCACCATGCCCGAGGAGAAGTTCTTAAGCGGCATATCGACAAAGTTCTGAAGCTCAGCGAACTCAATAATGCCGTCAAAGTTGGCGTCGATGAACTCCTTGGTATAGCCAAGCAGGGCGCCGTTCAGATATATGTTCTCACGGGCAGTCAGCTCGGGGTCAAAGCCGGCACCAAGCTCAATCAACGGTGCGATATTGCCGTGCACCTTAACGCTGCCCTCGCTAGGCTCAAGCACGCCAGCGATAATCTTGAGCATCGTAGACTTGCCGGAGCCATTGGTGCCGACCAGACCCACGACCTCGCCGCGATGAATATCGAACGAGATGTGCTTAAGCGCCCTAAACTCCTCAAAGAACAGCTCGTGCTTGGCAAGCTTGATGAAGTACTCCTTGAGGTTGGTCAGCGACTCGGACGCCATGTTAAAGATCATGGTGACGTCGTCGACCTCGACAGCCAGAGGCTGCTCGCTGTAATCAACAACAGATTCAGTCATCACAGCACTCCTTAGATGTAGAGGATGAACTTGCGCTCGGACTTATGGAACACGGTGTAGCCAATAACAAGCGCAAGAACCGCCCAAGCGACGCACATACCAAACGTCATAAGCGAGGGCGTAGTCTGGAACAGGAAGATATCACGCATAAACTGCAGGTAGTTATACATGGGGTTCGCATAGACCAGAATGCGCACGAGATGCGGCATTTGCGCAACGAAGTCGGTCGTCCAGAAGATGGGCGTAATGTAGGTCCAAGCCGTAATGACGACGCTCCACAGATGCATGACATCGCGGAAGAAAACCGTGAGGGCGGAGAGCATCATGCCCAGGCCCATGCAGAAGCACATAAGCAGCAGTAGGCAGACAGGCAGCAGAATAAGGTGCCAAGAAGGCATAACACGGAACCACAGCATAACAATAGCTACGGCGACCAGAGAGAAGGCAAAGTTAACCAGCGAGAAGAGCACCTTCTGCACCGGGAAGACCCAGCGGTGCACCTTAACCTTCTTGAGCAGCGGGGCAGCACCCACGATCGACGTCAGAGCCTGGTTCGTAGACTCGGACATGACGGCAAAGGTGACGTTACCCACGATCAAATACAGCGGGTACATCTCGGGCGTAATCGAGCCATTGCGGCCCTGGGCAAAAATCGTCGAGAACACGATGGCCATGACAATCATCATCAGCAACGGATTGAGCACCGACCATGCGACGCCCAGAACGCTACGGCGATACTTGATCTTAAAATCCTTGGTAACCAGCTGACGAAGGATAAACGCGTCCTTCTCAAATTCGTTCTTAGCAAACGTCGCAGGCAGACTGCGAGTTTCTTGTTGCTTTGTCTGATCCGACACGGATGCAACTCCTTTACTCGTAATCGTTGACAAACGAACAGTATAGACCCGACGGCCCTGCAAACGATTCGCGCAACAAAACTGGAGAACTAACCCACATCTAAGGATGACAAGTCCAAACGGCTATACTTTCAAGGATTGAATGTGTAAGGAGCATTGAGTGAATTCTGAATCCATCGCCGTCATCATCCCCTGCTACAACGAAGCGCTCACAATCGGTAAGGTCGTCGACGACTTTCACCGCGAGCTTCCGCAGGCTACGGTCTATGTCTATGACAATAACTCGTCAGACGATACTTCACGCATCGCCACCGAACACGGAGCCACGGTGCGCTTTGAGCCCCGTCAGGGAAAGGGCAACGTGTGCCGCCAGATGTTTCGCGACATCGACGCCGATTGCTACCTGATGGTCGACGGAGACGACACCTACCCCGCCGAGGCGGCCAAAGCCCTCTGCGAGCCTATCCTCAACGGCACGGCCGATATGACCGTAGGCGACCGCCTTTCCAACGGCACCTATGCCGAGGAGAACAAGCGTGCCTTCCACGGCTTTGGCAACAATCTGGTCCGCGCCATGATCAAGTGGATCTATGGCTACAGCTTCGATGACGTCATGACCGGCTACCGTGCCATGAGCCGCCCGTTCGTTAAAACCTTCCCTGTGCTTTCCGAGGGCTTCCAGATCGAAACCGAGCTCTCGATCCACGCCGTCGACCACCGCTGGCGCATCAAAGATGTGCCCATCGAGTACCGCGACCGTCCCGCGGGTTCCGAGTCCAAACTCAACACCGTCAGCGATGGCATCAAAGTCATAGCGATGATCGGTACGCTGTTCAAGGACTACCGTCCGCTGAAGTTCTTCAGCCTGGTCGCGCTCCTGTTTGCGATCATCGGCCTCGCCCTGGGCATGCCCATCGTTGTCGAGTATTTCCAAACCGGCCTCGTCCCACGCTTCCCCACCGCCATGCTCGCCGCCTCGTTTATGTTCCTGTGCGGCCTGAGCCTCGCAACCGGATTCATCCTCGACTCCGTGGCAAAGGTCGAAAAAAAGCAGTGGGAAGTCAACGTGTACAGCAAATACGCTTTCGATGACTATCGCAACGACAAAACAAACGAGAGGTAAATCTTCCGCAAAATACTATTGGCACCTCTGCGCAAATAGCCACCAACAAGAAAAGCCGCCGTTAACAAGCGGCGGCTTTTCTTTCGGAATTTGAATAGCTACTAGAGCGTCTTGAGGTACTCCCCCAGCTCTTCCTCCCAGTCGGGCATGTGGAAGCCGGCGGACTCGAGCTTGGACAGGTCGAGCGCGGAGTGGACCGGGCGCGGGGCGACGGGGCCCTCGGCGCTCGCGTAGTAGTCGGCGGTCGACACCGGCACGACCTTGTCCCCGTTGCCGTTGGCGGCCTCGAAGACGGCGCGGGCGATGTCGGCCCAAGACTTGACGGCCCCGGAGCCGGTGCAGTTATAGGTGCCGTAGGGGGCGTGCGCCCCCAGCACGTGGAAGATGGCCGCGGCCATGTCGCGCGTGAAGGTCAGGCGGCCCAGCTGGTCGTCCACGACGGTGATCTGCTCCAGCTTGTCCTCCGGGTCGGCGACGCGGTCGGACAGGCCCCTCATGGTCTTGACGAAGTTGCGGCCCTCGCCGATGACCCAGCTGGAGCGCATGATGTAGTGGCTCGGGCACCCGGCCACGGCGATGTCTCCGGCGGCCTTTGTCTGGCCGTAGACGGACAGCGGGCTGAAGGGCTCCTCCTCGGTGTGGACCTCTGCGGCGCCGTCGAAGACGTAGTCGCTGGACACGTGGACGAGCGTGATGCCGTGCTCGGCGCAGGTGCGGGCGAGGAGCGCCGGCCCGGTCGCGTTGGCCTTCCAGGCGATGGCGCGGCCCTCGGGGGCCTCCGCCCTGTCCACGGCCGTGTAGGCGCCGCAGTTGATCACGGTGCCGTAGAGCGACCAGTCGTACTGAGCATAGGCGTCCGGGTCGGACATGTCGAAGGTGTCGATGTCGCAGAAGTCGAAGCCCTTGGCGACGCCGCGCTCCTCCGCCAGCCTGCGCACGGCGTGTCCCAGCTGGCCGTTGCAGCCGGTGACGAGGGTCCTCTTGGGCGCCATCGGGACGACGTCCTTCAGCATCGGGTGGTTGAGGTCGGCCTCAGAGACGGTGGCCTCATTGAGCGGGATCGGCCACTCGATGGCGAGCTCCGGGTCGGCGAGGTTCACGAAGGTGTAGGTCCTCTTCAATTCCAGCGACCAGTGGGCGTCCACCAGGTAGGTGTAGGTGGTGCCGTCCTCCAGGGCCTGGAAGGAGTTGCCCACGCCGCGCGGCACGTAGATGGCCTTCGAGGGGTCCAGCACGGTCGTGTAGACCTTCCCGTAGGTGGCGCTGCCCTCGCGCAGGTCCACCCAGGCTCCGAAGACCGAGCCGCGGGCCACGGAGATGAACTTGTCCCAGGGCTCGGCGTGGATGCCGCGGGTGACGCCGCGGCTGTCGTTGTAGGAGATGTTGTTCTGGACGACGCGGAGGTCGGGGATGCCCAGGGCGGTCATCTTGGCGCGCTGCCAGTTCTCCTTGAACCAGCCGCGCGAGTCGCCGTGGACGGCGAGGTCGATGACCTTCAGGCCCCCGATGCCGGTCTCGGCGACGGAGAGGTCCTTCTCGAATGCGATGTCTGCCATGTGGGAAAAGCTCCTATCGAAGAGGTTGGGTAACCGGGGGCGCCCGCGGTGCGGTTCGCCGGGATGCGGTCTTACTGGCCCTGTGCGCGGTAGCGCGCCTCGGTGGCCTCCTTGGCCGGGCGCCACCAGGCCTCGTTCTCCACGTACCAGTCGATCGTCTGCTTCAGGCCCCCGGCGAAATCGGTGTGCGCCGGCCTCCAGCCCAGCTCGCGCTGGAGCTTGGTGCTGTCGATGGCGTAGCGGCGGTCGTGGCCGGGGCGGTCGGCGACCCAGTCGAAGTCCTCGGGGTCGCGGCCCATCGCCTCCAGGATCATGCGCAGGACCGTGATGTTATTCTTCTCCCCATTGGCGCCGATGAGGTAGGTCTCCCCCATGCGGCCCTTGGTGAGGATGTCCCAGACGGCCGAGGAGTGGTCCTCGGTGTGGATCCAGTCGCGGACGTTCTCGCCCTTCCCGTAGAGCTTGGGGCGCACGCCGTCGATTATGTTGGTGATCTGGCGCGGGATGAACTTCTCCACGTGCTGGTAGGGGCCGTAGTTGTTGGAGCAGTTGGAGATCGTGGTGCG
>CAJLTA010000004.1 GCA_905209455.1 uncultured Collinsella sp.
ACACGCATAAAAAGCCTCCCATTTCTCATGTCCAAGAAATGGGAGGCAGTTCAAACCCTGCGCAGGGGTGGTTTTTGTCCGGCGAATCGGTAGAATCGAATACAAGAAGAAGTTCAAAGCGCATCCGTTTGGGTGCGCTTTTTTGAGGGAGGCAGCATGGCATATCGTCTGGACATCAAGCGCATTCTTTCGATGAACTTCTTTCACGATCTGCCCCAGATCATGTTGGGGTGCGCTCTGGCCGCTATTGCGACCGACCTGTTTTTGATTCCCAACGGCCTTGCTGCCGGTGGCGTTACGGGCCTTGCCACCATTATCCAGGCGGTCGGCGCGACGCGAGGCGTGTCGCTTCCCGTCGGTATCCAGACCATCGTGATGAATGCCTTGCTGCTGCTGGTCGTTATGCGCGAGGGCGGCATGTTCTACGTGGTGCAGACCGCGACGGGCTTTGTGCTGCTGGGCTTCTTTACCGATCTGTTCGCCCCGTTTGTAGCACCTCTGGCGGATGCGGACCTGATGCTTCCCGCTATGTGGGGCGGCATTATTACGGGCATCGGTTACGGCATGGTGTTGCGCGCCGGCGCCAACACCGGCGGCTCGGACACGATTGGCCAAATCATCTCGCGTAACACCTCACTGCCGGTGGGCTCGACCGTCATGGCGATCGATGTTGCCGTATGCGCGCTGTCGGCTCCGGTCTTTTCAATCGAAAACGCACTATATGCAGGCCTTTCGATGGTCATTAGCGGCTACGTGATCGATGCCGTGGTCGATGGTGGCAACAAACGCCGTATGGTACTCATCATCTCGGACAAGTTCCCTGATATCGCTGCCGATATCATGTATGGCCTGGGTCGTGGTTGTACCAAGTTTAAGGCGACTGGCATGTATTCGGGTGCCGAGAAGCCAGTGATTATGGTCATCGTGAGCCGTCGAGAGCTCAATACCCTCAAGACGATCGTGCGCGAGCGCGATCCTCATGCCATCGTGACGGTTGCCGACGTTACGGAAGCCTTCGGCGAGGGATTCAAGGACATTAGCGCGTAGGGTCGATCGCGTTCCATCCAAAAGACGTTCACATTGATAAACCGTTTCATCAGCGGTTCTGCCTGCTAAATTGTTCAAATAATGATAAAAACTCTGGTAAAGCCATCAGTTTCCAGCATAATGAATGACGTACGTGCATTGCGGCTGTGTTGGGATTACCTTCGGTGCCGTGCGCATTTTGTCTAATGAGGATGAAAGGAAGGCACAATGAGCGACGAAGAGCTCAAAAAGGTTGCCAACGAGGTAAGGAAGGGCATCGTCACCGGCGTGCACGCTGCCAAGTCCGGCCATCCGGGCGGTTCGCTCGGCGCTGCCGACATCATGACCTATCTGTACTTTGAGGAAATGAACGTCGACCCGGCCGATCCCCGCAAGGCCGATCGCGACCGTTTTGTGCTCTCCAAGGGCCATTGCGCTCCGGGCCTGTACGCCGTGCTCGCCGAGCGTGGGTTCTTCCCCAAGGAGGATCTCGAGACGCTGCGCCATATCGGCAGCCACCTGCAGGGTCATCCCAACATGAACGACACCCCGGGCGTTGACATGTCTACCGGTTCGCTCGGCCAGGGCATCTCCGCCGCCGTGGGCATGGCGGTTGCCGCCAAGCACTGGGGCGATACTTACCGCACGTACGCCCTGCTGGGCGATGGCGAGAGCGAGGAGGGCCAGGTCTGGGAGGCCGCCATGTTTGCCGGCAACCAGCAGCTCGATAACCTCTGCGTGATCGTCGACCACAACGGCCTGCAGATCGACGGCCCCGTCGAGGAGGTCAACGACCCCATGCCGCTCGCCGACAAGTTCCGCGCCTTTAAGTTCCACGTGGTGGAGCTCGCCGACGGCAACGACTTCGACCAGATCCGCGCCGCCTTTGCCGAGGCTCGCGCCACCAAGGGGCAGCCGACCGCCATTATCGCCGAGACCATGAAGGGCAAGGGCGTTTCCTTTATGGAGAACCAGGTTGGTTGGCACGGCAAGGCCCCCAACGATGAACAGTTTGAGCAGGCCATGGCAGAGCTCACGGCCGCCGGAGAGGAGCTCTAGGATGGCAGACGTCAAGAAAATCGCCACGCGCGTAAGCTACGGCGAGGCCCTCGTCGAGCTCGCCAACGAGCACGATGACTTTGTGGTCCTCGACGCCGACCTGGCCGCCGCCACGCAGACCGGCAAATTTAAGGCCGCTTGCCCCGACCGCTTCTTCGACGTGGGTATCGCCGAGAGCAACCTGATGGGTGTTGCCGCCGGTATCGCGACCACCGGTCGTGTTGCCTTCGCGAGCACCTTTGCCATGTTCGCTGCCGGTCGCGCCTTTGAGCAGGTCCGTAACTCCATCGGCTACCCGCACCTTAACGTTAAGATCGGTGCCACGCACGCCGGTATCTCGGTGGGCGAGGACGGCGCCACGCACCAGTGCTGCGAGGATATCGCCCTGATGCGCGTCATCCCTGGCATGACCGTGATTGTTCCCGCCGACGACGTCGAGGCCCGCGCCGTGACGCGCGCCGCCTACGAGTGCGACGGTCCGGTGTACATGCGCTTTGCCCGTCTGGCCTCGCCGGTTATCAACGATCCAGAGACCTACAAGTTCGAGTTGGGTAAGGGTATTGTCATGCGCGAGGGCGCCGATGTGACCATCATCGCCTGCGGCCTGATGGTCGGCGAGGCTCTCGAGGCCGCCGAGCAGCTCGCTGCCGAGGGCATCGACGCCGAGGTCATCAACATGCACACCATCAAGCCCGTCGATGCCGACCTGATCGTCAAGAGCGCCACCAAGACCGGCCACGTCGTGACCGTCGAGGAGCACTCTGTGATCGGTGGCCTGGGCAGCGCCGTTGCCGACGTCCTGTGCGAGCAGTGCCCGACGCCGCTCAAGAAGATCGGTGTCAACGACACCTTCGGTGAGTCTGGCCCGGGTGCCGAACTCTTGCACAAGTATGGCCTGGACGCCGCCAACATCGTGGCGACCACCAAAGAGTTCTTGGGCTAAAGCAAGACGGATTTCAAGGACTGCTTCGCCAGAACTATTAAACTGCTTCGCCAGTACTATGGAAACCCGGCAGGGGCGCTCTCTTGGAGGGCGCCCCTGTTTCAGTTGCGGTGAAATAAGGACTATTTTGCCAGTCTAAAGGCTCAACAGTCCCTATTTCACCGCATCTTATGAAGACGCCCCTCAAGCACGGTCCCATCAGGGAAAAGGACATATATCGACAAAGCGCAATTCAGACCCTTCCAGCTTTGTATATGCAGCACCCCAAGATAAACGCAGCGACCCCTTAGTTATCGCAGGCCGGGCACAGGGTTACTCTCCAAATCTTTCCGCAGGACGGAGGAGCCCCCGCCGCGCGAAGCGCGCAGCGGGGGCTCCGACATGTCCGAGGACGATTTGGAGAGTAACCCTGTGTCCGGCCGACGGGATCCCTAAGCACGCCATGCTTCTTATGTGCAGCAAAGCTAATGCTGCTAAAATACAAAGCGCTCATGTAGTTTAAACGCACGACGATAAGGAGCACCAGTGGGTAACCACTTCCGTACCTCCGGTGCGGGCGATGATGCCCCCAAGACGCAGGCAGGCGTCCAGGGCAGTCGTTTCGCCACTCCGGATTCAGAGGGCCAGCCTGTTGCTCAGGCCCCCGCTCAGCCGGCAGATCAGGCACAGCCGGCATCCGATCCCTTTGCCTACAATCCAACCAGCGATGTCGCGCTTTCCGGCGCGGCGGGTTTTGAGCCCGTTCAGGCCGTGACCGCTCGCGTGGAGCAGCCTCAGGCTGGCGCCGCCACGCCGCAGCCTACCATGGCCGCTATTCCCGACCCCATGGCCCCTGCGACGCCGGCTCCTCAGCCTGCGCAGTCCGGTCTCTTTGCCGCTATTCCCGACCCCACGCAGCCTGCTGCCCCGGTGGTCGAGAGCGATCAGGCCGCCGAGGTCGCAAGCCTCGATAACGCGCTCAACAACCCCGATTTTACGTCGGTGTTTGCGCCCATCGATCCGCAGGCCAGCCGCAAGAAGATGGCCAAGCAGGCCGGTGTCGAGCCCGTCATCCTTATGGAGCATGTCACCAAGATCTATCCGGCACAGCCCAACAAGCCTGCACTCGACGACATCAACATCGAGATCTATCCGGGCGAGTTCGTCTTCCTGGTCGGTCACTCCGGCTCGGGTAAGACCACGCTGCTGTCGACGCTCAACCGCGACGTCAAGCCGACGAGCGGCCGCATCCTGGTTGCCGGTCAGGACCTCATGAAGATCAAGAACCGCAAGGTTCCGTTCCTGCGCCGCCAGATTGGCGCCGTGTTCCAGGACTTTAAGCTTCTGCCGCAAAAGACCGCCTACGAAAACGTGGCGTTTGCCCTGCAGTGCATCGGCAAGCCCAAGGGCGTCATTCGCAGCCAGGTGCCCGAGGTGCTGCGCCTGGTCGGTCTGGCCGATCAGATGGACTCGCTGCCCGACCAGCTTTCCGGTGGCGAGCAGCAGCGCGTTGCCGTCGCCCGTGCTATGGTCAACCGTCCGCCGCTGCTGATCTGCGACGAGCCCACGGGCAACCTCGACCCGGCGATCTCGCTGGGCATCATGAAACTGCTTGAGCGTATTAACCGCACCGGCACCACCGTGATCGTCGCCACGCACGACCGCGAGATGGTCGATAGCATGCACCGTCGCGTGATCGCCCTCGAGGGCGGCCACGTCATCCGCGACCAGGAGAGGGGAGGTTACGGCAACTATGGCACCAACTAACGTGGGCTACTCCTTCAAAGAGGCAATCAGCCACTTCTTCCGTAACTGGACTACCTCGCTCGGCGCCGTCATCACGATCTTCCTTTCGCTGTTTATCATCGGCCTGTTCATCATGGGCTCTGCGATGCTGAACTCCGTGATCGGCACCGTCGAGGATCAGGTTGTCATCAACGCGTTCATTAGCGATGACGCCGATCAGGCTGATGTTCAGGCTTTTGAGGCCGAGCTTAAGACGTGGAATAACGTCAAGTCCGTGACCTATAAGGACAAGGACGACGCGCTGGCCGAGTATACGAGCAAGATGTCGGGCAACGCCGACGCCACCATGAGCGCGCTCGATGGCCAGAACCCGCTGCCGGCTTCCTTCGCTATTGAGATGGACGATCCGTCCAAGGTCGAGAGCACGGCAAAGAAGCTCAAGAAGGATGCCGATTTCCAGAAGATCGCGGATGACGGCGACGTCAACGCGAGCGTGCTGTACGGCCAGGAGGAAGTGAGCCGCCTGTTCCAGGTGACCAACTACATCCGCATCGCCGCCGTGGTGCTCGTTGGCCTGCTGACTTTTATCGCGTTCATCTTTATCAACAACACGATTCGCCTGTCCATTACGGCGCGTCGTCGTGAGATTGCGATTATGCGTCTGGTCGGCGCCAGCAACGGCTTCATTCGTGGCCCGTTTATCACCGAGGGCGTACTGCAGGCCATTTTGGGCTCGCTGCTTTCCATCGGCGTTCTGGAGCTGCTGCGCAATCTGATGATTCCGCGTTTGCAGGAGAGCATCGGCTGGATGTCGTTTGCCCTGCCGATGCAGTACTACCTGGTGACCTATGCTGCGCTGATTCTGGTCGGCGTGATTATCGGCCTCTTTGGTTCTGCCATCGCCATGCGTCGCTACCTGCGCGTGTAGGCATGCCTGGAATTCATCCCTTCCAACGGGTCGTCTCTTATGGGGCGGCCCGTTTTTTGATCCCTAGGGGACGGCAGGAAAGCGAATCATTTGGGTAGACTCTTTGGAGTTCGCAATCGATAGTTAGGAGGCGCCATGGGGCGCAATAACAAGCATAAGCGTGGAGCTCGCAATAAGCGCGGGCCGGTGCGCAGCGAACGCCGTCCGAGCCTGACCGGGCGCGTGCAGCTCCATGAGCACAGTGCCTATGTCATAACCGAGAATGGCGACTACAAGGTCATGGGTCGCGGCAAGCGTGAGATCATGGACGGCGATACCGTTGCCGTGAGCATTAAGAATAGCCCGCATGGCGAGCGTCGCGCCGTGATCGAGGGCGTAGTTGAGCGCGCAGCCATAAGCGTGGTGGGTACGTACCAGACCGCCGGTCCGCTCGGTGTGATCGAGCCGCTCGATTCGCGCTTGAAGGCCGACTTCTTCATTTTGCCCGAGGATACCTCGGCGGATCGTCTGAGTGTCCACCCGGGTGATGCCGTTGTCGCGCGCATTTTGACCTACCCGACGCGCCTGGAATCGGGCACTGTGACGATCGAACGCCGCATTGGCGGAGATGACGCGCCCGATTTGGGCGTTCAATATGTGATGGCGCGTTACGGCTATACCGATAGCTATCCCGAGGCCGCGCTGGACGAGGCCGAGGGGCTTTCGCTCGATGTGTCCGCGGCGCTTAAGGACCCGCTCCGCCGCGATCTGCGCGACCGCTTTGTCATCACGATCGACCCGGTCGACGCGCGCGACTTTGACGATGCCATTTCGTTGGAGCGCACGCCCGAGGGTGGCTACAAGCTGGGTGTGCATATCGCCGACGTTTCACACTATGTGGCTTGGGACGGGCATATCGATCTTGAGGCTCGCCATCGTACGACATCGGTGTATCTGGCCGATCGCGTGCTTCCCATGCTGCCCGAACGCCTGTCCTGTGACCTGTGCTCGCTTCGCCCTGACGAGGACCGTCTTGCGTTTACCGTCGATATCGAGCTCGATGCGCAGGGTCGCGTGCGGCATTACGATCCGTATTCCAGCGTGATTCGCTCGCGTGTGCGTATGGACTATGACGGCGCCGAGGCGCTGCTGGTGCGTGCCGGCGCGGTTGAGTATTCGGTGCTGGAGGGTGCAGCCGAGGATGTTGCGGCTGCCGAGACCTCGCGCGAGGAAGCGCTTGAGCGCGGTCTTGCGTGCGAGGAGGCCGCCCGCGGCTACAACATCGACCTCGGCGATTTCCTTGTCGCCGCTAACGAACTCGCCGAACTTCGCCGTCGTATTCGTCGCGCCCGCGGCTCAGTCGATTTTGACACAGCCGAGATTCGCGCTCTATTGGATGAGGACGGAGTGCCCGTGCAGATTGTGGCGCGTGAGCGTTCGTGTGCCACGTCGCTTATCGAGGAAGCCATGCTGCTCGCCAACGAGTGCGTTGCAGAGTGGCTGGCAGACCGTGATATCGAGGCCTGCTATCGTGTGCATGAGGATCCGAGCCCCGATAGCCTGCACGGTGCTGCCGTTGCGCTGGCGCAGCTAGGCATCATCGACGATCGCCGTGCTGCCGGTATTGCCCTGGGGAGCCCCGATGAGCTGCAGGCTGCAGTTGATGCTGCCGCCGGTACGGCCAACGCACCGCTCGTCAACACGCTGCTTCTGCGCAGCATGCAGCGCGCGCTGTACAAGCCGCGCAACGAGGGCCACTTTGCGCTCGCCGCGCCGTGCTACTGTCACTTTACGAGTCCCATCCGTCGCTACCCCGATCTAGTGGTGCACCGCGTGCTCAAACTGCAGTTGGCCTATGAGCAGCTCGGCGGCAAGGACGCCTTGGTCCGTACGCCGCGGCTGATCGGCAAGGGGCGTGAGTCGCTGCCGCGCATTCTGCCGCAGATCTGCCGCGCATGTAGCGATGCCGAGCGCGCGGCAGATGCCGCCAGCCATGCGACGCAAAAGATCAAGATTGCCCAGTACTATGAGGACTGTCTGGGTGAGCGCTATGCCGGAACCGTCTCGTGGGTTAGCAGCATGGGCCTCTTTGTGCGCTTGGACCTAACACAGGTCGAGGGCCTGGTTTCAATTAAGAGCCTGGGCAACGAGTGGTTCGAGTTCGACGAGGACGCGCTTACGCTGACGGGCGCCGACACGGGGACTCGCTATGAACTGGGCCAGCGCGTGATTATCGAGGTCTCGCGCGTCAATACCACGCGTGGACACTTGGACTTTAAGCTTATCCATTAGCTAAATCCCGACTCATGGTGGGGGAGCGGAGGGCGGTCTTTCGGGGTCGCCCTCCGCATTTGAATAGTGGCTACCTTGCCGTCTGCTCGGCCGCCCGCTTACCTGCTATTTGAGAGGTAAAACCTACCAAAATAAACCTGTCCCTTTTGGCAGGTTTACAAGAAAGCGGGGATGAGATGGCGACGGTGTACGGGTATGCGCGGGTGAGTTCGCGCGATCAGAATCTGAATCGGCAGCTGGATGCGCTGGGCGCCTATGGCGTGGGCTCAGCGAATATTTATGCCGACCATGCGAGCGGCAAGGACTTCGATCGACCGCATTATCGCGAGCTGTTGCACGTCCTGGGAGACGGGGACGTGCTGGTGGTGCTTTCTATCGACCGACTTGGTCGTAATTACTCCGAGATTCTTGAGGAATGGCGACGCATTACCAAGGAGCTCGGGGTTGCCATTGTGGTATTGGACATGCCATTGCTTGACACGCGCGCTAGGGCCAGCGGCGCGCCGGATGTGACCAACACCCTGATTGCCGATATTGTGCTGCAACTGCTGAGCTACGTGGCGCAGGTGGAGCGCGAGAATATCCATCGGCGCCAGGCGGAGGGAATTGCAGCGGCGCGGGCGCGAGGGGTTCGTTTCGGTCGACCTCGCAAGCCGTGCCCTCCTCAGTTTGAGCTGGTGCGCGATAGCTATGAGGCAGGCGATATTACCCGCAGCCAGGCAGCAAAGTGCCTGGGCGTGTGCGTGGGGACGTTCGATCGCTGGATGCGCGAGGCGGGGTAGGGGTTTGCGTCGCTTTGTCGCTTCCTGTTGCGATTCAAATATTGATACGGTGACGATGCCATTTGGGGCTACACTCGCTGATATTCAAAAAAGGAGGTTGGCCCTTGGCGCGCGTAAAACAAATAATCGGATGGACCGCAATTGTTCTGTTCGTTGCAACGCTGGCGGGCATCTGGGTGCTGACGGAGCAAAATGCGGTGGAGACGTCGTTGCTGAGCGAGTCCACCGCGCGTGTGGTGGAGGGCCAGGCTACGGGCGTTCAGGCTGTCGATGCCACGGGTGAAGCTCAGGCGGAGAACGGAATGACCGGGGGCACCGATTCGGCTGCCTCGAATGTCCGGTCTGGCCGACTTGCTTCCATTCGCATGTGGGTGGGCACGAACGTCCGTCGCGTTGCCCATACCGTAGAGTTTTTCTTCGTCGGATTGTTCGCCTCGGTGGTCGTGGTTTGCTTTTCCAGGCGTCCGTGGAGCGTATGCTCCCGTTGCGTGCCCGTATTGCTCTTTTGCGCCGCCTGCTCCGTTGGCGATCAGGTACATAAGATCTTTGTTCCCGGCAGGCATTTCGACGTTATCGATTTAGGATTCGATGCTGCGGGCTATGTCATCGCCATGCTGTTGGTATTGCTGACGGCGGCGTTGGTGCGCCATGCGACTCGGCCGATCGGCGCCCATGCGAGGCGCTAGCCGGTAACAAACCCGTTTCTGATAATGCGACCTTGTTGAATTATTTTGTGTCGCGCGTATTTCCGAGCGGTCGGATTTGAGGGGCGAGCGGTAGAACGCTCGCCCTTTGTGCGCCACGATGCGGCACAATGTACCGCAAAAGCTGTTTGTATCCGGTACGAATCGTTCGTTGGTCTTTAATTCTTCTCAACGGAGGTGTTTGAGATGGCAAACGGATTGCTTTTGCGGCTTCGCGAGCGTGAGCTCAGCGCGAGCCCGGCGGAACGCAATGTCATCGCATATGTAAGCGCTCATCCGCACGAGGTGGTCGGGCTGTCCGTCCGCGGTCTTGCCGATGTCACGTTCTCCTCGCCCTCGAGCATTTTGCGCTTTTGCAAGCGTTTGGGTTTTGCGGGCTACAAGGAGTTCCAACGCGAACTGATTGCCGAGCTGGCGCTCTTAGGTGACAAGAAAGACGTTGCCCTCGAGGACATCTCCATGGATGACAGCGTCGAACGTATCGTGGGGAAGGTGATGAAAAGCAACGTGCGCACGATCGAGGCGACGGCGCGAACGCTCGATTACACCGTCTTGGAGCGATGCGCGGCCCGTCTTAAGCGGGCACGCGCGGTCAATCTGTTCGGTATTGGTGCTTCTCGTTTGGTCGCGCACGACCTGGCGCAAAAGCTCATGCGTGTCGACAAAGAGTGCCATCTGTACGACGACTGGCATGATCAGCTCTTATGTGCCAAGAACATGCATGAGGGCGATATGGCAATCGCCTTTAGTTACTCGGGCTTGACGCAAGAGGTGCTGGACTGCACCGCCGAGGCTCAACGCCACAACTGTCCCGTAGTGGCCGTTACCAAAGTAGATGGATCATCCAAGCTTGCCACCATGGCCGATGCCGTGCTCGGCGTCGCTGCGAGTGAACCCTTGGTCCGCAGCGGTGCCATGGCTTCGCGTATGGCCCAGCTTATGGTTGTCGATGCCCTGTACGCTGCTTACGTTGCCAGCGACTACGAACGGGCGACGCATGTCATTAAGCAAAACTACATCGAGAAACAGGAAAGATGAGGTGAATGAAATGCTCGATTTAACAAAATTCACGACCGAACAGCGTAATCAAAGGTCAATGGACCTCGATACGATGACATCGCTGCAAATCGTCACGACGATGAACGATGAGGATCTTCGTGCCGTCCAGTCGGTCACGAAAGTGTTGCCCCAGGTTGCCACAGCAATCGACTGGGCTGCTGAGACACTCGAGCGCGGCGGGCGCGTCTTTTACATGGGCGCAGGCACCAGCGGTCGTCTGGGCGTACTCGACGCTTCGGAGTGTCCGCCCACGTTTGGCGTGTCACCCGATCTGATTGTCGGGCTCATTGCCGGAGGCGAGACGGCGTTTATCAAGGCTGTCGAAGGTGCCGAAGACAGCGAGGAGCTTGGCGCGAACGACCTGCGAGAGCGTGGACTCTCGGACAAGGATCTTGTCGTTGGCCTGGCGGCAAGCGGTCGTACTCCTTATGTGGTGGGCGGCCTTGTGTACGCCAAGGCAACTGGGTGCAAGACCATTGCAATTGCCTGCAACCAAGGGTCGAAGATCGGGGAGAGCGCAGATCTTGCCATTGAGCCCGTGCCCGGTCCCGAGGTGCTGACCGGCTCAACGAGACTCAAGGCGGGAACGGTTCAAAAGCTCATTCTCAACATGATTTCGACCGGTGCCATGGTCAAGATTGGCAAGGTGTACCAAAACCTGATGGTCGATGTGCAGCAGACGAACGAGAAGTTGGTGGTGCGCGGCCAGAACATCGTGATGGAAACGACCGACTGCACGCGCGAGCGCGCTGTTCAGGCGCTTGCGGATGCCGGCGGCCACGTAAAAACCGCTATTGTCTCGGTGCTGTTGGACTGCGATGCCGAGCAGGCTGCGGTAGCTCTTGAACGGGCGCACGGCCATGTCCGTACTGCGGTGAGTGGCCATGAGAAGAGCAATGCCGACGCCCAATAGGTGCGCGGCGTGAGCTGATATGACATCCAGACGAGATACCCAATACAAGGAGGAGTTATGACGAACAAAGAGCTGGCCCAAAAGCTGTTGGACCTTTTGGGCGGTAAAGACAACGTGCTCGCAAACGCGGCGTGCATGACGCGCCTGCGCGTGACCGTCAAAGACACGGGCAACGTCGACACGGAGGGTATTAAGGCACTCGACGGCGTGATGGGCCTGGTCGAGGACGACACGATGCAGATCGTGCTGGGTCCGGGCAAGGTGAATAAGGTGCTCGAGGAGTTCTCCAAGCTCACCGGCCTTGCGAAAGGCGTTGCCGACGAGAGCGTGGTTGACGCTGCGGCCACAAACAAGGCCGCGCAGAAGGCCAAGTACGAGTCCAAGCCGGTTCAGGCCTTCCTCAAGAAGATTTCCAATGTCTTCGTCGCCCTGCTTCCCGGCATCATTGCGGCTGGCCTCATCAACGGTATCTGCAACGTCATTAACGTCTCGACGGCAGGAGCGCTTGCAGGCGAGTGGTGGTACCAGGGCATTCGTTCCATGGGCTGGGCCCTGTTTGCCTATCTGCCCATCTTGGTGGGCTATAACGCGGCACGTGAGTTTGGTGGTTCCGCTGCGCTGGGCGGCATCGCCGGCATGATGTGCATCGCCAACAGTGCCATGCCCCTGCTTGCGCCTGGCGCGGCTGATCCTGCCACTGCCATTCTGCTGCCGCTCACCAATGCGCAGTACAACCCCGCAGCGGGCGGCATGATCGCGGCTCTCATCGCTGGCGCATTTTTTGCCTGGATGGAGCGTCAGATTCGCAAGATTATGCCCAACGCACTCGACACGTTCTTGTCCCCGCTGCTGGTGCTCATCATCGGCGCCTTTGCTCTGATGCTCGTCATCCAGCCGGTTGGCGCATGGCTGACGACTGCCATCTTTAGCGTTTTGACCTTTATCTTCGAGAAGCTGGGCGTCCTGGGCGGCTATATCCTGTCGGCAGGCTTCTTGCCGCTGGTGTCCGTCGGCCTGCATCAGGCGCTCACGCCGATCCACGCTATGCTCAACGATCCCGACGGAGCTACCAAGGGCATCAATTACCTGCTTCCCATCCTTATGATGGCTGGCGGCGGCCAGGTCGGTGCCGGTTTGGCGCTGTACTTTAAGACCAAGAACGCCAAGCTCAAGAAGTACGTCGCAGAGTCCATTCCCGTTGGAATCCTGGGTGTGGGCGAGCCTCTGATGTATGCTGTTACGCTGCCGCTCGTTCGTCCGTTTGTGACGGCCTGCCTGGGTGCCGGATTTGGCGGCGCGCTCGCGGCGCTGCTTCACATCGGCACGGTTTCTCAGGGCGTTTCCGGTCTGTTTGGCCTGCTGATCGTCGTTCCTGGCCAGCAGTTCGGCTACGTTGCTGCTATGCTGCTTGCCTATGCCGCCGGCTTTGTCCTGACGTGGTTCTTTGGCGTCGACGAGCAGAAGATCAACGAGTTCTTTGGCGAGTAGTTTGATATCGCGAGCCGTGTTGCTCAGGACTCGCGGAGCGCGGCAGATTTCTTGATGATATGGTTGTGCCGGCGGGGCTAACTGCTCCGCCGGCCTTTTTTAAAGGAGCGTTGAAGCGTGAAAACGGGTATTTCGATTTATCTTTCCAGCCCTCTGCAGGATATTGAGCGGACGATTGAGCGTGGTGCCGCGGCGGGTGCGCGCTATGCGTTCACCTCGCTGCATATTCCCGAGGATGGGGGAGCGGCGTATGCCGATAAGGTCCGTCATGTGTTGTCGCTGCTTTCCGCCTACGGCATTGCGCTCATTGCCGATGTGGGGCCTCGCACGTGCGATTTGCTCGGGCTTGAGCGCATCGAGGACCTGCGCGATTTGGGGTTGGAATACCTTCGTTTGGACTATGGTTTTAGCGCCCAGCGGGTCGCGGAGCTGTCCGGTGTATTTCGCATTGTGGTCAATGCATCGACGGTGAGTTCTGATGAAATCGCATCGTGGCGTGAAGCCGGCGCCGATGTGACTCGTTTTGCCGCCTGCCACAATTTTTACCCCAAGCCTTATACCGGTTTAGCTCTTGAAGATGTTGCTCGGACGAATCTTCGTCTTGCGGCGCTTGGATTCGAAATCATGGCTTTTGTGCCGGGTGATGCTAACGTTCGCGGGCCGGTATTCGAGGGACTGCCGACGGTCGAGGCGCAGCGCGGTCGCGCGTCAAAGGTTGCTCTCAATATGCTTGAGCTTGCACATGGCGCCGATTGCGACATTGTGTTGGTCGGCGACCCCGATCTTTCCGATGCGGGCTGGGCGCAGTTTGCTCAAGTTTCCGCCGGATACGTGGACCTGCAATGCGAGCTTGAGCCCGGTTATGCCTATGTGCGCGGGCAGATTCATCACGACCGGCCCGACTCGAGTGTCCTCATCTTTAGGTCTCAGGAGTCACGTACGAAGCTTAAGCCGGATTCCGTGCCGACGGATGCCGGAGCCGGCCTGCCGCGAAAGGCGGGGTCGATCGCTGTGAGCAATAGCGGATATGGGCGCTACGAAGGCGAGCTTGAGATTGCGCGGGTTGATCTTCCCGGTGACGAGCGCATGAACGTTGCGGGCCATATCACGCCCGAAGCAATGGAACTGCTGCCGTTCATCAAACGCGGATTCGGGGTACGGTTCGTTTAACGTGTGACCCGCGGGCTACAATTGGCCCATCATACGAAGGCGCCTCGTGTGGCGTGTGCCTGCGTTGGCCGATCTATATTCGGAGGATTCCCATGACCGTACTGTTTGTTGAATATCCCAAGTGCTCGACCTGTAAAAAGGCCAAGGCATGGCTGGACGAACATGGGGTTGAGTATATCGACCGCGATATCGTTTTGGACAATCCCACGGCTGATGAGCTTGCGACCTGGATTGCTCGTTCGGGGCTGCCGGTGCGGCGTTTCTTTAATTCGTCGGGCATGAAATATCGAGAGCTGGGCCTGAAGGCGCGTCTGGATGCGGGCATGACGGATCGGGAGTGCTACGAGCTGCTGGCGACCGACGGCATGCTGGTCAAGCGTCCGCTGCTGGTGGGCGACGACTTTGCGATTCCCGGCTTTAGGGAATCGGCTTGGGCCGAGGCGTTGCTGTAGCGGCTGCGGAAAGTGCGACCCGGAATTCGCTTCCAGAATGGGATGCACTTTCCCAAAGTGGCCGGTTGCGGAAAGCACGTCCCATTCTGAGCTTCGATTGTGGGACACGGTTTCCGGTTGAGGGCTCGACGGGAAAGTGGGGACCAGTTTGAGCTTGAAATCTGGGGCGCACTTTCCGCCGGCGGGCCTGCCCCAGTCAGTCCGCCAGCTGCGCCCATTCGTGCGGATCGTAGACCTTTACGTGTTTGTTGGGCTTGCCGCTCCAGTACTCCTCGTCCATAAAGGGCAGATATGCCTGAACGCCGGGGCAGATAAAGGGAATCCGCTGCTGTTGCAGTCGCTCGCGCTGGCGCTGCTCCAGGTGCGCCTCGGATATGACGGTCGGCATACCGGACAACTCGACGAGGCTTGCCTGGATTCGCTTAAGGTCGGGGAGTCCCGCGTGCCATGACATCCGCATGATCAAAAAGGATGCACGGCGGTATTTTGCCTGCACCACAGTAATGGCGGGGCGCAGTGTGGGATGGATTTTGTCCCGTTCGGGCCAAAGGTCGGCAGTGATCTCAAGGCCCAGGGTCTCCCATAGGTAATCAAGCTCTTCGTCCATGGCGCCTCGATATCTACGCGATCATTGATACTTCGATTGTGTTGCCTGGTGCTATCGTTTTCACGGTAGAATCTGCCAACGGTTGACGGCTACCGCTCGCGGCGTTTTGCCCTTCGTGTACAGCGGTTGGCTTCACAGGTCCTTCACGGGTTGGACTAAATTAGGCCAATTTGACTGAATTTCAAAAAAGTCAAAATTAGGGCTTGCGTCACGGCGGGACTTCCCGTATATTTCTTTCTTGCGCAAAGGCACAGCCGAGCGCAGCGATGCAGTCATTGGGATGTCGTCTAATGGCAGGACAGCGGATTCTGGTTCCGTCAATGGGGGTTCGACTCCCTCCATCCCAGCCATTGCATTTGCTACATATGGCCCGTTCGTCTAGCGGTTTAGGACGCCGCCCTCTCAAGGCGGAGATCACCAGTTCGAATCTGGTACGGGCTACCAAAATTGAACGCCCGGGCCTCGTAAGAGACCCGGGTTTTGTGTATTGACCGATGTTTAAGGCGCGCGTTGAGTCTGCCGCCCGGACCGAGGAGTTGTCATGGACCTGCCCATCAGCTTGCAAGACATCACGTATGCCGAGAACTATCTGGCGCAGGGCGACCTGGCTACGGCGACGCCGCTGCTGGAGCGCCTGGTGGAGCTCGCCGAGGAGTATATCGACGCCGAGTGCAAGACGGAGGAGAAGCGCCAATACTTTAGCTTCGATAGCAAGTTTGAGCGCTTGGCCTATCGCCGCGTGGAGAAGGATCCGCGCGAGCTCGTGCAGGTCGAGGTGCCGTTTGACCGCCTGTACTCTGATATGGCGTTTGCCTACATTCGCCAGCAGGATTATGTGAGCGCTCGTAATGCCCTGATGCAGGCTGTGCGTTGGGACCCCATGAACTGCAACTATCGCTTGGATTTGGCCGAGCTGTTCCGCGCTCTCGAGGACAAGCAGGAGTGGGCTTCGCTTTCGTTTTCGGTGCTGGAGCGCGCGAGCGATGGCAAGTGCGCCGCCCGCGCTTACGCCAATCTAGGCCAGTACTTCTTGGAGCCCGAGACCGAGAACGTTTCGGCTGCCGTGGGCTGCGCGCGTCTGGCGCTGCGCCTGGCGCCCAACGATGCGCATACGACGCGCCTGCTCAACAAGATCCATACTACCTATCCGGATGCCGCCGAGGAGAGCGACGAGCACGTGATGGGCGAGCTGGCGTTGCAGGGCGTTCCGACCTCACCTTCGGCCGAGATTGCCATCTGCCTGATTATGTGCGCGACCGATGCTGCAAGCGACGGCGACAAGCAGGAGGCGACGCGCCTGACGGTGCGTGCTCGCGACTTGATGGGCGAGGAAGCCTGCGCGGCGATTATCAAACTGGTGCGCGAGAGCGATGCCGAGCTCAATGCCGAGCGCAAGGCTAAGCGCGAAGCTACGGGCAAGGGTTCCGATGGCGCCAAGGAGGCCGGCGATGCCCAGTAAGCGCGAACGCAAGCTCATTTCCAAGAATCGCTCGGCGCATCACGAGTACTTTATCGATGAGACGTTTGAGTGCGGTATTGAGCTGAGCGGCACCGAGGTCAAGTCGATTCGCGAGCGCGCGTGCCAGATTACCGATACCTTCGCGCTGATCCGCGGCGGGGAGTGCTGGCTCGTCGGCCTGCATATCCATCCTTATAGCCATGGTGGCGTGTGGAATCGCGATCCCGACCGTCGGCGTCGTCTGCTGCTGCACCGTAAGGAGATCGACTTTCTTGACGGCAAACTTCGCAACCGTGGTTATGCGCTGGTTCCGTTGGAGCTTTACTTTAATACCGACGGCCGCGTAAAGCTGCTGCTGGGTCTGGGTCGCGGCAAGAAGCTCTACGACAAGCGCGAGGACATGGCCAAGCGTGATGTCCAACGCGAGATCGACCGCGCCCTTAAGGAACGCAACCGCTAGGCACTCTGTATAAGTTGCGGTGGAATACGGACTGTTTTGCCTGTTTGAGGGGCTATTCGGTCCCTATTTCACCGCAACTGCGGGCGTCTCATCTTTCTTACTGTTCTGACACATATGTCTCAAAGGCGGCGTCCGTTATGGGTGCCGCCTTTTTTGTGGGTACATACATCCATGAGGTTCCAACCCGAGTTAGGGGAGTGATCGTTATGGACAAAACTGCGTTCTTTACGATGCCGAGTGGCCTGTACGTGGTGAGCGCCGCGGCGGACGGGCTGCGTGCCGGCTGCGTTATCAACACAGCAGTGCAGGTGACATCCGCCCCGCCGCGCATCTCGATTGCCGTGAACAAGGAAAATGTCACGTCCGGCGTAATCGTATCGGCTAAGGCCTTTGCGCTGACCGTGATCGATCAGACGGCCGATATGCTCTACATTGGCAACTTTGGCTTCCGCACCAGCAGCGATTACGACAAGTTTGCCAAGTACGAGACTCACGAGACCACTCTGGGCATGCCCTATGTGCCCGAGCACGCGGCGGCGCTGTTCAGCTGCCGTTTGATTGATACCGTGGATGTGGGCACGCACCTGCTCTTTATCGGCGAGGTGGAGGACGCCGAGCGCTTGAGCGGCGAGGCCCCGCTGACCTATGACTACTATCACAAGGTCTTGAAGGGCAAGACGCCGCCCAAGGCTTCGTCGTATCAAGGCTAGAAATGTTCTAAAAATACTTGCATTATATTATTGAGAATCTATACTAATAAGTGAAGTACATCACCAGTCGCGTTCGAGAGGAGAACATCATGGCTGAGGAGAAGAAGACGTATAAGTTCGTGTGCACCGTTTGCGGTTACGAGGTTGAGGTCGACACGCCCGAGCTGCCCGAGGATTACGTATGCCCGGTCTGCGGCGTCGGCCCCGATGAGTTTGAGCTCGTCGAGGAGTAACTCGTAGACACACGGCGATTAGCTATACAGAGCTCTGTCCAAGGGTCCCGGTCGAATTCTCGGCCGGGACCCTTTTGATTTATCTGACGGTTTAAAACGGTCTCACGTGTTACAGATTAAGACGTTATATCTGGACAGCCACGCCATCCCAATTACATCCCCGTTAGCAGCACGATGTCGAGAATCGTCACGATGACGCCGATCCCTACGAGCAGCGCGTTGAGCGGGCGCGAGTTGGCGTATTTGCCCATAACGCGGGGCGAACTGGTGAGTCGTATGAGCACAAAGACCGTAATCGGCAACTGAAGCGACAGCAGCGCCTGACTCCAGATGAGACCCTCAAAAGGATTCGGGACGATCAGGCACGCAGCCACTGCGCCGACGAAACAGACCGTCACTCCAATCGATGAGTGCCGGTCGTGGATGTCGTATTCCTCGTCGAACATGCCCGCGGTGATGGTGCCTGCCGCCATGCCTGCCGTCACACTACTCGAGAGGCCCGCAAACAGCAGCGCCACCGCAAAGATTGTCGAGCTTGCTGGGCCCAGAATGGGGGAGAGCGTGTCCGCTGCGACGGCGAGATCGTCTACGACAATGCCGTGCGCAAAGAAGGTCGTTGCGGCCAGGATGACCATGGCCGAGTTGATTGCCCAGCCCACGCCCATCGAAAAGAGCGTGTCGAAGAGCTCATAGCGCAGACGCTCTTCGATAACCTGCTCGCCTTGGCCTTCGAAGTGCATGGATTGGATGACCTCGGAGTGTAGAAAGAGGTTGTGGGGCATAACGACCGCACCCAGGACACTCACGATAATCGCGGCAGAGCCAGTGGGCATACTGGGCGTGATCCAGCTTGCGGCGGCTTGCGGCCAGTCGACCTTGACTAGCGTAAGCTCAGCCAAAAACGAGAGTCCTACCACGCCGACGAAGGCGATGATCCAGCGTTCGGCACGCTTGTAGGAGCTCGTCATGAGCATCGCCATCGATGCCGCCGCGACGATGACGCAGCCGGCGCGTACGGGCAGGCCAAAGAGCATTTGAAGCGCGATCGCACCGCCCAGGACTTCGGCCATGGCGGTGGCGATGGTCGCGAGATAGGCGCTGGCGAGTACCGCGCGTCCCACGATGCGGGGGAGGTAGCGTGTCGTGGCCTCGGCAAGACAGGTGCCCGTGGCGATGCCCAAGTGCGCCGCGTTGTGCTGCAGCACGATGAGCATGATCGTGGACAGTGTGACGATCCACAGCAGCGCGTAGCCAAACTGCGAGCCGGCGGCCATATTGGAGGCCCAATTGCCCGGGTCGATAAAGCCGACGGTCACGAGCAACCCGGGGCCGATGTGCCGCGCAATGTCTAGGCCTCCGTGACCACCGGTGCGTCGGGAGCCAAAGTGTTGTTTGAGATGGTTGAGCATGGTGCGCTCCTGCGTGCCGTTTGCTTGACGCCGCAAAGGATACCCGTTTTAGGCTCGAAGTTAACCAAGACTAACAAAATTGCTGTATTTGAATAGGATGATGAAGGGGGCTGCCGAAATGTCTTGATCTGTAACAACTAGGGATGGAAATTGGACCTAGGTGTTACAGATCAAGACAAGAAGAAATGGTCCTATGGAAAATCTCGATCTGTAACAGTTAGCTGCAAAAACTGGCCCTTCGTGTTACAGATTGAGACATTCGGAACCGTCTCTCGAAAACATCTCAATCTGTAACAGTTAGTCGTCGAAATTGGGTCTTCCTGTTACAGATTGAGATGTTTGAAGCGGTGAGTTTACAGGTCGAACTTGGGGCCCTTGTCGTTGTCCTTGAGGTCGGCGGTGTCCACTCGTAGGGCGTGCGTTACGCGATTGTTTCGAAACGGGCGGGAAACACAACAGGCCGGCGATGCTCCTAGTATGCCTATTCAACTGACTGTCTAAATATCTAGGGGAGGATCGCGATGCAGGCAGATTCCGCTCAGCAGCAGGGCCTTTATCGCCCCGAATTCGACCACGATGCATGTGGCATCGGCGCGCTTGCCGATATCAACGGCGAGCGCCATCACCAGATCCTGGACGACGCACTGTCCATTCTGGTTAACTTGGAGCACCGCGGTGGTACGGGACTCGAGAAGAACACCGGCGACGGCGCTGGCATCCTGTTCCAGGTTCCGCATCACTTTTCCGTAAAGAGGCTCAAAAGTGCGGCCAGATTCTGCCGGCAGAGGGCGACTATGGCGTGGCCATGCTGTTCTTCCCGCAGGACGACAAGGGCGTAGAGGATGCCCGTCGCGTGTTTGAGGAGGGCTGCGCCGAGGCCGGCGTGCCGCTGCTCTTTTGGCGCGAGGTGCCTGTCGACCCGCACGACCTGGGTGAGACGGCCCGCGCCTGCATGCCTACCATCCTGCAGGCCTTTCTGGGCCGCCCCGACGACACGCCGGCAGGTGACGCATTCGAGCGCCGCCTGTACGTGTGCCGCCGCACCATCGAGAAGAAGGCCGACGCCGAGTTTGCCCTGCGCGACAAGATCTTCTATGTGTGCTCCATGAGCTCGCGCACCATCGTGTACAAAGGCATGCTTGTGGCCACACAGATGCGCCGCTTCTTCATCGACCTCAACGACGCCGCCGTCAAAACGGCCGTGGCACTCGTCCACTCGCGCTACTCCACCAACACTACGCCCAGCTGGGAGCGCGCGCACCCCAACCGCTTTATCATCCACAACGGCGAGATCAACACCCTCAAGGGCAACGTCAACTGGATTCGTGCCCGCGAGCCCAACCTGTACAGCCCCGTGCTGCAGCACGATCTTGAGCGCGTGATGCCCATCATCAACCGCGAGGGTTCCGACTCCGCGATTCTGGATAACGTGCTCGAATTTTTGGTCATGAACGGTCGCCCGCTCACGCGTGCCGCGTCC
Source organism: uncultured Collinsella sp. (assembly GCA_905209455.1). GTDB lineage: Bacteria > Actinomycetota > Coriobacteriia > Coriobacteriales > Coriobacteriaceae > Collinsella. Next base: position 20,879 of record CAJLTA010000004.1, read on the forward strand.
ATGTTGCTGCCCGAGCCGTGGGACCACAACGACAGCCTGAGTGAGGAGCGCCGCGCCTACGACGCTTACCAGTCCATGCTCATGGAGCCGTGGGATGGCCCGGCGGCCATCGCCTTTACCGACGGTCGCACGCTGGGTGCCGCCCTCGACCGTAACGGCCTGCGTCCCGCCCGCTACTATGTGACGCGCGACGGTCGCTTTATGCTGGCGAGCGAGGTGGGCACCATCGAGGTGAGCCCCGAGAACATCCTGACGAGCGGCTGCCTGGGACCGGGCCAGATGCTCGAGGTCGACTTTGCCCGCGGGCGTGTCATCTACAACGATGAGCTGCGTGCCCGTTACGCCAAGGAAAAGCCCTACCGTGATTGGATTGCCGAGGAGACGCTAACCGTTGACGCGCTCGATGAGCCCGTTGCGGCAACGCCCGCCGAGGACGCCGAGGTGCCCGCCGCCGTGCGTATGGCCAAGCTCGGCTACCACTGGGATGACGTCGACGAGGTCGTGCGTCCCATGGCCCAGCAGGGCAAGGCCCCGCTCGCCTCGATGGGTATCGATGCGCCGCTGGCCTGCCTGTCCAAGAAGACGCGCTCGTTCTTTGACTACTTCTATCAGCTGTTCGCCCAGGTCACGAACCCGCCGATCGACGCCCTTCGCGAGCATATGGTCACCTCGACCACGCTCTACCTGGGCAACCACGGCAACCTGCTCGAGGACTCCCGTACGGCCTGCCAGCTGGTGCGCCTGGAGCGCCCGCTGCTGAGCGAGGAGGAGTTCGACCGCATTTGCGCGATTGACCGTGTTGGCTTTAAGACCCGCCGGTTCCGTGCCGTGTACCGCCGCGACGCGGGTGAGGGCGCGCTGCAGGCTGCGCTCAAGCAGCTTGCCGAAGACGTCGAGGCTGCGGTTCGCGATGGCGTGAACATCGTGGTGCTGAGCGATCGCGCCGGAGCGGGCGAGGTGCCCGTGCCGTCGCTGCTCGCCGTGGGCTGCGTGCACAACCACCTGATCCGTGCCGGCGTGCGCACCTTTGCCGATATCGTGGTGGAGTGCGGCGATGCCGTGTCTCCGCATGACTTTGCGGCGCTGGTGGGCTACTCCGCAAGCGGCATCTACCCGTACAACGCGCATGCGTGCATCCGCAATCTGGCGGCACGCGGCGACCTGGACGTGACGGCCGAGCAGAGCATCGCCAATTACAACAAGGCCGCGACGGCGGGCATCGTCTCCATCATGTCCAAGATGGGCATCTCCACGGTGCAGAGCTACCACTCCGCGCAGATCTTCGAGGCCGTGGGCTTTACGCCGGAGTTCGTCAACGCGTACTTCGCCGGCACGGTGAGCCGTGTGGGCGGTATGGGTGTCGAGGACGTCGAGCGCGAGCAGAATGAGCGCTACGACGCCGCGCTCGCTATCCTTAAGAGCCCGGCTCCCGATCAGCTGCCCACGTTGGGTCTGACCAAGTGGCGCCCGCTCGGCGGCGAGGATCACCTCATCGATCCGCAGACTGTCTACTTGCTGCGGACCGCCTGCCGTGAGGACAGCTACGACACCTTTAAGGAGTACAGCGCCCGCCTGCACCGCACCGGCCGTGCCGTGCGCCTGCGCGACCTGCTGGACTTTGATGCCGGCGGCCGCACCCCGGTGGCACTCGACGAGGTCGAGCCCGCGCTCAACATCGTTCGCCGCTTTAACACCGGCGCCATGTCGTACGGTTCCATCAGCAAGGAAGCACACGAGTGCATGGCCATCGCCATGAACCGCCTGCACGGCCGTTCCAACTCGGGCGAGGGCGGCGAGGATCCGCGCCGCGAGACCCCGCTGGCTAACGGTGACTCCAAGAATTCCGCCATCAAGCAGGTGGCAAGCGCGCGCTTTGGCGTGACGAGCCGCTACCTGTGCAGCGCCTTTGAGATTCAGATCAAGATGGCCCAGGGCGCCAAGCCCGGCGAGGGCGGCCACCTGCCCGGCAAGAAGGTCTACCCCTGGATCGCCGAGGTCCGTCAGTCCACGCCCGGCATCGGCCTGATCTCGCCTCCGCCGCACCACGACATCTACTCCATCGAGGACCTGGCGGAGCTTATCTTCGATCTTAAGAACGCCAACCCCGGCGCACGCGTGTCGGTCAAGCTGGTCAGCGAGGCCGGCGTCGGCACCATCGCCACCGGTGTGGCCAAGGGTGCCGCCGACAAGATCTTGATCAGCGGCCACAACGGCGGCTCCGGTGCTGCGGCGCGCGATTCGATCTGGCACGCCGGTCTGCCGCTGGAGCTTGGCCTTGCCGAGGCCCAGCAGACGCTGCTGCAAAACGGCCTGCGCTCACGCGTGGCGCTCGAGGCCGATGGCAAGCTCATGGACGGCACCGATGTTGCCGTCGCCTGCCTGCTGGGTGCCGAGGAGTTTGGCTTTGCGACCATGCCGCTCATCTCCATGGGCTGCCTCATGCAGCGCGACTGCCAGCAGGATACCTGCCCGGCCGGCATCGCTACGCAAAACTGCCGCCTGCGTCGCGGCTTCCGCGGCAAGCCAGAGCACGTCGAGCATTTTATGCTCTTTGTTGCCGAGCAGCTGCGTGAGGTCATGGCGAGCCTGGGCTTCCGCACCGTCGACGAGATGGTCGGCCATCCCGAGTGCTTGCGCCAGATTGAGGTCCCGGGCAACCGCAAGGCCAACCTGCTCGATCTGTCGCCCGTGCTGGCGAGCGCGACCTGTGAGTTTGGTGCCCATATCCCGGGTGCCGACGGCCGTCACTTCCTGCCCCAGATGGCTGCGGACAGCGAGCTCGACAAGACGCTCGACTCCACGTTGTTTGTGCCCTATACGGCCGATGCCCGTGCGCACCTGCGTCCGATTCGCTTCCGCGCCGATATCGCCAACGTCAACCGCTGCGTGGGCACCATCTTGGGCAACGCGGTGACCAAGGCGCATCCCGAGGGCCTGCCCGCCGGCTCCATCACCATCGATTGCGATGGTTCGGCCGGTCAGAGCTTTGGCGCCTTCCTGCCGCGCGGCATTACGCTCAACGTGTGCGGCGACGCCAACGACTACTTTGGCAAGGGCCTTTCGGGCGGCGAGGTGTCGGTGCGCCCCAACCCGCATGCGACCTACAAGTTCGACGAGAACATCATCGTGGGCAACGTTGCGTTCTTTGGCGCTACGAGTGGCCGCGGCTTCATTAACGGCCTGGCCGGCCAGCGCTTTGGCGTACGCAACTCCGGTGCCACGGTGGTGGTCGAGGGCTGCGGCAACCATGGCTGCGAGTACATGACGGGAGGTCTGGCGCTCATCCTGGGCGAGGTCGGGCAGAACTTCGCCGCCGGCATGACGGGCGGCGTGGCTTACGTCTTTGACCAGTACGGCACGCTCGATGCCCGTGTGAACCACGAGAGCGTTGAGCTTAAAGCCCCGACGGCCGGTGAGCTGGCGCAGATTCGTGCGCTCGTCCAGGAGCACGTGGACGCGACGCAGAGCCCGCGCGGCATTAAGTTGCTCTACAGCTTTGAGACGATGAGCAAGCACTTTGTGAAGGTCATTCCGACCGAGTACGAGCGCGTGCTGGCGATTGTCGCCGCCGCCGAGGCCGTCGGCAAGACGCATGAGCAGGCCGAGGAGCTGGCGTTTGACATTGTGACCGGTCGCGCCGACGCCGCCGATGTCGCTCGCTTTGATGTGGCGGGTGGTGTCGCTGGCGCTGTGCCCGCCGCCGCCAGCTCTGTTGCTTCGACCAAGAAGGAGGCGTAAGTGCCATGGGTAAGCCCGGTGCTTTTCTTGATATCGATCGCGTGACCCACGAGCTGCGCCCCGTGGAGGAGCGCAGCCGCGATTTCGATCTGCTGTACGTGGAGCTCGACGACGATGCGCGCCGTGCCCAGGCGAGCCGCTGCATGATGTGCGGTGTGGCGTTTTGTCAGATGGGCGCGAGCTTTGGCAAGGCGCGTCCGAGTGGCTGCCCACTGCACAATCTGATTCCCGAGTGGAACGAGCTAGTGTATCGCGGCCGCTGGAACGAGGCTGCCGAGCGTCTGTCACTCACCTCGCCCATGCCCGAGTTCACGAGCCGCGTGTGCCCGGCGCTGTGCGAGGCCGCGTGCAACCTGGGCTCGGTCGACGGCCAGCCCACGACGATTCACGACAACGAGCGTGCGATCAGCGACCATGAGTGGGCCAACGGCGGCCCGCGCCGCTTTGAGCCGGCAGGGGAGGATGCGCCCACGGTCGCTGTGATTGGCTCTGGCCCGGCTGGCCTGGTGGCTGCATGGGAACTTGCGCGTCGCGGCGCGCGCGTGACGGTGTTTGAGCGTGACGACCGCCCGGGCGGCCTGCTCATGTACGGCATTCCCAACATGAAGCTCGAGAAGTCCGTGGTCGAGCGTCGCGTGACACTTATGCGCGAGCTGGGCATTGTGTTCGAGCTGGGTGCTGACGTTACGAACCCTGCGGTGGCGGCCAAGCTCAATGGCTTTGACGCCGTCGTGGTGGCTGCCGGCGCTCGTGCTCCGCGTGGGCTTTCGGCTGCGAACATTGATGCCCCGGGCGTGGTGTACGCCGTGGACTACCTGACGGCTTCGACCGTCTCGGTGCTCGATGGCGGAGAGCCCGTGGTGAACGCGTGCGGCCTGGACGTCGTGGTCATTGGCGGCGGCGATACCGGCAACGACTGCGTGGGTACCGCGGTGCGCCAGGGTGCGCGCAGCGTGCGTCAGTTTGAGTTCTTGCCGGCGGCGCCCGATAAGCGCGCGGCGAGCAACCCCTGGCCGCAGTGGCCCAATGTGAAGAAGACCGACTACGGCCAGCAGGAGGCTATCGCTGCCATGGGTGGCGAGATGCGCACCTGGGGCGTGGATACCCTCGAGGTGCTGCTGGACAAGAAAGGCGCGGCCGCGGGTCTGCGTGTGGTCAATCTGGACTGGTCGGCCGGTAAGCCGGAGCGCATCGCGGGTTCCGAGCACGAGGTGCCGGCGCAGTTGGTGCTCATCGCCTGCGGCTTTACGGGCCCGGAGCACGGTGTGTTCGACGCCGTTGGCGTGCCCGTTGCCGCTGCTGGTCGTCCGCTGCCTGTGATGGCTGCCGAGGGCTCGCATCTTGCGGCGCGTGTCGACGGCGTCGCCGCGGACGCCACACCGGTATACGTGGCCGGCGATGCTCGCAATGGCAGTTCGCTCGTGGTAAGCGCCATGGTCGACGCCCTGGCCTGCGCTGCCGAAGTCGCCGAGGCGCTGGAGCTGTAAGGCGGCTGTTCACAATTGAATCGTCAAGGGCTGTCCCCAACTGCCGGCACATAAGGAACGTCCCCAAGTGCCGGCATGCTGGGGACGTTCCTTTTGGGTCGGCATTCGGGGACACTTCTTGCGGGTTTGCGACCGATTTGTTCGTTTGTCGACGCGCGAGTGTCCATTCGGCGTCTTTTTGAGCTGTGGTCACCTGTTGTTTCTGTGGTGGCTGTGGGCATATGGCTCAAAAGGGCGGGTTGGCCGTCTATGTTTACCTGCGGTTTTATTGCGGTTCGCATTTTCGGTCAAGCATCCCGTCAAGTGTTTGGTCAGCAGTTGGTTTGCAGCCGGAGGCCTATTTTGTCCGTGCTGACAGTGGCTGCCCACCCTCCTCGTAAGCTCAAATTGAGGTTCATCAGTTTGAGGAGGATGCCGTGACTGACCACGTTTTAGACCGAGCGCATCTGGCCGAAGCCGTTGGCAACGATATTGCCGACATGGCCCATTTTTGGATGCTGCGGAAGTTTCAGTTTTTGGAGCCGGCGCGCGAGCAGTTCGAGATCATTGTCGACCCGTGGCTCGGCTATTGCACCGAGCCTTCCCAAAACGAAATCATGGCCTACAACATGGCATTTACCGATTGGCTGCTCTTCGAGCGCCCCTATCGCCATGGCAAGACGCTGCTCGAGCTGTATGTTGATGAGCCGCCAGCATCGCTTTCGCCTGCCTCGCTCAAGCGGCTCGAGCAGGTATGCGACACGCAGTATTTCTCGCGCTTTGGCATTTTGGACAAGGATCCTGCGACTGGTATGGTCGCGCTGAAGGACACACGCACCGACCGTCGCTTTGACGTCTACGATCCGCATATCGTGCAAAAGGAGCATTGGAGCGACGGAGCGATTGCGGTGCGCCTCGCCTGCGTCGACGATGTCTGGCTGACGGCGGGACAACTCTATCTGTATGACATCGCACGCCTGAGTGACACGGCGGTCGATGGGCCTGGTGCGGTGCATCCGGAGGACCTGCAGGATGGCTTTGACACTTCGTGCATCAGTTTCTTCTTGCGTCTGGTCCGCGACATCATGGGCGCCCAGGGGCGGTACGTAAAGTCGCTCAACATCTACGAGCAGGAGTGGGAGTAGGGGATGGGCTGTCGCAGCGCCGCCGCGTGTCTATTTGTCTCGATCTGTAACGTTTAGGGACAAAAAACCGGTCTACCTGTTACAGATCGAGACGAATGCTTGGGCGCTGCTGATTTGTCTAAATCTGTAACGTTTAGGGCCCTGGAGAACGTCTAACTGTTACAGATCGAGACGTTTGGCACCTGGTTGGGGGAATGTCTCAATCTGTAACATCTACAGGCCAAAACTCGACCTACCTGTTACAAATTGAGACAAAGGTTGGACGCGGTGTCGAAAGATCTCGATCTGTAACATCTAGCGGCCAAAAATCGGTCTTCCTGTTACAGATCAAGACATTTGTCAGCGGAGGCAACGGCGACGATGGCCCATTTGTCTGACGTGGTGGTGATGGAAGTGTCTAATACCGTTCTCAAACACAAGCATACGACTCGCAACACGTTGGCGCGGAATAGGATGCTCGCGCGGCTCACGGAGACGGCCAAGCAAGGTGCGCTGCTCGCAACGCATGACAATACCGAGCTCATGTGGCTACGACGCCATGTTGGAACCGACGATATCGCGGAGCCCGAGCCGTACCTGTTCTGTTTTCAGCATGATTGGGATGCATTGACGCCGGCGGAGCGAGCGCTGAGGACTATCAAAGGGCTTGCGGAGTTTCATCCCGATTGGGCGTTTTGGGGCTATGACGCGGCGCTTTTGTGGGGTCTGGAGGTGTCGAATGATCTGCTCGGGCCGCGTTTTCTTGTTAAGACAGGTTGTTCGGTGACGTTGAGCAGCGGGTGCAGGTTGTCGCGTCCACAGATGGCGGGCGCGCTCGAGCGTGTTGATGGCGTGCGGGTGACGTCGTTTTGGCGCACAGTGGAGGATTGCTTGCTGCGTGCGCCGTTCTCCTACGGGTTGGCGATTGCCGATTCTGCACTGCGGGCGAAAGACGTATCACGTGGGGATTTGTGCGAGCGCCTCCGCGTCGATTGCGAGGGCAGGCGAGGGTATCGCAGGGCACAAGTGATTGCGTCGTATGCGGACGGGCTGTCCGAAAACGGTGGCGAGTCTCGGTTCCGAGCGTTCTTTATTGCGTACGGCTTTCCGGTTCCGGAGCTGCAGGTGGAGTTTCGCGACCCGCTCGATCCGAGCCAGGTGTTTCGCGTCGATTATTTCTGGAGGCTCGAGGACGAGACATGTGTCATCGGCGAGCTCGACGGAAAGGGGAAGTATGCCTTGCAGAACGGCGAGGGTCGGGAGTCGGTCGACCCGTTCGTGGCAGAGCGTCAACGGGAGTCCCATCTGACAATGCTCGGGCATAAGGTGCTTCGGTTTACGTTTGATGAGCTCAAGAATCCGGGGAAGCTGGTTGAGAAGATGAGGCTGGCGGGTATTCCTCGGCAGGCTGAATTGGCTGAGGAGTGGAGACGTCAGTGGTATGGGCGCTGAGAGGTTTTGTCTCAATCTGTAACGTTTAGAGGTTATTTGAGCTCGTAACTGTTGCAGATCGAGACAAACCGGTGAAACGTCGACCGAATGTCTCGATCTGTAACATCAAGGGGCCCAATAACCCTGTACCTGTTACAGATCGAGACATTCCCCTGATGTTGCTGGGGTGGGGCTGCAACGTATTCCGTCCCCCCACATCCCCTCTTCCCTCCGTTAACCGATATGTCCGCAGCAATCCTGCCGCGCTGGATAATAATGGACAGATGTTCAAGTTTTCTGAGGGGGAGGAGCTCGATATGGCGTCTGCCGATCGTTCTACGTTGTTTATCAATGCGACCATTCTGGATGGTTCGGAGCATATGGAGCCGCAACCCGATATGGCCGTGGCCGTTGAGCGCGGTGTCATCACATGGATGGGGCCGAGTGCTGTGGCGCAGGCGCCCGCGGGTGCCGAGGTTATCGACCTGGGTGGTGCGTATCTCATGCCCGGTCTCATCAATATGCACGTGCACCTGTGCGGCTCGGGCAAGCCTGTCTCGGCCGGCGATGCGGGCGCGCTGATGAAGAAGCTCGATAATCCCGTGGGCCGCACCATCGTCCGCCGCATCCTCAAGGGCAGTGCCCAGCAGCAGCTAGCAAGCGGCGTGACCACGGTGCGCGGCGCGGGCGACCCGCTGTTTGCCGATCTGGCCGTGCGCGATGCTATCGATGCCGGCAAGTATCAGGGTCCTCGCCTGGTGGCGCCGGGAACGGGCATCACGGTGCCGGGCGGCCATGGTGCGGGCCTGTTCGCCCAGGTGGCCAACAGTCCCGCCGAGGCAGCCGAACAGGTGCGCGACCTGTATGCGCGTGGTGCCGACGTCATTAAGCTGTTCGTGACGGGCGGCGTGTTCGATGCGGCCGAGGTGGGCGAGCCGGGCGTGCTGCGTATGCCAGTGGAGGTTGCCGCGGCGGCATGCAAGGCGGCGCACGATATGGGCCTTCCGGTTATGGCCCATGTCGAGAGTACCGAGGGCGTGAAGGCCGCGCTTGAGGCCGGCGTTGACACGATTGAGCACGGCGCTCCGTTGACACCCGAAATCTTGGAGCTGTACCGTGGCGCCGCGGGCACGCAGCTCGAGGGGCGTGCTCCGAGTGTGACCTGCACTATCAGCCCGGCGCTGCCGTTTGTATTGCTCGACCCGGAAAAGACCCATTCTACCGATACGCAAAAGAAGAACGGCGACATCGTGTGCTCGGGCATCATCGAGAGCGCCCGTGCCGCACTGGAAGCTGGCGTTAAGGTGGGCCTTGGCACGGACTCAAGCTGCCCGTTCGTGACGCAGTATGACATGTGGCGCGAGGTCGCCTATTTTGCCAAGTATGTCGGCGTGAGCAACGCCTTCGCACTGCATACAGCCACGCAGGTTAATGCCGAGCTGCTGGGGCTGGGCGGCGATACTGGCACGATCGAGTGCGGCAAGGCCGCCGATATCCTGGTGACGCGCAAGAACCCGCTCGATGACCTGTGCGCACTGCGTGAGCCGACGCACGTGATGTGTCGCGGTGATCTGGTGCGCAAGCTCAAGGTGAAGCGTATTCCCGAGGTGGACGCCGAGCTCGACGCGATTATGGCCATGCCTGCCGAGGCGTTGGCCGAGGAGCTTGCCCGCGATGGCGTAGTATAGGTGTGACAAAGGGACGGTCCCTTTGTCATAATCAAAAAAGCCGAGGTCTCAGTGCGAGGCCTCGGCTTTTATTTTGTCCTATGGTGTAGCGGCTAGGAGCGGGTTTCCATCTTGGCGTGGCACTTGGGGCAGGTGACGCGGATCTTGCCTTTGCCCTTGGGGACGGAGAGCATCTGGCCGCAGTTGGGGCACTTGAGGTATGCCGTGGTCTTGCGACCCTTCCACATCTTCTTGGCCGTGCGCTTGGCGCGCTCAAAGTCTTCCTTGCTGGTGCCGGCCGCGCGTGAGGTGCTGGCCGCTGCAGCGCCGCCGCCCAAGCTGGCGACGAACTTGCCCAAGCCGGGAACATTGGCGGTCGTGGCGACAAAGGCCTCGTTCTCCTTGCGACGTGCATCGATATTTTTGGACAGGCCGCGCAGCACGCCAATCACGATAACGGCGATGGCGATCCAGCTGAGCCACTGGATGCGGGCTATCGATCCGATCATCGCGATGACGATGCCGGCAAAACCCATCACGATGGTGAGTTCGTCGGCGCCATTGCGGCCTTTCATAAAGTCATTCATGCAAATTGCCTTTCGTTCGATATGCTGCACGCCTTTATACCCGATTTAGAGCAAGGGGGACAGGTCAATCTGCGCCAATGTGGTGCAAACGTACCTGTCCCCGATACACCAAGATGGTGCAAAACAGTCTGTCCCCGATGCCCCAATTACTTGGAGAGCTTGTCGACGACGCGTTCGATCTCGGCGAGCTTGGCGGCCTTGAGGTCTTCATCGCCCGATTCGATTGCCGAAGTCACGCAGCCCTCGATATGCGCCTTGAGCACGTCGGCGTTAATGCGCGCGAGGAGCGCCTGTGTGGCCATGAGCTGCGTGGAGATATCGACGCAGTAGCGGTCCTCCTCGACCATCCGCAGGATGCCGTCGATCTGACCGCGTGCCGTCTTGAGCATGTGGGTCACCGATTTATGGTCTGCCATCATGGCGGGTCCTCGTTTCTGGTCGATCTTCCGGATGCCCCCGTCAGTTGCGGTGAAATACGGACCGTTTAAAGGCCTAGGGCGGCACAACAGTCCGTATTTCACCGCAACTTCTGAGGATTGAGTAGGCGGCGTCTGCTACGCGGCGGTCACGGATAGGGCGTGGAACTTTTCGCCGGCGCCCTCGACGGCGGCAGCGAGCTGCTCAGCGGTCACGGTGTCGGCGCACTCCACCTGTACGGTCTGAGTCTCGTGATCGGCATCGGCGTCGGTCACGCCGGCAACGTTGAGCAGTGCCGTCTCGACAGTAGCGTCGCAGTGGCCGCACATAAGGCCGGAAGTCTTGATTGTGTAACGCATGGGTGTACTCCTTATCGATTGAGATTATCTGACAGTTTAGTCGTGAACAGCGTCATCTTAAAGGTGCGCTGAGGTGCCCGAGATTGCCCCGAAAGAGGAGCGAAGCGTACTTGGGTACGCGAGCGACGGTTTGAGGGGCAAGGTCGGGTGCTTCAGTGCGCCGTCTTGGGCTTAAAGGTTCGCAGGCGCAGCGCGTTGGACACGACGCAGACGCTCGACAGGCTCATGGCCGCGGCGCCAAACATCGGCGAGAGTTGCCAACCGGTGAGGGGGAAGAACACGCCCGCCGCCAGCGGAATGCCGATGCCGTTGTAGAACAGCGCCCAGAACAGGTCCTGCTTGATGTTGCGAATTGTGGCGCGCGACAGCTCGATGGCGCGGGCGACGTCCATGAGGTCGCTGCGCATGAGAACCACGTCGGCGCCCTCCTTGGCGATGTCGGCGCCGGTGCCGATAGCAAGGCCCACGTCGGCGCGCGCCAGGGCGGGGGAGTCGTTGATGCCGTCGCCTACCATGGCGACCTTGCCGCCCACATCCTGCAGCTCGCGGACGTGGCGCTCCTTGTCGGCAGGGAGGACGTCGGCGATGACCTGTTCGCTGCTCAGCCCCACGCGGCGGGCGATGGCCTCGGCCGTCACGCGGTTGTCGCCGGTGAGCATGCGCACGTCGACGCCAAGCGAGCGCAGTGCGGCGATGGCCCCGGCGCTCGTCTCCTTGACCTCGTCCGCCACGGCGATGGTACCGACAAGCTCGCTGTTCTTGCCAAAGAACAGCGGCGTCTTGCCCTCGGCCGCGAACTGTTCGGCAAGGCCGGCGGGAACCTTCACGCCCAGCTCGTCCATCAGACGCACGTTGCCGGCGGCGATGACATTCTGCCCCTCGCGTGCCGTAACGCCTCGCCCGGGCACGGCGGTAAAGTCCTCGACCATGCGTGCGACGATTCCGCGCGCCTCGCACTCGGCCATAATCGCCTCGGCCAGCGGGTGCTCGCTTGAGCGCTCCAGCGCAGCGGCCAGCTTGAGCAACGCCTTTTCGCTCATGGCGGGCGAGCCGTCAGCGCGCGTGGCTACCGTGATATCGGTCACAGCCGGCTTGCCGCGGGTGACGGTGCCCGTCTTGTCGAGCACCACGGTGCCCACGCTGCGTAGGTTCTCCAGCGCCTCGGCGCTCTTAAACAGAATGCCCATTTCGGCGCCCTTGCCGGTGCCGACCATAATGGCGACGGGCGTGGCCAGGCCCAGCGCGCACGGGCAGCTGATCACCAGCACGGCGACGGCGGAGGTGAGCGCTTCGTTCACGCTTCCGGTCAGTGCCGTCCACACCACGAAGGTCACGGCCGAGATCATGAACACCACGGGCACGAACACGCCGGCGACCTTGTCGGCCATGCGGGCGATGGGCGCCTTGGTGGCATTGGCGTCCTCGACGAGCTGGATAATCTTGGCGAGCGACGTGTCGGCGCCCACGCGTGTGGCACGGAAGGTAAACGAGCCGGTGCGGTTGACAGTGGCGGCGTTGACGGTGTCGCCGGCGGTCTTCTCCACGGGGATGGACTCGCCGGTCAGTGCGCTTTCGTCCACGGCCGAAGCGCCCTCGAGTACCACGCCGTCGACAGGGATGGACTCGCCGGGGCGCACACGCAGCACCTGGCCGGGAAGGATACTGTCGACGTCGACGGTGGTTTCGGTGCCGTCATCGGCAACGACGGTCGCGGTCTTGGGTGCCAAGTCGATGAGTGCCTCGATGGCGCCGCCGGTCTTGGACTTGCTGCGCGTCTCGAGGTATTTGCCCACGGTGACCAGCGACAGGATCGTGCCCGCACTCTCAAAATACAGATTGTCCATGCTCGTCATCATGGCCTTGTGGACCTGACCCGCGGCTAGCTGGTCGGCCATGATGAACATGGCGTAGAGCGACCAGGCGACGGAGGCGGTGGCGCCCACGGCGATGAGGGCGTCCATGGTGGGCGCGCCGTGCGCGAGCGATTTAAACCCATTGATAAAGTAGGCATCGTTGACGTAGACGATGGGGATGAGCAGGACGAGCTCGGTGAGGGCGAGCGTCATGCTGTGAGTATGGTCGGTGAAGATGCCGGGCAGCGGCCAGCCGAGCATGTGCCCCATGCCTGTGTAAAACAGCGGGATGAGGAAGATGATCGAGATGATGAGGCGGGTACGCATGGCAGAGGCGGCGGCCTCCAACTTTTTGGTCGGCGACTCCATATGGGCGGCGCCGGACCTGGCTTGCGCACTTCCGCTTTGGACAGCGTCGGTGCCCATGCTGATGGGCGAGGCCGAGTAGCCCGCGCGGTCGACAGCGGTGCAGATGTCGTCGGGGGAGACCTGCGCAGGGTCGTAGTCCACCAGCATAGAGCCGGCGAGCAGATTGACCGCGACGCTTTGGACGCCGTCGAGCTTGCTCACGGCACGGTCCACGTGCGCTTGGCACGCGGCGCACGTCATACCGCCCACGTCAAACTTATCCTGAGCCATGGCTTCTCCTTTCTGTAGTTCGGTGTTGGAATTGTTAACCCGCCGATACTATACACCCATACCCCCTGGGGGTGTCCAGTACAGAAAGAAATGTATGACATTTCGTTACAGATGAGGATAGTTGGTTGGCCGATGGACCGTCCCAACCAATCATCTCAATCTGTAACGTCTGGACCGGTTTTTGAACCATAGCTGTTACAGATTTAGACAAACATTTCAGCCGAAAACTAACGTCTCGATCTGTAACAACTAGACCCCGTTTTACCGAGTATTTGTTACAGATCAAGACAAACAGTTGGCAGGAAACTCAATGTCTCGTTCTGTAACATCTAGCAGCAAATATGACCTCTAACTGTTACAGATTGAGACAATTGCCGGGGAGGGGTCCCGTCACGGCAAGACGCCCGCTCTCTAGATACAGAATCCGGGGATCACGCAGGTTCGTTTGTTTGGCTTGTCCGCAGGCGTTGCGTACGTAAAGGCGTCGCCGTCGTGGCCCACACGGTTTATGTAGAGCGTGCCTTCGGTCTCCGATGAGTCGGGGCTCACCGTGCGCTCCCACCAGCAGGTGTCCTTGCCCTTCCACTGACGGACCATCGCCTCGTTCGTGGAATACGGGCTCACCTTGAGCTCGCGGAAGAGTTGGTACTCCTTGCCCTCGCTGTTGTAGATGTCTGCCAGGTAGTGATAGTCCTTGGCAAACGAATCGGGCGGTTGCGTACCGCACAGCTCGACCATGGCGGGCAGCCAAAGGGTTGCGGGCAACTCGCTCAGACACGATGCACTGTTGGCTGCGCCCACATTGTTCGAGACCTTCTTGACCCCTTTAATGAGCGCGCACAACTCGTTGGGTAGCAGCTTAAGGCCGTCGCCGTTGAGCCATTCCCGCAGCTCGCAATCTGCCCAGCCGGCGCTCGGCGGTTCAGCTGCAGCGTTGCGCTCGGCAATACCCGCATCGAACATAAACGTCAATCCGGCCTTGCCCGTCCCGTCCAGAAGCTCATCGTGGCGGATGCCCACAAGCTGCGCGCCAACCTGCAGCCCGTTGGTGAGCGTGACACGTTTGGTACACGGATAGGGGATATGCCCATCGGCATCGAGCAGGTGATAGCGCTTGGCAATCTCGCGTGCCTCGCTACGGGTCTCGGCGGCCTTAATCTTGAGCGAAATCTCCTGCAGCTGATCCCAGGTGTAGTCGCCAAGCGAACCGCGGATGCCGTCCAGGTAGTCGGGGATGCCAAAGCCATGGGTCGCCGCCCCAACGACGCTGAGCCCCGCAACGGCTGCAACGACGCCACCGATAATAAACCGGCGGCGGGTCATGGCATCGTGTCGGGCCTGCTCCAGAATCTCTCTCGCGCGCTCGCCGGCGACGTCGACCTTAAGGTGCGTACCGGAGTCGATGTCGATTGCGGCGTCACTGCCCGCGCCCTCGCGGCCCTCGGATTCGGCGTCGGTGAGGTATGTCGAGAGCACCTCGAGCATCTGCTGCTCGGTAGGGCGATCGCACTGCTCGACTGAGAGACCCTTCATGATGATTTGGACAAGCGCTTCATCGCCCTCGCAGCGCGGCTCGAGCGGTGCCGGCTTGGTCTTGGTCTTTACGAGATAGAACGAGCCGGTTGCAGCGGCGTCCGTCGACTCAAAGTCAAACGGTTTGCGACCGCTGTAGAGCTGGTACAAAATGCTCGAAAGCGCGTAGACATCGATTGCCGGCGAACGGCGAAGGGCCGTGATGCCTTCGATATCCTGCGTGAGCATTTCGGGCGCAGCGTATGCGGGCGTGGCAAAGCGCCAGATGTCGGCGCGCCGGGTGATCGTGTCGTCGCCGAGAGCCATGGTCGCGGAGCCCATGTCGATGAGGCAGGGGTCAAAGGAGCAATCGGCAATCTGCTGCTCGAGCGTTCGGCTGGTGGTGCGGAACATGATATTGGCAGGCGACAGGTCGCGATGGATGACCGGATTCACGAGGCCTTGGGTTATCAAGAGCGCACGAAGCACGGCGTTTCCGACGGCGGCGACCATCTGGGTGGTCAGCCCGCCCGAGGCGTCGTGCGGAAGCAGGGGCAGCGCCTGCTTGAGCGAGATGCCCTCGACCCACTCCATGAGGATGAGCGGGTCATCCTCACACGAGCCGTAGCCATAGACGCGCGGAAATCCGCGCAGGTGCGAGACGGTACACAGATGACGGTACTCCTCGAACAGCGCAGCGGTGTTGGCCAGGTGCGCTGCCGATTGCTCGGCGGAGCGATCGAGGGCTTGGCCGGAAAGGATGGCATTGTCCTTGAGTAGCTTGACGGCAAAGACCTCGCCGCTCGTGTTGGTCGCGCGCAGCACGTGCCCGATGTTGCCGTTGTTGCGGTGGGCCGTCTGGAGAATAAGCGTCATAAGCCGACGCTTGGCGTCGTCCTCGGCGCTGGGGTCGACCGCCACGGCGGTATCGAACGTATCGAGACGGATGAGTTTGTCGCCATAGGCGCTATCGGTAGTATCCATGGCGTTCCTTTGTCTGGCATGGGTTGCCGCACGTATACGTGAGCAGTGCGGATATCGGTAAAGTACCATGATAGCCGCACTGCCCACGTATACCGCTGAGCATTGTCGTTTACGACGCAGAAGGTAGAAGACGAAAGACGGACGGCGACCGTCTTTCGATCGCCGTCCGCGCTAGTCCACAATGACAAGGAATGTCGTGTAGAGACCCAGATGGAGCCTGTCGCTGTTTTCGATTTCCACCGGGGGATAGATCTTGCCGGGCTCGCGTTGGTCGCGCGGCGGCTCAATCACAATATCGCCGTCGCCTGCACCCGATTCGAGTACCGTGCCGTTGGTCGATCCAAGGCCTTGGGCGTACCAGTGCTCACCCTCGAGCCAAATGCGAAGATGCTCGCGCGATGCGTCGGCGCCCACATCGGTGATGCTGGGCGAGGTTTTGGGCAAAGAACCAATCACGGTGCCGTGCGGATCGCGTGTGAGGGGATGGATTTGCATGTCGGCGCAGTTGTCGGCATGGGTTCTGAGCAGACCGAGGTTGGGGGCGACGGTGCGCGGCTGCTCCAGGCTGCTCATAAAGCCACGTCCGACGGTAGTTTCGGTGGTGCCAAAGTGCTCGCCCGTCTTGCTGTCGCAAAAGCGCTCGACGGTGGCCACGCCCTGAACGGGATCGGCGAGCGCCCCCGTTGCCACAAAGAGCATAAGGTAAAGCGTGCTTTTCTCGCGCACGGCATTGCCGTCAAAGTTGTCGATGCGATTGAGGGCATTTGCATATAGGCGGCTGTCCAGCTTGTAGCTGGCGAGAGCCGACATCATTTCGTTGGCGGCCGGACCGCGATAGTGCTCGGCGATTGCCCGATAGGCGGACTCGCCGCCGCCGAGCTTGCTGCAGATTGCCGAGGAAAGGTTGAGCGTGGTGACGGTAAAGTCGCTGTAGATGGAGGGCGCGCACTGGTCAGGCTTGCGATGGACGATGTAACGGGTGAGATACGAGCGGTTGGAAGAGCATTTCTCGAGCAGGGTACTGCCGAGATAAGAGTTTCCATTGATGAGCATTCGGGCGATCTCGAGATGTTTAAGACCGCCGAACGAGCGAATATCGTTATAGAGGACCGAGCAAGGCGTCTCTGCTGCCACGGATACCTCCTTTGATTGCTTCCTAGCCAATATGGCGATAGGAATTAATGGCCCCCGGTGGGCGACGTATTAAATGGCCGCGCAATATATAGCGTAACCAAAGCAACATTATAGGTCACGTGTGCGAAGTTGCAGGAAGACTGAGAGATTTGGTTTGGACTGGACGGAAATCCCCCTCTGTCTTGATCTATAACAATTAGGACCGATTTTACTCGGTAACTGTTACAGATTGAGACGTTTGTGAACCGTGTCGACCGTTTGTCTCGATCTGTAACACGTAGAGGAAGATTTGCCCTGTAGATGTTACAGATTGAGACAATCAGCCAGGCCCGCCCCGTCCGCCTCGTCATCTGTGGTTTACGTGGGGGCATGCGAAGTACGGGTATACTAACCGGCGGCGAATCTGCTCCATCGCTTAGAGCTGCTGCGTCTGGACGGCGCGTGATAAGGCTGCCAAAGCGATCGCCAGCGTGCTGAGCAACGTCCTCTCTGTGCGCACCTGTTTTTGTATGTATTAGCGCACTACCAAGCACGCTCGCGCGGCCGCATGCCGTGCCCATAATGCGTGCAGATAAGGAACAACAACATATGCGTAATTCTGTATCCGACGTCACGGACGCCGAGATTCTGGACGAGGCCCGCGAGGCCATGACCCAGGCTGCCTTCGATGCTGCCGACGAGGCCAGCGCCGCCGAGACCGTCGAGTCCGCGACCGAGAACCTGCCCGCCTTTGACGAGCTGGGACTTTCGGACGAGATGCTTCGTGCCATCGAGAACCTGGGCTACACGGCGCCCACGCCTGTCCAGGCTGGCTCGATCCCCGTGGTGCTCGAGGGCCGCGACCTGCTTGCCGCCGCTCAGACCGGCACCGGCAAGACGGCCGCCTTCTTGCTGCCGACCATGAACAATCTGGAGCACATCGCTCCTCCCAAACCCGTGCACGAGCGTGGCGGCCGCAACCGCCGTCGCGGCGCCAAGAAGCCCGAGGGCAACGGCCGCGGCCCCGCGATGCTCGTTATCACCCCCACGCGCGAGCTTGCCCAGCAGATCGATGAGGTCGCCGGTAAGATTGCCGACGTCACCGGCCATGTCGCCGTGACCGTCGTGGGCGGCGTGAGCTACAAGCCGCAAACCGCGGCGCTCAAGTACGGCTGCGACATTCTGGTCGCCACGCCGGGCCGTCTGGTCGATCTGATCGAGCAGGGCGCTTGCCACCTGGACGAGGTCAAGGTGCTGGTGCTCGACGAGGCCGACCGCATGCTCGACATGGGCTTTTTGCCCGCCGTCCGCCGCATTGTGCGCGAGACGCCGGCCGAGCGCCAGACGCTGCTGTTCTCGGCCACGCTCGACGAGGAGGCCGTGGGCGAGATCACCGACCTGGTGAGCGACCCGGCCCGCGTGGAGATCGCGCCCGCCACGTCGACCGCCGACACCGTCGACCAGTTTGTGTTCCCGGTGTCCATCGAGGCCAAGAACAACCTGCTGCCCGAGTTCCTCAAAAAGGAGGGCCCGGAGCGCACTATCGTCTTTATGCGCACCAAGCACCGCGCCGACAGCTGCTGCCGTCGTCTGGAGCGCAAGGGCATCAAGGCCGCCGCGATTCACGGCAACCGCAGCCAGGCGCAGCGCGAGCGCGCGCTTTCGGCCTTCCGTGACGGCACCGTTGACGTGCTGGTGGCAACCGATGTCCTCGCCCGCGGCATCGACATTAGCGACGTGCGCTACGTCGTGAACTTTGACGTGCCGGCCGAGCCGACCGACTACATCCACCGCATCGGCCGCACGGGCCGTGCCGGCGAGCTGGGCTGGGCCATTACGTTTGTGACCGAGCAGGACGTCGATGAGTTCTACGAGATCGAGAAGCTCATGGACAAGACGGCCGACATCTACGAGGCTGGCGACCTGCATGTGGGCCCCAACCCGCCTGCCGTCGATCCCGAGCGCGATCCTGCGGCCTTTAAGGTGAAGAAGAAGACCAAGCGCGGCAAGTCCAAGAGCAAGAAGAAGCTTGAGCAGGCACGTCGCGACGGTAAGCGCAACGGCGACGATTACGGCGATGTGGCCGGTCGTTCCAACCGCGGTCGCGACGAGCGTCGCGGCGACGGCGAGCGCCCGAGCCGTCCCAAGCGCGGCGGCAAGACCCGCGTGCGCGAGGGCGTTCAGGCTCGCGTGGATGAGGCCGTGGAGAGCGTGGCCCGCGAGGTGGCTGCCGAGGAGCGTGCCGGTGCTGCTGCCGTCGAGCAGGCCCCGCGCGGCAACCGTGCCGAGCGTCGTGCCAAGCAGTTCCAGGGCGAGGCGCATCGCCGTCGCCGTGAGGACGAGGACCGTGGTGGCCGTCGTCGTGTTGAGCGCGAGGACGAGGGCCGTGGTTCGCGCGGCGGCAAGCGCGGCTCGGGTGACCGTCGTCGCTCCGGTCGCGATGACGAGCGCGGCGGGCGCGATGAGCGCCGTGGCGAAGGCCGTGGTTCGCGTGACGAGCGTGGTACCCGCGGCGGCAAGCGCTTTGACGAGCGCGGAGGCCGCGAGGGCGGCCGCGGTGGTGAGCGTCGCGAGGGTGCTCGTGGCAACGGTGGCCGCAGCGGCGCCGGTCGTTCGAATGAGTCGCGCGATCGTCGTGACCCGCGTGCCAGCCGCGATCGTCGCGATGACTGGCGCAACTACGACGATACCCGCGAGGAGCGTCGTGGCGGCTATCGCGGCGGGCGTGGCGGCAACCAGGCCGGCTCCCGCGGCGGTCGTGCCGGCGGTCGCGATAACCGTGGCAGCTATGGCAACAATCGTGGCGGCAAGCGCGGCGGCAGCTCCCGTCGCCCCGGTGACGGCGGCGGCAAGCGCAAGTAACATACGCGTCGCACGCTAGAGCGAGGCGAACTAAGGGCCCCGAGCAACTACGCTCGGGGCCCTTTTGTTTGCCGCATCCGACCGTTGGTCCGGTGTGATTTGCTCAGGAATGCACCTGGAGGATGCTGAAGGCCCGTTTTCAGCCATGCGGCAATGGGTCCCATGGGGTGCGCCGTGCATTTTTTGGAGTATTCTGCAGATCGAGTTGCCTGCATACGATTCGACGTCGCCAGCGGTGGCCTTCGGATATCCCTAGCGAGTGTTTTGAGTCAGACTTTTCCGTTTTCCGGTGCAAAGGTGTGTCATTCTCGTTATAGCGGAACCCAAAACGATGCAGCGCCCTACAGTTTTGCCCGCTCGCGGCGGTGTTGGCACGAGCGCGTTGCAGAATACTCCGTTTTTTGCACGGTCCGGGATGGGGTACCTCAGGAGAACACAGCGGTATCACGTAAATATATGCAATCTGTAACGGAAATTATGCAAATCAATGAGGCAGACAGCATAGTTTGGTGCAAAGGGGTCAGGTTAATCTGCACCAGGTTGGTGGAAACAAACCTGACCCCTTTGCGCTAAACCGGGGTGTCCCCGCGCGCCGTATACTCTGTCTAAGCATGCGGGCGGCTTGGTGTGTTACCAAGCGTAGGGGAGGATGTTCGATGAGCATGTTCGAAATTGTGTTTAGTCCGACGGGCGGAACGGAGAAAGTGTCTGGTCTTGTGACCGGGGCGCTGGATGGGAATATCGTTACCGTCGATCTGACCGATAGCGGGTTGGATTTCCACGGGGTCTCGATGGCGAAGGGCGACGTTGCGGTTATCTCCGTCCCATCATATGCTGGCAGGGTTCCAGCTGTGGCGGTTGAGCGACTGGGAATGGTGCGTGGCAACGGAGCTCGGGCTGTTTTGGTTTGTGTTTACGGGGGCCGCGCGTTTGAGGATACGCTTATTGAGCTGGAAGACGTTGCGAAGCGTGCCGGATTTAGGGTGGTTGCAGCGGTTTCTGCCATTGCCGAGCATTCCGTTGCTCGTCAGTTTGCTGCTGGGCGACCGGATGCGCAGGATGTGGCGCAACTTTCAGAGTTTGCGCAGCGAATCCGGCAAAAGCTACTGGACGGGGCTGCGTCCGAGCCCTCTATTCCCGGCAATCGTCCTTATAAGCAAGCTGGAGGCCACAGTATGGTGCCCCATGCAACGGAGGATTGCGTCTCCTGCGGTGCTTGCGCTGCGTTGTGCCCTGTTCGAGCTATCGACAAGGACGATCCAAGGCAGGTGGATGGCGAGGCGTGCATCTCCTGCATGCGTTGCGTCTCCGTATGCTCGCAGAATGCTCGCAAACTTGACCCTAACAAACTTGCCGCCGTTACCCAGATGCTGAGCAAGGCTTGCGTCGAGCGCAGGGAATGTGAGATCTTCATCTAACGCAAGCGAGATTGGTGCATTGGGGTCAGGTTAATCTGCACCAAGTTGGTGCAAACAAACCTGACCCCATTGCACCAGAGCAAGGAGTGTCCCTGGGTGCCGGCAGAAATGGAGTGCCCCTAAGTGTCGCCTAAATACCGTTTATCGAAGAAAAAATACCGTTCATCGGTCATAATGATTGTTCCGGCTTTGGAATTGTCTACAAAAGCTCCCGTAAAAAGAAATGCGGAAGGTTACCGAGTCCCTCGGACGTGGGCCTAACCAAAGTCTTTGAACGGGTGTGTCTCTATGGATGCATTCGCTTGATTTTGGTTGGGCTATATTTATGAAGGGACATGCCACCATGGGTTTCTTTTCTCGCCTGATGGGCGGTTCGGATGAGCAGAAGACTGCGGCTTCCGAGTTCGAAATCCTCGCTCCCGTTTCCGGCGAGCTTGTTCATCTAGAAAATACCAATGATCCCGCTTTTAGCAGCCGTGCTGTGGGCGATGGCGTTGCCGTGGTTCCCCAAGAGGGAACGGTGTGCGCTCCTGTTTCCGGCACCGTTGCGGCGCTGTTTCCGACTGAGCACGCGCTGGGCATCATGTCCGACGACAGCTCTGCTCAGGTGATGCTGCATATCGGAATCGACACTGTTAAGCTTGAGGGCAAGGGCTTCCATGCGCTTGTTGCCCAGGGTGACCATGTCGACGCGGGCCAGCCCCTCGTCGAGGTCGATTTCGACGCGGTCCGCGCCGCCGGCTTCGATCCCACGGTCTTCGTTATCGTGTGCGAGCGTTCAGAGAACTCGACTCTTCGTGAGCATGCTTCCGGCCCTGTTGCTGTTAAAGAGCCTGTCGTCTGGCTTTCCGAGTAAATTCTTGTGGTGGGTACCGTGGTTATCAAGCGAGTTTTTAACAACAACGTCGCAATGGTCACTTCGGACGATGGCTCCGAGCTCATCGTCATCGGCCGAGGCCTCTGCTTTGGCCGTCATGCCGGCGATGCCATCGACGAGGCGTCGATCGAAAAGACCTACGCGTTGCAGGAGGGAACTTCTCAGGATTCGCGTACGATTGACCGCTTGGCACATCTTTTGGAGTCCATCCCCACCGTCAACCTCGTGATTGCCGAGGACATTGTTCAGATGCTCCGTCGTGAGCTCAATGTTGATATCAACGACAAGATTCTCATTGCTCTCGCAGACCATATCAGCCTTGCTTTGGAGCGTGAGCGCAAGGGCGTCTCCTGTGAGAATCCGTTGCTGCTCGAGATCCAGCAGTTCTATCGCAAGGAGTATGCACTTGCGGGCCGTGCGCTGCAGATTATCAAGGAGTATATGGGCATCCAGATGAGCGAAGAAGAGCAGGGCTTCATTACGCTGCATATCGTCAACGCCACCATGCCGCAACGCTCCGACCGTTTGATTGTTTCGGTCCAGCTTGTTCGCGACGTGCTCGCGATTGTTTCCGAGCGCTATGCTACGACCCTCGATGACACCTCGTTGCCCTATGAGCGTTTCGTCCGCCACCTGCAGTTTTTCGCACAGCGGGCGCTTGACCCCACGGCCGGGCAAATCAATGGCGACGCGCTGTTCCGAATCGATGAAACGGCGTATCCGTGCGCATTCTCGTGCGCGGACGCCATAGCCGCCCACTTGTCGTCTACCTATAACGTTGTCGTTACCGATGCCGAGAAGAGCTATCTCGCATATCACATTGTTAACCTGCTTGGAGAACCTGGTCTCTAGGCATAACGTGCCCACACATCGATTGATATAAGGCAAGGCTCACGGTCTTGTCCAGGGCACATCTGTCTTAATTTGCGGAAAAGGAAGGGGAGTACCGCTATGACCGCAAAAAAGAAGTTCAATTTCAAAGCGCCGTTGGAGGTGTTCGCGAAGTCGATCGTCCAGCCGATGATGTATCTCTCGGTTGCCGGCATCCTGCTCATTGTGGGCATCATTCTGACCAACAAGACCATTTGCGCTTTGGTCCCCGTACTGGGCTCCGGTCCGTTCCAGCTTGTGGGCGCCGTTGTCTACCAGTCGCTGATGTTTATCATCAACAACCTCTCGATTCTGTTCTGCGTGGGCATCGCCGGCGCCATGGCAAAGAAGAACAAGGGCCATGCTTCGCTGATCGCCCTGATGTCGTTCTTCCTGTTCCTGCAGGCTAACAACATCGTGCTCAACGCCACCGGCTCTCTTGCCGATGCGAGCGGCATGCTCGGCCTTACCGGAACCGGCCAGGCCACCGTTATGGGCATCCAGGTGCTCGATACCGGCGTGTTCGGCGGCATCATTCTCGGTTGCATCACCGGCGCCGTGTTCAACAAGTACTCGAACAAGCAGTTCCCCATTGCCCTTTCGATGTTCTCGGGCGTTCGCTTCCCGTTCCTGATCATGATCATCATTTCCTGGATCATGGGCGCTGGCTTCTGCATCGTTTGGCCTCCGGTTCAGGGTGCCATCTCCTCCGTTGCCGGCATCATTAAGGAGTCGGGCAACATCGGCCTGTTTATCTACGGCATGCTCAACAAGCTGCTCGTTCCCACCGGTCTGCACCACCTCATCTACACCCCGTTCCAGTTCTCCGATGTGGGTGGCACCCTTACGCTGGGTGGTCAGGTTATCGCCGGCGCCTATCCCATCCGTGTTGCCGAGATGGCAATGACGGGTCAGCCCTTCTCCGATAGCACCTACTTCAACAGCTACACCTTCAACAATCTGTGGCCCTACATCGGCATCGGCCTCGCCTTTATCGTCACCGCCTACAAGGGGAACAAGGATAAGACCAAGGCCGTTATCATCCCGCTGATCATCACCGCCGTGCTCTCCTGCGTGACCGAGCCCATGGACTTCCTCTTTGTCTTTGCCGCTCCCGTGCTCTTTGTCGTTCACTCGGTTCTTTCCGGCATCTTCCTGGTCCTGCTCAAGGTCCTCTCCGTGCCCGCTTCGACTGCAGGCGGCATCATCAACATCGTGGTCTCCAACCTGGTCCTGGGCGTCGATAAGACCAACTGGCCGGTTATGCTGGTGCTTGGAGTCGTCAACGCCGCGCTGTACTTCTTCCTCTTCACCTTCCTTATCAAGAAGCTCAACCTCCACACGCCTGGCCGCGAGGAGGAGTCCGAGCTCGCCGAGTCCGTTGCCGAGGGCGAGGCCGCCGCGTCTGTCGCAGTGAAGCAGGGCGCCGTTGCCGCGGCTCCCGCAGAGGGCGTCGATGCAGGTATTGCCGACCTGGTCGCAGGTCTTGGCGGCAAGGACAACATCGAGGAGCTCGAGAACTGCTTTACGCGTCTCCGCGTGAACGTTAAGAACCCGGACCTCATCAATGAGGACCTCATCAACCACGTGCCCAACAGCGGCATCAACCGCAACGGCAATAATATCCAGATCATCTTTGGCATGAAGGTCGCCGAGATGCGCGACAAGGTCGAAAACGCAATTGAGAAGGAGCAGTAAACAATGATCATTACTCTGTGTGGTGGCGGATCCACCTTTACCCCCGGCATCGTCAAGTCCATCGCCCTGCGCAAGGACGAGCTCGACGTTGACGAGATTCGTCTGTACGACATCAACGAGGAGCGCCAGCGCAAGGTCGGCGTGCTCGTGGACTGGATTTTGCACGAGGACCTCGGCCTGGACATCAAGCTCACGGTGACCACCGACAAAAAGACGGCTTTTACCGACGCGAGCTTCGTGTTTGCCCAGATGCGCGTGGGCGGCTACGCCATGCGCGAGCAGGACGAGAAGATTCCGCTGCGTCACGGCTGCGTGGGCCAGGAGACTTGCGGTTGCGGCGGCCTTGCCTACGGCATGCGCACCATCTTCCCCATGGTCGAGCTGATCGATGACGTTGAGAAGTACGCCAAGAAGGATTACTGGATTCTCAACTACTCCAACCCTGCTGCCATCGTCTCCGAGGGCTGCCGTGTGCTGCGTCCCAACGCTCGCATCATCAACATCTGCGACATGCCGATCGCGATCATCGACGTGGTTTGCGCCGCGCTCGATATCGACAAGAAGGATGTCGAGTACGATTACTTTGGCCTCAACCACTTTGGTTGGTTCACCTCGATCCGCCACAAGGGCGAGGAGGTGCTCCCGCAGCTGCGCGAGTACATCAAGGAGCACCAGATCCTGCTGCCCGACTCCTACCTCAAGGGCATGGGCTCGCTCATGGCAAAGAAGCCCGAGGAGGCCACCGACGAGCATCCCGAGCAGAATCGCCACACCAAGGGCAGCTGGTACTACGTCTGGAAGGGCGAGTACGAGATCATGGAGTGCTTCCCGGAGTACCTGCCCAACACGTATCTGAACTACTATCTGCAGCAGAAGGAGTTCGTCGAGCATTCCAACCCCGAGCGCACCCGTGCTAACGAGGTTGAGGAGACGCGTGAGAAGAACCTCTTCGACGGCATCGACCACTACGAGAAGACGGGCGAGATCGACGAGAGCACGTTCTATGCGGGCAGCCACGGCGACTGGATTGCCGACCTGGCTATCGCTCTGAAGAACGACACCAAGCAGCGCTTCCTGGTCATTTGCGAGAACAAGGGCGCTATCCCCAACATGCCCTACGACGCCATGGTCGAGCTGCCTGCCTACATTGGCAAGAACGGCCCCGAGGTCATCAGCCGCGACAACATTCCTCTGTTCCAGCAGGGCCTCATGATGCAGCAGCTGAACTCCGAGAAGCTCGTGGTCGAGGCTACGATCGAGGGTTCGTACGAGAAGGCGCTCAAGGCCTTTACGCTGAACAAGACCGTGCCGTCGATGAAGGTCGCCAAGGAGGTTCTCGACGACATGATCGAGGCCAACAAGGGTTACTGGCCCGAGCTTAAGTAAAAGCAACAGGGTCGCTGGCCGCATACCTGGAGCAATGCCCCGTCCACGTGATTGCGTGGGCGGGGCATTGTCATTTGGTAACGCGTTTTATCAAATATGGCATTTATCTGCGGTAATGTTCTATTTCACCGCCGAGGGTGACATTTCATACCGCCTGCCGAACTGCGTGGAGACCTAACAACTTTTTAGGTCAGTGTTGTGCGTGTAGCAACTTCGCCCGGCCTCGCCTCCGGGCTGCCGCATGAGAGGGGATCTTATGGCACGACTGCACGTAATGGAACGCAGCCACGCTCAGGCCGTCATGGACGACCTACATGATGCGCTTGGGCGCCGTCTGGCGGTGAGTTCGCTCGCCCCGTGCCCCGTTGAGTTTACGGCGGCGCTCGTCAACCTGTGCTCCACCCAGAGCTGCGGCAAGTGCACGCCCTGCCGTGTGGGCCTGAGCGCGCTGAGCGATCTGCTCGCCGATGTGCTCGAGGGCCGCGCCGACGAGTCCACGCTCAATTTGATTGAGCGCACGGCCCGCACCATCTACCTTTCGAGTGACTGCGCTATCGGCTACGAGGCCGGCGCCATGGCACTCACGGCCATTCGCGGCTTCCGCGACGATTTTGAGCACCATATCCGCGAGCACTCCTGTGGCTTTGACCGCGAGGCCCGCGTCCCGTGCGTCTCGGGCTGCCCGGCGCACGTCGACATTCCCGGTTACATTTCGCTGGTCGAGGCTGGCCGCTATGCCGATGCCGTCAAGGTCATCCGCAAGAACAACCCGCTGCCGCTCGTTTGCGGCCTGGTGTGCGAGCATCCCTGCGAGATGCACTGCCGTCGCGGCATGGTCGACGATCCCATGAACATCCTCGCCCTTAAGCGTTTTGCCGTTGAGCACAGTGACCTCAACGACCACAAGCCGCATGTAGTGGACAACACCGGGAAGCGCGTCGCCGTGATCGGCGGCGGCCCGGCCGGTCTTTCCTGCGCCTACTACCTGGCCGTGATGGGCCACAAGGTGAGCATCTTTGAACAGCGCCACCACCTGGGCGGCATGCTGCGCTACGGCATCCCCAGCTATCGTCTGCCGCGCGAGCGCCTGCAGGCCGAGATCGATTGGGTCTTGAGCGCCGGTATCGACGTGGAGCTCGACCACTCCGTGAACGGCGAGGAGCTCGCCCGCCTGCGCGACGAGTTCGATGCCGTCTACCTGGCCCTTGGCGCCCACAGCGATAAGAAGCTCGGCCTTCCGGGCGAAGAGGCGCCCGGCGTGGAATCGGCCGTCAAGATGCTGCGCGCCATCGGCGACGACGAGCTGCCCGACCTGAGCGGTCAGCGTGTGTGCGTCATCGGCGGCGGCAACGTGGCCATGGACGTGGCGCGTTCTGCCGTGCGCTGCGGTGCCGAAAAGGTGAGCATCGTCTACCGCCGCCGCATCTGCGACATGACGGCCCAGGATGCCGAGATCGCCGGCGCCCAGGCCGAGGGCTGCGAGGTTTTGGAGCTCACCGCACCGCTCGCTATCGAGACGGGTGAGGAAGGTCGCGTGAGTGGCCTGCGCGTGCAGCCGCAGATTATCGGCGAGCCCCGTCGTGGGCGTCCGGCCCCGCGTGCCGCCGCCACGCCCGAGCGCGTCATTCCCTGCGAGCGCGTGTTTGTGGCCATTGGTCAGGACATCGACTCCAAGCCGTTTGAGGACATGGGCATCGCCTGTAAGTGGGGCTGCGTGGTCACCGATTCGGATGGCGCCGTGCCTAACTTTGATGGCCTCTTTAGCGGCGGCGACTGCCAGACCGGTCCCGCCACCGTCATCCGGGCCATCAACGCCGGCCGCGTTGCTTCGGCAAATATCGATCGCTATCTGGGCTTTGACCACAAGATCAAGCTCGACGTTGAGCTGCCGACCGTGCAGTTTAAGGGCAAGCACGAGTGCGGCCGCTGCGAGCTGGGCGAGCGCGAGGCCGGCGAGCGCATCCACGATTGGAATCTGGTCGAGCAGGGCCTTACCGAGCAGGAGGCACGCCAGGAGGCAAGCCGCTGCCTGCGTTGCGACCACTTTGGCTTTGGCGCGTTCCGCGGAGGGAGGAACCTGGAATGGTAGAGTCCAGCAAAACCACTATCAGCGACAACACCGAAAGCGGAGCACTCAACATGGTCAAGCTCACTATCGATAATTGCGAGGTCGTGGTGCCCGAGCACACCACGATTCTGGATGCGGCCAAGTCCGTCGGCATCCAGATTCCCACCCTGTGCTACCTGCGCGATCTAAACGAGATCGGCGGTTGCCGCGTGTGCGTGGTCGAGGTTGAGGGCTGCGACCAGCTGGTTGCCGCCTGCAACAACTACGTGCTCGACGGCATGGTGGTCCACACCAACAGCCCCAAGGCCCGCGAGGCGCGTCGCACCAACGTGCAGCTGCTGCTGTCCCAGCACGACTCGCGCTGTACGAGCTGCGTGCGCAGTGGTAACTGCAACCTGCAGGCCATCGCCAACGACCTGGGCATCTTCTATCTGCCGTACGAGCAGCACCTGGCGCGCGAGGGCTGGGACTTCGATTTCCCCATCATCCGCGATAACGACAAGTGCATTAAATGCATGCGCTGCATCAAGGTGTGCGAGAGCGTGCAGGGCCTAGGGATTTGGGACCTGACCAACCGCGCCACGCATACCGCCGTGGGTACCCGCGGGCGCGCGCCGATCGGCAAGACCGATTGCGTCGCGTGTGGTCAGTGCATCACGCATTGTCCGACGGGCGCCCTGCGCGAGCGTGACGATACCGAGACCGTGTTCGACGCCATCGCCGATCCCGACAAGATCGTGCTGGTGCAGATTGCGCCGGCCGTGCGTAGCGCCTGGGGAGAGGAACTCGGCATATCTCGCGAGGAGGCCACCGTTGAGCGCTTGGCCTGTGCGCTGCGCCGCGTTGGCTTTGAGTACGTGTTCGATACCGATTTCTCGGCCGACCTCACCATCATGGAGGAGGGCTCCGAGCTGCTCGAGCGCCTGGGCGCCGTCGCCAAGGGCGAGGGTGACAGTCGCGGCTGGCCCATGTTTACGAGCTGCTGCCCGGGCTGGGTGCGCTTTGTGAAGGCGCGTTACCCCGAGTTTGTCGACAGCCTGTCTACGTCAAAGTCGCCGCAGCAGATGTTTGGCGCCATCGCCAAGACCTACTACGCCAAGGTGCTGGGCGTGGAGCCCGAGCGTCTGTTTGTGGTGTCCGTGATGCCGTGCACGGCCAAGAAGGCCGAGTGCGCGCTGCCGAGCATGGTGGGCGAGGACGGTACGCCCGACGTTGACGTTGCGCTGACGGTGCGCGAGATGGTACGCATGATCCGCGCGAACCACGTGAGCGTGGACACGTTGGTCGAGGAGCCGCTCGACACGCCGCTGGGCTTTGGCACGGGCGCAGGTGTGATCTTTGGCGCCACGGGCGGCGTGATGGAGGCCGCCGTGCGCTCGGCCTATTACCTGGTGACGGGCAAGAACCCCGACGCCGACTTCTTTACCGATGTGCGCGGACTTGACGGCTGGAAGGAGGCCGTGGCCGAAATCGATGGCACCAAGGTGCGCGTCGCCGTGGCACACGGGCTGGGCAACGCCGCCCGTCTGCTCGACGCGATTCGTGACGGCCGCGTGAGCTATGACTTCGTTGAGGTCATGGCATGCCCGGGCGGCTGTGTCGGTGGCGGCGGTCAGCCCATCCACGACGGCTGCGAGCTGGCAGCCGAGCGTGGTCAGGTGCTGTGGGGCCTGGATGCCGCTGCGGACATTCGCTTCTCGCACGAGAACCCCGATGTCCAGGCGTGCTACCGCGAGTTCTTGGGCGAGCCGCTCTCGCCGCTGGCCGAGGAGCTGCTGCATACCGACCATCACGCATGGACGATGCCTAACGAGGGGACGTGCTAGCGATGCGCTCGTTTGATGTTGAGATGTCGCGCCGGGGGTTTGCCTCGGCGCTCGCCGCGGGCGCGCTGTCGCTTGCACTCGCGGGCTGTGGCGGCGGGGCTGCCGGTGCCGGGTCCGCCGCGGGCTCGGCTGCCACGGACGGCGCCGGTGCTGCTGCAGAGCCGGTCGAGGTGCACGTCGCCTCGCTCAAGGGGCCGACCTCGATTGGCCTGGTGCAGTTTATGGACCGGGCAGCCGATGGCGAGACGGACAATGAGTTCGACTTTGCGATCAATACTGCCGCCGATGAGATTGTGCCCAAGGTCATTCAGGGCGATATCGACATTGCCCTGGTGCCCGCCAACGTGGCGAGTGTGCTCTACAACAAGACCGAGGGCGCGGTGCAGGTCATCGACATCAACACGCTGGGCGTGCTGAACGTTGTGACGGGCGACGCGAGTGTGGCCTCGTTTGGCGATCTGGCGGGCCATACCGTCTATATGACGGGCAAGGGCACCACGCCGGAGTACGTCATGAACTACCTGCTGGAGCGCGCAGGCCTGACCGGCCAGGTGACGCTCGAGTTTAAGAGCGAGCCCACCGAGGTGCTGTCGGCCCTGCTTGCCGACCCGTCCGCCGTGGGCGTGCTGCCGGAGCCGTTCAAGACCGCTGCCATCGCCAAGAGCGAAGGCAGGCTGTCGGCTCCGGTAAGCCTGACCGATGTGTGGGACGAGTTGGCAGGTGACACGGGTTCGCGCCTGCTGACGGGCGTGACCGTGGTGCGCCGCGCGTTTGCCGAGGAACATCCCGAGGCTGTGGCGGAGTTCTTGAGCTGCCATGCGGCGAGCGTTAAGGCTGTCAATGCGGCGCCGGCAGACTGGGCGCAGGCCGTGGTCGATGCCGGCATCGTGGACAACGCCAAGATCGCCGAGAAGGCGATTCCCGGGTGCATGCTCGTGTGCCAGACGGGCAAGGATATGAAGGCGGCACTTAGCGGGTATCTGCAGGTGCTGTCCGACGCGGACGCGAGCGCCGTGGGTGGTAAACTTCCGGCTGACGATTTCTACTACATGGAGTAGCCCGTGCGTGCGTTTGCTCGACAAATGACAGAGCGTATGAAGGCGGTGGCGGCAGCAGGTGCCGTCGCCGCCTTTTGGCTTACCGTGTGGGTCTTCGCGGCGGTGCTGGTGGCGCAGCCACTGATCTTGCCGGGGCCGGGTGCTGTTGCCTTGGCGCTGCTGCGCCTGGTGTGCGATGGCGGTACCTGGGCGATTTTGGTGGGCTCGGGCGCGCGGATACTGGGCGGGCTGGCGCTTGCCGCGGTGTGTGGTGGCGTGCTTGCCGGGATTTCGTCACGGTTGCGGGCGTTTGCGCGCCTGGTGGCTCCGGCACTTTCGTTTGTTAAGGCGACGCCGGTTGCCTGCGTGGTGGTCCTGCTGCTTATTTGGTTGGGATCGGCGCGCGTGAGCATCGCCGCGGTCTTTTTGATGGCGCTGCCGGGCGTGTATTTTTCGCTGGCCGAGGGCTTGGCACAGGTGAATAAACCGCTGGAGCAGATGTTCCGTCTGCATGGCGTGCGCGGCTGGCGCCTGTTTTGCGCCCATACCTGGCGCGAAGTCCTGCCGTTTGTGCTTTCGTGCGCCCGCGCCGTGATCGGCATGAGCTGGAAGGCCGGTGTGGCAGCCGAGCTGATCGGCATGGCGGTGGGCACCGTGGGTGAGCGCATCTATCAGGCAAAGCTTTTGATTGAGACGGCTGACCTGCTGGCGTGGACCGTGCTGGTCGTTGCCGCCTCGTGGGCATGTGAGCGCGTGCTGGTGTGGCTGCTGCGGGTTTCGGGACCCGTGGCGTGGCACGCGGCCGTGCGGGCGCATGGGCATGGACTGCGCGGGCGTGTGGGGGCTGCGAGCGATGGCGCTGCAGCGGAGCTTGCGCTTGCCGTGGGCGATCGCGCGCCCTGGGCGCCGGCGCTGGACGGTCTGGTGCTCAATGTGCCCGCGGGTGGGCGCATCTGTGTGATGGGTGCTTCGGGCATGGGCAAGTCGACGCTGCTTTCGTTGGCAGCGGGGGAGTGCTCGCCGTGCTCGATGGTGTTTCAGGATGCACGCTTGGCCGAGTCCGCCTCGGCGCTGGATAACGTGCTGGTGTGCGCCGATGCGCGTGTGGATGCTTCGAGCGCCGCGGCATTGCTGCGCCTACTGGTGCCGGGAATCGATGTGCATGCGCGCGTGGTCGAGCTTTCGGGCGGGCAGCGCCACCGTGTCGAGATTGCCCGCGCCCTGCTGTGCCCGGGCGGCGCGGTGATTCTTGACGAGCCCTTTACCGGTTTAGATACCGCTGCGCGCGACGCATGCGCCGAGGTCGTGCTCGACCTGCTCGACGGCCGCATGCTCCTGCTTGCCACACACGACGCCTCCGACGTTCAAGCCCTCGATATCTCGGACATCATCACGCTCTAAATACTAACTCAGCAACAAAATGATTCGTTTTCCTCCGTCCCCATGGGGTCGGGTGTGGTATTCTATCTGCGGGGTAATACTTAGGAATACCAAGTAATACCAACGCCGCAGAAACAAACTCCGGATGCGGGCCAATCGGGTTGCCTTCACAGCCCGTCGCCCAGCCGCGTGGCCCGCATCTATCCGCACTACCGTCGTTTCAAAAAGGAAGCGCCATGGCAGAACACATGACCCCCGTAGTCGCGAAGGTCTTGCCCGAGGAGAAGGCAGCCTTCGCGGCGGCAACCCAGCTCGTGGGCACCACGCCGTCCAACGCCATCCGCATGTTTATCGCCGCGTTCAATCGCTGCGGCACCTTCCCGTTCGACATCTCGCCCAGCGGGGCCTTTGGCAAAGAGTGTCCCCAACAGCTAGTCGTTGAAGAACGTCCCCAATGACTAGTCGTCGGGAGGAGGTTGGCATGCTCAATGCGATGATTTGGGCGCTTGCCTGTTTTGGCGTCGTCGCTGCCGATATTGCCCTGAGCGTCGTTTTGTTTTCCGCTCTTGGCGTCGCATCGGTGTTCATGGGTTTTTCGATCGATGACCTCGACATTCAATTGCTTCAGGCCGTCGCGCAGACGGCATCGTTTTTGATGGCGCTGCTGTGGTGGCGTTATCTGTGGCCGCGCTCGTTTATGGCGCGCTGGCAAGGCGAGCGCCCGCTTGGCGGGGGGGCAGGCAAAGCGTGGAGGCGCATCGCCTGCGTTATCGTGATCGGCCTTGCCCTGCAGGTGGTCGTTGGCTACGTGACCGACGCTGTGCTGTCGCTGTTGCCCGAGGCGGCGGCCGATTACAGCGAACTTGTCGAGGAAACAGGCATGGGCGACACCAGCTATCTCGCCGTCCTGACTTCGGTGCTCGGTGCCCCATTTTGTGAAGAGCTGCTGGTGCGCGGCATTATTTTTGAGTTTTCGCTCCGAGCGTTTAATCCGCAGTGCCGCCCACTTTGGAAGCGCCGGCGTCGTGCGAGCGCGCAGGACGGCGCCATGGTGCCCTGGGCGGCCCCAAGCATGTGGGGTATCGCCGCGGCGATTGTGCTGCAGGCGGCAATCTTCGGTTTTATGCACATGAATTGGGTGCAGGGTTGCTACGCGGGTGCTGCCGGCCTCATCTTTGGTTGGGTGCTCGTGACCACTGGAAAGCTCCGCTACACGATCCTGCTGCACTTTGCCTTTAATGCCGGGTCGTATCTCATGACGTTGCTCTGGTTTGTGAACACGCCGTTCGACGTGGCAATTACGGTCGCTATCGCCGGCGTCATCCTCGTTGAGGCAATGCGGTCGCTGCGCCACGCGTGTGGGATGGACGCAGCGAGCGCACCGCTTCCCTAGTTGCGACGTCCGCCTCCGTTGGCGCCCTGACGCCCCTGGGCCGCGCGATTGCGCCCTGCGGTGTTCTGTGCACGCGACATGCCGCCGTGGCCCTTGCTGCCCTTGGGCCCCTTGCCAGCGCCGCCGCCATGCGGTTTGCCGCCCTTCTTGCCGGCGCCATGCCCACCGCCGGCCGATGTCTCGCCCGGGCGTGGCGGTACGGGACGAATCAGACAATGCTTGGTGTAGCCGATCAGATCGCGGCGGCCGGCTTTTTCCAGCGCCTCGCGCACAAGCTTGTAGTTCTCGGGCTTGCGATACTGGATGAGCGCACGCTGCATGGCCTTCTCGTGCGGGTCGCGCGCCACGTAGATCGGCTGCATGGTGCGCGGGTCCACGCCGGTGTAGTACATGCAGGTCGACATGGTGGACGGCGTGGGGTAGAAGTCCTGCACCTGCTCGGGCATGTAGCCCATGTCGCGCACGGCTTCGGCAAGGTCCACGGCTTCCTTCATCGTCGAGCCGGGATGGCTCGAGATCAGATACGGCACCACATACTGCTTGAGTCCGTATTCGCGGTTCAGGCGTTCAAATTTACGGCAGAACGCATCGTAGACGGCGCGGCTCGGCTTGCCCATCACGGACAGCACCGCGTCGCTCACGTGCTCGGGCGCTACGCGCAGCTGGCCCGAGACATGGTGCTCCAGCAGCTCGCGCAAAAACTCGTCCGAGGCGTCGGCCATGGTGTAGTCAAAGCGGATGCCGCTGCGGACGAAGACCTTCTTGACGCCCGGCAGCTGGCGCAGGTCGCGCAGCAGCTGTGTGTAGCCGCTCTCGTCGACCACCATGTTCTTGCACACACTCGGCCACAGGCAGCGCTTGTTCTTGCACACGCCGTGCTTGAGCTGCTTGTCGCAGGCGGGACGGCTAAAGTTAGCCGTCGGCCCGCCCACGTCGTTGATATAGCCCTTAAACTCGGGATCGTGCGTGAGCAGCTCGGCTTCGCGCATGATCGAGTCGTGACTGCGCATCTGCAGCACGCGACCCTGGTGGAAGGTGAGCGCGCAAAACGAGCACTCGCCAAAGCACCCGCGGTTGGAGCTGATGGAAAACTTGATCTCGGCAAAGGCCGGCACGCCGCCCGCCGCGTCGTAATCGGGATGCCAGTCGCGTGCGTAGGGGAGCTCGGCCACCTCGTCCATCTCGTCGGTGGTGAGTGTTGCCGACGGCGGATTCTGCACCACATAGACGCTGTTGGGGTAGGGCTCTACTAGGCGATGCCCGGTGATGGGGTCCATATTCTGCTGCTGCACGTTAAAACTGCGTGCGTAGTTGAGCTTATCGGCGGCAAGGTCGTCCCAGCTGGGCAGTAGGTCGTAGTCGTAGACCTCGTCGAGCGAACCCGTGCGGTAGACGGTGCCATTGATATAGGTGATCTGATTGACGGGCAGTCCCGCGTCGAGCGCGTCGGCGATCTCGACAATCGCGTGCTCGCCCATGCCGTAGATGAGGATGTCGGCGCCCGAGTCGAGTAGTACCGAGCGCTTGAGCTTGTCCTGCCAGTAGTCGTAGTGAGCCAGGCGGCGCAGGCTTGCCTCGATGCCGCCGATGATGATGGGAGCGTCCTTGAACGTCTGACGGATGAGGTTGCCGTAGACCGTGACGGCACGATTGGGGCGGTGCCCCTCCTCGCCACCGGGGGTATAGGCGTCGGTATGGCGACGGTGCTTGGTCACCGAATAGTGGTTGACCATGGAGTCCATGTTGCCGGCGCTGACCAAAAAGCCCAGGCGCGGCTCACCGAGCACCGTGATGCTGGCGGGGTCGGTCCAGTCGGGCTGGCAGATGATGCCCACTTTGTAGCCGTGCGCGTCGAGGACGCGGCTGATGATGGCCATGCCAAAGCTGGGGTGGTCCACGTAGGCGTCGCCGCAGATGTAGACAAAGTCGCACTGGTCCCAGCCGCGCGCATCCATGTCGGCGCGGCTGACGGGGAGGAACTTATCGCGGCCCGGGCGCCAGGGACGGGTGGGCGTCGCTTGGGAATGCTTGGTGCGGGCGACCGTGGCCTGCGCCTTACCGCTGCGCTTTTGCTGCTGGCCCTGTTTGCCCTGCTGACTGCGCTGGTTGTTCTGAGCGTGCTGAGGCTTTTTTGCCACGATCCCTCCCGGTGTTTGTATGCTGCACGTAATTGTAACCAGTCTTTTTGGGACGGGGCTAAAAAGACTGGTGGAGTACATGGGCTGGCGGATCGGCGTGTCGATGCGGGTGCTGTATCCGTCGTTTGTTTCCAGACTGTGTATCTGCGTGTTGGGGAAGCCGTCTCGCGCGCACGCCATGTTGTCAATGGGTTACAGTATGAACGGCGGCTATGTTTCCGCCAACGCACGAGAGAGTCGTCAACAAGGAGGATGCACGACGATGCAGCGTGCCAAACAGATATCGGAGTCTATTGAGCTGGGCATCATCTTGGCGCTCGCCGGTGGCTTTATGGACGTGTATTCGTACATTGGGCGCGACCATGTTTTCGCCAACGCGCAGACAGGCAACATCCTGCTCGTGGGCGTGAGCATCTCGGAGGGCAACTGGGCACTTGCGGAGCGCTACTTCTTCCCTGTGGTGTCGTTTGCCGTGGGTATTATGCTTGCCGATCTGGTACACGAGCGGTTTGGCAGCGTGATCCACTGGCGTCAGGTGACGGTGTTCTTTGAAGCCGTCATCTTGCTGGGCGTGAGCTTTATCCCGGGCGGATATTTCAACCTGCTCGCCAACTGCCTCACCTCGTTTGCCTGCGGCATGCAGGTCGAGAGCTTCCGCAAGATCCACGGTCACGGCATCGCTACGACCATGTGCATCGGCAACTTGCGCAACGCGCTGCAAAACGTGGACGATTACATCATCACCCACAGGCGCGGCTTTTTGGAAAACGGCCTGCTGTACTTTGGCGTGATCTTTACCTTTGTGTTTGGCGCCGTGTTGGGCAACTGGTGTATTGAGCGCATGGGCCTGCACGCCATCGTCGTGGCGAGCTTGCTGCTGTTTGTCGCATTTGCCATCATGTTCATCGACCGCGAGCGCGATTTGCACAGGAAATGGGCCCGCATCATAGCTGACTGGCAGACCGCGAGTCTTAAGCGCTAAGGTGCATGTTCGTAACAACATTCAGGAGCCAGAAAAAACTATCCAGCTCCTGAATGTTGCTACGAACTGCTTTTTTGCGATTTATTCGAGATGCTCTTCAATCCGAGCCCTAAGAAGGGCAATGGCTGTAGGTATTCCAATTGCGGCGGCTAATTCGGCTTTATCCAAAACCTGTATGCTAAAGCACGATTGTTTATCACATTGAAGGACGATAACTGAAGATAGTTTCACTTCCCGTTGGCTGAATATATCGTAATCTCCAAATAGGAAGTTACCTTTTATTGTGTAATTCGGTATGTTCGTTACGCACTTCATCTCAAGTCTGTTTAGGCCATAATCAAACACCGCAACTTCCTTGTGTTCGATGATGAGCGCAACCCTGGGCATGTTGCTAAAACCACCGTCGACGACAGTGAAGAGTTTTTCATTTGCATCGTCATAAACGGTATATTTAAGACTCAATAGCTGTCCTAGTGGACCCGTGAACCCATGTTTTTTGATGTTGAGGTTGTCTCCTGCTGGGTTGATGAGAGCCAAAGTATGCGGATAAGGGTTACCTTCAATTGAGATTTGATATTCGTTTGTAGCCGTCTTGCTCGATTTAGGACAACTAGCCACCATGTGTCATCGCCTCGATCGAATTGGAACCGTCTTCTGCTTCGTGCGGAGAATTACGCTGTACGTTGCAGTAGATGCAGCTGCAATAACCGCATGGGCAATTTCTAACAAAATGAATGACGTTATTTGCTGCATGCATGTTATTCACTACAAAGTATCTTTTTATAAACGTATTGTCAAACATATATTGCTAAAACAGAAACAATTTATAGACTGAGTCGGTCGTATTCTTTGGGCGATTGCTCCCATAATCTAGCCTTCGCTGCTGTCGGGAGGGAAGGACTAGGGCTCCGTTATTCTGTTGAAACGCTTTAACACTTTTGACGTTCTCACGCGTTTTTTGTTTCAAAAGCGTTAGGATGGGACTTATAGCGCGGGGCGTAATGGATGCCCCGCACACGATGGGAGGCTATCAATGGCTAATCGTTTCGTTCTCAACACCATCTCTTATCATGGTTCCGGCGCCATCAAGGAGATCCCCGGCGAGCTCCAGCGTCGCGGCTACAAGAAGATCTTCGTCTGCTCCGACCCCGATCTGGTTAAGTTTGGCGTTACCGCTAAGGTGACCGACGAGCTCGACGCCGCCGGCATCGCTTGGAGCCTCTACTCCGAGATTAAGCCCAACCCCACTATCCAGAACGTCAAGGACGGCGTCGAGGCCTTCAAGGCCGCCGAGGCTGACGCTATCGTGACCATTGGTGGTGGCTCCTCCATGGACACCGCTAAGGCCATTGGCATCATCATCAACAACCCCGAGTTCGCCGATGTCCGCAGCCTCGAGGGCGTTGCTCCGACTAAGAACCACGCCGTGTTCACCATCGCCGTGCCGACGACCGCCGGTACCGCCGCCGAGGTGACCATCAACTACGTCATCACCGACCCCGAGAAGGTTCGCAAGTTCGTGTGCGTCGACACCAACGACGCCCCCGAGGTCGCCGTCGTCGATCCTGACATGATGGCTTCCATGCCCGCCGGCCTGACCGCTTCCACTGGTATGGACGCTCTGACCCACGCCATCGAGGGCTACACCACCAAGGGTGCTTGGGAGCTCTCCGACATGTTCCACTTTGAGGCTATTAAGCTGATCAGCGAGAACCTGCGTGACTCCGTCACCGAGGCCAAGTCCGGTCAGCCCGGCTCCGGCCGCGAGGGCATGGCTCTTGGCCAGTATGTCGCCGGCATGGGCTTCTCCAACGTCGGCCTGGGCATCGACCACGCCATGGCTCACACCCTGTCCGCTCACTACGATACCCCGCACGGTGTCGCCTGCGCCATGCTGCTGCCGATCGCCATGGAGTTCAACAAGCCGGTTTGCACCGAGCGCCTGGCCAAGGTTGCCGTTGCCATGGGCGTTGACACCACGGGCATGAGCACCGACGAGGCTGCCGACGCCGCTATCGCCGCCGTCAAGCAGCTTTCCGCCGACGTGAACATCCCGCACGTCTGCGAGGCCATGAAGGCTGACGAGATCGAGGTCCTGGCCAAGGACGCCATGGCCGACGCCTGCTTCCCGGGTAACCCGCGCGAGGCGACGCTCGACGACGTCATCGAGCTCTTCAAGAAGATCTGCCCGGCTGCCTAGCCCAGTTTGGTGGTCCTTCGCCCGTAGGCATATAGTCTTTTGACTTGCCGCTGGCCCCGCCGCGCTACGCGCGGCGGGGCTTTTTGTGCCGCGTCGATGCCCCGAGATGGGTAAAGCCAAGGCATACCGCCCGCTGCGGATAGGTGGTGCACTTCCCAGCGTGCATTTTTGGGAGTATTCAGCAGACTCTGAAAAATGCATAGCGTTGTGAATGGGCCGTAGTGGTCCGCAGGCGCCCATCGACAGCCATTGCGGACGGACTATCGATGACCGGAGGGGTTGTCGCTGCAGTTTCTGCTTTGCGACGACCTGCAACCTTGCTGTAGCCGCGTCGTTTTGTCGTTTGTGATGGGGCCGTTGGGGGCCGCGGCGCAGAATACTCCGTTTTTTGCACGGTCCAAGGTAGGGTACCCTGAGACGAAGCAAAAAGATGCCCTATATTTATGCAGAAATCGAAAAGCTTTATGCACAATTCGGATTTTAAACCGTGCGCGTGCGCAAAATCGGCACGAGGACGTCTGGAGGTGGCTCGGCTTCTAGGGCATCGCACGTGTAGAACGGTTAAAATCGGGATTCGGTCTTAGTTTTATTTGGAAGGATGCATATGGGTTCCAATATCGATGCTTCTCTAGAGGAGACGCTCTCCTATATCGCGGGACAGCTTAAGACGCTGACTTCTATTGCTTCGCCTACGGGCTATACCCGTGCGGCGACTGATTATCTAATGGAAACGTTGCGCGATATGGGCTTTGGCCCCGAGCGTTCCAATAAGGGCAACGTGCTGGTCGAGCTTGGCGGCGAGGGTGAGCCGCTTGTGTTGGCGAGTCATGTCGACACCCTGGGCGCCATGGTGCGCTCCATCAAGGACAATGGCCGCCTGCGTCCCACGACGCTCGGCGGGCATCAGTGGTCTACGGCCGATGGCGAGAACTGCACCGTCTACACGCGTGACGGCAATGTGTACACGGGTGTGGTCCTCAATACCGAGCCTTCGGCGCATGTGGCCGATGAGCCGGTCAAGGCCATCGAGAAGAACATGGAGATCTTGCTCGACGAGAACGTCGATAGCAAGGACGATGTGCTTGAGCTGGGCATTCAGACCGGCGACATCATCGCTATGGATCCGCGTACCACGGTGACGGAGAGCGGCTACATCAAGAGCCTCTTCCTGGATGACAAACTGTCGGCGTCGATTCTGCTGGGTCTGGCCCGCGCCGTTGCTGACGGCGAGGTGTCGCTTTCGCGCAAGGTGTCGCTGCTCTTTACCGTGTACGAGGAGGTCGGCCACGGCGGCGCCTTCGTGCCGGCCGACACGCGCGAGATGATCAGCGTTGACATGGGCTGCGTGGGCGACGACCTGGGCTGCACCGAGCGCATGGTGTCGATTTGCGCCAAGGATTCGGGTGGCCCCTACAACTACGATCTGGTGACCACGCTGTCCAATATCGCGCGCGAGCTCGAGCTCGACTACGCCATCGACGTGTACCCGCATTACGGCTCCGACGTGGAAGCCACCCTCTCCGCAGGCTACGACATTCGCCATGGTCTGATTGGCCCCGGCGTGTACGCGAGCCACAACTACGAGCGCAGCCACATCGACGGCGTGCGCAATACCTACGAGCTGGTTCGCGCCTACGTGCAGCGCTAGGGGAGCAGCTTGCGACTCGGCTGACCAATCACTAAGGCCCGATTTCTCGGGCCTTTTTTCGCTTTTGGTCGTTTAGTATTATGATGTATATAATCTATTAACTAAACGTGTAAATTACTTAACGAGGTGATGCGGTGTATGGATACGTCTGAGTACTTGTCTATGGGTGATGCCGCCCGCCTGTTGGGCGTTACGAAAGCCCGCATATCTCAACTTGCCGCATCGGGAACGCTCGCGTGCGGTATTGTGGGTGGACGGAAGATGGTTGAGTATGATTCTGCGGTCGCCTATCAAAAGGTCCGCAAACGTGGACGCCGTCCTGCGGCCGATGTGGGGCGCAAGTTTACGCTGATGTCGGCCGACCATGAGGTCGCGCATGTCTCATTTGATCCGTCGCGCGAATTTCCCTTCGAAATCGCGGAGGCACTCGATGCACAGAGGATGCCGTTTGGCACGTGCTCGAGTTCTTCTCCTACGGCGAATAAACGGGAGCTCAACGTGTGGTGGAGCCATCGGTCGGTGCCTGACGTCCGCCCCGGACTCGTCTCGCGCTATCGTGAACTGGGAATTGCCAGTGGCATCGAGGTTCCGGTTCGGTGTCTGGGCCTATCGCTTTCGGATTGTTATTGGCTGCGGCCGGCCGATTGCGCCGAACTCAAATGGCAAAACATCAATTACTTCGAGAATGATTTTGAGCGATCGGCGCCCGAAGAGCGTTCGGGTTGGCTGGAAGGCATCGGTCTTAAAAATCCGGATAACACGTCCGAGGGCGAGCTCCCTAAATCGTGGATGATCCGAAACGGCATTCGCGTTTTGGCTAAAGGTTGCGGGATGGACGATCAGCGTCCCTTTAACGAAGCGGTTGCAACGGCTCTACATCGTCGCTTGCTGTCGGAGGGCGAGTTTGTTCCTTATACGGTTGAGTGGATGTTCGATGGCCCTGTCTGTTTGTGCGACGACTTTCTTGACGGCCGCGAGGAATACGTTCCGGCTGTTTACGTTAAGGGCGCACTTGGTAGCCAGCGGGGAAACTCGACATACGATCGATACTGTTGCTACCTCGGTAAGCATGGTGTCGATGAGGCCGCTGTGAGAAGGTCTATGTCTCAGATGATTGTCTGCGATGCCCTTTTGGCCAACAGCGACCGCCATTGGCGAAACTTCGGCATCATCCGCAATGTCGACACCCTGGAGATAAGGCCTGCTCCGCTGTTCGATAGCGGCAACTGCCTGTGGTACAACGTACCAACTGCCGTGCTCGCAACTGGGGAGTTTGGGTTTACCGCTAAGCCGTTTGGGCCCGACCCTTCCGTCCAGCTGGCGCTTGCGGATTCGCTCGATTGGTTCGATTCATCGCGGCTCAACGGATTTGTTGATGATGCGATTGAGATTCTTTCGCAGAGCAAGTGGGCCACGGCGGAGGGTCGGCTCGAGTCCATTCGCCGCGGCCTGGAGCGTCGCGTAATCGAGGTTGGTGCCGCTGTTGAAGTGCTTCGACACGTGCGGCGATAATCCCGCGACTACCTGATGGCTGCCGTAACGGTGCCGCCGCCGAGGACGATGTCGCCGCGGTAGACTACAACGGCTTGGCCGGGGGCGATGGCGCGCTGCGGGTCGTCAAAAGTTAGCAGCATTTGCCCGTCTTCGCCGCGCGCAAGGGTCGCTGCCTGGTCTTTCTGACGATAGCGGTACTTGGCACCTACGCGAATGCCACCGGACGTGAGCTCTGCCTTCATGCGGTCGGCAGGGGCACTCCAGATCCAGTCGTTGGCCGTGAGCGCTGTGGCCGTTAGGTCCTCGGCCTCGCCCAGATGCACGGTGCTGCTGTCGGCGTCGACGCCCGTTACGTACACGGGATGCGCCATCGCGACGCCCAGGCCCTTGCGCTGACCGATGGTGTAGCGCAGCGCACCGTTGTGGCGCCCGACCACGCTGCCGTCGCGCCACACAATGTCGCCCGGTGCAGCGGGATGTCCGCAGCGGCGCTCGATATAGCCCGCGTAGTCACCGTCTGGAATAAAGCAGATGTCCTCGCTTTCGGCC
Source organism: uncultured Collinsella sp. (assembly GCA_905209455.1). Lineage (GTDB taxonomy): Bacteria > Actinomycetota > Coriobacteriia > Coriobacteriales > Coriobacteriaceae > Collinsella. The sequence goes on from CAJLTA010000004.1 coordinate 63,595, forward strand.
TTCTTGGCGTTGGTAAAGCCCTGCTCGGCGGCAATGCGGCGCACGTCGCGCTCTTTGTCCAGCCCAGCCAGCGGAAAGATCGTGTGCGCCAGGCGTTCCTGCGTAAGCGAATACAAAAAGTAACTCTGGTCCTTTTTGGGGTCCTCGCCGCGGTACAGCTGCCAGGTTCCGTCGGACGCCTGGCTCGTTTTGGCGTAGTGGCCCGTGGCGATGTAGTCGCAGCCCATATCCAGCGCCGCATCCAGCAATGCGCCAAACTTAATGTGGCGGTTGCAGATGATGCATGGGTTGGGCGTCAGCCCCTCCTGATAGGCGGTCACGAAGCGCTCGATAACGTTGCGGTCGAAGGCCTGCTGCAGGTCGAGCACATGGTGGGGCATCCCCAGGCACTCGGCGACAGCCTTTGCATCGGCGATGTCGCGGTCGACCTTACTCATGCCCGTGACGGGATCGGGCGCGGGGCAGGTGAGGCGCATGGTGGCGCCGACGCATTCGTAGCCCTGGCTTTTGAGCAGGTACGCGGTCACGCTAGAATCGACGCCGCCGCTCATGGCGACGAGCACGCGCTTGTTGTGCATGGGGAGGTTCTCCTTGGTGGCATGTGGCCAAAAAAGAAAAGCGGCGCGGGAGGCTGGTTCCGCGCCGCAGACATTGTAGCAAGTTCGGACGTCTCGTGGGACACCCTAACGAGATGGGCTCAGGCAGCCAGAAGAGAGGATAGGCCGGCATGCCATGGGCCTATCGACAAGTGACGGGCCCTTAGTCCTGGAACAGTGCCGTGGACAGGTAGCGCTCGCCGGTGTCGGCAAGCAGGGCCACGATGGTCTTGCCCTCGTTTTCGGGGCGCTTGGCCAGCTGCAGCGCGGCCCACACGGCGGCACCGGACGAAATGCCCACGAGCACACCCTCCTTGTGGCCCACGGCGCGGCCGGTGGCAAAGGCGTCGTCGTTCTCGACGGGGATGATCTCGTCGTAGACCCGGGTGTCGAGGACGTCGGGCACAAAGCCGGCGCCGATGCCCTGGATCTTGTGCGGGCCGGCCTGGCCCTTGGAGAGCACCGGGGAGGTGGCGGGCTCGACGGCGACGACCTTAATCTCGGGGTTCTGCTCCTTGAGGAACTCGCCCACGCCGGTCACGGTACCACCGGTGCCGACGCCGGCGACGAAGATGTCGACCTTGCCGTCGGTGTCGTCCCAGATCTCGGGGCCGGTCGTGGCCTTGTGGATGGCGGGGTTGGCGGGGTTCACAAACTGGCCGGCGATGATGCTGTTGGGAGTCTCCTTCTGCAGTTCCTCTGCCTTGGCGATAGCGCCCTTCATGCCCTTGGAGCCGTCGGTGAGCACGAGCTGCGCACCGTATGCCTGCATCAGCTTGCGGCGCTCGACGGACATGGTCTCGGGCATGGTGATGATCACCTTGTAGCCGCGGGCGGCCGCCACCGAGGCGATGCCGACGCCGGTGTTGCCGCTCGTGGGCTCGATGATGGTGTAGTCGCCGCCGCGCACGAGCTTGCCTGCCTTCTCGGCCTCGTCAATCATGTTCTTGGCGACGCGGTCTTTAACTGACCCGGCGGGGTTGAAGTATTCGAGTTTGACGAGCACACGAGCCTTGAGGTCCTCGTCGGCCTCAAAATGAGTGAGCTCCAGGAGCGGGGTGTGGCCGATAAGCTGATCGATGGACGTGTAAACCTTGCTCATGGTGAACCTCCAAAGTGTTCAAGTTGCTGGTTGCCGTGTGGTTTCACGGTGCGTGTAGCAGCTAAACCCATAAACCTTATAGGTTGTTCGTTTAGCTGTTGGGAAGCATACTAGACACTAAAGCCTAGTAATGCAATAGGAAATAGAAGATTATTACGAGCTGATTAACCATCTTGACCGGAACGGGTATTTTCAAAACCAATTTTTCGGCTAGAATTTCTACGGACTAAATGACCGAAAGGCAGCACTATACATGTTGGTTTCTACAAAGGGCAGATATGCCCTGCGCGTTATGGTCGATCTGGCCGAGCACCAGGCGGCCGGTCGCATCCCGCTCAAAGAGATCGCGGCGCGACAGGGGATTTCCGAGAAATATCTCGAGAACATCTTGGCTACGCTCGTGCGCGCCAACATGCTTTCGGGCATGCGCGGCAAGGGCGGCGGCTACGTGCTCACGCGCCCGCCCGAGCAGTACACGGTGGGCGAGATCCTGCGCCTGACCGAGGGCAGTCTGGCACCGGTTGCATGCCTGGATGGCGACTGCAAGGGCTGCTCACGCTCGGATGAGTGCCCCACGCTCGACGTGTGGAAGAACCTGGACAAGCTCATCAACGACTACCTCGACGGTGTGACACTCGATCAACTTGTCGCTCCCAACCATGGCTACGACTACGTCATCTAGCCGCACCTGCCATTTGGGGACGGGGTGGAAATGGTCGATTTTCTTGCCCTCTGAGGCTTGGCGGCCGCCCATCGTTGCGATGGACGGCCTTCGTTTTGGCATGTTGTGGCGGTCCGTATCCGGTCGCACTAGTTCCTGGCGATGCTGTCGAGAATGCTGCGCATAATGGATACCACGATGCTGCCCATAAAGGCCGATCCAAAGCTGACAATGGAGATACCCGCGCCCAGCAGATTGACCGACAGGTAGCTGGCCAGCTCGAGCATAAAGCTGTTGACTACGAGCTGAAAAATACCAAGCGTGATAATAGTGAGCGGCAGCGAGATGACCGTCAGGAACGGCTTGACGAGCGAGTCGACGATGTTGAGGAACAGTCCCACGAAGGCAAAGCAGACCCAGGCGTCGGCCATGCCGAAGGGCTGAATGCCGGGGACGAGAAACGTTGCGATCGCGATGGCGATTGAGGTCAAAAGCCAGTTGAGCAAAAAGCGCATGGTGGGAATCCTTTCTTGCGCATGGCGTGGTGAGGGGGCGTGAGGGGCACATACCTTTGCAACTCGGATGGATGCGCGGGCTCGGCCCTGTTCGGCCGCCCATTGTCTCAGATATTCGTGGAGCTTGCGTGCGCATTCGGTTTCAAAACGGCGTTCGTCCTAGAAAATGTGCCGCTGGCAGAGAGTCTTGTCGCTTTAGTTTGGTGGTGTGCTAAACTGCTACGGGCAAAAGCCACAGGCGTTGCCCTATTGCATAGAACGGGCGAACGATGCCCGATGTCAGTATCAACTTCGATGCCTTTTGGCGGGTTTGGCGGTGATCGATGAATATCGAGAACATGTTTGACAAGCCTGATGTCAAGCAGCTGGTCCACGCATTTAGCCTTTTGGACGACGAGAAAGATATCCAAGCGTTTTTGACCGATATCTGCACGCCGCGTGAGATTTGCGATCTATCGCAGCGTCTGCAGGTCGCGCGTTACCTGGACGAGGGTGAGCCCTATGTCGAGGTTCAGGCGCGTACCGGCGCTTCGTCCACCACGGTGAGCCGTGTATCCAAGGCGCTCAACGGCGAGTACGGTGGCTACCGCAAGATCCTCATTAAACTGGAGGATGGCGAGTAGGCCGCGCCAAAAACGAATTGTGCAAAACCGCTCCTCCGGGGGCGGTTTTTTGATCCCCTGGGGACGGAGGAAATCTGTTGGCGTGGGGCAAATCTGTCCGCTTGGGCGGGTAGGATGGATGCATTGATTATTGCGAACAGTTTGAGCGGAGGACCATGCCTGTTCGAATCTATACCACCAATGCCGGCACGGATTTGAGTGATGCCGAGTCGGCATTGCTTGCCGACCTTATTGCCCGCCATGGGCGTGCCGTGCTGCTGGCACCTACGTTTGCCGAGCTCGACCTGTGCCGTCATGATGCGGCGGAAGCCGGCGTTTCGCTGGGTATCGACTACAAGACGCCTACATCGTGGCTTCGCTCGATTTGGGAGCTTTTGGGCGACGGGCGCGGTTTCGTCGACAACCTGCAGCGCCAGATGCTGTTTTCGGACATGGTCACGCGTCTCGACGATGCCGACCTGCAGCCGCTTTCGCGCAGCCAGGGCACGGTGCGCATGCTTGCGCGCATGGCCCGCGATGTGCTGCCGGGTGTGGCGGGGACGACGGCCGAGCGATGCGGTGGCAACAATTGCCAGCCTGAGCCAAAAAGCGATGCCGAGGCTCGTGTGTTCGAGCTTTTGCGTGCCTACGCGGACGGCTTGGACCGTCGAGATATGGTCGAGCCCTGCGAGGCGGCCGACATTATGGCCGGCACCCTGGCCGATAGCCTGCCGGCGTGCACCCGCGCCGTATGCGTGCGCGGTATCACGTCGTTTACGCACGGTCTGCTCGAGCTGCTGTCTGCCGTGGCGAACAATGGGGGAGAGGTCGTCGTGCTGCTTGCTCGCGAGCAGGCGGCGATGCGCGAGGAGCTTGCCGCGGCATTTGATGCCCGCGGTGTGCTGTTTGAGGTCGGGCCGCTGGGGGAGGACGCCGTCGCGTCTGAGGCCGCTTGCGGGAGCGCCACTCAGCCTGCCTTTATTGAGGTCGCCGGCCCCCATGCCCGTGCTCATGTCTATGCGGACGCCATCGATAAGTTGGTGAAAACGCACAAGGAGTCCAAGGCCGATAAAGCTGCTGCAACGCCCGCCGACCCTGTGCGCGTGCTCGTTGTTTCTGCCCGGGCACCCCAGCTGTTCGGTGAGCTCGCCTCTCGTCTGGCGGCTCGTCATATCGCCGCCGAGACGGCTGAGTTCACGGCGTTTTCCCAATCCATTGCGGGCAGGCAGTTTGCGGCGCTTGCCGGTCTGATCGAGCGCATGAAGGCCGCCGATGAGGGTGCGGCGTCAAAGACCGAGTGGTGGCCCGCGCCGGAGCTTACCGACTGGATCTACAGTCCGCTTTCGGGCGCTGATGCCGTCAATGCCCGTACCTTCGATAAGAATATGCGTCTCTCGCGCAGCAAGACTACCGCGGGCGTTAAGAGCCTGCTGCAGAGTGTCCAAGGCCAGGTGAGGGGCGCGCGCAAGGCGGCGAGCGACGAGAACTGGTTTAAGAACGTGCCGTGTGTGGTCTCGGACGTGTTCCAGGCGCTGTGGCGTGACAAGCCCGTGACGGCGCTCAAGGCCATGCTTGCCGTTGCCGAGGCGTTGCCCGATCGCTCGCTGGGCAGCTTGGATGGCCAGGCCCGTCGCCAGGCGGAGGTGGCCCTGCTGCGCCACGTCATCGACATCCTTATGAATGGTGCCCGCGCGCTCGACGTGTCGCAGGCTGCGACCGTGCCCGTGCTCGATGGCGTTCGCACCAAGGTGGACAAGCGTAGCACCGCCTACGATTACGAGACCTACGAGGTTGACCGTGCGCCACGTGCTCAGGTTCGTTTTGCTTCGCTTGCCGATGCGGCGGCTCTGCGCCCCGGCAGCTACGATGCCGTGCTGTTTGCCGATGTCGATCTGGACAGCTATCCGCTCTCACATGAGGAGGGTCCGCTGGCCACGCTGACGGCGAGCCTTGGTCGCGAGGGCGTGACGCTTGAGCCCGCGGCCTTGCTGCGCGTGCGCTTTGGCCACGCGATGCAGGCGGCACGCGGCCCGGTTGCGCTTGCGCGCGTGACGCACGATCGCCAGGCGCGCGAGTGCTATCCGGCTGCCGTGTGGACCGAGTTGCGGGCGCATGCCGAGGCCGCTGAAGCTGCTGAGGCCGCAGACGCCGACAAGGCAGCTGACGACGCTAAGGCCACTGACGACAAGGCTGCTGGCGCCGACAAGGCGAAGTGCGTGGGTGAGGGCGATATCGTAAGGGACTTCGATCCCGCGGCAGGCGAAGGTCTCAAGCGCGAGCGCGTGACCTGTGAAGCCCCACAGCATCTGAGTGCCGAGGCCGTGCCGTATTTGGTCCTGCGCCGTCGCGATGGCGAGGGCGAGGACGCGCCGCTCGTGCCGCGCCTGACGTCCGCCTCACAGATCGAGGCCTATTCCACCTGCCCGCTGTGCTGGTTCGTGTCGTATCGCGTCAAGCCCCAGTCCATCGATGCGGGCTTTGGCAACATGGAGAAGGGTAACTTCGTCCACGACGTGCTGGAACACCTGCATGCCCGTCTGCCCCAAGAGGGTATGGAGCGTGTGACGCCTGAGAACCTGCCGCGTGTACGGGGGCAGCTGCGCGAGGTCTTTGCCGAGACCTTGGCCGAGCATGCGGGCAAGCGCGGTACCGAGGGCCCGCTGGTGCCGCTCTCTCCAGTGGAGGAGCGTCAGGTGGCCGAGATCTTGCCGCAGTTGGAAGGCGTGCTCGCCTACGAGTCCGAGGCGCTCGCGCCCTTCGCGCCGCGCTATCTGGAGTTTGCGTTCAACGAGCTCCAGGTCGAGTATGCCGGTTGGCCGCTCGGTGGGCGCATCGACCGCGTGGACGTGGACGCCGAGAATCGCGCCGTGGTGATCGACTACAAGCATCGTTCGGGTGTCGAGGAGTTTAAACTCGCCGACCCCACGGTGCGCGACGAGGAGTCGGGCGAGGCCCCCATCGACGACCCGCGCTGGCTGCCGCCCCATACCCAGACACTCATCTACGCGCAGGCCATGCGTCGGGCGCTGGGCCTAGATACCCGGGCAGCGCTCTACTTTTCCACCAAGGGCGGCAAGCCCGCGCTGCGTGGCGCCGCAAGTGCCGAGCTGCTCGAGGAAGAGCGCGGCGACGGTCGCATCCCGGGCCTTAAGAAGGGCTTTCCGGGCGAGGGCGGCAGCATGGACTTCGATGCGCTGCTCGACCGCGTGGAGGCCGGCATCGCCGAGCGCCTGCGCGAGCTCGAGGCGGGCGACGTCGCCGCTGTCGATCCGACGTCGGCGCAGGCCGCGCATGCGCGCTGCTCGTATAACCACGAAGGAACGTTTGTAAGGAGGGACGTGTAGACCATGGATCTTTCGACCTTGATGCCGCAACAGCTGCAGATCGTCAAGACGCTCGACCGTCCGCTGTTTGTCTCGGCGGGCGCCGGTTCGGGCAAGACCTTTACCCTCACGCGTCGCATCGTCTACGCGCTCTCGCCCGAATCCGGTCCGTTCGTCGAGCATCTGGACCAGGTGCTCGCCATCACCTTTACCAAGGATGCTGCGGCCGAGATTCGCGACCGCGTGCGCCGTGCGCTTATCGACGAGGGGATGGACGAGGAGGCCCTGACGGTCGACGACGCGTGGATCTCGACCATCCACGGCATGTGCTCGCGTATCCTGCGTGCGCACGCGCTGGAGCTGGGCATCGACCCCGAGTTCACGGTGCTCACCGATACCGATGAGCTTATGGACCAGGCTGTTGAGCATGTGTTGGGGCGCGCGACGGCACCCGATGCCGCGCCTGAGCTCGCCGCTTCGCTTAAGGCCCTCTACGCCTGGTATCCCATGGCGGGCGAGGGCGGGTCGTTTGGCGCCGGTACCACCATCAAAGGCCTGGTGCGCGACCTGCTGGAGCTCTCGAGCCAGCTTCCGGGCGGCATGGACGATGTGCGCGTTGCGCGTGGCCAGGCCGACACCTCGGCGCTTGCCGATGCCTATCGTGCGGCGCTGGGCGCAAGCAAGGCCACGACCGAGAAAGCGCAGGTGGCACTCGACGCCATCGACGCGTTTGAGGCGAGCGGCAAAACCATGGAGGATGCGGCGCGACTCATGATGTCGTGCAGCATGCCTCGGGCGAGCAAGGCGTTTCCTAAGGAGCAGGTGGAGCTACTCAAGGCCGAGGCCGCCGATGCGTTTATCAATATCGTGCTTGCCTGCGGCGGCCCGGCGCTCGATGCGCTGGTGGGGCTTGCCCGTGCCGTAGAGGCGGAGTACCGTGCGCTTAAGGCCGACCAGTCCGCGCTCGATAACAATGACCTGCTGCGCATGGCGTACGAGGCGCTGCGCGACTACCCGGCTATTCGAGCTGCCTATGAGGGCCGCTTTAAGATGGTCATGATCGATGAGTTCCAGGATACCGACCAGATGCAGGTCGATTTGATCCGTTACCTGACGGGCGCGGGGGAGCGCGCGCTGTGCACCGTAGGCGATGCGCAGCAGTCGATCTACCGCTTCCGTGGCGCCGAGGTCGAGGTATTCCGTCGCCAGGAGCGCAAGGTGGGTTCGACGACGGCGTCCGAGACGGTCGCCACGTCCGATGCCCCCACCGGCGAGCTCGTCAAGCTTGTACGCAACTTCCGCAGTCACGACGAGGTGTTGCGCTACGTGGCACGCGTCTTTGACGGCGACACCGGTGGTTTGATGCAGGGATTCTTGGATCTTGAGCCGAGTGACAAACGCAAGGACAAGCTCAAGGCAAAGGCTTCGCGCCGCCAGGCGCTGTTCGTTGCCGGCGGCAGCACGCAGGAGCGAACGCAGGCGAAAGCTCGCGCGATTGCCGAGCGGTTCCAAGCGCTCGTCAAAGCGGGGCAGCCCCAGGGCGATATGGTGTTGCTGCTGGGTCGCATGACCAACGCCGATGTCTATGCGCAAGCTTTCCGTGACCAAGGGCTCGACTGTGTGATCGCAGGCGGCTCGGTCTTTGCCCAGGCAGCCGAGGTGCAGACGGTGCGTGCCCTGGTCTGCGCGCTCGCCAATCCGGCTGATACGGCCCAAGGCCTTATGCCGTTGCTGGCCTCGCCGATGTTTGCACTCGGCGCCCAGGAGTTCCTGGCGCTGGCGACCAAGCTCGACGAGCAGACGGGAGAGACGTCGCGCCGCAATATCGATGTGGGCATCATGAGCGATTCCGATGTGCCGGGTTTGCAGAACCTGCCGCTCGTGACGCGTGCCCGCGAGGTGCTGCGCTACGCGCTTCGTCGCGTGGGACGCGACTCGTTCGCCGCCATCGCGCGCGACGTGGTCAACGCCTCCGGCTGGTTCGTGCGTCTGGCGCAGCGCGGCCCCGAGGGCAAGGCCATTGCCGCCAACGTGCTCAAGGCGCTCGACGCCGTGGCCGAGGCAGAGGCCGAGTTCGGCAACTCGCCGCGCTCCATTGCGCTCGCCTTCGACCGCTTCTTGGCGGGCAAGGAGGCCCCGGGCGCGCTCAACGAGGAGGGTGACGGCGCGGTACGCATCATGACCGTGCATGCGTCCAAGGGTCTGGAGTATCCGGTCGTAGCGGTTGCCGAGTGTTTTGGCGTGCGCAAATCGTCCGGTGCGGCACAAATGGGTCGCGTCGACGGTGGGGCGCAAGTCGTGGCGCTGCCGGCTCGTTTCGATGGCGTTAAGCTTGCCGACGGGACCTTCGTGAAGGGCGATGACGTCAAAAAGCAGTTTGAACACGCGTTTAAGGGCAAAGGCACGTCGCTGTGGCTGCCGCCGGAGCTCATGGAGGACGTTTGTGCGACGGGTTCTCCCGCCGAGGCATTTGCTCGCCTGCGCAACGACGACCTGCAGCTCTCGCTCGAGGAGCGGGCCCGCCTGCTCTATGTCGCCATGACGCGAGCACGCGAGCTGGTCATTCTGGCGATGGATGCCGGTGTGAGCCGTGGCAAGGTGACGGCGCCGACCTTCGATGTCGAGACGGATCTGACCTACGACGTGCTGCGCCGTATTTTGCCGACCGACGCTCTGGACACGCCGCAGCTCGATAGCGACCGCCTGGTGTTCGACAACTCCCAGCCGGGCGACTACGAGCTCATTTCGCTCACGGACTTTACCTTTGGCGAGCAGGCGTTTGAGGCAAACGCTTCGCTGGATGCCGAGGGCAGGCTTGTCCGCGGCGATGCGGAGCCGGAGGGTGCCGGTGCAGATGTCCGCGCCGCCGTTCCCGGTCCTGCCGACCCCGAGCCCGATGCGTTTGAGCTCGTGTATCCCCAGGCGGTGGGCGTGCGCATGGGCATCTGTCCGTTTCCGGTGCGTGACTCGTATAGCTACTCGTCAATCGCTGCGGCGCTCCATGCCGAGACAGAAGACCGTGCCGCCGAGGCGCGTGTGCCCATGGACGAGTCTGGCGATGATGCAGAGCCGGATGGCTCGGAGATGGCCGATGCGGACGTGGCCGTCGTTGAGCCCGCCGGCAACCCCATGGCGCTGGGCTCGGCGTTCCACGCCGCCTGCCAGTGGCTCATCGAGATGGGTGCCGACGCGTTGCCCGCTGCGCGCGCCGATGCGCTGGCGCGTCTGTGGCGCCTGACGCCGGAGCAGCGCGAACGCTTCGACGTTGCCCTGAACCGCTGGCTCAAGTCGGCTGTTCGTGCCGACCTGCTCGCGTGGCCGTGCATTCGCGCCGAGGTGCCGTTCTTTTCGCTGGGCTGCGAGGACGAGGACATCGCTCGCTACGGTGCATATGCCGAAGGCGCCATCGATGCACTGGCGACGAACCCGGCGGATTCGTCACGCGCGCTGGTCATCGACTACAAGACGGGCGGCACACCGGACGAGACACCGGAACAGCTGCAGGAGAAGCACGCCCTGCAGGCGCGCGTCTACGCTGATGTTCTACACAAGGCGGGCTTTGAGGCCGTGACCGTCAAGTTCGTCCGCGTGGAGCAGGCCGATCCGACTCTCTTCGTCAATCCCGCCGAGCCCCAAGTAGTCACCTACAATCTCTAGCCCTCAGATAACTTGCGGTGGAATACGGACTGTTTTGGCCAAAAAGCCGCCAAACAGTCCGCATTTCACCGCAACTGCAAGAGGAGCCGTGTTGGTTTGGCTAGGTTCGGGTGCCGTCCGCGCCGTGCGGTAAAATCGTTCAGTCAGAACACGAACCCGCATCGGAGCTCATCACATGGCATTCGTCCATCTGCACAATCACACTGTTTTCTCCATGCTCGACGGCGCAACCCGTATCCAGGATATGGTCAACCGTGCCGTTGAGCTTGGCATGCCCGCCGTGGCCATTACCGACCACGGCTACATGTATGGCGTGCCCGACCTGGCGCTGGCCTGTGACGCCGTCAACCACAACACGCCCGAGTACAAAACCTGGAGCCACGACAAGGCCTTCTTGGAAAAGGACCGCCGCGACGAGCTGGTGGAGCCCGATCCCGAGGAAAACCCGCGCGAGCATGCCCAGTATGTGAAGGACATGGCCATGTGGGACGAGAAGGGCAACATCGACGAGCTCAAGCCGCCCCTGGTCATCAAGCCCATCTTTGGCTGCGAGGTCTACTTTACGCCGGACGAGACCCTTGCCCGCGACCACAAGCCCGAGCTCTACCATATGATCCTCCTGGCCAAAGACCAGGAAGGCTACGTCAACCTGATGCAGACGGTCTCCGAGGCCGCCGTGCAGGGCTTTTACTACAAGCCGCGCGTGACGCTCGACAACCTGCGCCGCCATGCCAAGGGCATGATCTGCACCAGCGCCTGCATCGCGGGCATCATTCCCAAGTACATCGACCGCGGTGACATGGAGGGCGCCATCAAGTGGGCTGAGACCTTCCGCGACACCTTCGATCCCGGCGACTTTTATATCGAGATCCAGGAACACGGCATCACCACCGACAACGGCCTGACCGACGAGCAGATGGACCGCACGCTCATCGACATCGCCAAGCAGGTGGGCGTCAAGGTGATCGCCACCAACGACTTCCACTACCTGCGCCGCGAGGATGCGCCTGTGCAGGACGTCATCATGTGCATTGGCATGAATGCCAAGGTCGACGACCCCAACCGCATGCGCATGACCGGCTCGGAGTTTTACATGAAGACCGAGGAGGAGATGCGGGCGATGTTCCCGTATTGCCCCGAGGCCTGCGACAACACGCTCGAGATCGCCGACAAGTGCTACGTTGAGCTGGACTGGGACTCCATCATCCTGCCGCGATTCCCGCTGCTCGATCCCGGCGAGACGCACGAGAGCCAGTTCCGCCGCGAGTGCGAGAAGGGGCTGCGCCAGCACTACGGCGACGACTGGGCCACGCGCGAGATCGGCGGCGTCAACATCAAAGAGCGCTTTGAGTACGAATACAAGGTCATCTGCGACAAGGGCTTTGCCGCCTACTTTTTGATCGTTGCCGAGTACGTGCAATGGGCTAAGGACAATGGCATCGGCGTCGGCCCCGGCCGTGGCTCGGCCGCCGGCGCTATCGTCGCCTACGCCATGAACATCACCGCGTTCGACCCGCTCGAGAACGGCCTGATGTTCGAGAGGTTCCTGTCCCCGCAGCGTACCGAGATGCCCGATATCGATATGGACTTCGACGATGAGCGGCGCCTCGAGGTCGTGGAGCACGTTCGTCAGCTCTACGGCCCCGAGAAGGTCACCCACGTCATCACCTACTCGACCATTAAGGCCAAGCAGGCCATCAACGACGCCGCGCGCGTGCTGGACTATCCGGTCTACATGGGCCAGCGCCTGTCCAAGATGGTCTCGAGCGACCCCAAGGTCAAGCTCAAGCAGGTGCTCGAAAAGCAACCCGGCAAAGAGGATCTGTTTAACCCCGACTTTGCCGAGGCCTATAAAAAGGATGACGACGCCCGCCGCATCATCGACACGGCGCTCTCGATCGAGGGCCTCACCCGTGGCGAGGGCGTGCACGCGTGCGCCGTTCTGATCTGCCGCGATCCCGTCAACGAGCACGTACCCACCAAGCTCGATACCAAGGGCGGCGTCGAGATTACCCAGTACGAGGGTCATACCGTTGCCGACATGGGCTTGCTCAAGATGGACTTCCTGGGCCTGCGCACGCTGACGGTTATCTCCAAGGCCAAGGCAAACATCAAGAAGAACTTCGGCATCGTCATCAAAGAGGAAGAGATTCCCTTTGACGACCCCGAGATCTTTAAGCTCATGGGCTCCGGTCACACCGCCGGCGTCTTCCAGGTCGAGTCCGCCGGCATGACGGCCACGATCAAGAACATGAAGCCCACCGAGTACAAGCACGTCGTGGCATTGATCGCCCTATACCGCCCGGGCCCGCTGGGCGCCGGCATGGTCTCGTCCTACATCAACCGTATGAACGGCAAGGAGCCGGCTGTTTCCTACGACGACCGCCTGGACGACATCCTGGGCGAAACCTACGGCACCATGGTCTACCAGGAACAGGTTATGCTCATCTCCGTCGAGATGTGCGGCTTCTCCAAGGGCGAATCGGACTCGCGTATCCGTAAGCCCGTGGCTAAGAAAAAGATTAAGCTGCTCACGTCGACGGTGCTCCACTGGGAGGATGGCTCGGACGAGACCACCTACGACCACTGGATGAACGGCGCTATCAAGAACAACTACACGCGCGAGGTCGCCCAGAAGATTTGGGACGATGTTCTCGAGTTCGCGTCCTACGCCTTCAACAAGTCGCACTCCGCCGGCTACGCCATCCTGGTTATGCAGACGGCGTGGCTCAAGGCGCACTATCCGCACGAGTACATGGCGGCCGTTCTGACGTCCTATACGGGCAAGACCGACAAGATCGTGCACTACGTCTCGGCATGCCGTCACGACGGCATTCCCGTGCTTTCGCCAGATGTCAACGAGTCCGGTACCGAGTTCACGGCTACCAAGGAGGGCGTGCGCTTTGGTCTGGCCGGCATCCGCGGCGTGGGCACCGGCGTGGCGCAGGCGATTATCGCCGAGCGCGAGGCGGGCGGCCCGTTTAAGACACTGCACGACTTTGTCGAGCGCGTGGACTCGAGCCAGGCAAACCGCCGTGTGATCGAATCGCTGATCAAGGCAGGCGCCTTCGACTCCACGGGGTATCCGCGTCGCCAGATGATGCACTTTGTGGACAAGAACAACCCCGAGAACATCATCGATGCCGCGGTAAAGCGCCAGAAGGACCGCGCGAGCGGCCAGACGTCGTTCTTCGATATGTTTGGCGACGTTGAGGGCTCGGGCTTTGAGGTGAGCGTGCCCGATCCGGATGGCCAGGAATGGGACCGCCACCTTAAGCTGAGCCAGGAGAAGGAGGTTCTGGGCATCTACGTCTCGGACCACCCGCTGCGTCCGTTTGAGTATGCACTTAGCAAAGCGCGTGACTTCTCGTTCTCGCAGATCGACACCGGCTACGAGGTGCAAAACCCCACGGGCGGTACCATCAACCAGGAGATTCCCGAGGGCAAGGCGCTGTGGTGGGCCGGTATGGTCTCGAGCGTGTCCAAGCGCGTGACCAAAAACGGCGATCCCATGGGTATCGTGCAGCTCGAGGACATGGAAGGCGAGGCCACGGTCGTGGTGTTCCCCAAGACCTACAAGGAGGCCGAGGGGTATCTGTACGGCGAGGTCGATCCCGAGACCGGCGCGCAGCTGTCCGACGCGTTTGTGCGCATTAAGGGCAAGCTCGAGCGCTCGGACCGCGGCGACCAGATCATCGCGCAGGAGATTGTACCGCTGGAGCTTAGCGAGGAGAAAAACAAGCCCAAGGTCTTTGAGGTCATGGTGCCCAACAGCCGATTTAGCCAGGGCAATATGGCGCGCCTGGCCACGGTGCTCACCACCAACCCGGGCGGCGACCGCGTGGAGATCTTTATTGAGCAAGTCGACGGGCGCGTGCTGCGTGCCGAGGTGCCGGCCAAGGTCAATGCACGCTCGATTCCGCTGCTGGCAGAGGCAAAGGCCATCGTCGGCAACCAAGGCCGCGTGACGGTTATCTAAGCTACCCCGGGTGAGATTGGAGGAAGTGATGGCGCAGGGGACGTTTGTGCAGGCGCTTCGCAAAGAGGCGGCGTTGAGCGGCACCTTTATGAAGGGGCGTTCGCTCATGCTCAACGGCGCCGTGCTGTCGATCGAGGACAGCGGCTCGCGCTTCTCCAAAAACGTGACGGTTGAGGGCTCGGTGCGCGGTTCGCGCGGCGACCTGTACAAGACGCGAGTGGCGCTCGACATGGACGAGCACGAGGTGATCGACTACGACTGCGATTGCCCCGCCGCCTATCGTTACCCCGGTATGTGCAAGCACGCTATTGCCACGGCTCTGGCGTATTTGGATGCCAGCGGCGCCGAGCCCGTCGAAGGTTTGCGCACGCCGGTCCGCACGTTTACGGCGCAGCCGAAACAGCCCGCGCGCACCGCGCTCAAAGCGCCGGCCGTCAATCCCAACTTTCCCTTTCCGGCGCCCGTCCCCACGAGTCCCAGCCTCATGGCGGCGCTCTCCGATCTTTCGGACGCACGCATGGATGAGCTGGCGAGCATGCGCCGCAAGCTCGCTGGCAGTGTGGATCCCGATGCCCCCAAGGCGGTGTTGGAGCCCTCGTTGGTGCCGTACTACAATCCACTGTTTGCCGACCGCTTTAGCTGGGCGCTCGAGCTTCGCATTCGTTGTGGATCGGTCTCCTACGTGGTCAAGGATATCGACGGCATGGCCGACGCCTATGTCCGAGGCGGCACCTTCTCGTACGGCAAGAAGCTCACGTTTGTCCATACGCCCGAAGCCTTCGAGGACGTGTCGACAAAGCTGCTCAACCTTGTTGTGACGACAGTTGCCTATCTCGATGACATCACAAGCTCGCGTTCGGCGTCGTACGACTTTGCCCGCAGCGGTTTTGTCGCCGAGCGTCAGTTGCCGCTGTCCGAGCATAGCATCGTATATGTGCTGGACCTGCTGCGTGGCCAGACCATCTCCTTTGAGCCCGCCTGGTCGCGGGGGACGACGACGCATCGCACCTATGACGTGGCGGTTGAGATGCCTCCGGAAGGGGAGGACGAGGCTCTGTCTAAGCGCCCACCGCTCCTTGCCGCCAAAATCGCGCCGGCGGCTGGCGGCAGCTACGATCTACGCCTGCCGGCCGATGCATACTGCTTTGCTTCGGGCGACGTTGCCTATCTGGTCGACACCCGCCGTGCGCGCCGCACCGATGTAGCGTTTGCCCAGCATGCGGCGCCGTTCCTATCGCGCTTGCTGCCCTGTCGCACGCCGGTCCATATTGCTGCCGACCAGGTGGGGGAGTTCTGTCGTATGGCGCTGCCCATTTTGCGCGACTACACCGACCTTACCGCGCCCGCTGCGCTCGATACCGTGGCGCCCGAGCCGAGCTTTGCCATGGCGATCGGCGTCGACGATGGACTCGTGACCTGCAAAGTTACGGTTACCTACGGCGACTGGTCGGCAGATCTCTTTAGCCTGGGCGCTCCGAGCAGTCTCTTCGAAGAGCAACGCCCGGGCGTGCCGCCCCGCGACGAGGTGGCGGAGTTTCGCGTTATGGATACGGCGGCCTTGTACTTCGATTTCTACGAGGGCGGTCTGGCGTTTGAGGAGCGCGATGACGAGAGCCTGTTCCGCTTGCTGACCGAGGGCCTGTCTGCCCTGTCCGAGCTGGGCGAGGTCATGCTCAGCGACCGTCTGCGCCAGATTTCGGTCCGCCCCGCGCCCAAGCTCTCGGTTCGTGCGACCGTCAAGAGCAATCTGCTCGATGTCGAGCTGGGCGCGAGCGGGCTTTCGGCCGCGGACCTTGCCGTCTATCTCGATTCGTACAAGCGCCATCAAACGTTTGCGCGCCTTACGTCCGGCGACATCGTTCGTCTGGACGAGGGCGCTCGAGCCGCGTTTGGCCTCGCCGAGGACCTGGGCGTCGATGCCGTCGACCTGCTCGACGGCGTGTCGCTTCCCGCGTCGAGTACCCTGTTCGTCGATAGCATGCTCGCACGCACGCCCGCGCTCGAGGCCGATCGTGACGCCGCGTTCCGCCGTACCGTCGAGCGCCTGGACACGCTCGGCAAGATGGACTTTACGGTACCCGCCTCGCTCAAGGCCACGCTGCGTGGCTACCAGGTCGACGGCTACCAGTGGCTCGGCTCGCTTGAGCATCTGGGCCTTGGCGGCATCTTGGCCGACGACATGGGCCTGGGCAAAACGCTCCAGATGATCGCGCATATCCTGGCGCGTGTGGAAGCGGGGGACATTAAGCCCACGCTTGTGGTGTGCCCCGCGTCGCTTGTGTACAACTGGACCGCCGAGCTGGAGCGCTTTGCCCCGTCGCTCGATGTGTGCGCCATCGTGGGCGCCAAGGCGCAGCGTCGCGTGCAAATCGCCGGCGTGGCCGAGCATAACGTGGTCGTGACGTCGTATGACCTTATGCGGCGCGATATCGACGAGTACGTCGAGCAGGACTTTGCCCGTGTGGTGCTCGATGAGGCCCAGTACATTAAAAACCCGCTCACCCAGGTGGCGCGCGCCGCAAAGCGCCTGCCTGCCGGCGTGCGCTTTGCCCTGACGGGCACGCCCATCGAAAACCGCCTATCCGAGCTCTGGAGCATCTTCGACTTTTTAATGCCGGGCCTGCTTGGCACGCGCGAGTCGTTTGCCAAGCGCTTCGAAAGCCCGGTCGAGCACGCCGAGGGCGACAGTGCCGCTCGCCTGCAAGCGCTCGTGTCGCCGTTTGTGCTGCGCCGTGTCAAGGAAGACGTGGTGGCCGACCTGCCCGAAAAGATCGAGGACACGGTCATGGCGCAGCTCACCGGCGAGCAGCGCAAGCTGTACCTGGCAAACCAGGACCGCATCGCCCAGCAGGTGCAGCACCGCGAGGCATCCGAGTTTAAGAAAGACAAGCTCAAGGTACTTGCCGAGCTCACCAAGCTGCGCCAGATCTGCTGCGACCCGCGTCTGCACTACGAGGATTACAAGGCGGGGAGCGCCAAGCTCGATACGTGCATGGAGCTCGTGCACGGCGCACTCGACGGTGGTCATCGCATCTTGCTGTTCAGCCAGTTTACGGGCATGCTCGATATCATTGGCAAGCGCCTGGCCAAGGAGGATATCGCCTTCCTTAAGCTCACGGGCGCATCGTCTAAAGAGAGCCGCGCCAAGATGGTCGCACAGTTCCAGGCGGGCGAGGTGCCGGTCTTTTTGATTTCGCTCAAGGCGGGCGGCGTGGGCCTTAACCTGACGGCGGCCGACGTGGTCATCCACTACGACCCGTGGTGGAACGTGGCGGCGCAGGACCAAGCGACTGACCGCGCGCATCGTATTGGCCAGCAACATACCGTGACCGTGTACAAGCTCATCGCCAAGGACACGATCGAGGAGCGCATTATGCAGATGCAGGAGTCCAAGCGCGACCTGGTCAACAGCGTGCTCGGCGGCGACGGCATCTCGTCGGCACTGTTCACGCGCGAGGATGTTCTGGCGCTGCTCGGCGGCGACGGTCGCTAACCCGCTCGGGTGGGGCCGCCAGGGCGGATGGCACGCGCTGTCCCATCGTCCCCGCCCGTTATGTGTTCATTTGCAATGCCGTGGATGGTTTGTCTGCCTTTGGGCATAAGAACCATCAAGAACATTGGCACATCAGCAAAGGAGAACATCATGGCGAAATTCTTTAAGGACCCCGACGGTAAGCTCATCGCTGCCCTTGACGACGGCGTTGCGACCCCTGCCGGTTGCACGGAACTGACCGCAAACACTGAGGACGCGGCGCACGAGAAACACGTGCCTGTTGTCGAGACCGAGCGCGACGGTCACGTGATTCGCGCACGCGTTGGCTCGGTCGAGCACCCCAGCCTGCCCGAGCACTACATTGAGTGGATCGCCCTTGAGGCCGAGGGCCGCTTGGAGGTCCATTACCTTGAGCCCGGCATGAAACCCGCGACGTTTTTCGCGGGCGGCTCCAAGACCGGTACCATCTATGCCTACTGCAACCTGCACGGGCTGTGGTCCGCGACATTCTAGGAGCGCGCCCCCGCTCGGGGTATCATAGCTAGCATATGCACATGCAAGCGCCGACTGCATTATGCGGCCGGCGCTTTTACTACGATTTCGATGGTTTACGACGGAAAGGGCTGAGCCATGAAGCTCGCGCTTGCACAGATCGATATGCGCCTGGGTGATATTGAGGGCATTTGCGGCCGCATCGAGGACCAGGCTCGTCTGGCCCACGAGCGCGGTGCGCGCGTGCTGTGCGTTCCGGCTCCGCTCTTTATGGGCGCTATGCCCGGTGGCCTGGTGGGCGCTGCCGACTTTGAGCATGACATGCTTGCCGGCTTGACTGGTGTCGCCGAGCGTATCCAGGAGCTTGACATGATCTGCATCGTGCCCGCGGCGGTTTCGTTTGAGGGCCAGCCGCTGCTCGACTACATGATGCTCAAGGACGGTCATGTGGTGCCGGCGCGTTCGAGCATTGCCCTGCAGCGTGGTGAGAACAACGACACACGTTGGGCGCCGCCGGTGTTCGACGTGGACGGCGTGCGCATCGCCGTGATTTTTGACTTGGACCGCGAACTCGAGATGTTGCCGACCGGTGTTGACCTCATTGCGTATTTCCAATTCAACGCGTTTGACATGACCGACCGCGAGACTGCCGCCATTGCCGCCGTTCGCAGCGGCGCCTACCGCAAGATCGCATCCAAGCGCAGCGTGTGGTTTGCCTGCATGGCGCCGGTCGGTGCCTTTGACGAGTCGGTGTATACCGGCGGTTCGTTTGTGCTCGACGACTGCGGCCGCGTGGTGGCCCAGGCGCCGTGTTTTGAGGAGAGCCTGCTGGTTCAGAAGATTCAGCGCGGCGTGATGCTCGATGCCCTGGAAGATCACGAACTGCCCGAGTTCCGTTCCGAGGAGTGGTTGTGGCAGGCGCTGGTGCTCGCCGTGCGCGACAACGCCCGAGCCCACGGTGCGTCGCGTGCTGTGGTGGCACTCGAGGGTGACCTGCCGTCGTCTTTGCTGACGGCGCTGGCCGTCGACGCTCTGGGCCCGCGTAATGTGATTGGCCTGGTGCTGGGGCGCAACCGTATCTTTACGCCGGCGCAGGAGGAGGCCGAGGCTGCCCGCTGTGCCGCCGTCCGTGCCATCGCCGAGCGTTTGCACATTCGCACTGTCGAGCGCGATGCACCGGATGCGGCGCGTGTGCTCGATCGCGACGTGTCGGCGGGCGATGCCGAGCGTCTGCGCTCGCGCACGTTGGGCCTCATGCTGGAGGACACGGCGCTCGAGCTGGGTGCGATGGCGCTGAGCCCGCTGTCCAAAACCGAGTACGCGCTGGCGGCGCCGGCGCTTTGCGGCGGCTACCAGGGCGACTTTGCGCCCTTTGGCGATGTGTACCTGTCGACGCTTGAGTTTGTGGCGCGTGTGCGCAACCGCACGTCTGCCGTGGTGCCCCAAGAGCTCGTGACGCTCAACGCGGTGGAAGATTGTATGGAGCGCGTGCTGGCGCAAGCGCTCTCGACGCTCGACGGTCCGGTCGATATGCTCGACCGCGCGGCACAGCTGCTCGGCGGGCTTGAGCCGGGTGAGGTCGATGGCGCGCTCGAGGCGCACGTGGACCGCAATCGATCTTTCGACGACATCCCGATGGCCGCTGGCAAGCCTGAGGCTTGCTCGCTGCTGCTGATGCTCGTTCGACAGGGTGAGGCTGCCCGCCGCATGTTGCCGATGGCGCCGATCGTCTCGGCCCGTTCGTTTGCCGAGCGTGCCTGGCCGTATATGCTCGCGTGGTCCGACCTGGGGCTTAATGGCAAGGAGCGTACGACGGTCGATTCGCTGGCGCGCGCCGAGGTGCGTCGTTTTGCTGACGAGGATACGAGCGAGCGCGTGCGAAACGAGATGATGGGCGTGCTGGGCGAGCTACTGGGTATTTCGCCCGAGCAAATGGAGGAGCTGCGCTCTGAGGACGGTCAGCGTCGTTTGCACGAGGGAATGAAAAAGTTCGAGGGCGAGGTTCAGGACGCCATCGATAAGATGATGGGCGGTCAGGGCGGCTCGCAAGGTAGTCCCCAGGGTGGCCCGATGCCGCATCCGCCGGTGGATCCGAGGCAGTTCCCCTTTTTCTCGCAGAACTAACTATGGGATAGGATTCGCTCCCAGCCCCGATACTTCAACTAAGCATTTCGGCCCCGTTGTGTTATTCTAGAACAGACGTTCGTGAATGATGCGCGGGGCCTTGTCTTGCGCTGTGCTTGTGGCGAGGGGAGGTCGGCTTGGTCATTTTGGGTATCGACCCCGGTTTGGCCCATACGGGTTGGGGGATTATCGAGGAGCGGCGCGGCGAGGTTCGCTGCCGTGCCTACGGCTGCATCGAGACCAGTGCCGGAAGTCCGCTCGCGGTGCGCCTGTCGCATATCGCCCGCGACCTCAAGGGTGTCGTGGAGCGTTATCGACCCGATACCGCTGCTATCGAGAGCATTTACTTTGGCGCCAACGTTCGCTCGGCCATCCCTACGGCGCACGCCCGCGGTGCTGCACTCGTGGCGCTTTCGGAATGCGCGCTCGAGATTGGCGAGTACACGCCTATGCAGATTAAGCAGGCTGTTGTGGGCACCGGCGCCGCGGACAAACGGCAGGTCGCGTATATGGTTCGTACGCTCACACAGCTCGATCACGACCCACATCCCGACCATGCCGCCGATGCCCTGGCCTGCGCCATCTGCCACGTTAATCTCAGCCGCACCCGGGCGCTTACCGGCGGCGAGTTCTATCAACAGAGAGGAACCGGATACTGATGATCTCCCAGCTCCATGGAACGCTTGTCGAGGCCACGATGAGCTCGGCCGTTGTCGATGTATCGGGTGTGGGCTTTGAGCTCGGCATCTCGGGCAGCACTGCCGCCACGCTGCCTACACCCGGCGGCGAGGTGCGCCTCTATACCCGTATGCAGGTGCGCGAGGACGCCATGACGCTCTTTGGCTTTGCCTCTAAAGACGAGCGCACGATGTTTGACCGGCTCGTGTCCGTGTCGGGCGTTGGCCCGCGCCTGGCACTTGCCGTGCTCTCCACCTATACCGTGGGCCAGCTGTATTCCCTGGTAATGGCCGAGGATGACAAAGGCATGGCCAAGGTTCCCGGTGTGGGCAAAAAGACTGCGCAGCGTCTGATCCTGGAGCTCAAGAGCACCTTTGCCAAGGACAAGGGCTTTGTGCCGGTCGATGTGATTCCCGGCCAGGTTGCGATGCCGGTTCCTGCCGCCGCGCCTTTGGCGATCGATGACGCCCGTGCGGCGCTCCTTTCCATGGGCTTTAGCCCGCAGGAGACCGATGTTGCCCTGAGCGGGTATGATGGGCAGGATATGCGTGTCGAGGATCTGCTCGGCGCGGCGCTTAAGCGACTCGGAATGGATGCGTGATGTGGGAAGCCGATGACTCTCAGGACCTGTGGGCGACACCCGGCAACTCGCCGGCGGCATCCATGGCGCATGGCGAGCGTATGGTGGGCTCGGAGCTGACGCCCGAGGACCTCGATGTCGACCGTACCCTGCGCCCCCAGCGCCTGGATGACTACTGCGGCCAGGAGCATATCAAACAGAGCCTGCGCGTGCTCATCGAGGCGGCGCAGAGTCGCGGCGAGACACTCGACCACGTGATCTTCTCGGGCCCTCCGGGTCTGGGCAAGACTACGCTGGCCACGGTTATCGCCAACGAGCTGGGCGCTCAGATCAAGACGACGAGCGGTCCGGCCATCGCGCGCACCGGCGACCTGGCGGCCATCCTGACTAACTTGCAGCCGGGTGACGTGCTGTTTATCGACGAGATTCATCGTCTGAACCGTTCGGTCGAGGAAGTCCTGTATCCCGCGATGGAGGACTTTGCGCTCGATATCGTGATCGGCAAGGGTCCGGCGGCGCGCTCGATTCGCCTGGATATTCCCAAGTTTACGCTGGTGGCGGCAACGACTCGTTCGGGCATGCTCACGGGCCCGTTACGCGATCGCTTTGGCATCTCGTATCGCTTGGATTACTACACCGTCGAGGAGCTCGCCCAGATCGTGACGCGCTCGGCAACCATCCTGGGCGTGACGATCGACCATCCCAGCGCGCTCGAGATTGGCTCGCGCTCGCGCGGTACGCCGCGCCTCGCCAACCGTCTGCTCAAACGTGTGCGCGACTATGCGCAGGTGCGCGGCGACGGCCCCATCGAGCTCGATATCTGCCGTCAGGCACTTGAGTTCTTCGAGATTGACGAGCTCGGCCTGGACTGGATGGATATTCGCATCTTGGAGACGCTTGCCAAGACGTTCTCCGGCCGTGCCGTGGGCCTGACGACGCTTGCCAGCGCGGTTGGCGAGGACCCGGGAACGCTCGAGGATGTCTATGAGCCTTATCTGCTGCAGTGCGGTTTGATGATTCGCACGCCCCAGGGCCGCCAGGCAACGCTTCGCACCTTTGAGCACTTAGGAATTGAGCCGACCGTTTAGGACGGGTTTGTAGGCTATCGCTGAGCATTGGATAAACAAATCGCCGTTTGTCGGTTGTGGGTGTTTTACTATTGTGTGCCCGTGCTATGCTGAATTGGGCTTTTTCTCATCCGGTAACGAAAGGACCGCCCATGCCTACTGACATCGAAATCGCACGTTCCGTCACGCCTCTGCCCATTACCGAGGTTGCCAAGAACGCCGGCGTCGACGTAAAGCACCTGATTCCGTACGGCTTCGACAAGGCTAAGGTCGACTACTCTCTGCTCAATGAGCCAACTGATCACCAGGCCAAGCTCGTCCTCGTGACCGCCATCAACCCCACGCCTGCGGGCGAGGGCAAGACCACCACGACCATCGGTCTGGCCGATGGCCTGCGCCGTCGCGGCGTCAAGAGCGCTGTGGCCCTGCGTGAGCCATCGCTCGGCCCCGTCTTTGGCGTCAAGGGCGGGGCTGCCGGTGGCGGTTGGGCTCAGGTCATCCCCATGGAGGATATCAACCTGCACTTTACCGGTGACTTCCATGCTATTGGTGCCGCCAACAACCTGCTGGCTGCCATGCTCGACAACCATATTCAGCAGGGCAACCAGCTCGGCATCGACGTTAAGCGCATTACCTGGAAGCGCGTTGTCGACATGAACGACCGTCAGCTGCGCCATGTCATCGACGGCATTGGCGGCAAGGCCCAGGGCGTGCCGCGCGAGGACGGCTTCGATATCACCGTTGCCTCCGAGGTCATGGCGATCCTGTGCCTGTCCACGAGCATCAACGATCTTAAGGAGCGCCTGGGCGAGATCGTTGTCGGCTACAGCTATGCTGGCAAGCCCGTCCGCGCACGCGACCTTAAGGCCCAGGGAGCTATGGCCGCACTGCTCAAGGATGCGCTCAAGCCCAATCTGGTGCAGACGCTTGAGGGTACGCCCGCGTTTGTCCACGGCGGTCCCTTCGCCAATATCGCCCACGGCTGCAACTCCATCATGGCCACGCGTATGGCTATGCGTTTTGGCGATGTCGCCATTACCGAGGCCGGCTTTGGTGCCGACCTGGGTGCCGAGAAATTCCTGGACATCAAGTGCCGCATGACGGGCGTTCGTCCCAGCGCGGTCGTGGTCGTCGCCACCGCTCGCGCCCTTAAGTACAACGGCGGTGTTGCCAAGGCCGACCTCAACGAAGAGAACCTCGAGGCCCTTAAGGCCGGCATGCCCAACCTGCTGCGTCACGTCGACAACATCCAGAACGTCTACGGTCTGCCCTGCGTGGTTGCCATCAACCGCTTCCCGACGGACACCGAGGCCGAACTCGAGCTCATCGAGTCCGAGTGCCAGAAGCTCGGTGTCAACGTTAAGCTGTCCGAGGTTTGGGCTAAGGGCGGCGAGGGCGCGCTCGACCTGGCCGATGAGGTCATGCGCCTGATCGAGCAGCCGAGCGGGCTCAAGTTTGCCTACGAGGACGGTGCCGATGTGGCCGACGCCCTGGAGGCTGTTGCCACTAAGGTCTACCGCGCCGATGGCGTCGACTTTACGCCGGCTGCCAAGCGCCAGCTTGCCGAGCTGCGCGAGAACGGCTTTGGCAACCTGCCGGTGTGCGTGGCCAAGACGCAGTACAGCTTTAGCGACAACGCCAAGGCGCTGGGCGCTCCCGAGGGCTTCCGCATCACCGTGCGCGAGCTCAAGGTTTCCGCCGGTGCCCACTTTGTGGTCGCACTGACTGGCAACGTCCTGACCATGCCGGGCCTGCCCAAGGTTCCCGCGGCCGAGAATATCGACGTCGACAACGACGGCAACATCACCGGCCTGTTCTAAGTCTGCTGTCCATAGCTGCTTGTCCGCCCCGCCGTGCCCACAAGGCCCGGCGGGGCTTTTTGATCCTTAGGCCCGCGCATGTCTTGTAGATACCGACGGACTCTGCCCATCATAGGCTTTTGCGCGGGTAGAATGCATGGATAACTTGAGGCTCACGCGCGACGGAAAGGAATCGTTGCATGGATCAGGACAAGACAACCGTGATGGGCGGCTACGGTTCCGCGCAGGCTGGCGATAGCGCCGATGCGACCCGCGTTGTTCCCAACCCCGGTTATGCCGACCCCGCCGCGACGCAGCCTTCTGCCGAGCCCACCCGGGTTATGGGCTATGGCGACACGGCGCAGGATTCTTACGCTGCATCTTCGCAAGGCCCCTATGGCAACGCAGCTCCGGATCCGTTTGATTACACGCCGCAGGATTCTTATGCTGCCTCGACGCCGAATCCCTATGACAACCTGCCGCAGAATCCCATTCCGCAGCCTCAGCAGACGACGTATATGCCTCGCACGGCGCAGCCTCGCTACGAGTCGCGCGAGCCGTATCGCGAGTACCCCAAGTCGATTCCGCAATATGGCGAGGACGAGGAGAAGAAGCCGTCGCGTTCGTCGAGCGTGATCAAGAAGATCCTCATCGTACTGGCGATCTTCTTTGCGCTGTCGGTTGTGTTTGCCATCGTGTCGGGCATGCTTAACAAGCGGGGGAGTTCAACGGCCGATGCCACTGTCGAACAAACCGAGTCCGCCTCGTCTAGCACCGTCGATCTTAGCGATATCCCAGGGCAGTACTGGTCCAACGCCAAGAAGATCCTCAAGTCGCGCGGCGCCGATCTTTCGAATGCCGTGGTCCTGACTGATGATGGCTCAACGCCCGTCGTCGATGCCAACTGGGTCGTTACTTCTGCCTACTATAACGACAACGGCAACCTCGAAATTCAACTCACGCACAAGAACAGTTCGGGCAACTCGTCCGACGGCCAAAGCGGTACCGACAGCTCGAGCTCCAATACGCTGGAGGACTTGAGCAACAAGGTACAGGAGTTGGGAGACAAGGCGCAAGAGCTGGGCGACACGGCACAAAACCTGGGTGATACCGCGCAGAACTTGGGCGGCTTGGCGACGGATGCCTGGAACGCCCTGCAAAACGGCATCTCGGGCGCGCAGGGAAACTAGCTGTTAAGCAGGCTACAGCTGCTCGGCCGGACGGTCGGGCGAGCTAAAGCCCGAGTCAAACGTAACGACGCATGAGGCATCGGGTCGGCGCTCGTGCACGATGCGCGTGACGAGCTCCAGCAGCTCCTCGTCGGATATGTCAAAGCCGTCGGGACGCACCAGGTCAAACGAAACGAACCCGTCGTGCTCGTGTAGGTCGTGGATGGAGAGCGCGGGATCAATCTGCATGACGCCGCGCTTGACCCAGCCGCGCAAGTCATCGCCGGTTGTCGCGATGGGGTCGCAGTGCAGCGTGATACCAATGCCCATCTGGCGCTTGATGTCGTGCTCGATGGTGTCCAGAATCTCGTGGTGCTCAAACGCGTCGCCCTCGCCGGGCATCTCCACGTGGGCGCTGGCAAACTGACGACCGGGGCCGTAGTCGTGCACCATGAGGTCGTGTGTGCCCAAGACCTGCGGATAGGACATGATCTTGTCGCGGATTGCCTGGACGAGCTTGGGGTCGGGCGCTTGCCCCAGCAACGGGCTGATGGCGTCGCGCACCAGGCCCAGGCCGCTGATGCAGATGAAGATGCCCACACCCAGGCCTGCCCAGCCATCGAGATCAAAGCCGGTCGTCTGCGAAATAAGCGCCGCCACCAAGACCGAGCCCGAGGTGATGACGTCGTTTTTGGAGTCCTGCGCCGTGGCGATGAGCGTTTCGGAGTCGATGCGATCGCCCAGCGTACGGTTGAACGCTGCCATCCAGAATTTGACGAGCATGGACAGAACAAGGGCAGCCGTGGAGAGCGCCGAATACACGGTGGGCGAGGGCTTGATGATCTTGGTGACCGACTCGAGGATTAGGTTGATGCCGACGGCACAAACCAGGACGGCGACAAACAGACCAGCCAGGTACTCGTAGCGGCCGTGGCCGTAAGGGTGGCCCTCGTCTGCCGGGCGGCTGGCAAGGCGGAACCCGAGCAGGCTCACGATGTTGCTCGAGGCATCGGAGAGGTTGTTGAAAGCGTCAGCGATGAGGGAGACGGAACCGGCGAGCAGGCCCGCGATGCCCTTGGCCAGGCACAGGGTGATGTTGAGGCCAATGCAGATGAGGCTTGCGGCAAAACCCGCGTTGGTGCGGCAAGATACATCGACCAGCTCGCCCTCGCTGCCGGGAACAAGCGTATGTACCAGCCGATTTACAAATAGCATAGCGGTCGTCCTCACAATCATGTTTAAGGGGATAGTGTAGCTCGCGCGGGGGCGCCGTGCACCGATGCTCAGAAAATGCAGCAATAGTCTGTTGGTGCTAACGAGCGAGCCTTCTCGTCTGCCCGGGCGGTCCATTTTGGGCCACATGGGTATGGGCATGTGCCTGTTTGCTCGACATACTTAATGTCGACAGCCCCTGTGCAAAGGAGGACGTTTCCATGGACGAGATGTTTGCCATTAAATGTCAAAACTGCGGCGGTCCTATGTACTCGCACCAGGCTAAGCGCAGTTTTGAGTGCGCCTATTGCGGTGCGGTCATTCCGTGGCAGGCGGACGCCGGAGAGCCCAAGAGCGCTTTGGGCATTCGCCATACGCCGTTGACGGTGGTGGATGGACTGCTCAAGCTCACGCATGTGTCGCAACTCGAGCGCCCGGAGGACCCGGACTGGTATTTCTTCAATTCGCACTGGCGCAATCAGTCGGTCCTGGAACATCTGCTGTGGGAGGATCGCGGCACGGCGCAGGAGTTCCAAGAGGCTACGCACGTGAGCATTCCGTGCCCCTTCTGTGGCGCGTCCTTTGAGGGCGAGTCGACCCAGCGCGTGTTTGAGTGCCCGTCCTGCGGCAACAAGATCGGCATTGCCGACCTGCTCAAGCCCGGTACCTTCAGCAAGCGCCTGACCATGGGCGTTGGTGCGGAGTATGTGCCCGAGCAGGGTATTCCCTTCGAAATCTCGCCGCAGCAGGCACGTGCCAACGCGCTGCAGCTGGTGCGTCAGTACCCCGACGCCTTTGCCGGGCACGACGTGGAAGACGCGATCCAAAACGACATGATGCTCTTCTACTTCCCCATGGCGCTGGCGGACCTGCGCATGATGGCGAGCTTCCCGGGCAAGGGCCTGAGCAAGGAAACCCTGGTGTACTACGAGGTGCTCGACTGGGCATACCCCAGGGCAAACTACCTGGACGTTCGCCTCATGGGCATTTTGGAGCCGTGGGACTTTGCCAAGGTTGGGCCGTTCGATCCCGCCATGCAGGAAGGCGACTTCCGCGTTGTCTCCGTCGATGCGTCTACCAAGGACCAGGTGGTCATTGATAAGTTGGCGCTCGACGTTGCGGGCAACGACGCCGAGGCTGTACTGGGGCTCAATAAAAAGAGCATCCGCACCTGGGCGCGCAAGGCCCGCAAGCATAAGGACGGCCTGGTTATGGTGCCGGTGTACTTTGTCGATCGTCCTGCCTCGGATAGTCGCGATGGCGAACAGGTGCGCATCGCCGTGAACGGCCAGACGGGCCGCGCGGCTGCGGTGGTGTTTAGTGACAAGCGCGAAACGCATGTGGTGGCGCCGCTCAACCCGAGCCTGCATCTGTCCGGTGAGAGCACCGTGCACGCCATGCCCGTCGAGGTTAAATGCGTTAAATCGCCGTTCCTATACCAGATCGTGCGCCGCGGAGGCGGCGAGCAACCGCGCCAGGTGGCGGCAGCTGCCGAGAGTTCTTACCGAGAGGAAAAGCCCAAACGCCGCGGCCTGCTGGGTGCGCTATTTGGGAAGTAGGGAAGCGCAGCCGGTTGGCGCTGCGATGCGATAGTTAGAGGAACGGGGCAGTCCGCAGAAGTGCGGACTGCCCCGTTTTTGTGTTGCGGGGAAGTACTGGGCACTTCATTAAAGGTCTTCGCACGGACTCGAATTTCAATGTCGTCTAGCGCCTTCGTGCAGGATTCCCGAAGTGACCAAAATGTGGCCATAGAGACAGTTTTAGCGAACCCCACGGGAGTGACGTGTATGGACAACAACACGCTGCTATTCCAGGACAAAGGTTCGGGTAGGTATAAAGACGTCAAGATCTACCCTAACCGCATTGAGGTACTCAAGAAGGGCACTTTCGGCGGCAAGCACACCGAGATTGTCTACCTTAAGGACATCATGGGGGTCAGCAGAATCAAGGGCCGCGACGTTTTTCTGCGCAACAGGCTGTTGACTGCTTGTGTCTTTAGTTTGAGCAGCCGTGCGAAGGCCCAGGAATTTGTGAACGCGCTGAACATGGTGATGTAGCCGACGTCGGCGTTCGGGCCAAGGTAAAAATCGGGGGCACAGAACGGTGTCCTGCGCCCCCGATTGAGTCGATGTGTCTAAAAGGCGGGCTTGCCTATTCGTTGTCGTCCCCAGCGTTTTCGCGGTCACTGGCAAGCATTGCTGCGCCGGCGACCGTCGTCGCCACGGCGGCAGCGGCGAGCCCGGCGGCGATGCCAGAGCCGTCGCCCGTGCCGGCGAGCTTCTCGCCCGAGCCCTTGCTCTTGTTGCCCTTGCCGTTCTTGTCGGCGCTGTCCGTGGCGGCATCGTTGCCGTTGCCGCCGCCGGTACCGTTGCCGGTGTCGCCCGCGTTGCCCGAAGTCGTCACAGTAAAGCTTGCGGCTCCGTCGGTGGCAAGCGTGTAGTTTTGCGCCGCGTCGCCCAACAGGCCTTTCGCACGCACCCAATACGTCCCCGCGGCAAATGCCTCGCCCTCGGCCATCGCCGTTCCCGGAGCGCCGTTCGCGTCGTGCACAAACT
Source organism: uncultured Collinsella sp. (assembly GCA_905209455.1). Taxonomy (GTDB): domain Bacteria; phylum Actinomycetota; class Coriobacteriia; order Coriobacteriales; family Coriobacteriaceae; genus Collinsella. The sequence continues at coordinate 93,199 of CAJLTA010000004.1, forward strand.
CGAGCTGGGCCGTGCAGGCATCGGTTTCGAGCTTGCCCTCGAGTGATGCCGCAATCTTGGCGCGCACGTCTTCGCCGGCCTTAAGGCCTTCGAGTCCCTCAAAATGGGGCGTCAGCGCGCGTGGATCGATATCGATGGGCACGGAGCCCCGCAGCCCCGTAACGGTCTCGTTGCCCAGGGCGTCGACATCCACGTATTCAATGGCAAACGCATGGCCCGAAGCTGCCGCGTTGAGCGCGTTGCTGCTGTCGGCAAGGCGGAAATGACCCTCGCCAACGGTCTTGCCATCCTGGAATGAGGCATCGCTCAGCGAGTCGCCGTACGTCATGCGCATGCGGGTCGGGAGATAGTACGGGAGATAGTACGAAGCCGTCTGCTTGTGCTCCGTATCGTAATTGCGCTGATAGATGCTCCGGGCCAGCGCCGCATCAACAAAGTCGGATGCGATGATGCCAATGTGCTTGAGGTAATCTGACTTCGTATCCTTGTTGTCGCTGGGGTTGATGTACGGGCTCTTGTACAGATGCTCGTTGACCACTCGTGCCGAGGTAAAAGGATTGCCTCCGTGCGACAAGCCCGTGCAGCTGGTGTAGTTGATAGACCAGCAACGCTCCAGGACTTTCTCCTTGGCCCCGTTATCGTCCTCGACATCTACCTCGTTGCGCGTGCGCCCGGTCGTTTCCTTCAGCGCATTATCGACCCAGCTGAGCTTGTCGGTTCCCGTGAGTTTGTACTTGTCCTGGGCGTATACCTTGGTGCAATAGGGCTCTTTGTCGCCTGTTTCCCCCGCGGCTTCAAAGCCCCGCGCGTCTTGGACGAGACACATAGTGGCGCTGTCGGAGTGAACCTTGATCTTGTCATCCCATTCGGTAAGGTCGAGGCCCCACGTGTGGCCGCTTACGCTGTCGCCGTCGAGCCTAAATCGACGCAGCAGGACGATCTTTCCGCGCACCTCGCCCAGCGTGGGGACGCGGCTCGACGTGTAGAACAGATCGGGGTTATCGGCCATAACCTCGGCGAAAGCCGTCGTAACACTGTCATCGGTAGCCTCGTCGTTGCCGCGCGATGCGAGCATGATAAGCGCTTCTGACGGGTTTTCGTTCAAAAACGTTTTGAAGTACCCGATGACATCGGAGAGATGCAGATAGTTCCCGTCTTTTTTGAGTAGGTAGAAAATCCCGTGGTCGATGCCGGGGTCATCGCCCTTTCCGAGCCGGATATCAAAATAGCGAATGCCTTCGAGCAACTGCGTGGGAATGTAATCCTGCTGGCATTTTACTTGCGAGGATTGGGGCTCAGTGTCGTTGTCCACGCTACAGGTGCCCGAATCGTGCGTACCCGGGATGCTCAGCTCGTCGAGGAACTTGTTGTCGTCGACGTATTTCATCCAACATGGCCCATCGACGTAGCTGCTGTACGTGATCCAGTCGAGGCTGCTAACCGTGGCATCGTTCTTTTTCATGTCGTAACCGATAAGTTCGAGCTCCCACGGAATGCTCTTACTCTTATGGCAGATCTTATTGTTGTCCTGGTCTTCGCCGTTCGATTCTATTGTCAGGTACTTAATGTCTTTTTTCTCGGTTTCTTTCTCGACCGTGCGGTCTCGGATGATATAGGTTCCGTTTGATTGCCGCTCGAACGCAAAAGAGCGGCTGGGCTTGCCGTCATGCTCGCCACTCCATACGTGGATGACCTTTCCGTCTTTGTCCGAGTCGCCATCGACCGACCAAATGCTGTAGCCCGTCTTTTTATGCTCTTCGAAATTGAGCAAGGTGCGGATAGCATACCAGTTTGTATCGTCATTCTTGGTCGTTACGTTCTCAAGGATGAGCTTGCTGGACGTGCCGTCGTTAAACAGGTGGCAGACGTTGCCGCGAACGTTGCCGTCTTGGTTGACGCTCGCGGTGCGAAAATAGCCCGCGGGGCGAAGGCGAATGACGAAATTGTCGAGGCTGTCCGACGGTGCGGGTGTGTTGTCTGCAAATGCCGCTCGCAGGGGAATGCCCGGCGCTGCGGTTTCGGGCAGGCTTGCAAGTGGTGACAACGCCGCAAGCCCTAGGCCCAGCGTAAACGCTCGGCGGCTGATGGCATGGTGTTCGGTCATAACTTCTCCATTCGCAGAGTGCGGTTATGCGATAGTTTTGGTCACTATACTGCCCAGATGTTTAAAGATGCTGGTTTAATTGTCTGCGCGGCGCAATAAATCGGTGGGCGGACGTGTTGGGGTGTTTGTCGTTTTCGTACTGTTGCCACATTTGGGGCGGTTCCGGCGTCCGGCATCCTCGCGTTCGTCGGCTACCGGCATAAGAAAGGGAGGGTCGGTTTACCGGCCCTCCCTGGGTACGAAGCGCTGGGGTACCGTCGCTTGTTTGCACTGCGACCGTGTTTCCCGTTGCGCTCGCCAGTCGCTTAGCGCTTGATCTCGATATCGTCGAGCTTGACGTCCATGGCCTCGGTCTTGGCCTCGGCGATGTCGTCGGCTAATTCCAGAGACTTCATCATGGTCTCGACGGCGTCCTTGTGCTCCTCGACGTTGTCGATACGCACATACACACTGCCGCCGTCAACGTCGGTGAAGTATTCGGTCGTTACGCCGCCCGAGTGTGTATAGGAAGCGTTGCGCCAAGTCTTGCCGTTGTACTTGACGGGGTCATTCTCGGTCCACTCAAAGCTGGCATTCCACTTTGCCTCGTAGTCGAACAGTTCATCGGCGTTCTTGTCAGAGTCGAAGACGGGGATGAAGCGATCGCTGGCGTGCTCGCTCTCGGTGAACTTAAACTGGGCCCTGTCGGCGGTGTCGCCTGCGACGTCGGTGATCTCGACGCCCTCGGGGACCTCGACCTTAAACCAAATGAAGTCGGTCCTCATATCCACGGCTGGCTTTTCTGCTCCACCGCCACCGCCACTTCCGGTAGCGCCGCCGCTGCCACCGCAGCCCACCAGGGCAACTGCGGCAAAGAGGCTTATGCAGAGGGTGAGAATCGCAAAGGCCTTCTTTTTCATGGTCGTGTCCTCCTCGATCTGTAACCGCCCACGGATTACCTGCCTTTACTGTACGCGTGGACGGCTCGCTAGGGTGGGCCATGTGTCCCATTCTGGGGGCTGGAATTGCGCCGACAAGTGGCAATATGTGCGGTCGCAAAAGAGGGGAGGGCCGATGCTGTCGGCCCTCCCCGGGGTGAGGTGCCCGTTGATTTAATGGGGCGCGCGTGCGTGGGCGTTGCCCCAACAGGTTCCTTGTTTATAGATATGCCTCAGTTTTTGACGTCCGGAAGTCTCGAAAGGTGGGCCATGTGTCCCATGTTTGCGGTGCCGACGCCTATCGTTCGTCATAGAAATCCGCGATGGCCAGGTGCGCTGACGCTCATGTACTTATGGGCTAGACTTAGCACCATTATGTGATTGATGCGGTCGGTCGGCGGTTGCCACCCGACCGATGTATATGACTTGAAGGTGCGTGCGTATGAGCCAAGAGATGATGGATAAAACCTGTCGAGAGTTTGCCCAAGCGCTGGCTGCTCGCGAGCCGGTTCCCGGTGGCGGTAGTGCGAGCGCCTTTGTGGGCGCACTGGGCGCCTCGCTTTGCGGGATGGTCGCCCGCTACGGTGCGACCAATCCCGCGCTTGCTGATCGTGCGGATGACCTGGCGCGCGCGTTTGCTCAGGCTGATGAGCTGTCCCAGGAGCTTGTCGAGTTGGTTGCCGAGGACGTTCGTGCCTACGGGCAGGTGTCCGCGGCGTACGGTATTCCGCGTGACGATCCGGCTCGAGCGACCGCGATTCAGGATGCGCTGCATGTGGCCGCTATGCCGCCGTATCGCATTATGGATGCCTGCGGGCGTGCGCTGGCGCTGCTCGAGGACATGGCGGACAAGGGCTCCCGACAGCTGCTGTCCGACGTGGCGTGCGGCGCCGTATTCTGCCGCGCCGCCATGCAAGGCGCGAGTTTGACGCTCTTTGCGAACACCACGTCTATGAAGGATCGCGCTCGTGCTAAGGAGCTCGAGACGGCGTGTGATGAGTTGCTCGACACATGGTTGCCGCGCGCCGATGCGCTGGCGCGCCGCGCCTCCGACGCTGCAAGGAAGAGAGGATAGCCATGGCTGAACTGCTGAAAGGTGCTCCCGTTGCTCGCGCTTTGACTGAGGAACTTGCTGCTCGCTGCGCAGCCCTGCGCGAGCGGGGCGTTGTTCCGACGTTGGCTATCGTGCGTGTAGGTGAACGCGAGGACGACCTGTCCTACGAGCGCGGTGCCCTCAAGCGCTGCGAGAAGGTTGGCATTGAGGCTCGCCGCGTTTTGCTTCCTGCCGATGTTTCGCAGGACGAGCTGTTGACGGCCGTCGAGGACATCAATACCGATTCGGCTGTTCATGGCTGTCTGATGTTCCGCCCGCTGCCCGCCGGCCTTGACGAGAACGCCGTCGCTGCAGCGCTCGATCCCGCCAAGGACGTTGACTCCATGACGCCGGCTTCACTGCTCACCACGCTTTCGGGGCGCGGCGAGGGTTTTGCCCCCTGCACAGCCGAAGCCGTGCTTGCTTTGCTGGATCATTACGGCGTTGAGCTGGATGGGGCCAAGGTTGCTGTGGTCGGACGCTCACTGGTAATTGGCCGCCCCGTTGCCGCCATGCTTACGGCGCGCAACGCAACCGTGACGACGTGCCATACGCATACGCGCGATCTTGCCGCCGAGTGCTGTGCTGCCGACATTGTGGTTGCCGCCGTTGGACGCGCGCGCACGATTGGCGCAGATGCGGTCTGCGAGGACCAGGCGATTATCGATGTTGGCATTAATTGGGACGAAGCCGCTGGCAAGCTGGTCGGCGACGTCGCTTTTGATGCCGCGGAGCCGGTTGTTGGCGCAATCACCCCCGTGCCGGGTGGCGTGGGCGCCGTGACGACAGCAATTCTCGCCAAGCACGTGATCGAGGCGGCTGAGCGCGCGGTAAAATAGGCGTTTGGAGGCTGTTTAGGGGGTTGGTTAGATACCCCGTGGTCAAATAATGCCAAATATGAGTACTGTTGCCAAGTTAGTCACATATGTTTGAGATCATTTTGGTTCTTTAGCGATAAGTAATATCGTTAAAGAGCCAATTTTATTGGACGTATGGGGAATTACTAGACTCAGTTTTTGGACAGGTGAGGATTCCCGGCGCCCGGAACAGTGCAATTTGCTGCCACTAAATTTGTGACAGTACTCATATTTGGCATTTTTTGACCACGGGGGCTGCCGAGGCCGTGGTTTCGCCCTTTCTGCGCCGAAGCGATACACTGTTGCCGTTTGATTTCTTCGCTCAAGGAGGATGCGCATGCCGTGCACAACGATTCTGGTCGGTAAAAACGCAAGCTACGACGGGTCGACCCTGGTCGCGCGTAACGAGGACTCGTCCAACGGGGTATTTGAGCCCAAGCGCATGCGCGTAGTGCATCCCGACGAGCAGCCGCGTGTCTACACGAGCGTCCTGAGCCACCTGACCGTTGAGCTGCCCGATAACCCCATGCGCTATACGAGCGTCCCCGATGTTGTCCCGGGCCACGGTATCTGGGCCGAGGCCGGTTTCAACGAGCTCAATGTTGGCATGTCCGCAACCGAGACGCTTACCACCAACGAGCGCGTCCGCGGCGCCGATCCGCTCGTGGACTACGTGCCCGCCAAGGGCAACGAGGGTGAGGACGGCTATGTGCCGGCGCAGCCCGGTGGCCTGGGCGAGGAGGACATGGTGACCCTGGTGCTGCCGTATGCCAAGTCCGCCCGCGACGGCGTGCGTATCTTGGGCGACCTGCTCGAGCGCTACGGCACTTACGAGAACAACGGCATCGCCTTTAGCGACGTGGACGAGATCTGGTGGCTCGAGACCATCGGCGGTCACCACTGGATCGCCAAGCGCGTGCCTGACGACGCCTATGTGACCATGCCCAACCAGCTGGGCATCGACAGCTTTGACCTGGATGACGCCGAGGGCGCCCAGGCCGACCATATGTGCTCCGCCGACCTGCGCGCCTGGATGGCCGAGTGGCATCTGGACCTGACGCTGGGCGTCGAGAGCGACGGCCCGGCTGCCGTCTTTAACCCGCGCGAGGCCTTTGGCTCGCACAGCGACAGCGACCATGTCTACAACACGCCGCGCGCCTGGTACATGCAGCGCTGCCTCAACCCCAGCGACGTGTGGGATGGCCCCGACGCCGACTACACGCCCGAGAGCGACGATATCCCCTGGAGCCGCGTGCCCGAGCGCAAGGTGACCATCGAGGACATCAAGTACGTGCTCTCGAGCCACTACCAGGGCACGGAGTACGACTGCTACGGCAGCAAGGGCACGCCCGCTACGCGTGGTGCCTATCGCCCCATCGGCATCAACCGCAACAGCCAGCTCGCCGTGTTGCAGCTGCGCCCCTATGCGCAGCCGGCGTATCGCGCCGTGCAGTGGATGGCCTTTGGCTCCAACTCGTTTAACGCGCTGGTCCCTCTGTACGCCAACGTCGAGACCATGCCCGAGTACTATGCCGACACGCAGGCTCGCGTGACGTCCGAAAACTTCTACTGGGCCAACCGCCTGATCGGCGCCCTGGCCGACGTCCGTTTCCATGAGTGCGGCCGCGCTGTGGAGGACTATCAGGAGAAGGTCGGTGGCATGGGCCACAAGCAGATCCATGACGTCGATGCTGCCGTAGCCGCTCTGCCCGAGGCCGAGGTACCTGCCGAGCTTGCACGCGCCAATGAGGCCTTTGCCGAGCGTGTTCGCGTGGAGACCGATGCTCTACTGGGCAAGGTGCTCTACACCACGAGCTGCGCCATGAAGAACTCTTTCGCGATGAACGACAACGTGAGGTAGGGATTTCCCGTCGATTGAATAGCGCTAAAACGCTTTGTCGCTTTCGCTCAATCTTGGGTACAAGAACGCCAATGCAGTTGTTTGTGATTGGAGACAACCATGGTTATGAAACTCGATCAGCTTGTTAACGGCGCCATTAACGTGGGCTTTGGCGCTGCCGCCGTTGCTGTCGAAGGCGGCAAGAAGGTTCTCGACGACCTTAATACCAAGGGCGAGCAGGTTCGCAAGGACGCCGGCGCTCCCGATATCGCCCGCAGTGTGTCCGACATGTTCGAGCAGGCCGGCGGTACCATCTCCGATCTGACCGAGCGTCTGGGCATGCAGGGCGAGACCGCGGCCCAGCGCGTGCTCGATGAGCTCATCCTTGCTCGCGTCCGCGTTATGACCGCGTCCGAGCGCACGGCCTTCCTGGCCCACGTGCGCGACATCGTCGATTCGGTCGAGGACAACGTGACCTCGGTGCCCGTCGAGTCCGTTGAGCCCGACAATGCGAAGGATACCGAAGAGGCCGAGTAGCAGCGCAGATGGCAGATTCCACCACCGATTACAACAATCTAGATCCTTTGGGTGACGAGGCGGCGGTTGTCGATGAGGTCGATGCCGCCGTCTCGGGCGCTCGCAAAAAGCCGCGCGCTGTCGATATGGTGCCCGAAGAGCCCGACGCGATGGCGCCGGACGAGGAATACCAGCTCACGCCGGCGGGTCGTCGCGAACGCATCGGGCAGATTGTTCGCTTGGTCAAAAAGTACCGTGTGTGGGATAACCTCACGCCGGTTCGCTTGCGCCGCCTGCTCGAGGAGCTCGGCCCCATGTTCGTCAAGATGGGGCAGATTCTGGCCAACCGGTCCGAGATTCTGCCGCAGCGCTTTTGCGATGAGCTGCGCCGTCTGCGTTCCGACGTGGAGCCGGTGCCGTACGAGGTAGTGCTCCGCTGCTTGGAAGAGGAATACGGCCTGCGCCTGGGGGAGATGTTCGATGCGATCGACCCCAATCCGCTTGGTAGCGCATCGCTCGCGCAGGTGCACCGCGCTCGTCTGGTGACGGGCGAGGACGTGGCCGTTAAGGTGCAGCGCCCCGGTGCGCAGCAGGTTATGGCACAGGACATCGATATCATCCGCTCGGTGGTGCGTATCGTTTCCAAGTTCGTCAACACCGATCAATTCGTTGATCTGCACGGCGTAGTCGAGGAGTTGTGGACCTCGTTTCGCGAGGAGACCAACTTTTTGGCCGAGGCCAAAAACCTCAACGACTTCTACGAGTTCCATAAGAGCGTTCATGGCGTGACGTGCCCTAAATCCTATCTGGACCTGTGCACCGAGCACGTGGTGGTTATGGACTACGTCGACGGCATTTCGATCGCCGATCCCGAACGCTTGGTGGCCGAGGGCTATGACTTGGAAAAGATCGGTGCCGCGATTGTCGAGGACTACTCGACGCAGGTGCTCGATGACGGTTTTTTCCATGCCGACCCGCATGCGGGAAACATCATTCTCAAGGACGGCATCGTCTACTTTATCGACTTGGGCATGGTCGGACGCATGTCGAGTCACGATCGCGGTATCGTCAAGGATATGATTCTCGCCGTGGCCGAGGGTGACGTGCCCAAGCTCAAGGATTCGCTCATGCGCTTCGCCGTAACGCGTGGCGACTCGGCCGAGCTTGACCATTCGGCCTTTTTGTCCGATTTGGACTTTATCGTCGCCGACTTTGCGGGCCTTGACCTGAAGGATCTTGATATCGGCGAGTTTTTGACCTCGTTGTTAAACCTTGCGCGTAAGAATGATGTTGAGCTGCCGAGCGTGGTAACGATGTTCGCGCGCGGCATGGTGACGCTCGAGGGTTTGCTGACCGAGTATATGCCCAACGTCAACATGATCCAGATTATCCAGACGCACATCAAAAACGAGAAGAGCGCCTATGCGCGCGCGCGTGATATGGGACGCGATCTTGCCGCGAGCAGCTATCGCGCGGCAAAAGGCTCGCTTGAGGCAGCCGAGTATCTGGGCTTGGCTTCGCGCATGCTCACGCGCGGCCAGCTTAAGGTGAACACGCAGATCATGAGCAGCGATAAGGCGCTGCGACAGCTAGGTGGGATTATCGACCGCATGTCGATGGCTATCGTTATCGCCGGTCTGTTTATCGGTTCGTCGGTGGTGTACTACGCGCGCATCGAGCCGGTTGTGTTTGGTATCCCAGTCATTGGCTTTATGGGCTACGTGAGCGCGCTGGTGCTGGCACTTATGCTGGGCCGCAATATCTGGCTCAACAGCCACGGCGGCAAGCACTAGAGTCTGCGACCGTCACCGCATTTTCCTATCGCAAACAATAGCTTTTACCATGGGCTTCGCCTGCGTGCGAGGCCCTTTTGCGTGATACCATTTTGACGGTAATAATCGATGGCCTAGATGGTGGTGCGGAGACGCACGAATGCGCGGTTTTCCTGCGCGTTTGGGAGAATCGGGGTGCAAGTCCCCGGCTGTACCAGTAACCGTAATTCCTCTTGGCTCGGGATGTTCGCGTCGCAGATCGGACGGCGCGCCTGAGCCGTTAAGGTTAAGTCGGATCGCCTCCCATCTTGCACGTTGCCGCGGCGTATGCCGCCGGTGTGCATAGGGCTCTGGAGGGAAGGAGGACCCCGATGGGGGAACTCGAGCGCAACATGCGCGATGACGTGGGGCAGCCTCAAGGCAACGCTCCAAGTACAGACAATGGGGGACAATTGGATATGTTTGAGGACGAGCGCGAGCGCGTCTCGCATCGCCGTGGCGCAATTGCGCGCGGCGTAGCCAAGCGCGGCCTGGTGGCATTCCTGGCCTTCGCGATGGCCTTTGGCACCACGCCGGCTCAGCTGTGGGCCGAGGGCGCCGAGGGCATTGCCGAGGCTGTGGCTCAGGCTGCGACGCCGGGCGAGGACGCAGCGCTTGCGGGCGGTACCGCTGAGCAGAGCGGCGCCGAGGTTTCGGATTCCGAGGGCGCGCCTGCAGCTAGTGCAGCCATAACAGAGGCAGCAACTGGCGACGAAGGCTCGGCGACGGGGGAGAGCCCTGCCACGAGCGAGCAGTCTTCGACGGCATCCGCTGGCCAAGCGGGATCTGCCGCCGCGGCTGCCGTTCAGACAGAGAACCCGACAGAAACCGGCGATGTCGCCAAGAAGCAGGTCGAGGTCTCGTTCTCGATTATCGGCACCGATGCTGACGGCAAGGCTCAGACCTGGGTGGCACCTACGCAGCTCAAGCTCGACGAGGGCGCGACGGCTGCGGATGCCTTCATTAAGCTGCAGGAGAAGACGGGCTTCAAGGCGAAGTACGAACCGAACACGGCATACGGTTTCTACCTCGAAAGCATCACATCCCCGAGTGATGGTCGCACGCTTGCCTACGATCCGACGACTTATGCCTTCTGGCAGCTGTTCGTCGACGGCGCGTCTTCCTCGGTTGGCGCGAGCAGCGTCAAGCTCACCCAGGGGCAGAAGATTGAGTTTGCCTATACGGCTGGTAGCTCGTCCCCTGTCGTTAAGGACCAGGTTGCCGCAAATGTGACCGTCATTGGTCGCGATGCCCAGGGCAAGACTCAGACTTGGGTCGATAATGCGCAGTGTGTGGTGACGTCCGGTTCGAGCGCGCTTGATCTTACGAAGGTCGCACTCGAGGCGAACGACATTGACGCCGTTGCTGCGGGCTCCTTCATTCTGAGCCTTAAGTACAACGGTGTTGAGCTGGGTACGCCCCAAGATTATTCGACCTATTGGCAGCTGTTCATCAACGGCAAGTCGAGTGACTATACGGCGGACAATGTCACCATCCATGCCGGCGATACCGTCACGTGGTTCTACGGTGGCTGGGGCGACCAGTTGCCGTCCGATTCTGTCCATGCTTCTGTTCAGGTTCTCGGTAAGGACAAGGACGGCAAGCAGCAGGTTTGGGCTTCGACGGGTCAGACGAGTCTCAAGGCAGGCTCCACTGCCAAGGATCTCCTTGAGCAGGTCGGCCTTACTCTCGATGCTGGCGAATCGTCTTGGGGCTGGTTCCTCAACGGCATTTATTCGCCCTTCGATGGTAAGTCCTATTGTGGCTATGATGCTGCGACCAATAGCTATTGGCGCTTCTACGTAAATGGCAAGTTCGCCGACGTTGGCGCCGGTGCCTACAAGCTCCAGGAGGGTGACGCCGTCACCTTTATGTATGGTGCTGACGCCGATGCCCTCCCCGGTCAGGTGCTTGGATCCGCCGATGTTATCGGTCCCGATGTCAACGGGAACAATACGCGTTGGGGCACGGCAAGCAATGTTTCTCTGCCCGAAGGCTCCACGGCCCAGAACCTTATTGAGGCAGTTCTGAAGGCCAAGGGCGTTGCGTACAACGGCTCCCAGAGTGGTGAGTACTGGTTCCTGAATTCCATTACTTCGCCGTTCGATCACAAGCCGTATGGTTGGGATGCTGCGACCAATAAATATTGGCATCTGTATATCAACGGAGAGTCCTCCTTACTCTGCGCCAATCAGATTACGCTCAAGAGCGGCGATAAGGTCACGCTTGCCTACACCACCGATAATTCGCCCATGCCCGATCCCGACAAGATTGTCGTGGATCCGAGCGCGACGACTCCTGATTGGGATGCCGAGTGGGCCGGCTACGGCAACAGTGGCAACGGTTCGACCGTAACGGATGCCAAGACGCCTGCGCAGGCCGCCGGTCTTAAGTGGGCCTTCGATTGGAAGGCCGAGTCTGGTCAGCAGTATGCCAACTGCAGCGAGCCTGTCATTGCTAACGGCTTTGTGTACATCGCGACCGAGAACGAGCTCATTAAGATCGATTCGTCCACGGGCAAAAAGGTTGCCTCTGCGCCGCTTGCCTCCAAGGTGAGCTATACCTCTCGTCCGATCTATACCAATGGCCTTATCATCGTTCCGCTCAACGGCGGTGCGGTCCAGGCGATTACTGCAGACAAGCTGATCTGCAAGTGGCTGACGCCTGGTTTGACGGACTTGACGCAGAGCTCCTGCACCGTCGTTTCGGACGGCGAGTACGTCTATGTAGGCTCGGTCGATATTTCGTATGACGAGAATTACAACGCGACCTACGGCAACGGCTCCTTTGTGCGCATTAAGATTGCCACGGGCGAAGTTTCTTGGCAGAACATCGACCCTGCCGAGGGCTATTACTGGACTGGTGCGGCTTTGACGGATAAGTATGCCATCGTTCCTACGAGCGCAGGTACGCTTAAGTGCATTGATAAGGCAACGGGTGATGTCGTTTCGACCATGAAGCTCGGCGCCCTTGCGAACGCTGACTGCATCGCCGATCCGTCCAATGGCTCGACCTTCTATCAGATGACGCACGACGGAAAGCTCCATGTGATTTCGCTTTCGGCGAAGGGCGTGCTGAGTGAACAGAAGACGGTTGATCTGGGCCTTACGAATAATCTGAGCGCCCCTGCGGTGTCTGGTGACAATCTGATTGTCGGCGGACAGACGGCTACTGGCTCTGCTCTGGTTCTCTATAACCTGAAGACGGGTAAGACCACGATGGTCGCTGCTGCCGACGGCAAGGCGCTGCCGGCTGGCCTCAACGGTATTGCTGCTACTCCGCTGGTGAGTGTTCAGGGCGGCAAGACCTATGTGTACTTCACCGTTAACAGCGCGGATAGCAAGGATTACGTCAACTACTCTGCTGGTGGTGGCGTGTATCGCTATACGCTCGGCGATGCAGAGGCGACGCAGATTTATGATGCGGCTGGCCATTACCAGTACTGTGACTCTCCGGTCATTGCCGATGCTTCTGGCAATCTCTACTACATTAATGATTCGGGCACGCTGTTTAAACTTGGAGCTGTCGAGTCTTGGACGGTTGCCTTTAACTCCAACGGCGGGTCTGCTTGCGACACTAAGTTTGTTGCTACGGCCGATGGCAAGCTGGTCAAGCCGGCCGATCCGACGCGCGATGGCTACACTTTCGGCGGTTGGTATACCGATGAGGCTTGCACGCAGGCGTATGACTTTAGCACGCCGGTGACGGCCGATCTGACGCTGTATGCCAAGTGGACCAAGAATGCCGTTAACCCTGGCGGTAATGGCGGCGCTGGTTCGAATGGCGGCGGCGGTTCTGGTACCGGTACTGGTTCCGGCACTGGCGCTGGCACTGGCACGGGTTCCGGCTCCGGCTCGAAGGGCGGCGCTGTCGCCCCGGGTCATAAGCCGACGACCAAGACGACGGTGTCGACCAAGACCGAGACCAAGGACAACAAGTCCGACAAGAAGGACTCCGATAAGTCCGATAAGAAGGACGAGAAGAAGTCTGACAAGAAGTCTGACAAGAAGGACAGCAAGTCCGACAAGAAGTCCGACAAGAAGTCCGACAAGAAGTCCGATTCCAAGTCCGATACGGGTGCTGCTTCCACGACCACTGCTAAGAAGTCCTCTAGTGCTTCCGAGCAGGAGACTGGCACCAACCCGCTCGCCATTGTTGGCGTTGCCGCCGGCGTCATCGGTCTCGCCATCGTCGGCGTGTTCGTGTTCACCAAACGTCGGTAGGTGAGGGCTGTGTCCAATAAATCCAAGGACGCTGACCCCAAGCAACCAGATTCCTCGTTCATTCAGTTCGACGATTCAAAGCAACAGGGCGCCGCTTCGGCGGCGTCCGCCCCTCGACGGAAGGCGCTTCTTGGCGTTCTGACTGCCGCGTGCGTTGCGCTGATTGTCATATCGCTGGGCTTCGTCCATCCTTCCGAGAGCGGCGCCTGGTCCATTGACTGGATCGTTCAGGCCGTGACGGGGGAGAGCGTCGTCGCCAAGGACACCAAGGGGTTTGGTTCGACTACGACTTCGGGCGAGGCCAGTTCCAAGGATTCCAAATCTTCGAATGATGCAAAAGACGAGCCCAAGGGTTCGAACGACGCCAAGGACGATTCCGAGTCTTCAAACAAGGAATCGGACAAAAACTCGGATAGCAAGAAGTCCGAGGACCGGGGCGGCAAGAAGTCTGGCGATAAATCCGCTGCCCAAAATACGGGAGCCGGTGATACTTCCAATGCGTCTGGCGGTGCTTCTTCGGGCGGTGGCCAGTCGTCTGATGGAGCCTCATCCTCTAATGGTGGAAACGCCTCCTCGGGCAGCCAAAGCGGCTCACAGGAGTCCAACTACGTTACGGTGACGGTTTCGGTCACATCGAGCGCTGTGGGCAATCCCGTGTCCTCTGGCGGCACCTTTACCTTTAACGAAGGCGCCACCGTTTACGATGCCCTGTGCGCGCTGGGCCTTTCTGTCAACGCACACGGCTCATCGTACGGCACGTATGTTTCTGCGATTGGTGGTTTGGCCGAGAAACAGTACGGCGGCACGAGCGGCTGGATGTACTCCGTCAACGGCACAACGCCCATGACGGCCTGCAGTAACTACGTTCTCTCCAATGGCGACAACGTCGTTTGGTATTACGTAACGGGCTAGAGGCCTCGACATAGCGCGCCAGACGGGCGGTTCGGACCAACATCCGGACCGTCCGTTTTTCATGCGAATGGGACTGGGTCGCCGGGTCTCTCGGCAAACAAAAACCGGTTGGAATGGGAATTCCAACCGGTTATACATTCAAGCAAATAGTGAATCGACTATGACCGTGCGCCCTCGAGGAAGAAACGGCGGCTGAAGTAGTTGTACCAGGTGACGAGGAACGTGGCGATGGCCTTCATGGCTTGGTAGCCGATGCTCAAAAACGTGACGCCCACAAACATATACAGGTCGTTGAGGCCCAGGCCGATCACCGACAGGATGGTGAAGATCGTGAACTCACGCTTGCGGCTCATGCCTTCGCGGTGGTCGAACACGTACTTCATGCTGAGCCAGTAGTTGACCACGACGGACGTGATAAACGAAACCGTGGTGCTCATCAAAAAGTCGAGGTGGAACAGCTCGACGAGCGCAATGAGCATGCCCCAGTCGATGCCAAAGGAGATAAGACCCACGACAGCAAACTTGAGGAACTGCTTGTTATGAGGTTGTGCCAGCGCCTTGCGCACGTAATCACATCCAATGCGTTGATGAATCGAGCAGAGGATACTTTAGAGCTTTTACAAGGGAAACGTAAGGTCTTTGCCAATAACTATATGAACTCGCCAAATTTTCAAGAGCTAATCCGCAAACGTAAAATATTTGCCCGTAAACGAGCGACACCCACGGACGATACTGCGCTGAGTGCGCGTCGTCCGTGGGCGCCGTAATGCTGCAGGGGTTTCGAGCTATTTTGTCTCGTCGCCCTCCAGGAAGATTTTTCGGGTCACAAAGTTGTAGACCATGACAAGCGCGGTGGCGCAGATCTTGGCGATATTGGCCTCGAGTCCCAGGCCGGCGTTGAGCGCCAGCACGATGCCGTCGTTGAGCACCAAACCGATCACGGACAGCACGACAAAGATGATGAACTCGCGGCGGCGGCTCATGCCTTCCTTGTGCGCAAACACGTACTTCATGCTTGCGAGGTAGTTAAAGATGAGCGAGATGATAAAGCCGCTGGTGTTGGCGATTAGGATGTTGAGGCCGAGACCGTAGTGGAGCAGATTCATAATGCCAAAGTCGATAACCGTGGCAATGACACCGACGACGCCAAATTTCATGATCTGCGCAAGGAGCTTTTGCATGGTACCTGCCTTAGGGTGGCGCGGGGACGCCGTGGGGATGACAAACTCAGCAAGTTTAGCCAATCCCCGCGGGTGGGGCTAGACGCGCTCCTCGATAGCACCGTTTCTATATGCATCGAGCAGCTGGCGCAGATCCTGGATCTGGCTGCGAATCTTGGCGCCAGTATCGGTGTCGCTCACCATGCGGCGACGGTCTGCTTGGTCAAAACGGTTGGTCTCGCTTTCGATGTCCACGTTGCGCGTGAGTGCCTCGGCAACCGTCGTAAAGGCCCGGTGCGACTTGAGGCGGCAGCCGCGCGAGCTCGAGATGAGCGTATAGCCGGCGATGCCCGTCTTGGGATGGTAAGCGCGGCAGAAGCCGCCATCGATGACCAGCAGCTTGCCCTCGGCGCGGATGGGCTGCTCGCCCTTGGTGGTTTTAACGGGCGTGTGGCCGTTGATGATGTGTCCGGTCGGCGAACATGCCATGGGCGCGACGCCAAACTCGCGCATGATGTCATCGCAGACCGAGGGCGACTTGGTAAGCGTAAAGTACGGGTCCATCGGCTCGACCCAGGTGCTCTTATCGGCGATATAGGCGCGCTCAAAGGTACGCACCAGGCGTCCGCTGGCGGGTGAATTGAAGCCAATCCACAGGTACCACATCCAGTCGAGGGCATCGCGGTCGCCCACGCGCCACGCGCGGCGGGCGATGTGGTCGCAAAAATCGAGATAATCGCGGCCAGCGTGCCAGGTGCCCAGGCAGTTCATGCTGCTAAAGGTGCCGTCTTCGTTGAGCGGAACGCAGCCGTGGAAGAGCAGGTTGCCGTTGGCGACCTTGTACATCGAGCCGTGGGTGTAGAGGAAATCGATATGGCGATGCAGGTGATCGGCGGTGACAAACTCGGACACGAGCTTGTCGATGATGTGCTGCTCCTGGGGCGTGAGCGTATAGGGGTCCGCTGGATCGACAGTGGGGAAGTCGTTGGTCGTGAGTGGCCACACGCTGCCGTCGGCGAGCGTGACCGTGCCGGTGCCGTGCTCGATCTTGTCGAGTAACAGACGGTCGGTCATATCGAACTCGGGGTGGCGCTGGATAATCTGGCCCTCGAGCTTAAAAAGCAGGACGTTGATGGCCTTGATCAGCGGGGTGATGGACTCACCGGCGGTGTAGGTGGCATCGGCAAAGGCGACAAGCTCACGCAGCGAGATGCCGTAGTCGTTCTCCAGGATCTCGTAGTTGTCGTAGCGTAGGTTGTTGCGCAGTACCGTGGCGATGCAGGCGGGCTCACCGGCCGCA
>CAJLTA010000005.1 GCA_905209455.1 uncultured Collinsella sp.
CGGCGGCCGCCCAGGGGGAGCGCTCGCAGGCCGCCTCCCCCTGGACCCCCACGGGCCATCCCCCGGGGCTCGCGTTGCACTCCCTTCCGACAGCCTGGGGCTATACAAGGAGCCCCTACGGCCGTCGAAAGCGCGCACAACGCTCGCCCCTCGCAGGGGGACGGATGCGGCCCGTCCCCCTGCGACCCCCTCGGCCGCCGGCTGCGCCGGTGCGGCCGCTGCCGCGGCGGCCGCGTCCACCGCCGACGGCCCGCGCGGGGCGCGGCCGCGCGCCAGGGCGGGAACCCGACCGCGCACGCTCCGTCGCCACGGGGGCCGCACCCCGTCAAGGGCCCGCACGGAACCCCGCACAAGCCCCCGCGCGGGGCGCGGGGCCTGGTGGAGGTTGCCGTGCAGACCCCTGACGGTGAGCGCCCGCCCGCGGCGGCTTTCGCCAGAGCTAAAGCGACGCGCGGCGGGGTCGCGAGGGGCACACGCAAGGGGCGGTGCCGTCGCCGTGCGGTTAGGAGGAGCCAGATGGGCTACTACGCATCCGGTATCGGTGAAATTAGGTTTCCGTCCAAGAAAGACCTCGAAGCCGCCGTTGAAGAGCTGAAGAAGATTCCCGATAGCAATAGTTTTGGCGGGATCGAGAAGGATTACCCCGACCATGAGTCGTTCGAGTTCTGCAAGGTGATGTCTGAACTCGGGTTTTTCGCGACTCGTTCCAAGGACGATTTCTATCCTTATTCCTTCGCGATCGAGTGCGAATGGGGCAAAATCGGGTCCTGGACGGACGAGCCGTTCAAGGCGATAGGCCTCCATTGCGTCAAGAGCCATTTCAAGTGGAGTGGCGAGGACGGTGAGGTGTGGCTTGAGTCCGAGCTTCATACCGAGAAGGACATGCTCGTCGCCAGCTTTCCGGATGGTGGCGTTGAGTGCTCGAACGGCAGCATGTTCATCAACCTGACCTATGCGAACCAGAGTTTCCAGCTGTTCATCAACGTCAATGACTGGGGTGTCCCTACAGCCCAGATCACTCGAAACAAGCTGCCTAATCTCTAGAACCGTCAATGGCGAGGGCCTCCGGGTCCTCGCCCCACTCCAAAGGAGATAACCATGAAGAACATCGACGAGAAGATCAAGAAGATCGTTGCCCTCATCGACGGGGCCGCGACCGAAGGCGAGGCGCGTGCCGCCTCGTTGGCGCTCCAGAGGCTCCTCGTTGCGAACAACCTAAAGTTGGAGGGCATCAATCTGGACGATTCACCGGCAGAAGTCGGCGAGGAGGTTTGCGATCTCGGCCGTCGAATTCCCGAGTGGAAGAAAACCCTTGCTCTTGTTGTTGCAGCGAACTACAGGTGCAGGGCCTACACGTCATATAGCAACAATGGAAGGACTGTCGTTTTCGTTGGCGAGGGCGAGGATTCCGTTGTCGCCTCGTGCTGCTTTAGGGCTAGCGCCAATGCGGACGAGAACTGCTTCAGGACCTATTGCGCGCGGATGATGGCCATGGGGTACGGAAATGTCTCACGCCAGAAGGGCGTAAAGGGGACGTGGATGCTTGGCTTCATCTCCGGCCTCAAGCGAGCCTATGCGGAGCAGGTCAGCAATGACGAGTCCATGGCGCTCGCGATCGTCGTCCCCGAATCCGTCAACCGTCACATGGATGGGATCGGCTTGAGGACGACCAAGATTAAAGTCAGGACTACTAGCGATCCTTTTGTCAAAGCCGACGGCTATGAATCCGGTTATGGGTTCGGCAGAGGCGACAGAGTGACCGCCGCATCGGCATAAGACGAAACGCCGGGGCCGCCAAAAGACGGCTCCGGCGTTTCTCTATTTAACTCGATCGAACGGGCAATGGGGCTCCGGTATCGAATGGGAAACCATTTACCGCCGGACCCCATTGCCCGTTCGATCGTTAGACGAACTACTGAATTATGGAAAAGGTGAATACATGAACAGCGGGAAAAGCGAGCTACTGAACTTCGTAATAACGACAAGATGCAATAGCGCAAAAGCAGCAAACCGTAAGACCCGAACCACGAAACTATGGAATAGTGAAACTATTGAACATCGTACCGTTCGGTCCTGAATTTTGTCCGCAAGTGTCGTACGCTGCCGTACAAAACTGCGTTTTGCCCGGTAGCGTACCGCCGCCAAGGGCGGCGCTTGTTAGGGCTCTGCCCTAAAACCCGGCGCCTTCGGCGTTATACAGTTTCGTTCTTACGTGATTGCATTACGTCGTAGATATGCTGTGGCGTAGTTGCGTTGTTATGTTGTTACGTAGATACGTAATTGCGTAGTTACGTAGTTACGCTATTCAGCCCTTACGCAGTTCAGGGGTTCACTTTCTACGTTAATGAGTTAATAGCCAATATCTCCTTCTCCTTGATTTGAAAGGGTCATCGTTCGTCAATCAATTATGAGCACGGCGTATTCGGTCTCGCATACGCAGGGAGCCGCACAGCGCCGGACAGATGGATTGAACTCCGACCCTGTCGTTATCCGCCTCATTACTTGTCAGCCAAATGGGGGCCATCAGGTTAACGAGACACACTTAGCCAGTTTGATTCAAGGCCTTGTTTCCCGGATCGTTCAGGCGGGAGCGCGGGGTCGCCGGTGCCTGTTTTGCCGATGGGCATTATCTAGGGTGTGTAGGTGTGTTCGACTAGATTCCCATTCTTTGAATGTTCAATAGTCTCGTTATGTTGAAGTCGCACTGTTACGCAGCTCCGTTAATTCGTAGTTACGCTATTCGGCTATTACACAGTTCAGCACTTCACTCTTAACGTTATTCACCATTTCGGTATGTACGAAACGATGCGTCGTAATTAAACCAGATGGATGCCCGTAATCGACTCCAGCCACTCATCTTGCCTCGAGCCCTTAAGCAAGACGTGACCCACAATCTTATCGAGAAGCGATCGGATGGATTTCGCTAGAAGACTGCTTCCTCGTGTCAATCGAGCTGGATCTCTGAATAGCGATGACCTCTTTAGATCAATGGCATTACTCAACGTTGCGACTTACCGCGGCAAGCGTTCCCCATCTTCCGTATTTTGATTTTCCCTCTATTACGTTGTTTCGTAGTTACGTTATTCCGTTATTGCACTGTTCGGCTATTCATCTTTTACGCTGTTCACTATTTCAGTTTGTGCGTAATTCAGCAATGTAATAGTTCGGCAATGCCACAGCTATTCACCTGCAAAAACATTGGCACCGCATGTCACCAAGTTGTACGGCACGGTACGTGTCTCTGCTCTACGCTTGTTAAAGCATGAGTTAGGAGACGGCGCATGGGTGAAATGTTCCGTGAGAAAAAGCAAAAAAGGGCGCGTATAGAGGCCAGGAGCACCGTTGAGGAAGTTGAAGCCATTCGTTCATTGGCTAAGAACTTCAACATGAGCGTCACTGAGTACATTCTGTACAAGACACTCTACGAGACCAATGCCTCATCAGGATCGACCTTAAGGGATATCTGGGACGAGCTCTTTACGATTTCGACGCAACTGTCTGAGCTCAATTCAAACGCGAAGGCGATAGCGGGACAGTCTCGCGCTGCCGAAGCGCGAAGGGTTTCTACGGCCATATTCGCAGCAATCGATACCGTCGAGCCGTGCCTAATTGATGCCTGCGAGCGTCTATCGCGTGCGATCGAGGCCGAATACCCGACTGAAAGGAGACGTAATGCCCTTTCTTAAGACGCTCTCGGGTGGTGGAGGCAGCTGCAAGCAGGTCGATGACTACCTTTCATTTGGGCATCGGAGCGCTGAGGACCACGAAGAGAGGATCGAAAAATACCTTGCCGGAGATAAGTCCGCCTCGCGCTCCATGGCGTTCGGGCACTCTCCAGGTCTACCCGATTCTCCTTACGGATGGCATAAGGTAATGGATGCGACGAGAAAGAGATTCGGCAAGGATAAGCCCCCAGAATGGTTTCAAAAGAAAAGGAAATCAAATCCAGATCTCATCTGGAGAAACTACTATCAATGGATTTTGTCACCTGACCCCAGGGACCGCGCATCAGCAGAGGAGGTTGGCCAGCTCGCCCAGGAGTGGTGTGAGAGGGTATGGCCTGCCGATCGGGGCTGGCAGTGGATCTGGTCCGTGCACGACGACAACGCAAGTGGCGTCATGCATGCCCATATAATTCTCAATGCCGTAAATGCGTCCACGGGTCTCAAAGTTCAGATTTCACCTGAGGATAGCGACATGCTCGACCATCAGGCTCAAAAGATCGGCGAGGAGCATGGAATGAATTTCTTTCCCGACCTTGCTGATTGGCGAGCGGCGGTACGTGAGGGACGGCAGGCCCCCACAATTCAGTCAGTTCGTATGAGTGCGGCCGAACGCTCGCTTAGGCGCCGTGGAGGCCGAAGCTGGGTTGCGGAAATCAGAGACGCCATAGACAGGTCAATCGCAAACAGCTCAGACTGGGATGAGTTCGTAGAGAGGTTCGAGGCCGATGGCTTTACGGTCGAATGGAGCCGAAGAGGTATCGGCTATAGGCACCCCGATAGCGGCGGGCACGACAAGAAGGTACTTGCGTCTTCACTCGGTTCAAATTACGACGAGTTCGGCATTCGTGCACGGCTGGGAATACCCGTCGATGTTGTAGCCGGGAATATCGAATCAAGAATCTCCAGTCGTAAACAGAGTGAGGCAAAAGCAAAGAGCATTGGTTACACCCCGCGAGATAAGGGTTTTGACAATGCTCTCAAGTGGAGGATTGCATCTAAATCGAAGCGTTCCGGCATCGGCGCAATTAGTGCCGGAGTCAAAGCCCTGTCCGTTATTTCAGCAAATGGGTATAGCTGTGTCGCGGAGGTCGAGGATGCCTTCAGAACTCAGATGCTCAAGGTCGAGGCCATGGAGCATGAGGTCCATGAGATCGAGTCATCGATATCTATCGCAGAGGAGGTTCTTGAGCGCTCTGAGAAGATCTCGTCTGCCAGGGCGAGACTTGCCGAGCTGGAGTCGTCCTTATCTTTTACGCCGGCAGACAGGAAAGAGAGAAACGCTCTTTTATCCCAAATTGATACCGATACCGCTTTCTGCAGCGCTGCATTATCAAAGATATCTGCCGGGGCGTCAGGGGCTGAACGCTATGCCGTCGAAGCGAGTCTGATCCTAGATGGGCTGAGAAATAGGCTGGGTGAGCTCTCCGTGTCACTCGATGGGGCGCGAGCTGACGCCGAGTCGCTAAATGAGTCTCTCGTGGCAATCGAGGGTTTTATCGGAGCAAGGACAGTAAGGGACCTAAGGGGAGTCCCCTCGGTCGGTGAGTTTCTGAGAAGGTCAAACAGCCGGAGACTCAGTGTTCCGACTTCAATTCAGACAAGGGACTCGATTGCAGTCGCGGCAGCATTGGAGTCAGCCGCCTCAAGGCGCACTCTTCAGCAGGGCAGTGATCGTATGAGGAGCATCGAGATGGCAGCTAAAGCGCAAGCGCCCTCCGTTTACGTCCGTCCCGAAACCGGAACGGTTCCCGAGAGAAAGAACACGGTTTAAAGATGAACACGTCTTCATTGAGGATTTACTACGAAACGGGATGTATCGACGAGGTGCATATGCCAGATCCGTCTTTTGAATCAGGCGTCTCACTCCAGCGCGAGTATCTCGATATTTCCAACCCCGACAACGGCATATTCCTCGATAGGAGTTATAAGATGCCCGGGGGCGATAATGACGAGTATCGCGAGCTGTGCGACAGGATGCTTGTCGTGAGTTCGGACGACCTGGCGAGGGCCCTTCTCGTCGAGTCCCATGGTCTTGCCCTCCTCACGCGCGACCCTCTGTCTGATTTCGATTGCGGTCTATCTATCACGCTGCCAGATCGCCTGGGCTTCAACGATGACGCCTGCCTGATGAACGAAGATTGGTATTTCGGAAACATACAGAAACTCATCGAAAAGGTTATTGCGATGGGACCCGCCGCGCACGTCGCGCTCGTCAACGGACTGGCGGCCGGCGTGGAAGGGCTAACCGTTGAGGAAGGCTGGAGCAATGGCACCCGTTGAGATTGTCCTCAGGGACTATCAGCGGGAGTGCGTGGATATCTGCGACTCCCTCGAGAGCGGATCTCATCTCGTGCAGATGGCAACGGGGCTCGGGAAAACTGTAACCTTCAGCAAGATCGCCCGAAAGGGCAGGGTGCTGCTTCTTTCGCATCGCGAGGAGCTGGTTACCCAGCCGGTTAAGTATTACAGCTGC
Organism: uncultured Collinsella sp.; assembly: GCA_905209455.1. GTDB lineage: Bacteria > Actinomycetota > Coriobacteriia > Coriobacteriales > Coriobacteriaceae > Collinsella. The sequence goes on from CAJLTA010000005.1 coordinate 6,199, forward strand.
CCGGTAGGTATTGAAAAGGCCGAACGCCACTCGCATGGCGAGGAGGTTGTCTCGGCTTCTGTCCAGACACTCGCAAATCGACTCGAGAAAGACTTTGAGCCTGGCGAATTCGACATGGTTATCACCGATGAGGCGCACCATGCCCTGGCACCGTCTTATCGTAAGATCTACGACTACCTGAGGCCGAGGCTCCACATCGGGTTCACCGCAACACCGAGGAGGGGAGACGATCGAGGGCTCGGGGCGGTTTTCGATGATATCGTCTTTCAGAAAGACCTGCGCTGGGGAATCGCCAATGGCTATCTTTGCGATATCGACTGCCGTAGAACCATCGTGGACTGGTCGACGAAAGGCGTCCGTACCGGAATGGGCGATTTCCGAGTAGGTGAGCTAGCAAAGCGCGTTGAACGCCCAGAAACGAATCGGCAGGTCGCGGCTGCATATAATGAATTCCATATAGGTCAGACGCTCGTATTTGCTTCGAGCGTGCACCATGCCTACTCGTTGGCTGAACTCATTCCCGGCTCCGTGGTTGTCGATGGGAACACACCAGCAGATGAGCGTCGACAGATCATTGACGCGTTCACAGCGCGAAAGATTCCATGCCTCATCAACTACGGCGTATTTACCGAGGGCACGGACATGCCGCTCATTGAGACCGTATTGTTGGCCCGACCGACGAAGAACCCATCGCTCTACACGCAGATGGTCGGGCGAGGGTTGAGGCTCTACACCGATCCCGTGACCGGATATGAAAAGAAGTCCCTCAGGCTTATCGACTGCCTGGGTGTTTCTGACGATAAGAGCATATGCACGCCTCCTACTTTGTTTGGACTCAACGAGAGGGATTTTCCCGACAAGGTTGGCAAGAAACAACTCGATGGCTCGCTTCTCGATTTGGGAAGAAGGGTCGAGGAAGTGGAGGATTGTCCATCGGGTTGGGTGCTTTCGTCTCGCAAGGTCAACGTACTCTCTTCTACTGGGACAATCGCGTGGGTGGTGCACTACAACGGCGATCGGAATATCGCTGGTCCCGGTGCATCCGACAGGGGGTGGCAGGTCACGCTATATAAGCCCGACCTTCTCGACTGTTGCACCGCGGACCTTACGAGACTGGGGGAGACCCAGACCAGGAATTACAGGTCGCTTGATGTTGCCGAGCAGGACATACTCCTGTGGCTTGAATCGGATTATGAGACCTCACACGATAGGGCCCTTTGGGACCGCGAGCGAGCGGCAAAATGGGCCGAGGATCCCGCTTCAGAGCCGCAGTTGGCTTTTATCAAGAGGCTTTTAGGTGAATCTGCGGGCGACCTAGATTACGACGACCTTACCAAAAGGGATGCGACGATACTCATCGAGTGCGCCAAGAGGCGCGCGCAAGAGACGAATCTAAGGAAATACGGAGTCTGCCCGCTGTGCGGTCGCGCGTTGAAGGTGTCTAAGTCCGGCAAGTCCATCGTGTGTGAGTCCAACAGTTGGGAAAATAGAGACGGTTCATTCGCGCTTGCATCCGGTTGCGGTTTTCAGGTCAAGCGCTTTTATGAGCACGAAGAATACTCGCCTGAAAAGGTCATGAAATGGCCGGGCGTTAAGGAGCATCTTAAGGAGAAGCAGGGATGATTCCCCTCGTAGGTCCGTTCAGCGAAATCGCGAAAAGGCGTTTCGATCGGAATTGTGAGCGCGTCGTATCTGGTACCAAAAGTTCCACTGCTATGAAATTGACGGTTGGCGTTCTTATTGCCTCGGTGCTTATCTTCATAGGACTGGGTGCCGAGGTTGTTAGAGAGTCTGTGATCGCAAATGCGGCTGAGCAGAAAGCGCAAGCAGACGGCGGCGTGTCTCTAAAAGATGAGAACCCGGACTATGTCGGTTGGCTTACGGTCGAAGGGACCTCGATCTCAACTCCCGTTGTCTCATGCCGCCAGGGTGACCCTAACGGTTTCTACCTCAATCACGGTTTCGATCGCTTGCCGTCATTCTCCGGGTGTCCGTTTTTAGCTGAAGGCTCATCGCCATCAAGTACAAATATGCTCGTGTACGCCCATAACATGGGATATGGAAATCTTGGCTTTACCGAACTCCAGAATTGTTATCGGACGGATTGTTTTGCAGATATTGGAGTCGTGACATTCACGAACGCAAATGGCAAAACCACTCGCTATAGGCCGTTGCTTGGCATGAGAGTGCCTAAAAACTTTGATTTACTTCTTCGATTTGACTTTGCTGGAGAGTCAGACTTCAAGGCCTGGCTTAATTCATTGGCCGAGCACGCTAGCGCGAAGTCAGATTTCGCTGGTTCCGACTCTGTTATCACTTTGGTGACATGCTCTTCCGCGATTGGCGGTGATCGATACCGCAGCGTTATAGTTTGCGATACTCCGGAAGGATGACCTCATAGGCGGAGTTCGGCGCCGACTTGAGCGTCTGCATCTTGTTTGCGGAGATAATCATTGCTCATCCTTCGATATCGAGTGCAAACCTACTTTATATTCTAGGATCCTTACATACTCGACAGTAGCTTTGCAATTCCCCAGCAGGACATGCGCCTCCAAATGCCCTACAACGGCCGTAAAATAGATGCCCCTTACCGGATGAATGGCAGAGTTTCTTGTTTTTGCGCCCGTCATGGTGTATAAGTTGTTTTAAGGTGATCAGCACCGTCAATGCGCCGCTATGAAAGGCGCCCATCAGTCCGCGATAGGGATTTAAGGAGACGGTGTTATGCCGAATGAGCATTTTCGTTACTCAAAGCAGATATCAGACCAGGGCCGGGAACGCTCTGTCGAAGTGCGCCGCGAACGCGCAGTCCTCAAGGGGCGCCTCAAGGCAGGGGAGATCAGTCCAGCCGTCGTCCTCAACGATGAGGGTAACGTCGCTGCCAAGATCAGGTTGTTCGCATTCCTCAAGAACTGCCCCGGTGTAGGAACGGTTGGGGCGAGAACTCTGCTCCGTGCGCTGGACCTGTCCGAGACCAAGACGATCCGCTCCTTGGGTCCCGTACAGAAGGCCCGCATACTGACCGCGCTGGAGATGGTCGCCGGAGGCGTCCGGGTCGACCGTGTAGCCAAGACCATCATGTCCGAACGATAGAATAGAATCCGATAGGGGATTAGAGAAAGGCAACATCATGGATGAGAACAACCTCAACGCTCAAGACGGCCAGGGCCCGAACTTCGTTCCCGATGGGGGCGATGGCAACAAGTTGCCCCTGAAGCGCAAGGTCGCCATCGGCGCGACCGTCGCTCTCGTCGTCGCGGGGCTCGGGCTCGGCGGCGCATGGGCGACCGGCGCCTTCGCCCCCAAGTCCGAGATCACCAAGATCGAGGTCGATAGCGACGGCGGCAAGAAGCAGGTCTCCGAGAAGACCGACAAAACCGTCGACTGGGCCGTCAAGATCGAGGCCGAGGGCGTGACCGCCGACTCCTCGCCGCTGATCACCCGCTACGTCTGTACCGACGGCGCCGATGAGGGTGTCGAGTTCTGCCATGCCACATCCGCCTCCGACGCCATCGAGGGCAAGGATAGCGTTCAGCTGACCGAGGGCACCTGGGAGATCACCGCTATCCCCATCATCAACGCCGATGGCTCCATCACCACGCCCGCCGGCGGCGGCGAGCAGGCCGTTTCCGGCGCCTCGAAGGACTCCGGCAACACCGAGTTCACCGGCGATACCAAACCCGCCGAGAACGTGACCCAGGATGACATCGACAAGGTTCTCGACAAGGTGAACGAGGCGGTGTCCAAGGGCGACGGCACCCTCACGGGGGATGCCGGCAAGGACGTTGTGAACAAGGTCACTGACAACGCCTCGAAGGCCCCTGCCGCCGACAAGGAGAAGGTCGAGGAGAAGAAGGACGCCGCGACCGATAGCGCCGTGAAGGCCGAGGTCGAGAAGGCCGATGCGGCAAAGCCGTCCACGGGCTCCGGCTCCGCGCCGTCCAAGTCTGACTCCAAGCCCTCTTCCGGCTCCTCCAGCAAGCCGTCCCATGAGCATACGTGGCAGGCGCAGTACCGCAACGACCCCGTATACGAGACCCGCACTCGAACTGTTGTAGACCAGGACGCATGGGACGAGCAGGTTCTAAGCGGCTCTCATTATCAGTTCTCAGATGGCTACGTCACTTCGGATGATGCAGATGCTTGGGCACACCAAAAAGCGACTCACGCAAGTTATACCGTTGTTGACGACTATACAACTATTCATCATGAGGCGGTGACGCACCAGGAGACATATCAGGTGCAGACTGGAACCAAGCAGGTCCTCACCGGCTACCGCTGCTCCGGATGCGGTGCCACGAAATAAGTCCGAAGCGGATTTTCAGATTGGCTCTTGGGAAGCAGGTTTGAAATTGCTCCAGGCCCTATCGTTATTTGGTCATTTTTACTTCGCATTGCTTCTGATAGTCCGGCCGGGGTGCTTCGGGAAGAGGGCGCACCTTTATAGGGCTGCCGGGATCTTCGCACTGCTCGGTGCGCTTCTGCGCCTGGCGCGCGGCATCTTGCTATATGTTGCCGGGCCGATGTGAGCTTTGCCCCAAAGGGCGACCGCATGGAAATGGGATTTCGACGCGGCGGCATCGTGTCTAAGCGATAAGCTCTTGGGTAATATGATTATGCGATAGTATGTCATTATCATATTGAGAGGTGATGTATATGGCACTGATACAGCTGAATGTCCCCGATGAGGTGAAGGACCGTGCGGACAGGGCTTTCGCCAGGAGCGGCCTCACGACGCCGTATGCGATGCGCATTATGGTCAATCAGGTTGCCCAGACCGGCAGGACGCCTTTCGACGGCCTGTTCTCATCGCCATCCGGACGCCTCTACTCGGAGGATGTACGCATGGCGATGCTTCGTGCCGAGGCCCAGGAGTACGGTTTGATTGAGGACGATTCCGGGGAGGACCCGCTCGAGATACCGGCAGACATACTTGCGGAAATGGGCATCGAGCCCGAGGAGGTCGGACAGTGAACCGCTACGAGGTCAAGGTTCCCGCCTCCTTCTGGAAAACGCTCGTCGTGCTGAAGCCGAAATACTCCCATGCCGAATACGTGGAAGTCGTCAACGCGGTCAAAGGATGTATCGACGAGCTCGGCCGCACCGGCATGATAGAGGAAAGCGGATGGGACGACCACGTTCTCGTCCATCCGCCCTATTCTGACGGCAAGCACCGTGAGGCCCATACCTACGACGACGATGTCCTGGTCGTGTATTTTATCCGCGAGAGAAACCGCCGAATCCGCATGGTCGGCGTGTTCGACCACGAAAATATCCCGCATTCATAGTCGCATCCCATTGGAGCCGCATAGCAAATTCCCTTTTAACCCGACGGCTCCTTTCAAAAGAGAAGGGCCCCGCTCGCACGAGCGGGGCCCTTCGGGCTTTATCGGGGATAATCCTTAGATCTTGCGCTTGCGGAAGATCAGGACGATTGCGGCGATGCAGGCCGCCACTCCGGCGGCGACCGCCGCATAGAGGACCCAGTTGCCGGTCTGCTCGAGGTTCTTGCCCTCGGGGGTGTTCTCGATATCGATGGTCTGGTCGGTGTCCTCCAGGTCGGTCTCCTTGGAGATCTCCTTGCCGTCCGTATCGCGCTGCAGGCTCTCGAATACGACCGCCTGCTGCCCCGTGACGTCAGAGGCCTTGAACACCATGGGGACGTCCACGTCGAGGTCTGAGATGGTAGGGGTGAACCGCACCTGTCCGTTGGCGATGACCTCGTAGGTGCCCAGCGTGGAGCCCTTACCGGTCGATTCGGTTTCGGTCGCCGTACTGTCGCCCTCTGCCTTGTCGCTGTTACCGGCAGGCACGAGTTTCACCTGACCGCCACTCAGCTTCGTCACTATGTCGGCCGCATCCTGCGTCGCGCCCGGAACAGTGAGCGTGTAGGTCCCGTCATCATTCTTGGTGAGTTTTGCGCCCTCGGGGATATTGACGAAAGAGCCCGTCCCCGTGACGTCGACGAGGGCCTTGGAGATGTCGCCACTGGATCCTACGGTATCGGAGCCCTTCTGGATGCCGTTGCCGGCAAGAGTCGAGGCGTCCTTCACGTCCGTGAGCGTGAGCTGCGTACCGTCTGCCTTCTTGTTGATCGAGGCCGTGAGGGTGTAGCTCTGGCCGGGGCGCAGGCCCTTGAGGTGGACGGTGTCGACGATTGCGACCTCGTCCTCGGGCTTCACCACCTTACTGCCCTGGATCGTGGCCGCAGTGGTCTTGAGGCTCGGGGAGATCTCAACCGTCTGGTCCTTGTCGGCCGGGTCCTCGTGCGAGCCGATAAGGGTTCCGTCAACGAACAGCTTCTCGAAAACTACGGTCTTCGCGCCGCCGAGCTCGCTCGCATCGAAGGTAAAGGTCACGTCCTGGGTCCCGTCCTGGGCCTGTGGCGTGAACTTGGCCGAGGCGGTAATCTCCTTGCCATCTGCGGCCTTCAGCGCCCCGCCGGTCTCCGCGTCCATGAGGGTGCCCTGGAGTTCGTATTCGGTGCCCGGGACGAGGCCGGTGTACTTGACGGTGTCGACGATTGTGGCCTTGCCGTCAGCCGTGACCTCCTTATCGCCGTCGGCGCCATCGGCTGCCGACGTCTTGATCTCGGGCGGGATGACCTCGACGGTCTGCCCCTCGTCGGTCAGGTCCTCGTGGCGTGCGATCACGTTGCCGTCGGCCTCGAGCTTCTCGAACACGACGAGCTTCTTGTTGGAAAGGGTCGAGGTGTCGACCGAGAACGTGACCTTGACCTTGCCCTCGGTGTCCTCGGGCTCGAAGTTCGTGGTCGCGGTCAAGGCCTTGCCCTCAGCGTCCTTCAGGGGCTCACCGGACTCGGAATCCATAAGCGTTCCGGTCACGGTGTACTCGCGGCCCGTGGCGAGGTTCTTATAGGAAACCTCGTCCTCGACGGTCACGGCCTTGCCGACGCCGATTGCCTTGTCGCCGTCGGCCGCATCGGTAGCGGTCGTGCCGATCTCGACGGGCAGGAACTCGACCGTCTGGTCCTCGTCCCCGGGGTCCTCATGCGTTGCCTGGACCTTGCCGTCCAGGTAGAGGCGCTCGAAGACGACGGCCTTGTGGCCCCCGAGAAGCGTGGCGTCGAACTTGAACTTGACCTTCTGCTTGCCGCTGGATGCCTTCGGGGTGAACTTTGCCGTGGCGGTGATCTCCTTGCCGGCCGTGTCCTTCAGGGCCTCTCCGGTCTCGGCGTCCATGAGAGTGCCCTTGAGTTCGTACTCGGTGCCCTTCTTAAGGCCCTTGTAGGAGACGGAGTCGACGATTTCGGCCTGGTTCGAGGCCAGGAGCTTATGGTCCCCGTCTGCCCCGTCGGTGGCGGTGGTGCCGATCTCGATGGGGTTGTCGTCAACCGTGCCGCGGTCGATCGTGTAGGCGTCGCGGCTCACGGTCACCTCGAACTTGACGATGTTGAGGCTGTCGTTCGCAGCGCAGCGGAGCTCCTCGAATGAATAGGTGTCATATGGCAGCGCGCCCTTGGAGTCGTCTGCCGCGGTCTGGGCGTCCTTCGAGCCGGAGAACCACAGGCCGTTGTCAATCGAGAGCTTCGACTCGTCGACGGTGCCGTCGGCGTTCAGGGCAGCGTCGTTGCCGTTGGTGTTCTGGGTATGCGGGCAGGCGGATGCCTCGGTCGTGAGAATGCCGTTCACATCGGTGATCGCGATGTGGCTCTCGCCCGTGGTCTTGGACGTGATCTTAAACGGGACGCCGGCGAGACCGGTCATATCCTCGCCGTGAACCTTGTTGAAGGCGATGTCCCCGCGCTTCACCTGCTCGCGCACGGTGGGGGCGTCCTCGCTGGGCTCAACGAAGGTAGATACGAACTCTGAAGACGTGTTCGAGGTGATCTGCTGAAGGTGGACGGTGCTGTCACTCAGAAGGTATCCAGCCGGGGCCTTCGTCTCCTGGATCGTCACAGTGCCAAGGGGCAATGTGTATCTTTTTGCATCAGCACTCGTGTAGAAGGAATCGCCGGATACAAAATATGTAGATGGGTCTAGTTTTGCTGCTAACAAGCCAGTTGAACCATCTTTATCGGTTTTCAGTACCCAAGTTCTCGTGGCCTTCTCGGGCAGGTTCTCCTGGGTGTAGAAGCCATCGTAGTACTTGACGGTGAACTCCGCGCCCGAGAGCGTGCCGGCACCGAGCGGGGAGGCCTTGCCCGTCTCGGCATCGACCTTGGCGACCAGCATGTCGGCGGGGTCGTTCTGGGGTGCATCGGTGACGTTCACGGTCGCCGTCTGGCCGCCGGAGACGTTTACCTTGTGGATTCCCCCATCGAGTGCATAGGACTTTCCCGCCGTGGTCTCCTTGACGTAGTAGGTGCCCGGGGCGATATCGATTTCATTGGAGTCGCCGGAGGCGTTGCAGGTGAGCGTTCCCACCTGCTGCGTGCAGCCAGGGTCGGAGTAGACGCCGTAGGTCGCGCCCTCGAGCGAGTAGCACGGGTTGCCGTCGGAGATGCCGGGGTTCGAGCTCGCCTTCTTGAGCTTCAGCTTGCCCTTGTTGTGGAAGGTGATGAGGCACTGGGTGCCGGTGCCGTAGTTGACGAGGTAGATCGTGTCCTTGAAGGACTGGGGTGCGGGTCCCGGCAGATTCTTGTCCAGATTTGCAAGGAATGTGCCCGCGTTGAGATTGCCGTTGTAGTAGAGGACGGTCTTATAGCACCAGTTGCGGAATGCGGCCGTCGTGCCCTGCATACCGTACTGGCTGGAGTTTTTCGAGAGGGCCGAGAGGGCGATGTGCTGGATAGCGAGCATCTTGCTGTAGTCCAGGGGCGTGCCGTCGTACCAGTTGAAGTTCCACAGGCCCTTTGCCTTCGCCTCCTCGAAACCGGGACCCGTGGGGCCGTAGTAGAGGACCCTCGCCATCCCGTCGGTGCGGTCAATCAGAGTCTGATCGCCGCCACCTCCCGTGTAGCATTTGGTCCAGTCGGTTTCAACGGGCAGCTGTGCGGTGGCCGTCGTGGCGTCGAGCGGGTGGCGCTTCCCCGGGTCTAGGCAGATCGCCGGGGTGCCCTCGGAGGTCGTCGAGTTGTACATGTAGAAGCCGCCGTAGTTCACGCGCTCGCCGCGGGTGATCGTCTCGGTCGCCGCGGCATAGGCGGCAGTCGGCGCCGGCACGACTGAGAGCACCTGGCTCGCGATGAGCACCGCGCCGGTGCTGAGAACCGCGCCTTTCTTGAAACGGGCGCCGATGCGGCGGAAGAGCTTGCCGGCGCACTCCTTCATCTTTCCTCCAGGTCGCATGACTGCTCCATTCTCTCGGTTACCGGAGAGGGGACGCGGGTTTCTGGCTGCGTTTAAAGGCATGCGTCCCCATGGTCTAACGTACCGCCGGCATCGACGCTTTGCCTGACGATTTGGTGCCAAGGGGTGACAGTTTTCGCCTGCGGCACTCATTAGGCCTATCGTTTTCACGCTACCGTGGGAGGTGTCCCCGCTGCCCGCAAGGAACAAGTGTTCAGGTGGATTCTATCCCGGTAAGGTTGCAAGTGGTAAACTGGGTGCTACAGGATTCCGGTCGGGTTATTGGCGACGTGTGCACAATGGCGCGTACGCGCCCTCGTCAACGATCAACCGGAGGCAGATAAATGTTTGAAACTGATTGCAATGCTCGTGCCGATTCGACTCGCCGCGAGATGACGGTCCGTGAATTCCTCGAGACCGTTCCCGGGGTGGGGGAGCTGGTTGTCGTCACATGCGGAGGGTGGCCCACCTGCACCGTACATATCGACTGTGAGGACTGCTTTCGCATGCCCGCCGATATCGCCCATCGGAAGGTGCTGAAATCGAGTTTCGGATCGATCAAGGTCGCGACCCGTGAACCGTTGCCCATGGACGTCCCCGTACGCTTCGTCGATTGTTAAAAGCGGGCGTGGACCAAAAAGCCGATTTTTGGAATCTGAACATCGAAGAATAAGAGGACGCAGGCCCCTCATCGCCAGAATGCGACGACAACCGTGCCCTGACGCCGGGTTTGGGACCGTTCGGGATGAACGGTCCCATCATTGTCTGAAGCTAAACCCGACGAGTGCGATGCGTCTTATGATCGGACTTGATCTCGGATCCGGTTTTTCCAACTGAATCGAGGCTGGATTTCAACGATTTTGTGGAAGGACCGACAAAGCCGGCGTCATCCTTGAAGTCAGGCCTCTCTATGCCCAATTCCCCGAGTAGGCTATCGGACAAAGAGCGGTCAGCGAGCATGGGCGCTATCGTGGAAGCAAAATCAACCTGCATAGCCTCGGCATAGGATATAAGGGGGATGGGTACCCCCGCCCTAAACTCATCGAGGGAGGTGTAATAGGTTTCCTTTGAGGCATCCGTCACGATAAAGGGAACGAGTCCGGCGCGCAGGCATTCACGAAAGGCGATAGCCCTTCCGACCCTTCCGTTGCCGTCCGGGAAGGGATGGATCGTCTCGAATCGAACGTGGAACCTGACGATATTCTCCAGGGACGGCTCGTATTTGTTGTATTCCGAGACCAGACGGTCGACCAACGTGGGGACCTCCTCTGGGCGCGCCGTGATGACGCTTCCGACCCCGTTGCCCAGGATCTTCCACTGGCCGGGATCGTCCATTACTCCGGCCATGAGTTGCAGGTGGATCTCCTTGATGAATTCGGGAGTTAGCTCCCTGTCCAGCGAATCGAAGAGAAAATCGAACATTTTCGTATGATTTGCCGTCTCTCGGATGTTTCCTGGGGTAGTCGAGTCCGCGAGAACGGTATCCCTGGTTTCGAAAACCGTCCTTGTCTGCCATTCCGTGAGAGAGCTGCCCTCAATCCTTTCATGGTTGAAGACGAAAGAGACGATAGACGTCTCGTACACGCCATTGGGGACGCGGCCTTCACGCTCGGAGGCGATCTGCTCGATATAGCTGCGAACAAATCGCCGCTGCAATTCCCGGCTTAGAGGCATATCAATACGTGAGCTATCGGCGGGGGTCTTTTCCTTTTTGCCCCCAGCCAGAAAACTAAATAATTTGTTCAACATATATCTGCATACTCCGATGGACGCGCCGATTTCCAGGGACATTTTACCCTAGAAATCGGCGCGTCCACGGTCGGTCTGTCACCCCCTGGCACCAAACCGACCGGCACTGTGCGGGTTGTCGCCTTACGCTTTTGATGGGGCCGAATGCCCATAGGCAACCATGGGCTTTTGGCGGGCTGGTCGCCACAAGGCCCCGAGCAACTGTTGGCAAACGTAGTTCCTTGGAGGATATCGAGTGCTTGATGACCTTTCCCTTATGGGGCCGGATGAGGAGGAGCTTTCCCTCTCGGCGGTAGTTTCTTCCGCAACCCTTCTGCCCGCTTGCGTATACTCCGCCTATTCCGTCATCGTCAATATCATGCCGGTGATGGGCAAGCGCGCCGCCCTGTTCTACCTTACGCGAGGGTCCATCGAGACCGTCTGGATCCCCATCGCCATATTCATTTTCTCCCTCATGGCCCGTAAGGTCGATGACTGGCGCCTTTTCGCGCTTACCGCCATATTCGGGCTCGTGGCGTGCATCATCGCGTTTATGAGGTTTGATCTGTACCAGACTGCCGTCTATCTGGCAGTGGTCCTGTGCTGCAGCCTGTCCGCCATCAAATCGAGGGAGTACTGAGATGGGTCCCCGGAGCAAGAATGGGTCTCGCGGCGCCATCGTGAACAATACGACTGGAGTTCAGTCGATCGGGAATGAGAAACGGTCTCAACACGACGAATCTGGGTTCGGTGATTCCGCGCCCATTTCACGCCGGGGCCTCCTCGCGGCCCTCGCAATTGCAGCCGGCCTTGGAATCATGCGCAAGACCAGGGCATACGCGCTTGCTGCGCAGAATTTCGGGCGCGGGGAGTGGATTGGCAATAAATGGGAAAACGGGCACATATCAGGTGCCATCACGCATCCCCATCCCCAACGCGGGGTCAACGATTACTTTTTCGGCAAGTCGACCAATAACGGCGCATGGAACGCCACCGCAAACGGCAGCCAGAAACTAATTGCAGAGTTCGCCTGTGTCGTGGAGTGCGACTGGTCTGACGAGCTATATGACCATATCGTGTTTCGTCCGTACTATTACTGTGCCTCCCTTAGCCCGAATGGCCATCACCTCTGGTATGGCGAAGCGGACGGCGACGACAACCGAAGCTACGTATTCCTCAACGGCAATCAAGTCGGATCGTTTCAGGGCAACTTGATCAATGGCGGTTGGGGCACCGGCTGGCTCGCCAACGGATTCTACGAGGGCCCAGGATGCGATACGTTCGTCCGAAGGCAGGCCGCGCCCCATGACGAGAGGGTCCTGGCCCGAATGGACATCTGGAATGTCTGGATGAACGGGGTTCCGGCAAACAAGAATCCCAATGACATTAAGGGGCGGCGATTTGCCCCCGATAACGATATGGCGATCACCGTCGAGAAAATCTATATCGAAAATGACCTGGCGCTTATGGGCGGCATTTTCAAGGTGATCCCGGTCACGGCACCGGACCTGAGGCTCGATCTCATACAGGGCGGCTATGAGAACGGTATTCCCGTGACCCGATACGAAAACGGGCGCGGAACATGCCTTTGGCAAGATTATGACGGCGTCAACCAGAATTGGATGTTCTGGCCAAATAAATCTGACGGCCTCGGGTGCTTTACCTTCTGTATAGCGAACATGGTCGGCCCAGGTCTTGACCGCGGCCTTGACAACAGAGGGCATACGTCTCCAACTATGGAAAGGGGACATGCGGAAATATGGCGCAACCCTGAGTCCACCAACCTCACGAACTCGTGGTGGGTTCACCACGAGCCGTCTATTACGAACGAGACGGATCACAAATGCTGGTTCATCACCTCGGACGCGGACGGCCAACGACTCGACACATGGGGCGCTACAGAGGACAGTGCCGATTGCGTGGCAGTTTCCAGTCCCGCCTGTCCCGGCGCCTGGGCAAAACAGGTAAATGCGCAATGGATGATCGAGGAGGCCGTGTGCCACGGCGAGGTCGGTTTGTCCTCAGATGAGGCAAAGCCCGGCGATTCTCTAAAGATCCTCGGCTGGCACAATAAATTCAAGGATGAGACGAGGTACATTCGCCCTAAAAGCTGGGTACTCGGCACCAAGAATGAAAACGCTCTTCCCGTCTATCCAATCTTCCGCCTATATATCAGCGACAGGGCAGAGGAAATTACCGAAGACAATGCGGTAATCATGGCATCATGCCGAGTCGGACCATGGGGAAATGGCAACCAGCAGACTGAGGCATACTCGCATCGCCATATCGGATGGCCGCATGGCGGAGAGCCAATTTTCAGCCTTGAAATGAGGCTTCAGGATTCGAATTACAGCGGATCTATTCATTATGCCGCGCAGCGGTGGTATGGCGGCGCCTGGGATGAGGGGGCGGACGGAAGTAAGGTCTGCGCAAGCGGAGCGCATGACACCGAGGCGATGGGTCGGGTAAAGGTGTGGCTTACCGGAGATATCGCCGATAGGTATGACCTCGTCGTGAGGACCAAGCTCCTCAACGGCTCATGCGTCTGGAGCGATCCCGTCTATGTCTACAACTCAAAGGACAGACCGCTGACTCTCGAGACGGCTCCGGCATGTGGGCTCGAACCCGACGGCAGCTCCAATACGAAGATCTCGGGTATGAACGTTCACCTTATTCGCAAGCCGACCGGCGCCCGCGTCGTGCGGGAATTCAGTACCGATGAAAGCCTCACGCTCACCGATGATCTCGGTTCCGGCTACCTATATGTCGCCGCCATGTTGGGGCTGCGCCTGCCCTCGAGAAGCACCGACCGCATCTGGACCGACCGGTACCGCGGCACAGTCGTCTCCAAACCCTGTCGAATCGAATCTGCCTGCGTCGAGTACTATGCGGACGGCATCGATGGCGCCCACCTTGTATATCGTGATTCCGACGTCCATCCAGGTGACGCCTACGCGCCCGTAGATGCCGCACTTGAGGCGGCTGGGAAGAGGCCCTGCAATCTCGACGCCCATTTCGGGGAGGATGCCGCCTCGGGCTTTACCGGATGGTTCAAGGACACCGCCCTGGTCAATCCGGCCGTCTCCCTTGAGATTCCCGAGAAGGGCTCATTGAAGCTGTACGGGCGCAACCGCTGCACATTGCGCATCGAATATGCGGAGGAATCGATCGAGCCCGACGACGGTGCCGTTTTCAGGAAGGAACCGAGCGATAGGGCCGAAGTCGTCGAAGGTGCGCTCGGATTGATCGACTTCACCGGACGCATCGAGAAGCATAGGCTCGACAAGATCGACCTGCCGGCTATCGGCGACGATGGGGTGGCACATGCGGCCTTCTATCGCGGCGAGTCGGTGACGCTCGCCGGCTCCGCTGACGTGTTCACCAAGCGGGAGGACGGAACGTGGCGCCGCCTCGTCTTCAAGGGCTACATGCCCGATAAGGCTGGGGGGGGGTCGCCTCTCTCGACAATCAAGATGGAACGCGACACGACCGTGTACGCCATGTGGGCGTATGCGGAATCGGACGGCGTCGCCAGCGCGAAGAGATAGATATCAGTCGGGACGGAGGTGCGGCCTCCGTCCCGAGCCCGCGCACGTCCCTTACGGGAGGTGTGCGTAGATGAAGGCCTGCAAACACGATAACGGGGCAGCCGTAGACAAGCCATTAATGGAGACCCCGATTACCAGGAGGGGTCTGTTCGCCGCCCTGGCAGTTGCGGCCGGGTTGGGTCTGCTTGGCGCAGACGACGCGCTCGGTTGGGACTACTGGGGTCAGAATGCCGGAATCGGCCAGGGGTTTTGGGACGCTTACGGCATGCTGAACGGTTTTGTCGGCAGGAGCAGGTCGTACAAAAACCCCAGTGCTAAGTGCATGGGGTATGCAACAAGTTGGTGCGAATGGACATGTTGGCCGGGAACCCAGCAGCTCCGTTGCGCCATCAACCTGCAAGTCGAATGCGATTATGAAAACACGTTGTGGTACCACATCAGCTTCTACCCGCTCTCGGCCTGCGGTGACACCAACTACGGAACCTCGCACCGTCTCTGGTACGATAATGGCGAGAACGATAACCGCGGGGCTATCTACGAGGATGTCCCTGATAAGGACCATAAGATCCTTAGCTTCAACTGCGACTTAAAGAATAACTATGCAGGCTGTCCGTCCCCGGCTCAGCAGGCTACATTCAACACCGGATGGGAACGCCGCTCCTACAAGGATACCGGCAAGTGGTACCGACGAACGGCCAGCGGTTTCTCGCACAGTTTCGCATCATGGTTCGAGCTACGAGATATCAGAATCGATAAGGTCTGGCATAGCGAATGGGGGGCCAAGGCTTTTGGAACGGGCTGGTGCGCGACCAGCTTTCCCGCCATTCCGCATGGCTCACGTCAAGACTTCTTCGGGATGGTCTGCCGTGTGCACGCCGCCGTTGACGATTCACTCAACTGGGACGTATGCGACGCCAAGTCGTCAAATCGCACGCCGGTCTATCAACAGGAGCTCTTCGCCGGGACAGGCAAGGCCAAGCCCGAGCCGAATTTGAACCAACTCTTCCTGACTGAATTCGCCATCTATCAGGAGATCGGCGGTGACTACGCCGATGCCGACCAAAGCTACCTCATCACTTTCCGTCCCGCCCACGTGGTGGATGGATCCGCGGCCCTCAACGCGTACGGCGGCGGTCCTTTCAACGGCATTGACATCAGGAGCAGCACCAAGCGCGATTTCGTCATCCATAAATACACCGTCGCCGATCGCACCTGCGGCTGGTGGCTTGTCGACAACTGGAACTCTGATGGCACCAAGAAGGCCGTGCAGGTCATCAGTGACGCGTCGGGCCAGGTCGTGAACCGCTATCGCGGCACGACCGCAAAGCCGACGCAGCTATTCATGTGTCATGGGGGCTATGACTCGGATACGCAGAAGAACATTACATCCGAATGGGTCATCGAGGAGATTCCGTTCACAGGCACGCTTGAGCTAAATAGCGGCGCCGAAAGGATCACCTGGCCCCAACCGCCGACCTGCAGTGACCCCTTCGCCACTTGCTATCCGGCCAAAAAGGAACTGTGGGAAAAGATGGGCGAGCCGACCGCGATGATCTACCGCTGGTACGCCGCTGCAAAACCCGAGTCCGCATCCGATGAGGACGCCGTGGTCATGGGGCAGGCTCGTATCGCCAAAACGGGCGACTTCATGGAGATTCCCGCCTACCGCCACGTTGGCACGAACTTTAACCCGGACTATACGCTCGAGGCTTTCCGTCTCTACCTGAAGGGAACGAGCTACGAGGGCTCGATCGGGTACATGGCGCTTTCCTGCGACAACGGAACCTGGTCCGACGCTCGAGCCGACGGCGAGTGGATCGGTCAAGGCGGTTCAAGCCCGCGCTGGAGTCAGGTAAAGGTCTGGCTCGAGGGTGAGGTCGCACGCCATTACGATCTCGAGGTGCGCACTTTCCAGAGTGATATATCGTGGAACAGAGCCTATGTGAACGCCACGAGCGCCGAAAGCGCCTCCGCCGTAGGCGTGGCTGGCAAGACTTTACGTTGCTTGCAGGTTGCCCTTATACCGAAACCGACCGATGCCGTGCTCGTAAAGGAGTTCTCGCGTGACGCGCGGAAGCTCGAGCTTACAGAGGACGAAGCCGACGCACTGAACGGCATGTATCTGAGTTGCGCAGTCCAACAGGAATTCAAAACCGAGAAGCGATCCGGCACGGCCGAGGCGTGGCCGCTCGTCCACCGTTTCCACGGTACCGTCGTCACGCCCGGCGTCATGTATTACGCGAAAAAGGCTACCATCACCTACTACGCCGACGGTGTAGACGATGACCATATCGTCTATATCGACCACGCTGATACAGGAGAGTACACGGCATCCGAAGCCGCCACGCAGGCAGCGCTGAAGGGCGTTTGCAACCTCAACGAGCATTTCGGCGATGCGCTTTCCAGCGGCTACACCGGATGGTTCGCCAATAAGGCTTTATCCGAACCTTTTACAGGCGCGAACCTCGTCATGGGGCAAGAAATCAGCATTTACGGGCGCAACCGCTGCACGTTGAGGGTTGACTACGCCGACGGATCTTTGAAGCCGGAGGAAGGCGCCGTCTACGTATCCAAACCCAAGGACGGCGCTTCGCCTGTGGAGGGCGCACTCGAGCTGCCCGATTTCTCCGATGTGGCAGAATCCCATAACCTTGACGGAATCGAGTTGCCTGCCATAGGCGATAACGGCGCAGGGCACATGGCCGTCTTCTACGGCGAGCGGATTTCGCTCGCCGTACCGGCGGGCGTTTACCGAAAGATGGGCGACGGCACCTGGCGACGCATCGTGTGCGACGCCTACCTGACCGATAAGGCGGGGGGGGGTTCGTCCCTGCGAAGCATCAAGATGGAGCGGGACACCACGCTCTACATCAGGTGGCGCTACGCGGATTCGGACGGCGTCGCCAGCGCGAAGAGATAGATATCAGTCGGGACGGAGGTGCGGCCTCCGTCCCGAGCCCGCGCGCGTCCCTTATGGGAGGTGCGTGTAGATGACGGCTTGTAAACAAGATAACGAGGCAGCCGTAGACAGGCCTTTGAGGGAGACCCCGATCAGCAGGCGGGGCCTGTTCGCCGCCCTGGCAGTCGCGGCCGGGTTGGGCCTGCTCGGCGCAGACGACGCGCTCGGTTGGGACTACTGGGGTCAGAACGCCGCAATCGCGCAGGGCGCCTGGGATACGTACGGGATGCTCAACGGCAAGATCAACTGCTGCAAGGGAAGGTCAAATCCTCCGAACCAGTGCATGGGGTGGGCAAACGGATGGACCGAATGGTATGCCTTCCGCTATGCCTACGTCCAGATTCTCCGATACGCCCTCAATTTCCAGGTCGAGTGCGACTATGAGAACGAGCTATGGTTCCATCTCTCCTTTTACCCGCTGACCGCCTGCGGTGACACTAACTACAACCCGAACGGCAAGCGCATATGGATTACGTCCGATGACGATAACCTGGGCGCAATCAAAGAGGACGAGCAGGAAAACAACATCGTTACATTCGATGGCAATTTGACTAATGAAGAGCTGGGCGTCGGCACCGGTCGGCACGATACCGGCTGGAAGCACTATCAATACAATGAAACGGGGAAATGGTACAGGCGCACATCGAAAGACGTGACCCATAGATGGTGCGCGGACCTTAACATCTTCAATATCTACGCCGAGGGGAAATACCACGCCGAGACGGTCAATGCCCTGCACTCCCAAACCGGCTGGTTGACCTCGACCGTGGAGCACACCTATCTAACTAGCGAGGACATCCAGGGTATCGTCTGTCGCGTTCATGCAGCAGATGATGACACCCTGAACTGGGATGTCGCAAATGCCTCTATTACAGATTCAACAGATATATACCAGCAGAAATTCAAGGACAATTACAACCAGCTCTTCCTGACCGAGTTCTCGAAAGTCCGCGATGCCTCCTATCTCGATGATTGGGGACCCGTCCCCGGGTTTCTCACGACGTTCCGGCCGGCCCATGTGGCCGACGCGTCCTGTGCCGTCAACGCCCTATGGGGAGGCCCGTGGGATGGAAAAGAATTCAGCCATGGCGCCTGTACGCAGCCGTTCGCAATCAACAGGGCCGGAGTCGACTCGAGGGCAAGCGCCTGGTGGGTCACAAAAGTATTTTCCGAGGGCACGCCCCTATTCGAAGACGGTGCGGTCGCGATTATCAATGACGCATCGGGACTATGCGTGAACAGGCCGAACGCCACCGTGGCGAAGCCAGATAAATTGAATCTCTTCCATAACGGCTACAAGGCGGGGGTTGCCGGAGACCGGGCATCGGCTTGGGTTGTAGAGGAGATCCCGTTTACGGGGTCGCTGAGCCTGAATGACGGGGCATCTGAGATCGTGGCAGGAAAGACGGTGACGTGCTCGGATCCACTCCTCTCGTGTACACCCTGCAATAACTGGTCGGACGTCAAGGGCAATAATGGCGGGACTGCCGTGTCGAACTTTGTGTACCGCTGGTACTATGCCGACGAAGGTGATGTTCCAAGCGGCTGCTCCGGGGCGTCAGTCATCGGGTCGTGCCATCTGTCGAACTTCGGCGACATGTCCGAATGTCCCGCCTATCGGCATGTCGGTATGAATATGTCGCCCAAGATGTGCATAGAGGCGATCTCGCTTCGCCTGGACGGTTCCCCCTGGCAAGGCTCAATCTGCTACAGCATGCTTGCAAAAGGCGGCGAATGGAGCGATGCCGCCGCAGACGGCGCTCAGGTCGGCATGAGCGGCAAGTCTCTACGCTGGAGTGCCATCAAGGTATGGCTGACCGGCGAGGTATCCCTGCATTTCGACCTTGAGGTCAGGGCGTTCAACTCAAATTCGTCATGGACTGGGGGATACGTCTCCGGGCACGATCTCGATTTCACGAGCGTCAACGGCTTTGGCGACCTGAAGGGCGTCAACGAGCTTCGCTGCGTTCAGGTCGATTTGATTCCGAAACCAAAGGGCGCAACGGTATTGCGTGAGTTTTCGAAGACTGCGAGGGAGCTCAGCCTATCGGAGCGGGAGCTTGATTTGGTTTCGGGACGCTATCTCTCCTGTGTGGTCCAACAGGTGTTTCCCACGGAATTGCGCAGTGGCATCAACTTTGATTCGCCGCTTGTGCACCGTTTCCACGGCTCGATATCTGCCGGACCCGTTCATGTCGGAGGCATCAAGGTCGTCTACCATGCCGACGGAATCGATGATGGGTCCATTGTGTTCACCGAGAGTGCTCAGCCCGGGGCCCATGCGGCAAGCGCCGAAGCCACCTCAGCCGCCCTCAAGTCCCACTGCAATCTCAACGAGCATTTCGACGAGGATCCGAGCACTGGCTTCACGGGCTGGTTCACGGATAAGGAGCTGACCGCCCCTTACGGAGGAACCGAGCTGTCGACGGGCGACGAACTCCATCTCTACGGGCGCATCCGCTGCACCGTCCGCATCGACTATGCCGAGGGGTCACTTCACCCTGAAGAGGGGACTGTGTATCGAGCCGCCGCAAGCGATAGCGCGGACGAGGCTGTCGATGCCCTCGAGCTTATGGATTTCAGCAGGGGTGTTGAGGCCCATGTTGTCGATGGCCTTTCGCTCCCCGCCATAGGGGACGACGGTGCTGGTCACAAGGCGGTCTATTGGGGTGAGCGCGTGGCGCCTGTTAAGCCCAGCGGGGTTTACGCGAAGCAGCCGGACGGCACCTGGCGACGCTATGTCGCCGAGTGCTGGTTGACGTCGGCGGCGGGGGGTTCCTCGATCGCATCAATCAAAGCGAAGAAGGACACCACTCTCTATATCAAGTGGTCCGTGGCGCAATCAGACGGCGTCACGAGTTCAAAGAGGTAAATACCAATCGGGACGGAGGCGTGGCCTCCGTCCCGAGGCCGTGCATGTCCCTTACGGGCGGTGCGCGTAATTGAGCGTATGCGAATTTAAGGATATCGCTGATGGTGCCGTAGTTGACCGTCGATCCTTGTTGGCTGCCACAATGACGGAGGCTGGGCTTAGCATCGCAGGCTTAACGGTAAAGCGGGCGGCAACGACGGTCGCCGCAACTAAAATCGATATCGGAAAAATGTATCGTATCCGTTCGGCTCCTTCGTCACCTGAAACTCCAGATGACGCAGGTCACCTACAAGGAGCTAGCAAGAGGGCCCACATGGGCCCTCTTCTTGAGTCTTCTCAAATAAGTGAAATAACCCGGTCGCTTGTTGTGGCTGGGCGTCTTTTTGGCTTCAGCCTTCTTCTCGAGCCTCGCAAGTCCGTCCTTCAATGCCGCTGTGCCCGGCGCATTTTCCGGGGCCTTCTGCTTTAAGGGGTAGACTTCGCGTAGATGCTCGAGTCGGGCGGCGTAGCGGGCGTTGATGAACGGCGGCACGCCATCCGTCTCCCTGAACTCGTTATGGTCGGCTGCGATCTGGTCGATGAGATCGCTCGGGTAGGTTTTCGTTGCCCTCGATTCCGTGACCTTAAATTCGGGCCCTTCGTAGGAATCCCATGCGTCGATACGCTCGATATGGTAAAGGCGATCAGATTTCGAGCGCGAAACGGCAATCCACTCCTGGGCGTCGTCCGAACGCCATTCGCTCATGCCGCATGCCAGAAGAATATGACTAGAGTTACCGTTCACGTCGAGATCGTAACCGAGGCATGGATAATGGACCCGGTGGTTAAAGAACAGGCTCCAGTCAGCACATGATTTGATGGCGGCGACAAGCTCGGTCAGTTCGAACGTACGGGATGAGAAATCCAGCTTGGAGGAAGTGGCCTTCCCCATTCTCGACCAGTAGTAGCCATGCTTTTCACGTGCCCTGTCCATGCTCAGCCTGATTTTCTCGGCATCCATGTCGTTGAGGGCGATGGCCGTCTTGCCCAAGTGGGCCATCGGCACCTTGTAGCCATTGAAGTCGGCATACAGGTCGACGTGAATCCTGTCCGACTGGCGGATTTCGTCTGCGAACTCGCCCACGCTCACAAAGGGCAGGACGGTAAACGAGTCGGCGTTACCCCCGTTTTCCAAGCGAGATTGCCTGCATAGGCTGACCACGGCGTCTCGATATGAGAGCGGTCCCTGCCCTCTGTTCGCCGCCATGCGTATCTGATCGACAACCTGTCTGGGCATCCCGTGCGAGTCTGCAAGCAGGTACGGGTCGCTGTAGGCGAAGCTCTTGCCGAGCGCGAACTCCTTGTATCCGGTGGCAGTGAATAGGGACTCAAATGCCCGATTCGGCCAGTTGTCGGGGCCTTCGAATATCGCGTTCAGGCGCTTCGAGCAATCGATGAGGCCGAAGTTCATGTATGCCTCGTCCGGCGCGCGATCGCCCGCATAGCTCCTCGCGATCCGGGTCATGCGGTCCGACAGCTCATCTATTGCCATCGCCTTTCGGTAACCCGGCCAGTCGGCGGGGGAGAGCCAGGTGCCGCTCACGATTTCCTCGAGTGTGTGAAAAGGCGCGAAACGGCCCTCGAATTTGATCTCCGAGGCGCTGGGAAGAAGGGGCGTCTTGCCATCCCATTCGACCCCGGGGCCGTCCATAAGGCCGGCATCTACCGGATCGGCACAGTGACGGTCTCTCAACACCATGCCGTCCTTTTTCGCGTTATAGCTGAACAGGCCGTCCTCCTCGTTGAACCCGAGAGAAACCTCGCAGCCCTCAACTGCTCCGCTCCATACCCTCTCATACATTTCAATCTGCCCCTTCTATCGTTAATGCCCGAACTTGGGTCCGCGGGCGTTTGACCTCGGGATTTGTTGGCGACGCATGCCTCCCGCCGCCACTCCCATCCCATGGATAGCCGATTTCTCTTGAACGACCGCAAGAGATCGAAGCTGCGTGCTCTTGAGCTCACGGGCGCTAGCGTATGCGGCCATGTTGTAGGCATTTTCCTGGCTCACCATCTCCCGCTCGATTGCGGCGGCAACGAGCGTCCTGTCCGAATGCGGATCGAACGCGACAGCACAGGAGACGAGCCTGGACAGTGCCGAAGACCCGTCGATAAAGGTCAGGGGGACCGAGTAGCGCTCCCTGCACCACCTGGCCGCGACGGCACGCGTAAGACTCTCGCGCCATCCTTCGCCCTGTGCGGCAGTAAATGTGTTGAGGGATCGGAACCCGTTCTCGCGCATGATGTCGTTTAGATCCTCGGTCTCGATATAGCCGTCCTGCCCCACGACCGGGTCGTAGATGTCGTAGGCGTCTTGGAGGACCTGCCAGCCACCGTCGCCGATGGGCCAAGCCATCGCGAAATCCGTCGTCGTCCCGTTCATCGCCTGGAACCCGAGGCCATGTACCGTGAAGCTGCCGCACCACGTGAGTCCGTAGCGGTCACAATCATCTGCACCGGGCCTCACCGACGGGCCGTCGTCCATGTCCCTCAGCCGATTCGGAAGCATGCTCGGGTCGAGCTCCTCGGCCATATCTCTCCCTCCGTCTGAATATCCGATGGTCCAATCATCGTTTCGGAGGAGGTAGGGCAGGCGGCTATGAACAAGTGTTTCAGGGGGTGTCACCTCCTGGCATCATGTGAATGGTCGACTGCATTTACGAGAGCTTAGACTTGGAGAACGTATCCATAACGAGGAGAAAGACCGCGGAGATGTTTGGTCCCGCTACACAGGTAATCCTGTCGCTAATGCATGTATCGGTGATCGTTGCCGCACTGTGGACCATGGAGAAAATCGTGACGACGATTTTGGATGGGTTTTGCAAGCCCAAGGAGAAGGATCGGGAGAAGTGCCGCCGGGAGTACCAGAATCGCTGTATGGACGGCAAAGAGGAGCACGCTGAGTGACGCGCGCGATGCGCTATGACGTGCTGCGCCGGGACGGCTTCAGGTGCGTCAAGTGCGGTCGCGGCCGCGAGGACGGCGTGAAGCTCCACGTCGACCATATCAAGCCAGTCTCACGTGGGGGAAAGTCTGTGATGGACAACCTGCAGACGCTCTGCGAGGACTGCAACTGCGGGAAGGGCAACAAATACGAGGAGTAGCGTATCCGATTAACAGAAATAGGGGACGGGGCACCATGGCTATGTCCCGCCCCCTATTTCTGTTAATCAGTTCAGCCCTCTAAGTATCCTTCTCATCGTGAACCACCGTAACGCGGCGAGTGCCGACTGCATCGAGATGCGAGCCGCTGAATACCTTTCCGTCGGGCTCCAGCTCGAAGCCGCCATTCTCAAAGGGAGCGGCCATGCGCTCGAGGTCGGCATCGGTGATATCGTGCTTCGCCATAAATTCGTTAACGTTCATGCTAATCACCTCTCCAACCGGGTTTCCTAAGTGTCTTGCCGCCCGGTGACATCTTCCCGTGGAATTGATAGAAGCAATCATCCCCTGAATCTAAGATGCAGCAAACTCGATGAGCTTGCTGCTCAAGCCCTGTATTCAGAAATCTTAGTGTTCTTCCTTTGGCGCCCCTCAATCCATTTTTGGACAGCGAGGCAGGCGAGGGCATTTGTCACGGTACCGTGCGGACTGTTTTCCCAGGCATATCCGATTCGAACCGCGGCGTCGGCCAACTCGCTGTGCGCGAGGCAATTGGGGTCGCGGTTCGCTTTTGCGAGACAGTGGCAATACTCGTACATTGTATCGGTGACTCTGGTGCCCGAGCTGGGCGCAGCGTCGTTGTACTCCAGGAACCTCATGACACATGAAGCGTTATAGACGATAACCTCGTCGGCGCCACAGATGATATCCCTGATCTTTGCCTGGTCGTCGAAAAAGGAGGGGAGGTCTATCTGGTCGTCCGGGGACACCCCGTTGACCTCAGATGCCGCCTGCCAGAGCTCCTTGCGACTTGGCCTGTATTTCCCCTCATGGAGCACGTTTCCCGCCCAGCCCACGATAGCGATGGCCGCGATCTCATCTTCAACGGGGTTGGGACCCGTCGTCCCGAGGTCAAGGCAGATGGCCTTCGGAGCGTGTACCTCGAAATAGCCTGCCATCATGCCGTCACGCCGACGCTGCATCCTGAGGGCAGCTCCGAGGGAGCGAGCGGTGAGCTCGATTTCGTCTGCCGTCCCGGTCACGCGAACCTCTGGCATACACCGCTCCTTTCGCACGCGGACGAACCTTTCAATTGCTTATCGACTCTAGCACAACCCCGATTAGAGCAATTCGGCACGGTCGGTGCCACGGCTGCCATTTAATCTGGGCGAACATACGTTGTACGGCTACGTACGTGTCGCCTACCCGCGCTTTTCCGTGTCACCATTTGTCACCCCTTGGCACCAAATGGCCCCTCACGGACGCATTTGAGGGAGCAGAATCTATCTCGGGGGGCGGGAAGCAAGCCCCTATCGTGTCGACGGGGGCCAAAGACTCGAACCCCCTAACCGAAAGGAGCGCATCATGGATTCTGCGACCATGAACGCCATGGCCACGTATCTCGCGGCCAAGACCTACAATGTCCGCCGCGCAGCTGACGAGAAGCTCGGTGCCGTCATCTCCACCGAGATGATCATCCTCATCGGCCTGCTCGCCCTCGCCCTCGTGAGCGTCCTCGCCATTTACTCCGGCAAGCTCCGAAATGTCATTACTATGGCTACCGAAGTTGTAAACAAGATCGGCACTAGCGGTTATCCCACGGCCTAAATGCGAATTTACCTTCCCCTTTGGCCCCGTCCCGGCTCAATTGCCGGGGCGGGGTTTTGCTTTCGAAAGGAAGGTTGTTTGCCCCAGAATATCGTCTGGCTTTATCAATCTATTTATCAATATCGAATCGTTAAATCTGACCTTATGGCGATGCCCTGAATCACCGGCGGAAGCGTCCCCGCGCCAGTCTATAATTAAACAAAACCCTCCAATGCCGGGAAAGGCCCGGCCTCTAGCCTTCTTGCAGAGGGGGGGGTAACTGTGAACAGTTTCCAAATAAATAGACTGAACCTGACCGAGGCCGGCAGCGGCACGGTCGAGCGCTGCCTGGACTCCAGGGGCCAGATGCACGTGCGCAACCAAGTGGGAAAGCTCCGAATCGACTCCGAGACCGGCGCCACCGAGATGGAGGTGTCCCGCGGGCTCAGCGATGCCGTCTACGTCGATGTGGCGACCGGCAACATGATCCACGAGAACACGGTGGGAAGCATCCGCTTCCGCACCGACTCGACCGGTACCGTCATGGAGCACCTGCTCTAGTGCCTATGGAATGTCGGGATAAAGAAAAAGCCCCATACGGGGCGGCCTGAAAAGGCAGTTTGTGGCTTTTAAGCCGTATTTCGACTTAGGTACTGCGCTTCGAGCAGCAACTCACAATCCCTTTATATCACACAGGAGAACTCATGGCTAGGAAACTTAAAAATATCAACGGTCCGTGGTATGCCGGAATCGACCTCGACGGGACGAGCGTCGGGTTCGTGGCCACAGACGAGTACGGAGAGGTCCTCTACCACAAGGGCCAGCCCGTTATGGGCGCACGCTGCTTCAAGGAGGCGCTCCACGCCTCCGAGGCCCGTATGCCCCGCACCGCGAGGCGCAGGCTCCAGCGCGCCCGCGGCAGGGAGCGTGAGATGGAGCGCGTGTTCGCGCCGGCGATCGCGCCCGCAGACCCGGATTTCTTCGTCAGACGCAGGATGTCCTACAAACTCATGCGCGACGATATCGCGGCAGATCCCGCCGCTGCCGCCTGGCAGGGGCTTCTCGACGGCTATCCCACACTCGCGCACCTCGACGTCGACCTCATGGAATCAGACGGTCCCCGCGACCCCAGGCTCGTCTTCTGGGCCATCGCCAACCACGTCGTGCGCCGCGGACACTTCCTCATGGAGGGCAACGACGTGACGTCCGCCAACTCAGACCCCTCCGCTCAGGTCGAGACCCTCGTGCGCGAGCTCGACGCCCTGGGGGAGGCCTGTGGCGAGGCTATCGAGCTCGACGGCGGCGCACTCGCCGGTATGGGCGGCTCCTGGACTGCCCGAGAGCTCCAAAAGGCCGTGTCCGGCGCCGTATCGGTGACAGGCGACGATATCGATGCCAAGATCGCCCGCGCGCAGGCAAAGGCTCTGGGCGACCTCGTCGCCGGCTACAAGGCGAATATGGACGCCTTCGCACTCGAGGGCGAGCAGATCGGCAAGATTTCCGTAGCCGACGCCGATGCTCTCGATGAGTTCCTCGCCAACTGCCCCGACTGGCTCGCCCCGGCCATCGAGGCCGCGAGGGGCCTCTACTCCGCATGGCGCCTACAGGGCCTTCTCTCGTTTGCGCCCGGAAAGACCCTCTCGCACAACCAGGTGGCCCAGTACGAGGTGTACGGGCGCCAGCTGCGCACCCTGAAGGACCTCGCGCTGAAATACATCGTCCATGCTGATTCCGAAGACGGTCCCGACGAGGACGGGCTTGCCCTCTACAGGGACTTCTTCGGCGGCCCGAAAAGGCCCGGCCGCAGGGGGTACGACAAGGTGCTCGTGAAGAAGCTCGACGGCGCCAAGAGGAATATGGGCTATACGGCCTACGACCTCAACGTAATTCCCTACGAGGAGTTCAAGAAGAGGGTCGAGAGGCTCTTCAAGGGAACGGATGCCGCAAAGGACCCGGCCTATATCGATATGGTCGCCGCCCTCGGAGAGCGCAGGTTCCTTCGCCGTATCCACACCACGGACAAC
Source organism: uncultured Collinsella sp. (assembly GCA_905209455.1). GTDB lineage: Bacteria > Actinomycetota > Coriobacteriia > Coriobacteriales > Coriobacteriaceae > Collinsella. The sequence continues at coordinate 33,309 of CAJLTA010000005.1, forward strand.
AGTGCTATCCCGTACCAGCTCCATGCGGAGGTCGTGGGCCGCATCATCGAAGCCCAGGGCAACTTCTACCCCTGGCTAAAGGACGCAGGCGCCCATATCCTGAAAGTGCTGACTTCGAGGATCCCCTACTACGTAGGGCCCTTGGATTCCTCGGCCGCGCCCTTGGACGCCCACGGCAAGGCGAGGTTCGCTTGGTCGTGCCGTCTTCCCGGCCATGAGCGCGCCTTCGTCGCACCCTGGAACTACGAGGAGCATATCGACACCGATGCGGCCGCAGAGGCCTTCATCCGGCGCATGACGGGCAAGTGCACCTATCTGGTCGATGAGGACGTGCTGCCTGCGAACTCCCTCATCTACGAGCGCTTCCGGTTCCTGAACGAGCTGGCGGGCATCCGCTACACCGAGGACGGCCAGGACTGGCTGCCGCTCGATGCGGCGATGAGGGCGGCCGTGGTCGAGGCCGCATCGGATGGCTCGGTCATGACCCTCAGCCGAATCGAGAGCATCCTCTCGCGCGACTTCACGATGGCACACCCGCACGTCAAGGGCGTATCCGACGCCAAGAGGATGGCGTCGCGCCTGTCCGTCTCGGCCTGGATCGCAGGCCTTCTCGGCGTGAAGTCCTTGACGGCCGCCCAGAAGTCCATGGCGGAGGACATCATCCTGTGGAACACCGTGTTCGAGGAGCGCTCCATCCTGAAGCGCAAGGTCGCCAAGGAATACGGGGATATCCTTGACGAGGACGCCATTGAGGCCTTCTGTGCGAAGCGCCTCAAGGGCTGGGGCCGGCTCTCCGAGCGCCTGCTCACCGGTGTGTGGGTGGATACCGCGCGCGGCGACATGTGCATCATGGACGTTCTCGAGCAGGGCGCACCCTACGGCAGGTTCCGCGGCACGTCCATGAACCTGATGCAGGCCCTGAGCGACACCGAGCTCGGCTTCCGCGCGAGGATCGACGAGGTCAACGCCGCCGCGCTGGAAAAGGCAGGTGAGCTCGGCATCGACGCACTGCCCGGGTCCCCCGCGCTTCGTCGCGGCGTCTCGCAGTCCATGAAGGTTATCGAGGACATGGCTTCGGTGGCCGGATGCGCCCCGGCGAAGGTCTACGTCGAGGTCACGAGGACCGCTTCGAACAGGCTGAAGGGCAAGCGGTCTCGGAGCCGCGCCCAGGAGATCGAGGCCGCGCTGAAGGCGCTCGACGAGGACGCGCGCCGCGACCTGGATGCCGCCAGGCTCCTGCGCGAGCTGGGGATGTTCGACGAGAAGGAGATCAACGAGCGCCTGTACCTCTATTTCCGACAGGCGGGAAAGAGCCTCTACTCCGGCAAGTCCATCGATATCGCGCGCATCGCGTCGGCCGACTACTGCGTCGACCGTATCCTGCCCCCGTCGGTGCGCAGGGACGAATCGCTCGACAACAAGGCATTGGTCCTGTACGCCGAGAGCCTTGATAAGAAGGACTCTATCGTCGTGCCCCAACCCGTGCAGAGGAAGATGGCGCCTTTCTGGATGTACCTGCGCCGCGTGGGCCTCATGACCGAGCGCAAGCTCAACGCGCTCATGAGGACGCAGATCTCCGAGAGAATGCTGAAATCCATCGTCGGGCGGCAGCTGACCGAGACGAGCCAGGAGTGCAAGCTCATCGCCGCGGTCCTCGAGGCCACCTATGCGGGCGTTAAGGTCGTGCCGGTGAAGGCCGGGGTCGCCAGTTCGATCAGGAGGCGCACGGGAATCCCGAGAAGCCGCAAGGCAAATCGCTACTACCACGCCCACGATGCCCTCATCGCCCTCACTACCGGCAGGTTCATCGAGACGAGGGCGCCCATGTGGTCGAACAACAGGGCCTTCTACGAGCGCATTATGCGCGATATCGAGGCGCAGGAGCGCCGGGGCGGAGCGGACTCAGAGCTCGATTTCTTCTCCGGCGGGTTCTTCCGCGATCTCGTCGACTATGACACGGCAGAGGTGCTGTGGGATTCCGTTTTCGAGCGAGAGAGGCTCGTCCGCGCCTGCTCCTGGAAGAACCTTCGCGTGACGTTTGCCCCCTATGAGGAAGGCGGTGCTTTCTGGAAGCAGACCGTCTACTCCCCGCGCGACTCTAAGACGAAGCTCATCCCCGTGAAGGGCGACCGTGATGCGGCCCTGTTCGGTGGCTACTCAGCCCAAACGTTCGCCTATTTCATGATCTACGAGAGCGAGGGCAAGAAGGGAAACCTGTTCAGGTTCGCCCCCGTGCCCACATCCATCGCGTCCAAGGCGACCGATTCGCTCACCGAGCTCTATGCGCGCTCGCTGTGCCGTGAATCCGGTGAGAGATTCGTCCGCGTCGTGCGCGACAGGATCCTTAAGGAGACCGTGTACGAGGCATATGGGGAGCGCTTCAGGGTCAAGGGGCAGAAGACCGCCGGCCCCGTGCGCCAGCTCGCCCTCGACGCAGCCGACACCCGACTGCTCAGGATCGTCGAGCGCATGGTCGACGGCGAGCAGCCGAGCCCCAGACGCGATCTTGAATCCGATGCCAAGGTTCTATGCCGCCTGTGGGCACGCCTTCTCGCGCTCGCTCCGGCAAACTTCCCCCGCGTCTCAAAGGTGTTCAAGTTGGCGGACCTCAAGACGCCGGACGAGGTATTCTCCGAGACGGAGGCAGAGGATCTCGCAAAGGTCGTCCGCGCAGTAGCCGAGTCCGAGATCCAGGTCGTGGAGCTCCTCTCGGGAATCAGGGGTACCGCCGACGTGAGGCCCCTCGGCGGCAGCGCGTTCGCGGGTACGCTCTCGATGACCTTCGACAAGATCATCAACGACCCCAAGGCGGGGTTTGCCATAGTAGACATTTCGGCGGCAGGCCTTCGCGAAAGGGTGTCCAGACTTGGGTAAGACGCTCTTCATAGAGAACGCAAGGAAACTTCGCTATGAGGCGGGATGGGTCGCCGTTCACCGTGACGGCGACCCCCGACCTGTCCTGTTGCGTGCCGACGGGCTCGACTGCATCGTTGTCGACGGAAAGGCCGCGTTCATATCGACCTACCTGCTCGATGAGCTCGCGGCAAGGGGCTGCAGCGTCATTTTCACCGATAGCCGGCATATGCCGGCATCAATCCTGATGCCGCTAACGGCAGCGACGATCGATACGAACGGCAGGGTCCTTACGCAGATGTCCTGGGGCGCCTGGCCGCGGAAGATGTTATGGAAGAGGATCATCGAGTGCAAGCTGGACAATCAGGCCAACGTCCTTGCCGGTTCAGGCCATGAACGGGAGGCCGAGATGCTTGCATCCTATGCGGGAGAGGTCCGCGCGGACGACTCGACCGGTCGCGAGGCGGCAGGTGCCCGCCGCTATTTCCAAGCGCTGTTCGGCGCCGATTTTATCCGGCTACCGCACGCGGGCGCAACCAATAACGCCCTCGACTACGGTTATTCCATCCTGCTCTCGCATACAGCGTGCAGGATCGCGGCGAAGGGCTACCTCAACCAGGTGGGAATCCACCACCACTCCAAGACGAACCCCTACAACCTCGCCTACGACCTCATGGAGCCGTTCAGGCCCCTGATCGACCGGAAGGTCGAACTGGAGCGCCCCCGCGAACTCACGACGTCCGTGAAGAGGCTCCTTGCATCCACACTCGCTGACAGGATTCCCTATGGCCATGGGAGCTACCGGGTGTCGGACGCCATCGACCTTTGGGTCGACGGGTGCCTTCGCGTGATGGAGGGGGTCGGCGATGCCGATGGGATCTCAGTGCCCGGGATGCCTTGATGGGGGAATGGGGAAGGATAAGGTTCATGAGGATAATCGTCATGTATGACCTTCCCGTGGGCGAGGCGCAGGAGCGCCATGAGTACTCGAAGTTCAGGCAGTTTCTTGTCGGGGACGGCTATACGAGGCTGCAGAATTCCGTCTACACCCGCCTGGCAGTGGACACCAAAAACGCCGACGCCGCGATCGTGAGGCTCAAAGCAAACCTTCCAGAAGCCGGGCTGATGCAGGTACTCCGAGTATCCGGGGCTTCCTTTTGTTCGATGCTCACACTTTGCGGGATCCCGTCTGACGAGGGGCATCTTGTTACCGGAGAGGACTTTATCGTCTTATGATCGTCAAACTCGAAACGATAGGGGAAACAGTCGATCTTCCGGACGGACTCGGAGCCATATCCTTCGATGAGTTCGACGAGCTGTCGCGATGCGCCAGGTCGCTTTTGAGGGAAGGGGAGCCGGGCATCGCGCTATACCGAGGGGAGCGAAGGCTAAAGCCGAAAGCTATCGTCCTTATCGACAGTCTGATCGAGCTCCCATTCGATGACCGAAGGCTTGTCGGCGCATACGCATCAAGGGTGGCTACCGAGATCGAGGCTTGTGAGTCTCTGGCAATCAAGGCACATGAGATCAGGGCGCGTGTCCGCGAGATGATAGCGGAATTGGGGGCTTCGCTTCGGACGGATCCAATTGGGGACGCGGAGTGCGACTTCAAATCATTCGCCAGGTGGCTTTCCCTTTCGCCCCGCCGAGAGCCGGGCGGTACCCTGCTCATGAGATTCCTCTCTTTCATTGATTACGTCTGCGATACGGGGCTGAATCCGTCAATTGCCGTAATCGGCCTTATCGACAAGCTCAATCCGGCCGACGTCTTGCAGATAACCCGAAAGGCGCGGCATGAGAGTCTGGAAATGCTGTTCCTCGAATACCGGGTGATGGACACAGCCGATTTCGAGATTCCGGTATGGCATGTTGATAGAGACGGGGTCCTGTTCTCTCGTGCCGTCTAAACCGTTAAACTGGTATGAGCACCTTGAAAACTCAAATAAGGCTTATTGCTTGACAGCCCGGTTGTCCGATGATCCGGTAGCTGTCAGGTTTTTCCAGAACTCACACAACCACCCTGTTTCCGGGCGGGAATAAGGGGGTTTCCCAAAATCGTCGGGACTATTTCTTTCTTTAAATCAACTTTTCGGCTTCAGTAGCTGCTCTTATACGGGCTTGCCAGCCGATGTCAATTCTCCGGCTTCGCAGGTACCGCGCTTCGAGTAGTTACTTGCCGCAGGAGGCCCGCAAGAAGACTCCGATCGCGCTTCGCAGGTACCGCGCTTCGAGTAGTTACTTGCCAGGTTCAGGCATTCGTCGGGGCGCTTTCCGGCTTCGCAGGTACCGCGCTTCGAGTAGTTACTTGCCCGGCCTAATGGGATGCACGATTAGTGACGAGCTTCGCAGGTACCGCGCTTCGAGTAGTTACTTGCCTGCGCTGATAGCCAGTAATCCAACTTTAGCGCTTCGCAGGTACCGCACTTCGAGTAGTTACTTGCCAGTTTCCAGCGCCGTCCGATTTGGACTGCTGCTTCGCAGGTACCGCGCTTCGAGTAGTTACTTGCCGGGATCAGCGATGAACGTCACCATCACTTTGCTTCGCAGGTACCGCACTTCGAGTAGTTACTTGCCCTTCAAAAAAATGTGCCCGAGGACGTTCTAGCTTCGCAGGTACCGCGCTTCGAGTAGTTACTCACCTTCTTACCGTTCCGACGTGCTCGTCATAGAGCTTCGCAGATACCGCGCTTCGAGTAGTTACTCACCGGTCTCGTTCGAATATGTATGTGCGTCTGCGCTTCGCAGATACCGCGCTTCGAGTAGTTACTTGCCGCAACATGACAGGAATATATTGCATTCATCGCTTCGCAGGTACCGCGCTTCGAGCAGTTACTAACCACGCATATACTGCGGCACAATCGGTAACGAGCTTCGCAGGTTTCGCGCTTCGAGTAGCTACTTGTCGGCCCTTGGCTATATTCGACATGAGCACTCGCTTCGCAGGTACTGCGCCTCGAGTTGTTACTTGCCTCTGTTGTGCAAAAAGGTACAGGTTTTTGTAGCTTCGCAGGTACCGCGCTTCGAGCAGTTGCTTACCGGGCGATTCCCATTGCCAATTCCTTAAAGTGCTTCGCAGGCACCGCGCTTCGAGTAATTACTTACTGCTGACAGAGAATCCGAAAGTACTCGTAGGCTTCAAAGATGCGGCGCTTCAAGCAACGCCATATCTATCTTTAGCGTTTGTAGAATCATGCGCTTCATAGGCCCTGTGCTTCGAGCGGCTACTCACTATTTCGCGTCAGCCTGACAAAGCCGTTCACTTGGTTTGTAAAACCTCTCGAGCGAACTGCTCCGGTCATAATCTCAAACAACCAAGTCGAACTTTATGGGTTAGATCTCAATTATGAAACTTGCCCAAAGGCCACAGCCTTATGAGACGAGTGTTTCGAAGGCCGCGCGTTTCGGGCGACCACTCAACTCTATGCGCCGTAACGGTAACTCCAAAAGGTTTCGCAGCTTCGCATTTCAAGCTCTTAGGTAGCGATATATCCCGGCTATAATTTGTCTGGCGGCTACCCGCAGGCGTACTCAGGACGGAGGCTCCGCAGTTTTGCAGGTATCGTTTTTCGGGCAATTGCTTTACGGCCGCGGGAATTAGCCGATATGCTTAATGGCTTCGCAGGAACTTCGATCGCTGCTATTCACGGCTTCGCCCTGGCTGATTGCCGTCTTTCGCGCAATCCGATGCGGTTCTCGTGGCAGCTTCTTCGCGACCGCTTCGGTTTCGTAGGTCATCCATTGATACGGCCCTAAACCATATAAGATCCGTTTCAATCTAAAAGCTGTCACCGTGTGGCACCAAATAGGCCTTAATTTGAGCAAACACGACCACAAAATTAAATATGAGTACCTATGCCTATATCGAGGAGGCTCCCGTGTCTTTTGGCGTCAGATTGGCGACCACATTAGCCGTCGGTTGCGGCTTTTGGTGCGCCTCCCATCTTTACCAACGCTGGCGCTACACTGCACTGCGGCATGAGGACAATACCATGCTCCAAGCACAGCCCGGGGATACCGATAGGGATAAATGGATAGACGCAGTGAAGAGAGAGTCCGTTAACTACGGCGTCAGTCCCTCAACACTTATTTCTCTGGGTAGCGCAGGATATATCGATGCGGAGATGTCCCAGCTTGGAGACGCAGGAACATATGCACGCCACCACAACCCACCGCTTGCCTCTGAAATCGTTTTTGTCTACCCCTATTTACTTGCAGCTTGGACCGGATCGCTCGTCTCGATCCACTATGCCGTCTTCCTGGCAGCCTCCGTGGCACTCGGCCAGGAGGATATGAGATTCAGGGTCGCGCCGGTGCCCATGCTGCTCCTTTTTGCGGTCGCGGGCGCAGTGTCATCCCCCTGGGGACCATATGCGTGGGCGGTATTTTCCATTCCCTGCGCCGCGGTATTCGCGCTGATTTCCTTTGCCATGAAGCGCATCGCCGGGATCTCTTGGCACGCAGGCGACTATCTCACGCTGGCTATAGCCCTCACGGCTGTACTTCCCATTGGAACCGTGTTCGAGTTTCTCGCCATCCATCTCCTGTGTGCGTGCGGCCTCGAACTCGCCATCAGGTTCATCCCCACATGGGCCCGCCTCAAGGACAACGTCCCCTACAACGCCGTGCTGTCGGTGGGCCTGGTCGGGGCGACGCTAATCGCAATCTTGAAAGGTTATCTGCTATGAGGTCTAAACGTAGGGGGCTCAGGGCCGTCATGGTGACCCAGCTCGTCCTTCTCCTTCCCATCATGATCGCCATGCTCGCCCTCGTCGTGGATTGCGCGAACATGAGCAGATGCAAGGCCCTCGCATCTGCCGCCGCATCCGAGGGCGCACGCCACGCCGCGGCAAACCCCGATCTGGCCGATTCCGAGATTGAGTCCTATGTCAGGGGGGCTATCGGACTCGATGACAGCTGCACAGTCGATATCGAGCGCAAGGCACTCGCTCCAAAGGACGTGACGCTCAGGGTGGGGGATAAATCCAGGGACTCTTCCATCGAGCGCGAATCGGTGACGGTAAATGTCCAGATTCCGTGCCGGCGTGTCTTCACCTTGGCAGTCTTCGACGGCCTTGCGGAAAGCGAGCCCGAGTCCTCTTCTGCCACCGCGATCTCATCGGAGGTGAAGTGATGGTGCGCAACACCCGGACGCCCAAGGCACTCATCTCGACCGAGTTCATCTTCGTGTTCCCGATCGCCCTCACCGTCGTGCTCGCCATCATGGGCTTCGGCTTCACCGGCTACCAGCGCGCAAGGATCGACTATTCGCTTGCCCACCTCGCGGACCAGCTTCCCGCGGGATGGGACTCCATGGACGCAGACATCCTCGTGGCCGAGCTCGTGAGCGCGTCTGCCGACGTGGACCCCGGCCACCTCACGGTGAAAAACGCCTCAGTCTCCCTCGATTCAGACGAGGACCTCGGACATGGAAGCGCCGTGGCAGGCGACCTGGGCACCGAGAACCTCAGGACCGAGCGCAAGACCGTGACGGTGTCGGCGGAGATCATCTACGACTACCCGGCGCCCTACAACGTATTCGGCAAGAGATCCGTGCGCAAGATCACGCGCTCCTACATCAGCTACTCGGACTGGGAGGTCATCTAGATGAAGTGCCTTGTACGCAGGGGGAGAGGAGCCCGCGCCCAGCTCACGACCTTCTTCGTCGTGATGCTCATCCCCCTGTCGCTCTTAATTGCCCTCGCGGTCGACCTCGGCGGCGCTCTCGCCTACAGGACATGGCAGGGCTCACTCCTCGAAAGCACGCGCCAATCCTGCTTCGGCGAGGCCAATGCCGTCAAATACGCCGACAACCCGGGCGAGGAGGCACGCTCCGAGGTACTCGAGATGCTAAAGGCCAACGGCTATACGGGAAAGGTCAAGGTCTACTACGTCGAGGCACCGGAGGACCTGTGTGGGGCGGCAGACCGATATGCCGGCGTCTACGTGATTTTGGAGGGAACCTGGCCGTCGACATTCGCTAGGTTCGCGGGCATCGACGAACTCAAGGTTCGATCCGATGCGGTATGGACGCTCCATCCCTATTCATCCACGACGGTATGGCGCCCGGCAGACACCGGAAACGGCTGGTGTGAGTACACGATCGACAAGGACGGCAACGTGGCGACGAAAACGGGAGTCTGCTCGCTCGACGATGCGCCCGAAAGCCTCTCCAAGGCCGTGAGGGACATGCTGCCGGCCCCGTCGGGAGGCTCCGGAAAGTCCGGTGAATCAACGCCCGGCGGCACCGAATAGCGCCTATCGCAAAGCTATCCAAGTTTGTCACCCGATGGCACCAAATCGCCCCGCACGGGAACACGTGCGGGGCGATTCTTTATATGTCGGAATAGCACGACAGATCGGAGGACCCTTGGGTCTGATGTACGACCTGATGCGCCAGGGGAGATACGACCTCATGCCTGCGCTGCTGACGTCGCGCGAGGCGGCGGACGCGGTCGGTGTCACCCCCAGGACCATCGAGAGGATGTGTGCGGCGGGAAAGCTCGAGGGCGCCCGTTTCGGTAACCGCTGGCGCGTCAACCGTGACTCGCTGCTCAGGTATTCGGGACTCCTCGGTCCCGGGAAGGAAACTAGACGATGAAGAGAAGGTCCCAGCAGGAGATCAAGGCGGAGATCGCCCAGGTCGAGGAAGAAGAGCGTGTGGCCATATCGGCCGGGCGCATGCGCAGCGCCGACAGGCTCCACGGTCGCAAGCAGGCACTCGGCCACGAGCTTGTGCGAGCCATGGAACGGGAGGCCGCCATGGGAGCGACCACGTCAGCTGCCATGCCCAACACGAACCCCATGCCCAACACGGCCCCCAAGACCGCCATGAGCGGTCAGAGGACAACTGCCACGGCAGGAGCCGCGACAGCCCGTCGACAGCGCGGGCCTCAGCCCGGAGGAACCCGCAATGACCATAGGCTCGCCGCCGTGGCCGGCGTGGCGATTGCCGTCGCCGTCGCGACGGTCGGCTTTTCCGGTTGGCGCTGGACTCAGGCGCAGGGCGAACTGACGCGCCTCGAGCAGTCGACCGTCAAGGTCGTCACCGTCACACGCGACGTGGCCCCCGGCGAGTTGATCGACTCGGCGGATCTCACGATCGCGAGCGTGCCCAAGGCGTTTGCGCCCAAGGACGCCGCAAAGAAAGTCTCCGATGTGGCAGGGCGCCAGTCCGTGGTCCAGCAGACATCCGGCACCGCGGTCTCGCTCTCTTCCGTCTCCGGCTCCAAGAAACCGGCCTCGATCGCCACCGCCGTGACCGAAGGGCATGTCGCCTACACCGTCGCGCTCGATAGCTCGACCGGCCTCTCGCCGCTGCTCTCCGTCGGCGATAAGGTCGATGTCCTCGCGAGCGTGAACGACGGCCAGGTCGTGACGACGGAGCGCCTGGCCGATTCGATCCGCGTTCTCGCGCTCGACGGAAACTTGTCGGGCACCAAGTCCGACGGCTACTCGAACGTCACCATCGAGGTGACCGAGGACCAGGCCCTCGCACTCTCCAGCGCGAGCGGTATCAGACTCGTCGCCCTTCCCGAGACGGGGGAGGCGAACAATGCTGAATAGGGACCTGCTCATAATCGAGCGTGACGCCGTGCGCCAGGCAACCGGAGTCTTGACGGCGGCCAGCGAAGCATCCGAAAGCAGCGAGCAGAGGGACGCACGCGCGCGCGATCTCCTTGCCGATATTGTCGATTCCATCCCCGAAGGCTCTCGTCTGGACGACAACTCCTTCGAGGCGGTTATTCAGGCCGGCATCAACGACCTGTACTATCTCGGTCCCATCGAGGAGCTGCTTCCCGATACCTCGATCTCGGAAATCATGGTCAACGCCCCGGACGACGTCTGGGTCGAGCGAGCGGGCATGCTGCAGAAGACCCCGGTGGCATTCGAGGATGACGAACATGTCAAGTTCGTCATCAACCGAATCGCGTCAGCCGACGGCCGGCGCTGCGACGAGGCGCAACCGCTGTGCGACTGCATCCTCAACCGTCCCGGCGCCATCTTCAACGGCTCGCGCGTGGCGGCGACAGCCAAGGGCATCGCCGTCGACCACAACATCCTCAATATCCGAAAGTTTCGACCCGACGCCGTGGAACCCGAGGACCTCATGGCGCTGGGCACCTTCGACCAGCGTATGCTGGAGTTCATGGAGGCGATCGTCCTCGGCCGCATGAACATCGTGATCGCCGGCAGCACGGGTTCGGGCAAGACGACGCTACTCAACGCCTGCTCCTCCTTCATCCCCGACAACCAGCGCATCGTCACAATCGAGGACGCGCCGGAGCTACGCCTCCAAAAGCCCCATGTCGTGCGCAAGACCGCACGTCGACCCAACATCGAGGGCGAGGGCGAGATCACCATCCGACAGCTCGTCATCCATGCGCTGCGCGAGCGCCCCGACCGCATCATCGTCGGCGAGTGCCGCGGCGGCGAGGCGTTCGATATGATCCAGGCGATGATGACGGGCCACGAGGGATCCCTCACGACCGTGCACTCCTCCAACGCGCGCGAGGCAACGACCCGCCTGCGCTCCATGATCCAGCAGACCGGAACCGAGATGCGAAGCGAGCAGATCATGGAACTCATCGCCTCGGCCATCGACTTCATCGTCTTCGTGAACCGCTTCGACATCGACGGTTCGCGCAAGATCACCGAGATCGCCGAGGTGCAGGGCATGCAGGGCGATGTCATCACGATCGGCACCATCATGCGCTTCGAACAGACGGGCTTCTCCGAGGACGGCAAGGTTCTCGGAGAGTTCATGCCCACCGGCGAGCGCATCACCCCGGCGCACCACGAGAAGCTCTTCGCGCGCGGCGTCTACGTCGACGACGATTTCTGGTTCCGTCGATGAGCGGGCAGATTTCCCCGGCGGCCCTCATCCCCGCGCTGCCGGCGGTATCGATGGGAATAGCTCTGTTCCTGACGGCCAGAAAGCTGCGCGTCGAGCGCGAGCGCGCGGAGACGGGGCCCCTTCCGGAGAACCCCTTCGGAAAGGCCGGCGGGAATCGCCTGGCCGAGGCCCTGCGCCGCGTGTGCCAGGGCGCCGCGCCCCAGCTGTCGGTCTCCGAGGCCGCACAGCTGTGGGCCGTCATCGCCTTCGCCCCCTCCGTGCTCATCCTTGCCACCGGCTCTGCCGTGGGCGCCCTGGCCGCGCTCCCGCTCGGAATCGCGGCCTTCCCGATTTGGGTAAGGCTGAAACGCGGGACGGAGCAGGGCCTTTTCGAGGAACAGCTCGGCGAGGCCATGCCGCTGATCGCATCGAATCTGCGCACGGGCGCCTCCGTCGCGCAGTCGGTCGCCCCCGTCGCTGAGCACATGGCGGAACCCCTGAAATCGGAGTTTTCCGTCCTAGAGCGCGACCTGCGCAACGGTCGCCCCATCGAGCAGGCCCTCGACGACATGGCCCTGAGAACCGATAGCTCGAATCTGAGGCTCTACTCCATAGCCGTCTCCGTCTCCCAGCAGACCGGCGGCTCGCTCTCCGAGATCACGGAGCGAGTGGGCGAGGCCATCCGGGCAAAGGTCAAGGCCAAGCGCTCGGCAGAGGCCAAGACGTCCTCGGCGCGATTTGAGGCGAAGCTCGTCGGCTTCGCACCGATCGTCATGCTGCTGCTCATGTCGTTGAGCTCGGAGGTCCACAGGGAGTTTTTCATGACGCCCGCGGGCTGGGCATGCCTTGCCGTCGGCGCCGTGCTCGATATCTTGGGCTTCTTGGTCCTCAAGCAAATCAGCAACATCAGGTACGACTAGGGGAGCTCAGATGTTCGAAACGATAACGACCGGCTTTATAATCCTTCTTCTGGGTATAGTCGCGGGCCTCGGCGCGGATATCGCCCTCAAGCGAATCTTCGGGCTCGAGACGGCTATCGAGGAGGAGGCACCCTCGGCGCTTCCCGGCATCGCCGAGAAGGTGTCCGACGTCGTATCGAGGCTCGCGCCGGTTTCCCGCTCGGTCCTGGACTCCACGCGGGACTCCCTCGACCGCGCAGGCCTCACCATGCAGCCGGCGACCTTCTGGGCCTTCCGCGTCGCATGCGCGGCCGGATTCATCGCAGCGGGCCTCATCGCCTCGGTCTTCATCGGCGGTCCCAAGGGTCTCGGCGCCTTTGCCGCGATGGTCCTCATGGGACTCGCGGTGCCGCAGCTTTGGCTCTTCAACGAGCGTTCGAAATGGCGCGATGAGCTCGACAGGCAGCTTCCCGACGCACTGGATCTTCTCGCTATCTGCATGTCGGCGGGTTCGTCCATCGACTTCGCCCTCCATACGGTCGGCAGCAGGATGGATGGCGCCATCGCGCGCGGCTTCGAGCGCGTGGCCAACGAGGCCAGCTTCTCATCGCGCACCGAGGCGCTCCTGCGCTTCGCGGAACGCGCGCGCGTACCCTCCCTCACCATCTTCGCAGCCTCGTTCGCGCAGTCCGAGCGCGCCGGCGGCTCGCTTGTCGACATCATCCGCGACCAGGCGGAAACCGTCCGTGAGCAGCGGCGCCTCAAGGTTGAATCTGAAATCGAGAAGCTGAGCTCCAAGATGCTCTTCCCGATCATCATCTTCATCCTGCCAGTGTTCCTGATCGTCGTTCTCGCGCCCGTGGTGGCGCAGATCGCCCAGACATTCACCTCCCTCATGTAGGAGACGTCCCATGAGCTTCGAATACGATATCCCCTGTGTGGCCACGACGAGGTCCGGTGCCAAAGTTCCAATTTCCCTGAGGGCCGCCAAGACCTTCAGGGACAAGGCGATCGGGTATATGGGGGCCCGGTCGATCGCAAAGTCCTGCGGGACGGTCTACGCGAGGGGCAGGTCCATCCATACCCTGTTCATGCGAATCCCGGTCGATGTCTGCTGGATAGGCCGTTTCGACCCCTCGAGCCAATCTTGGCCCGTCGTCTCGCTAGACGCCTCGGTTCCCCCCTGGCGTGTTCTTTTCGCGCCGCGAGGGGCAGTCGGCGGCATCGAGATCGCACCCGGCACGTTCACCGAGTCAGACCGGCCGCTGTCCATCAGGAGACTCGATTGATGCGTTATGACGCCGATAGGCTCGTACATGGAGCCTGCACGGCGCTCGCCGTCCTCCTGTCAACGGCTATCATAGCCATGATCCCAGCCATTCGTCCGGCGGGAACCCTGGATACGGACGGCTGGTTTCTCCTGGCCTCGGGGCGCGAGGTCATCGAAACCGGGGTACCGAGTATAAACCCGTTTACCGCAGCCGGCGGCAGGGGCATCGTGCTCCAGCAGTGGCTCCACGACGCATGGCTCTACCTGTCCTGGAAGGCCGCGGGCTACACGGGCGTCGCCGTCTCCGTGACGATTCCCGCCGCACTCGCCCTGTGGGCCTATTCCGGCGCCGTCTGCAGGTTGGCGCATGACCCGCGCCACCGTTGGGCACCGCTGCTAATCAGTGCCATCGGGTTTGCCCTCATGGCCTCATGTCTGTCCATCCGTCCGTCACTTTGGACTGCCGCGCTGCTGTTCTTCACCATATCCGCCTGCCTGGAGTGGCGCCGCGGCGCCGACCCTCGGTGCCTGCTGGCGCTTCCGTTCGTGTCGATGTTGTCTGTAAATCTGCAGGCGGCGCTTTGGCCCTTGCCCGCCGCTGCCGCCGCGTGCTTCCTGCTCCCCGAAGAGGGCGAGATCTTGCCGCATGGGGACGCCGGGGCGCTTCGCGCCTGGGGGCGCTCAAGGCTGCCCCTGCTCGCAGCGGTTGCCGGAATGGCGGCGGGGTCTCTTGTGAACCCATATTTCATCGACGGCTCGCTCTATTTGCTCCGCTCGCTCGGGGCCGCATCCTACGGTGGGGTCATCCTCGAGCTGAAACCGGTTTGGATGATGCCCGACGCGGCACTGTTCTGGGGCATCTCGATCTTTATGGCCCTCACGTCGTGCGCCCTTGCGCGGCGGTTCCCGCCCAGATGGCTTCTGGCATTTTGGGTGGCGTCCGCAATCGCCGGGGCGCTCGCCGTCAGGTGCCTTTGGATAACATGGACGACCTCATTTCTCGTCGTCGCCTCATCTGTCGCCCAAGGGGGTGCGCTCGGCCGCCACGCACATCGCATACTCATTGCCGGGAGAGCCGCCCTGTGTGTCGTGTTGGCGGTCGCCGTAGTCAACAGCGGGCTCGACTCGCTTGATTCGACGACACGCGGCGTTGAGTCCGGGTGGAGGGGAGTCGACTCGGATATGGCGCAGATCGTCGACGAGCTGGGCGCAAACCCGGGTCGCATCTGGTCCGAGGACGCCACGGTCATGAACTACCTCGAGTGGGCGAAGGTGCCTGTGACCTACGATCTGCGTCCCGAGATCTGGTCCGAGGCAATCTCGGGCAACGGCGGGATGGACGATTACCGCGCCTACGTGGACAGCCTGGAAGGTGGCTACGGGGTCCTCGGGGAGGATGGCTGGACATGGGCGATCGTGAGGGAATCAGACGTGAAACGCTTCGGGAAGGCCTGCCCCGACGCCGAGAAGACGGCAAGCGGCAGGGGATACGTGCTCTATCGGTTGTGATATGAAATTGATTGATGGGTGATGACGAATGGCTATCGCCAACGTGAGCAGGAGGGCCGTTCTGGCCGCCATGGCCTCGCTGTCCCTTGCGGGATGCGGCTGTTCCAAGAAGGCGAATAAATCGGACGGTTCGACGAAGGATAGGGATTCGGATAAGAGCGAGGACGAGGCGTTCTCCTTTGGCGGGATAGGCGATACGGGCTCCTCCGATGCCTCCAAGGGTCTTTCAGTCGATGGCGTCTACAAGAAGGTAGCCACGGACTCGAGCGGCAAGGAGTACCGGTTCCTACTCGTCGGCATGACATTCGAGAACGACCTCGACCATGACAGCCAGGCGCCCGTGTCATATGTCTCGTGCTATCAGAACGGCGTGAAGCTCTCCCGGTGCACGAAATACAGCGATTCCAACGCGATGAAGACACTCGAGCCCGGCTATTCGATTTCGGTCTGCAAGGGGTTCCTGCTGGATGACGAGGGGCAGCCCGTGAAGGTGAAGATCAAATCATCGAACTCGTCGGATTACGTCTACGAGAACACCTACCCGATCTCCCACCTGGACTATACGGCCCTCTAGGAGTCCTCTCCCGGGCGCACGATGAAGTACTCATTTTCATCCCTGACGATGAAGCGGTGGACGGGCCTGCCCTTCCACTCGATCTCGACGCTCCAGATACGGGCGAGACTGCCCGCCTTGCGCCCGGGGCAGGGGACGGATGCGCCCGTGGAGCGGACCTGGAACCTACGGCCGCCTGAAAGCTCGATCCACCTGAATTTCGGCTCCCTACCGGGCCTCTCCACGACGCTGACCGTAACGGGAGTCATTTTCGCTCCAAAAGAATCTCATGACCATATGAAACTGGAGAGCTGCCCTCCGGGCACGGCTGCGCAATCATGGCTATTCCGGCCTAAATTCTGGCAGGTGACCATATATGCTCGCGGCATCATGTCTAGTCAGCGGCGGGACCGGTATGCTCTGTGATCTATCCTTTGCCATAACCCTTCGGCCCATTCTCACAGGGGATTCCCGTAAGGTAAGAATCCCACTATTGAAGCTCTCACGCAGGGTTGTTTGGTGCCATCAGGTGACATCTCAACTCGCATCGCAAAGGCTTCTTATTGATTGACATCAACACTATGAGATGTGGGATAATAGAACACGCGTTCGTTAGTAACTAGGCATAGGGGAGTCGGCGTGGGAGAGAAGTCAATCAGGCTCGTGACGGCCCTGGTCGAGTGCAAGCCGGATGGGGAGTACGTACCGTGGGGCATCAAATGGTACGATGGCAGGATCTTCCCCTTCGCGGAGGTCGGCTGGCATGAGACGAGATCGTGGGTGCTGGGGGAGGGACGCGTGTGCGAGAGCTGGCGCGTGAAGATGGGGGATGGAACCCTGCGCGATATCTGCCACCACGGCAGCAGCTGGTACGTGGTCCATGACATGGATGACGACAGGCCGGATGACGGATGGTCTCCGTAACCGAGCTATCTTATCGGCAATAGTCGAACTGCGACATAACGTAACTACGCAACAACGCAACTTTTCAATATTGAAGAGGAGAGGCACCACACCTCCCCCTTGTTATTTTCAATGCAAGTGAAAACGTATTGATTAAAGGTGCAGGCTTTTGTAATGCACATGTTGGAACTATCCCAGAAACGACTGGTAAAATAGCGTATCGCATCGTTTTACGCAGAGGGGAACAACTATGGCCATGAAAGCCATTGCCATCAGGTTCGAGGAGGAAGAGAAGGACTGGATCCAGTCCTATGCGAGCGTCCTCGGCATTTCCTTTTCCGAATTCGTGAGGAGCGCCGCCCTCGAGAAAGTCGAGGAGGCGGCCGACATCGAGGCATACAACGAGGCGCTGATGGAGGATGATAACACCCACTACTCGATGATAGATGTCATGTCTATGGCAATGGAGGCCGAGTGAGCTTCAGTGTCGAATGGTCCAAAACGGCGGCCAAACAACTTCTCAAAATCCCGAAAAAACAGCGGCTCATCATCCTGTCCTGGGTCCAAGACTATCTAGACGAGTTTGAACACTACTGCCTCTGGCCTTGCGCAAAAAATCTTCAGGGCACAAGCGGCTGGCGCTCGCGTGTTGGCGTCTACCGCATTCTGGGAAGGTTCGAGGGTAAGAGAGCCATCATCGAGGTCGTGAGAGTCGGCCACCAGGGCGTTTACAAAAACATGCCGCGGATATAGTCTTCTCAGAGTCAAGCCGACCGTTCGCAGCGGCATCCGCCGCCGGTTACCGCAGGAAACGCTTTTTGTCGAACCCCGCTGAATACTGACAACAATCGAACTGCGTAATAGCGTAACTACGGCATAGTGTAACAATGTAATAGTATGATTGTGTAATGCCGTAACTTCTTAAAATGCAAGTATGCATTAACGTAATTTCCCATTTATCGACTACATGCCCTGGGTGGCCTCTGTCGTTACAGCCCACAATGTATGAACGATGGATGAAACCGCATGAGAACCCGAGCATACGGTGGTTTTTACGGTGGTTATTTCTACCTAATGAGGGTAAGATGGCAGTAGAAGACGACGCATCCCGTGTAAGTATCGAGAGCGCGGGCGGCCTAGTTTTCAGTTTTGGTTAAATGCCCGGGATCCGACCCCCGGGCATTCTTATTTGCGCTTGCTGCGCAAATGCCGTCCACCGTCCGCACCGCGCGTACGCCTACGGACCTTAAACCGAACCTCATACGAGTTCAAAAACGCGAGTATGAACGTGCCGACCGTTGCGAGAGCGGCCAGCGCGTTAAGGAATTTCAGCATATGGTGACCTCCGATCAGATCGTCGGCCGCCCGCGCACGGAATTCGCCATCGGTACCGTCAAGATTCTTTCGCAAATTGATTTAGCCGTCTCCGGCCCCGTCCTCTTCTAGCCCTCCGCCTTTCCCCTCAGCTCGTCCATCTCCTCCAGCTTCGACATGTCCAAGTACCTCCTCTTGCCCCACTCGTGCTCCACTATGTACTTCAGCCTCGCCGTCACCAACATCAGAGCCGAATTGCCGTCTGGGAAGGTCCCGACGACCCTCGTCCTCCTCCTGATCTCGCGGTTGATGCGCTCGATCCCGTTGTTCGTCCTGATCCGGCGCCAGTGCTCCGGTGGGAATTCCGTGTAGGCAAGCGTCTCGGCGAACCCGTCGCGCACCGTCCTCGCGGCCGCCCCGAGCCTCATCGATTCCAGCTCCTCCGCCACCTCCTCGGCTTTTCTGGCGCATGCCTCGCGCGATTCCTGCGCGTGGATCGCCTTCAGCATGCGCGCCGCGGCCTTCCGCCTGGTCACGGGAACCCTTCCCAGCACGTTGCGGTAGAAATGCACCGTGCAGCGCTGGTAGCGGGCCCCGGGGAACACCTCCTCGAGCGCACCGAGCATCCCCGCGCACTTGTCGCCGGTGACGAGCCGTACGCCGGAGAGCCCGCGTCCCTTGAGCCAGGAGAAGAATTCGCGCCAGGACTCCGCGGACTCGGTGTACCCCTCGGAGCAGCCGATGACCTCCCGGTCGCCGGCGGAGTTGACGCCGATGGCGACCAGCACGGCCACGTTCTCGTAGGACCCTCCCCAGCTGCGCTTGAGGTAGATACCGTCGACGAAGACGTAGGGGTAGCCGCCCTCGAGCGGCCTCTGCCGCCATGTCTCGATGGACGCGAAGGCCCTCTCGTTGAGGTTGGAGACGGTGCCGGAGGACACCGGCGCTCCCCACAGGAGCTCGGAGACGTCCTCGATCCTCCTGGTGGAGACGCCCGCCAGGTACATCTCGACGATGGCCTCCTCGACCGAGGTCTCGCGCCTGCGGTAGCGCTCGATGACGGCCGTCTGGAAGGTCGCCCCGCGGAGCTTCGGCACGCTGAGCTCGACTTCCCCGGCGCCCGTGACGAGCCTCCTCGTGTAGTGGCCGCTGCGGTAGGCCTCCCGGCCCGCCGTCCTCTCGTAGCGCTCGGCCCCGACGAGCTCGGACGCCTCCTCGTCGAGCAGTGCGTTGAGCGTCTCCTCGACGGTCTTCCTCACCAGATTCTTTATGTCGTTGCGCAGCGACTCCTCGTCGACTGATACGATGTTCGCAGACACGGCCCGTGCCCCCTTCGTCGGTGATTTGTTGTTTAGTCGCTAGAAATCATATGACGGGGCGCGGGCCGTGTTCCGCTATGCGGTTGTCAATTTGCGAAAGAAATTATGCGTCACCTCGCCATCTCCCCAATTCTAGCTGAACCAGCGACTGTAGAACTTAATCGCCAGATAGCCACAGTCTCAAACCGTATGAACGATGAATGAACTTTAATAGCAAACGCGATTTGATTTTTGGAATGTAGACGAATTCCTCGTCAGGAGGGTAAAATGATGCCGACGGCAGCCCAAGTTGTAGCGAGCTGGGCAGAGCCGTTGCGTTAGAAAGTTAGGTCATCGTCTTAACGACGGTGGCCTTTCTTTTTGGGCTTCGAACCCTGCTTGAGTGCCTTGGAAAGGCCGACAAGGGCCGTGAGGAGCGAGACCATAGCGGTCAGGAGCTTCACGGACTCGGTGAAATCGGTCATGGCCATCACCTCCCATCGAATGGAGGGCTCTGCCCGGCACGAGGGCTGCCGACAGCAAGGACGATTCTAGCAGAGCGGCTTACCCATCCAGATCAGCTCGCACTCGTCGCAACGCAGCCTTACCGTTGATGACGAGCTGCCAGCACGTTAAGGGTTTTATCCACTTACGCCCATATGCCAATTCTGGCCTAGCAGAGCCAATCGATTTGACCCTTTCTTCCGGGGGCTGTCATGAGATCAGAATCTCACTGACGAGGCTAGCGAGAGAGATCGTTTAGCGCCAGCGGGTGAAGCATCAATCCACAGCAACAGCCGAACCGCCTGATAACGTAACTTCTCAATAACGTATCTACGGCATAACGTAACTACGTGATAACGCAACTGTGCAATAACGTAACTACGTGATTTTCGACAACATTTTTTTCTAACAAAAACCCCTGCTCAGGTCAGGGGCTTTCCAACTAGCGACCAGTTTAATGCCGCGTTGAACGCTCTCTCATCTCAAGTGATTTCGTAAGGCTTTTCGTGCCGACGGTGCCGTGCCCCAAAAGGCCGTCGAACCCAGATCTCAGCGCCGCTACATCTGCCGCCGAAGCCCCGTCACGCAGGATCCTCGAGTCGAGCAGCGACCTCATGAAGCGTTCCGGAGTCCTTTCCGAGATGATCGCCTCGACCTCCTTGGAGATTCGGTTCGGATCGCGGTCAACGGGAACCGTCGGCATCTCCTTGGATGAGACGGGATGCGCCCCGTTGTTCCTGAGCCAATACCTGAACTCGATATCGACATCCTCGGGAACCTTGACCCTGATCACGTTAGTCTTGTTAGTTTCCTCATCGATCACGAGGGCGCCGTAAAGCGAGTTACGCTCGGCGTTCTCGACCAGCCCCTCCAGCTCGAGGATGCCCATGAGGATGGGAAGTTCCATCAGGCTCTCGTGACCGGCACCATAACTCCCGATTCCCTTGGCATCATCATAATAGCCGGGAAATTCTACAAGGTAACCGTTACGCGACAGTTCCGGCCATCCAAGCGCAAGGGCCGCCTCCACCTCATGTGAGACATGGGCCACAGGGACGATGCCACCATATGAGAAAGGCTGGACGAAGACGCCCTCGCGGTCTTTCGGGTCCCTCGTGAGTTTGAAGCAGACATCATGGGGCCGACTTGGACGGTCACTGAACTTGGGCGCGTACTGTACGCTAAATAAGGCGACGTAAGGCTCCCCAAGGTCATCCACAAGATGCATATCAGTTCCTCCTAATAGCCGTTCGCTTTGGCATATCCTTTGTATTTCCCTCGATACCGCGATCGGTCTTCTGGGCGCGTTCCGCATCGAAGGTCCTGACGAGCGCGGGCACATACTCTTCCGCTAGCGATGCGGCCTGCAGTTTAAACATACGGGAGATAACCCCGGCATCCTGCTTCGCCTGCTTGCCGGCGAGCGCGATGGCGGCCTCGCAGATCTCATTGGTCGTCGGCTCCCTTCCACCGAACTCCGCGAGCTCATTTTTCACGGTATCCAGCGAGCCGCCATCATTTCTGGCGTAGGCGGCGATATAGGCCTTTTTAAGCGCCTCGACCAGCCTTACGTCGGCCGCAATCCCGGTCTCTGTGCCACCGCCATCTCGATAGTAGGCCGTCGTGGCCCCCTCAATCGATTCGGCGAGACTTTTCCCTACGTTCATCCCGTCTCCGTTCTCATTCAACCTCAATGGGCTCCATTGCATCCAAACGGCTGTCGCCTTTGGAGGCCGACTGTGACTGTCGTTTAAAATCCATGGCCGCTTGTGTGGGGATGTGCGCTCCCATCGCGTCCCCCAACACTGGCGGGAGACTCCGCAATGGCAGGGCCGTCCTCGTCCCGGTCACCATCTACACCTGACTCGTCATGACCTTTTTCCAGCTCCTTCTGCTCCAGCTCGGCAAGCTCGGCCTGCAGCTTCTCGAGATTTCCCTCACCGTCCCAGGGCTCGACAACGATTCTCCTGGCATCCTCAAGCTGCTTGTCGGAGCGCTCCATTAGGGCCCTTGCCTGGTCTATACCGCCCGCCTCCTTCTCGATAATGCCGTCCATCTGCTGCAGCACGGTGTGTGAACCGGAAGTGACCGACGGCAGCATATGGTTCGACCAGTGCGCGTCGGCTGTGCCCTTGACCCTCAGGCCGATGAAAGGGTCGTAACGGAAGGTGCCGTCTCGCTCGAGCAGCGTCTGCTCCTTCTTCACGACAATCTCAAGACCGCGAAACTCTCCGATTGCCCTGACGGGGCCGATGGGACAATCCCCGGCAGCCGCCTGGATCATGCCGATCGCGCTAGCTCGATCTAGCGCCGACACGCCTCCGACCGAGACCCTTACGATATCTGCGCCCTTGTCGAGCTCCCTTTGCCTGTTCGCGCGCTCGAGGACATCGTGGTCGCGTTCGAGCAACTCAAATCGCCGGCGGTTGCACGCGGCCGAAGGCTCATAGCGAGATTCGATCTGGTGGCGCATGTTTGCCACCATCTCGGAATGAGACTGCTTGAGCATGGACTGGGCCATGATCTCGCTTCTCAGTTCCTGGATCCTCTTGATATCGGGGTTACCGGACGCCACGGCGGCAAGGTCGGAGTAGGAGATTCTCGTCTCATCGATGTCATCCATGCTGCGCACGGACGGCTTATTCGAGAAGACCTGCCCGATGAAGCGCTGCTTGTGCTCGACGGTGGAGTAGAGGAAGGAGTCGAACGTTCCCTGGGCGACGTACTTGAAGTCCCTCACGCTCTCGAAAAGGTTTCGCTGGCGCCTGATTCGACCGAGGCGCTGCTCGAAATCGGAAGGCCTCCATGGGCAATCAAGGTTATGGATGGCCGCGAGTCTCGTCTGGACGTTTGTGCCCGTGCCCAGCTTCTCAGTCGAACCCATGAGGACGCGCACCTCGCCCGAACGGACCTTCTCGAAGAGCGTTTCCTTCTTCTCCGAATCGTTGCCGGCGTCGCTGACGCACGCAACCTGCTCGGAGGGGATTCCGGCCTCGATGAGGCGTCTCCTCATATCGTCTTGGATATTCCATTTCCCCGAGGCCGGGGTCGAACGGTCACAAAAGACGAGCTGCGCGCCGCGCATGTCGGCCGTCTCCTCCCAGATTTTAAACACCTCGCGAGCGCATACCTCACATTTGCCGCCCTCCATCGGCTCAAACTCGGGGTGCATCAGTTTCGGATCGAGTGCGACCTTCATGCCGTCGCCCGTGATCGCAAGCAGGTTATCGTTGCCCTCTGCATTTCCGGCACGGACGCGCTCGCCGCGGATTCCGAGCTTTTTGACTTCCTCGAGCTGCTCAGGTGTGGCGGGCACGGTGATATGGATCTCCTCGCAATCGGGGACCTTGAGGTTCACGGTCTCCTGCGTGACGATGTCCGCAAAGGTTCGGTAGGCGCTCATGAGCTCGGGGAGGTTATGGAACTTCGTGAAGCGCTGTTTCAGCTGGAAGCCGTTGCCCTCGGGCTTGATCTCCATCGAGTCCTCTATCGTGCCGAATGTGAACGCCCAGGACGGGAACGATGACAGGCCCTGCCGTTCGAGGAGCTCGGGGGCGAGATAGCGCTGCATGTTGTACAGCTCGCCCATCGTGTTGGTGACAGGCGTGCCCGTGGCGAACACGATGTTGCGTCCATGGCCGATCTCGCGAAGGTAGGTGCACTTTTCAAGCAGGCTCTCACTTCGGTTGGACTTCGAGGAAGTCATTCCCGCAATCGCGAGGCCGTACGTAGGGAGATTCTTATAGTTGTGCGCCTCGTCCACAAACAGATAGTCGAAGCCGATCTCCTCAAACGAAAGCCCTTCGGTCTTCGGAGAGGAATGGAGCTTCGAGAGCTTATCGTTGATTTTCTTGACTTCTTCCTCAAGCTTTTTAACCGAGAAGGTTCCACCGTTTTCTTGCGCATCTTCTTTGGCCTGCAGGAATTCCGCCCTTCGGCGTTTGAGATAGACCTCCTTTCGCTCCTGCGAAAGGTCGAGCATGTCGAAGCGCGAACTCGACACGATCACGGCGTCCCAGTCCCCGTTTGCCGCGCGGCCGAAGAACTCCCTCGCCGCATCCGCGGAATCCGACTCCGTTTTGCCCATATAGAGCACCCTCGACCCTGGATAGAGGTAGGCGAAATCCGATGCCCACTGTTCAGTCAGGTGCTTCGGCACGACGACAAGCGGCTTGTTGGCCCGACCGAGACGCCTGGCCTCCATGCACATGGCGATACCCGTATAGGTTTTTCCGGCGCCGACGACATGGGCCACAAGCGTGCCCTCATCTGCCTGCCCGGCTCGCGCGACGGCGGCACGCTGATGTGGCCTCATCTCCACATCGGGGTTCATACCGGGAAAAGTGAGGTATGAGCCGTCATACGTCCTGGGCGCCAATCGGTTGTACCTATCGTTGTAGATTCTGCACAGAACATCTGCCCGATCGGGGTCCGCCCACACCCATTTCTCGAAAGCCGACGAAATCAAGCGCCTCCTGTCCCATGCGGCCTTAGTCCCCTGGGGGTCGGGAACTTTCTTGCCCGTGGACGGGTCGGTCTTGTTCAGCTTCGTCTCGCTGCCGTTGAGGACGGCCGAGATGACCTTGAGCGGCGAATAGCTGCTGATGCCGTATCTGACAAGCACCTCGAGCGAAAGCTCGGTCGCGTTTCCCGTCAGGCGCCATTTTCCGGTACGAGGCTCATGGGCAACCTCGAATTTCCTCTGCTTTGCCGCAGTCATTTCGCCATCAGTTAACTCGAGCTCCTCCTCGATGAAGCTCATGACGAAGGAGGGGGGAATCCAGGGGGAACCCAGGGTCGCCGCGATCTCCCCGGGGCCGAGCTCACGCGGAAGGACGGCTTTCAGTTTCTCCTCGCAGGTGCGCAGCGCGGTGAGCCTCTCGACATCGGACCCGGTTAGGCCGAAGGCTGCCATATGCCGCTCGCGTCTGGCCCTGTACTCGGCAAGGTCGTCTGGGTTGACGAGCTCCTCGTGGGGAATGGGCTGATCGACGTCGCCCATCCAGTCGACACGGGTAGTCCTCGTCACGGCCTCCTCACCCGCCTGGCGATAGCCGTGAGAGATAAGGAATTCGGCCGGCACGGGGTCGGCCTTCATCGCAGCCGCCAGAACACTCGATAGGGGCTCCTGCTCCGACTTCCGGTCAACGGGGATCCCATACGAGCGCGCCAGGTTTTTGATCGGACCGGGAGTCTGATATGTGTTGTCGGCATCGGCACGCCAGAGCGCGGCGGCAAGGACATCGGGCCCCACGCGGGGATTGGTTGACAATCGCCAGAGAACCTCCTCCGTGTTCATCCCATCGGTCGCGAAATCCCGTCTACTCGCCAGATATCCGAGCGACCTCTCGACGAGCGCCGCGATGAGGGGGTTCGATATGGCCGCGTAGCCGTTCCTGCGCTCGGTGGAGATGCGGACCCCCTCATCGAGCTCTCCCAGGGCGGCGATTAACGCCTCCCCGGTCCACGTACTGAATGCCCTGTCGCGCCAGCTGTCGGGGAGGCTGCCGACATGCGCCGAGGCGATGACGGCACGGTCTGCCGTCAGGGGATGGACGCAGGTGTCCCATAGGCCGCTTTCCATGAGAACGGCAACGGCTCTCGCCACCTCCGCACTCGTCTCGGGAGTGCGGGCAGGGGGAATCGATACCGACTCGAGCCAGGAGCTTTCCCCGGCGTCGAACCGATCGCTCTCTATCTTCTTTTGCATCGATCGGATCGCATCGAGCTTCCCGCCGATATCGCCGGAAAGATATGCCTCGGAGCTCTCGATCCTCGACGTAATCGGATCGCGGACGATGAGGTCGCCGAGCCTTTGCTCGGCCTCGGCGACACTGCAGCCTAGCAGTCGCCCGATGAGCGCCAGATCGACGCCGCCCGTGCGGTCATATGAGACGGCCAGGGCATCGGCAGGGGTCTCAGAGCGGTCGGGGAGGGGTGCCTGGGGGCGCACGGTGCGCTTCGAGAGGATGTCGGCCTTACGGACGAAGTTCTTCTTGGTGTCCAGCACCTCGAGACTGAAGAGGTTGATGCCGAGCGAGCAGTCGTGATAGCCCTTCATGGTGAGGACCCTGCGGTTCTTCGGATCATTCAGGCGACCGTAGCGATCAGCGAAGCGGTCGTAGCGGTCGCTGAGGGCCTTGATTCCAGATTCGATTGCGGCGTCGGTCGATTTGGGGTCGCGCTCGAGCGAGATAAGCGCTCGGGCGGCATCCCTGAGCTCAAGCATTGCGCGTGCACGGTCCTCCGCCTCGCGCCCCGCGGGCCGGAAACGCTCGACCGTGTCGCCGTTGCCGTACCAGATCGACCCGCCGTCGCCCAGCGTGAACTCATAGAGCGCAGGATCGATGGGAACCTGCGCGACCTCGGGCGCGGCAGACCTGTCGGGCATCCCCTCAAATGTATGGGAAATCGCGCCGATGGCCTGATTTGCCAGAGACTTCCTAGCGCTATCGGCGATTCCCGCGGCGTCCAGGCCACTTTTCAATGCATATCCGGGGCCGTATGCGGTCATCTCCGAGCGCTGCTCGCCGACGGCCATGGACGGGTTTGAGGCAAGCAGAGCGTTCACGCGGAAGCCGTCCGCGTTCGTCTCCGTACGGACCCAGGCCGGCGCGTTGTCGTGCGTGATCTCCCGCGCCTCGGCGAGCTTCCTCAGGACGACGAGGTCGCATAGCGCGCTCGTTCCCGCCTGGCTCTCGAAAGTCTCCTTGGGGAGCCGTGCCATGCCGACGAGATCGCACTCGCGGGCAAGACTTTCACGTGTGGCCTCTCGGGCCTTGTCCATGGTATAGCGGCTCGTCAGCACGGCAACGATACCGCCGGGGCGCACGGCGGCCACGGCCCTCTTGATCATGTAGTCGTGAAGCGGCACTCCGTCGATTTTTATCGCGTCCGAGTAGGGGACGTTACCTATGGCGGCATCAAACGACCCCTCGGGGATCTCGCATTTGGCGATATCGGCGGCGACGATCGTATGGTCGGGACAAAGCGCGCGTGCAAGTCCCGCGCTCACGGGGTCGATTTCAACGCCGGTCACATGGACGTCCATACCCACGGGGACGCAGCGCATGAAGTTGCCCGTTCCGCAGCCCGGCTCCAGGATCTCGGCCCTGCCCTCGTCACAGATACCGGCATCCCTCAACGTCTCCCAGATAAGTTCCACGACGGGGCGAGGGGTGTAGAAGGCGGTGAGGACCGTCGCGCGCTGATCGGCGAACTCATCCTCACTCAAAAGCTCTTTCAGGTCCCGTGATACATCGGCCCAGCCACCGATCGGGTTTTCGGCAAAGGCGTTCGCGGCACCGCCCCAACCGGAATAGGCTGAGATGGCGCACGCCTCCTCGAGGGTGGCTTCTCGCCCCTCGCCCATGGTCGCCTTGAGGGCGCGCAGCGCGGCGACATTCAGCCTGGCGCGCTCCAGTGGCGAATGGCCGGCCTGGAGATCAGGGTTCAGGTATTCGGTGTTGTGGTGGGCGGCTAGAGTGTGAACACCGTCTCGTTGAGGGCGATCTCCTCGGCCATCTTCTGGGCGCTGTCGGCCTTGCGGATGTAGTCGTCGTACCGGCACTCGGCCATCGCGGTCTGCGCGAACTCCGGAGTCGCCCCGCAGCTCTCCATGCAGCTGTCCTGTAGCTCCGCGAGCCTCGTCAGGTAGTTGTGCTCCACCGCCTTGAGATACTCCTCCGTCTCGCCGGCCGCCTCCATCCTGGCCAGGTCCTCCGGAGCGTTCTGCTCCATGAAGGAATACCGCAGACCCCTCACGCCCCTGTACGGGTTCTTCAGCACCGACATGCGCTTCCTCCTCGAAATCATCCCTGTGGGCGAACTCGTCGCCTTCCGCTTGGCTTACATAAGATTCCTGTTGCGCCCCGAAGTCAAGGGCCAACCTTTGCTGCGCTTCCACGTTATCGGTTTTTTCTTCGGCGGGCGCCACGTAAATCGCTGAATCATCCATCGCGAAAAGGGAGATTTGCCCCTCTGCCGCAACAAAGCGCCTCGACGTTCTCCTGGCCATTGCGCTACGCCCCCTTTCGAGAGTTGTTGGAGGTTCCGCGCGCACCGGCATCGAAGGAGGCGAGCATGCTCTTTAGTCGCCTGGTCGTCATGGTTGCCGATTGGCAGCGATCGGCCCGCTCGCCCTGAGAGGGCCGCGCTCTCGGCTTGCACTCGAATCCCGCCTTCCTGAGGGCGCGGTCGATTCTGCCCGTGGCGCCCCTCACCTGGGCACAGACGCGCTCGATACGTGCGAGAAGAAGCTCGGTATCCTCCATCGGGACGCGAACCTCCAGGCCGTCATCGATCCCGTAGCGGCGAAGCGTCACGTGGGAGGCAATCGGATCCATGCCCTCAAGGTCGACGTCTTCGGAGGCCTTCGAGACCGCATCGAGCGCGACCGCATCCCCCTCGACGACGCTGATCGGTGCGGCGCCGGGGCACGAGGTGAGCCCCATATAAGCGGATGCGGGGTAGACCGTCTCGGGAACGAGTTCGCAATCGAGAGTCAGCTCATCGTCCACCCGTCTGGCGAAGGGAACGAGAATCTCGAATCCGGTCGGATGCTCCTTTATCTTTGCGCCAAGCATATCGGCGCGCTGCCTGCTGAGGACGGTCGATGTATCGGCATCGGGATGGTCGAGCTTGAATGCCGCAAGGGCGAGAATTCCCCTCGGGCCCAGTTCGGAGTGCTCGGCCATGGCGTCGAGAATCGTGTCCCAGCCGCGCGGATGGCCCATAACCGCCGCGAGCATCTCGGCAGGCGCTTCAATGTGGCTCTGTTGCATTAATTCCTCCCCGTCTCAGTCAACTACCCATCGATGATGGGGGAGTGCGCCCATGTCGCCCGGCGCGGGAACAAGTGTTCACCGCGGCAAGGCAGATGAGCCTTTAGCCTGACGCCCTATCGGTACCAGCATCCGTCGCCTTCGGAGCCGATGCTATCTCCGCGAGCCTTGTGAGTCCCGAGGCTATCTCGACCGCGTCTGCGCCCAGCAGCCAGTCGGTGGGTACGCCGAACGTCCTTGAGAGGGCTTTGAGCGAGACGGCCGAGGGCAACCTGACGCCAGCGAGCCACAGGCCGATCGAGCGCGAAGATTGCCCGATCATCCCCGCAAGCTCATCCTGTCCGATGGCCGTCACCCTCATGAGGGCGGCCAGGCGTCGGCGAAAGAGCAGCAGGGAAGGTTCGGTTGTGTACGGTCCGGGCGCGTTCTTCATCTCGATCAGTACGTCCCGACGTTGAAGCCCTCGCCTTTGGTGTAGTCGACGGTCACGGGAATCTCCGTCTCGTTGGGGAAGTAGACGCGGATGACCCAGTAGGGGACGTCGGAGCCCTCAGGGCCCATTCCCTGATTGACATCGCTTGACTCGATGAGCGTCTTCTCGGGGACGCCGTATTCGGGGGTCAGGGACGTGAGGTACCTTGCGACCACGTCCTGGAAGCCCGTCTGGGTCATTCCCTCGGGCAGGTTATCCGGGACGGCGACAATCGAGGGGTCGACCTGCGTCGATTCACCCTTATCGTCCGTGGCGCCGCCTTCCGATTCATCATCCGTGCCGTAGCCATCGGCACCGACTTCGCCGTCGGGGGCAGCCGATGATTCCACCGCCGCGTTGTCATCTGTCCTGCCTGTGGGCGGAAAGAGTGCGAACGCGACGTTGATTGCGATGCAGACTATGATGATGCCTACGCAGGCGAGTATGATCCCTTTCGAATCCAGCTTCCTACCCTTTTTGTACATTGCGAGCCTTCCTTTCCCTTGTTGGCTATTTGAGTTCGACTCCGCCCATCCATCCCCAGTAGACGCCTGAGCCCTTACCGTAGAAGGCAATGAACTCATCGAGCGTCTTGGTGGTGATTGCGCCCTCGTTGCTCATGACCTTGCCGTCACCTATGTAGATGCCGATGTGGCCATAGAGAAGTCCGGGGCTGCCGGTGCCGGGGTGGCTCGCGTCGCCGACGATCATGCCGACTTTGAGGTCGGCGGGGTTATTGCTATGGCACCATGCCTTGACCATGTCGCATGCGTTGCCGCCGAATGAGCCGACACCCGCCGCCTTGAATACGTTTGTCACCCACGCGGCGCACCAGTTCAGGCCGGGTGAGGGCGTTGACTTGCAGGCGTTGACGACGGCGAGCTGGGTTCCCGTGGCGCCCGCCAGGCCCTGGCCCGAGCCGCCGAGGGTGCCGGACGTGATGGCGTTGTAGAAATACTGCGCGTTGGTGTATCGCTGCTCCCAGCCGGAGGGCTTGCCTCCCACCATCGCGCAACGTTCCCAGCCCATGGCGTAGATCTTCGTCGCGGCCTCGAGATCGGTCGCATCCATGAATGTTTGGTAGTTGTACTTGCCGTTGGCGCTGTGAAACGAGCCCCACTCATCGTGGTCCGACCAGAACTCGAGCTGGACATCGAGGTCGTACCAGTTCTTGCCATTCTCCTTGGCGAATTGAGCCAGGCGAAGGCGGCGCCCTCCGTCCCATTGGCCTATACCGGTCGCCTTGTTATATACAGAACCTCTCGAGATGATCTCGTCGTTTGTTTTCGGGCTCTTTCCGTCCAGCCAATAGGCATACGAACCCATTGCCTGGTCTGCCATCGGGTATATCGCGTGGTTTGCGGAACCCGCTGACTCATGGCAGTAGTTGCCCATGATGGCCGCGGCATGAATATCATCGCAACCGTGGTCTTTGAGGTACAGGTAGATGGCGAGCTCGGCGCCGCCCAGGCTGCCGCCGTTGCTCGCGCCACCGGCCTGATGTCCGAACTGCACGATCCCGAACGATGAGGCAAGAATCATCCCCATTAGCAGAAGGCCGCCGAGCGAGAGCGACGAGGCGAACAAGGCAATCCTGTTCTTCCGCTCCCTGAACGAGAGAAGCTGCCGTCTTCCCCTACGGCCCTTGAATAGCCTTCGGGAGAGCTTGCCGCCGACGGCGCGCCCCGCCTTCTTGCTAAGGGAGGCCTGCTTGAGGGCGACCTTCCTCTTCCTGCGCAGAACCGCCTTGCGATGGTCCTTGAGCTTTTTGACGGCGGCCGGGTCCTTCTTGAATGAACCCGGGCGGCGCTTCGTAAGGATGTCGAGCTCGACCGCATTGGCGCGCTTGAGCGACTTGGAGGCGCTGCCGGCAATCGGGGCGACGGGGACCGTAGCCACCTTTTTCGCGAGCGATGAGGATGCATAGAGCTGGGCCGAGGGCGTTGCGCCCGACACAGCGGCCCCGCGTCGGGAAGACGAGGCCATACCGGAGGGGGAGAAACCCGATCCCTCCGATGAATCTGTGCCGGGCGCATCGGCTTCGGATGCCCCTGTTATGTATGATTTCGCGACCGAGGCGAAGGTACCGCCGTATGAGGCGACGCCCGCGGCGGCTGATGCCGCACGCGAGCGTGTTGATTTCTGGGCGCTGAGACGGGAAAAGTCCGAGGAGCCGGATCGCGATCTGTTCGGACGCGGCGAAGACCCTTCCCATGCGGAAGTGCGCCGCGACTCAGCTTCGAGCACGGCGGGCACGGTGCACGTACGCCGGCTGGCGGCGGTACGGGCATCCGCATGGGCAAGGTTTGAGCTATATATCGTCGAGCGCGGTTTCATCTACTAGCCTACGAAACCGGAACCGCCGGCATACTCGGTGAGTCCTTCGGGGCTGATCTCGTCGGGGCTGGCAAACATGCCACCGAGGTCTTCGCCGCTGTCGTTTTGGTAGCCCAGCAGGCCTTGCATTGCCCCTGCGACCGATGCGCTGGTGAAACGCTGGTCATCAGACTGCTGAGGGGTAGCCGCCGCCTGCATTGCGGCCTGCTTGAGATGGCGCTGGGCTGCGCGCTGGTTAGGATACATACCGTTAGGCTGAGTGAAGGTTGCCGCAGGGGCCTGCTGAGAAGAAGCGGCATGAGCCGACTGTCGATAGGCCTGCGCCTGGGTGTCCGGGCGGGCCGGAGATTCCGTCTGCTGCAGACGGGCTCCGTCGGAGCGGGATCCAGCCTGCACGTTGCTCCCGTCGACAGGCTGAGCCTGCTCGGCGGCGGTAGCGGTCTGGGTCTGCGGCGCGACATCAAGGCCGTTTGCATGCTCCGACATGGCCACGAGTGCCGGCAACGTATAGCCGACCTCAGAACCGGAAAGGGCGACCGTGCCGTTCGAGAAGGCGATGTCGCCGGAGGGGTCGGCGCCCAGCGTGATGCCGGCCGAGGAGAGCGCCAGGGCGAAATCATCGAAATGGGTGTCGCTCTCATGGGTGAAGACCTGATTGATTGCGTTCAGGACAAGCTCCTTGAGCTCGGCTTCGGCCTGCGCGCGCAACTCCTCCTCAGTTGGGAGTCGACGGGTGTTGAAGCGCGAGAAGTCCGCGCCCTCCTGGAAGTCACGAATATCCATATCTTCCATCCTTTCGTTATTGGCGGCAACCGCGTTCCGGTTGTCGCCGCCGTTGAAACCTATTTGCACGTTTGCCGGCTGACTGTCGGGCAAGGGGCGCGGCGAGGGGGCCATATGAGCGGGCGACGGCACGCAGCGACCGATTTCCTCGCGTCTCGAGCGCGAATTCGAGGACGAGTCGTCTTCCGGCTCGTCGAGCGAACCGACGTCGGGTCCCGCCGATACCGGCCTTGCCGCCCGGCGCTTGATGTCGGCGGGACGGGTCGTGCAGATGTCGTAGAGCGTCGGGCAGATCTTCGAGTCGATCTGGAAGTCGAAGTGGACGACGCGGTTCTTGAACACGTAGAGCCCCTCGCCGGGATGCGCGGTGGCCAAAACCTTCGTCTGGCTCTCGGAGAGGTTGAACAACTCCTGGAAGTCGGGGAGGAGGTCACTTGTCTGCTGCAGAATCGTCACGAAGGGCGAGTTCTGGAACATGTAGCGCGTCTCCTCGCTGTTGAGGACGCGGGAGAGGTTCTGCGTGATGGCGTTGATGTAGAAGTCCCATTTACCGCCGCGCGTGAAGAACCGGTCGATTTGGCTGCGGGCGTAGGGGCTGTCGAGCAGGAGCTGGAACTCGTCGATGATGAGCCAGGTTCGCCTTCCGGCGCGGCGGTTCGCCGAGACGCGGACCCAGATATGGTCGAGGATGATGAGCAGCGCCAGCGGCTTGAGCTCACTGGACAGCTCGTGCAGGTCGAAACAAACGAGGTTCGACTGAAGATTCACGTTTGTCGGATGGTTGAACAGCGATAGCGTGCCCGTGACGTAACGGCGAATCAGCTTCGCGAGGTCGCGCGCATCGCGCATGTCGGAGCCCTGCTCGGACATCAGGAAGTTGTAGATATCTTGAAGTGTCGGCAGGTTCTCCGGGCGCGGGTCGTCGAGATATCGGTTGTAGGCGTATGCGGCGGCGGCATCAAGCACATTGGCCTGTGCATCGTTGACGCTACTGGCCATCATGCGCACGAGAGACTGGATGAAGGACACCTTCGCCGGCACGGGGGAGGACTTCGTCTCCGGGTCGTCAGAGCCGTAAGCGAGAGAGATATCGAGGGGGTTGATGAAATCGCCAGAGTTCTCGGCGATGCGGATGACCTGGCCGCCGAGATACTCGGTAGGCGTGACGTATTCGCCCTCGGGGTCAATCGTGATCACATCGTCGTCTGGATGCTTCAGGTGCACCGGGATAATGCGCGTAATCTTTGAGTTGAACGACTTTCCGGAGCGGGGTTGGGCCAGCGTGAAGCTGTTTGTGTGCTCATGGGACACCGGGTCGTAGACGATGAATGAGCGGGTCTCGGCGTTGAGGCCCATGATGTTACCGCCTGGGTCGTTCATCTCGGCGGCGACGAACATCAGCATGTGCGACAGGGGGTCCGTGGTCAACGTTCGCTCATACGGAATGTAGGGGGCGCCGATCGGCAGGGCAGTCGAGAAGGATTCCTCGCGAAGGGCCCGCCATGAATCGGGATAGGGTTTCCTATGAGTGGAGAAGACCTTCTCGACCTCGCGGCAGGCCTCCTCGAGCTCCGTCTCCGTGCGCCCCTGGACGGTCACGACGGTCGTGACGCCAAAGGCGTGCATCTCCGCGCTCTCGAGGTCGTCTCGGAACGCCTCGGCGTCCTCCTGGGCCTCGCGCATGGTGGGCGGCATGTTGTTCTGGTCGACGAAGTAGCCGACCTCGGGACGGCTCGTGTTGAACTGGTAGGTGTTGTTCTCCTCGGTGATCTCGTGCAGGTGGTTCTCTGCGGCTGAAATTGCCGCGGAGAACTCCCAGGGACGGATATGCCATGCGACGGTGAGGTCGTAGGGCAGGCCCGTCAGGTCCGAGATAAAGGAGTCCTTCATGGTCTTGCCGTAGCCGTCGAGCGTGACGTCATAGGTTTTAACCCAGCGGCGGCCGATAATCATGCGGGGGTCGCCGCGATAGCCGTCGGCGGTGAGGACGGAGGAGGGCGCCACGAGCTCGCGGGTCGTGAGGCCGACGGTCCCGGAAAGGCGCTCGAAGTTCGCCGTGCCCGGGCCATCGTCTTGGCGCGTCATTGTCTGGATGATGTCGAGGCGCTGCTGTCCGTCGAGTACGTGCGCGTCCGAGCCGAGATCGCGGATGAACCGAAGGAAGGAATCAGCCTCCTGCGACAGCCGGGGCACCGCACGCTCCAGCGTGTCGGCCGACACTGCAATCGTGATGATGCGGTCGCGGCGCACCGAACGGGAGGACTTTGCCAGCATGGAGCGGGTCCATGCGTTGTACTCGCGGCGCAGGACGTTGCCGCGCTCGTCACCGGGGACCTCGCGGAACAGCAGGTCGGAGGCGAACTCCTCCGGGCTCACGCGCTTGTTCATGATGAAGATACCGAGTCGAACCGTATGGTCGAGCGAGTCGAGGTATCCCGCCCACGCCTCGCGCACGAGATATTGGTCCTCGGGTCGCGCTCCCTGATAGTTGACGTCATCGACGCGTAGGGCGATGGAGTAGGTCTCGCTGTCGATGCGCATGACTCCATCTACCGTGAGCAGCTCATAGGGGACGAGTTTCGTGGTCGACCACTTGGGCTGGACGAGCTTCACATCGGTCGAGAGCGCCGTGTTGACACCGAGATCCGCCTGCGCTTCATCGGTCGCCCAGGAGGAGCCGAGGGGAATGGAGGGGACCTCGGCGCCGCATTTCGCGACATACCTGTCGCGCTTCTTCCTCAGCTTCTTCAGGCGCTTGTCCATCTGACACACACCTTTCTGCCAGCCCGCCTCGAGGGCGCTCGCGCGGCGCTGCTCGGCCTCGGCAATCTCTCGGTCGAGGTCGTCAATCGTCAGTCTGCTCATCTCGGGTTTCTCCCATCATTTCTAACAGAGGCCTCAGCCATCGCCTGCGCGATTCCCGCCGGCACGGCCTCCTGCTCCAATTTCCTTGATTTCCTAGCCGTCTTTTCGCGACGCTTACCCTCGCGGACCTCGGCCTTCGTCTT
Source organism: uncultured Collinsella sp. (assembly GCA_905209455.1). Classification (GTDB taxonomy): domain Bacteria; phylum Actinomycetota; class Coriobacteriia; order Coriobacteriales; family Coriobacteriaceae; genus Collinsella. The sequence continues at coordinate 68,628 of CAJLTA010000005.1, forward strand.
CTTCGGTACAGACACCTCGAAGGTCGGAACCGTCAACGTGAGCTGTTCCGGTTCGGCACGGTCCTTCAACATGAGTGGCAGCCATTTCTCGGATTTGAGACCGTGATGCGAATGGAGGCCGATAACACCGATCGCAATGCAAACCGGTATAGCCATATATGTGACGACCTCGAGGCTCCAGCCCCATGCATAGACGCCGTATATGCCGACAGAAACGACAGCGGCGGCGGCAAGCGCGGCTATGGCTGAACGCCTGGAAAAGCGCCCGAAGATGTTTCTCGCGACGTAGTTGTTGATGTCATCGCGTACGAATGTCTCAGCCATTTCACTACCTTCCCTAGACAAGGCCAAACAGGCTGTTGGCAACGACTTTTGACTTGTTCACGATTTCCGTAATGCAAAGAACTGAGCACATCGAGGGGATGAGTGCGGCCGCGGCGCCCCCGAAACCATTTAGGGTGCTCGTATCGGACGTGATGGGGGCAATGAGTTCGGTTGCGACCGTATTGATGAGGGGAATCATGCCAATCGCGATGACAATCATCACTGCCTGGAAACAGACCGCAGCGAAACGCTTGAGATAGCCGACGCCCATGGGCCTTGATTTGTCGTCAGCAAAGAACGATAGGCAAAGGGGGCTTGCAGCGGCCCTCAAATAGATTTCGCCTACACGTACGAAGATGGTCGTCAGCACGGTGAATAGGCAGGCGACGCAGGCAACGAGTGAAACGATGGCGAGAATGAGAAGGATAAACGAAGTTCCGGCCTGTGCGTAAGTCAGGGCGTCGAATGATTTGATCACCTGTTCTTTTATGCCAATGGAGCTGGTCGTATCGATCCCCATTGATGCAAGCGTGCTATTCACGATACCTACAAGATGTTGGGCGAGAACGTATACGGCCGCACAGATGTCCATCGCGTGGATGATGAGGGTGTAGCTCACCGCGAACATCATGACGACGAAGGCGAGGCTTGCCATGATATCGACGCCGGCCATCTTGCGGCGGACATCCAGCTGGTGCATGAGGGCGACGCCGAAGGTCAGGCCGAGAAACGCCATGGCATAGGGCTGGAAAGCGCCTTTCGATAGCTTCGACGCCATAGTGTAGAACTGGCCGAAAGGACCATTGGTAAAATCGGACGTGAATGCAGTGTTCGCTGTAGAGGACACTAGCGAAATGCACCATTCTGCAAGGCTCGTTGCACTTTCCGCAAGCCCACGGCAGAAGGTCCACACCAGATTTTCAGCAGAATACTTGAAGAAGTTAAAATCTAGGGCGAACTTTGGCGGATTATCCTTGATTAGCTTATTCTCCATGTCGTCCGGGTCCTTTGCGGCAGAATCGTTGTCAGTATTCGGTTTTCCGCCTGTTCCAGTGGATTCCTGTCCGGTTGACGCATCTTTTGCTATCTCCCATCCATCAGGGGCCCAACTTGGCGCAAAGCTCTTGAGATATTTGCTGTCGTTCAAACTTCCATCGAGTTTTTTTGTTTTTGCGGCTTTTGAACTTACAGTTTTACCTTTCTTATCGACATAAACCGGACCGTAAAGATTTGCCCCTCCGTTTCCGATTTTCACCTCATATCTAATTTCATGAGCGGTGATTCCGTCATGTTTAAAGTCTATGAACTTGTCATTTTCAATATCCGTCCAACGAATAACAACGTAGCGCTTAGAGTCTGTTGTCTGAAAGCCTGAAATATCCAGCGAGTCTCTTACGGACCACTGGCCCTTTTGCGCGGCATATGCGATACCGGACATCGCGCAACCCAGCACCAACAGGACAACGCTGATAACCGCGAAGCGGAAGATGTCCTCAGACCACCTTATATGCCGCTTGTCATATTCAAATTCGTCATACGGATCTGTTGGCCCGGGCGACGTAGCACCACCGATGGGGGAGCCGGCCGCGAGGGCGAGCAGCCTCTCTCGGATCTCCATTATCCGAGGATGCCGCTGAACAGCTGGGAGATGATGTGGGAGACACCACATCCGGCGATAAAGACACCGGCGAGAACCTGCCACCACTCGGTGCCGTGGCCGGGGCGGCCCTTGGTCTTCTCCTCGAGCAGGTTGTAGACGCCCCACAGGGCGAAGAGCGACCCGCCGGCAATCATGAGGTTCTCGAAGGATGTGACGAGTTGCGAAAGCTGTTCCATTAAAATGTCCTTCCCTAAGGATTTGCGATACCTATCACGCGCCTCAATAGGCGTCGATAACGATGGTCTTGGGGTTTGCGCGGTCGACGAGCACGACATCCTCGGGCGTAGAGGTGCCGGGGCCCTCCACATGCCTTCTGGAGCGCGCCCACTCAAGCATGTCGGTCTTGCCCGCATCGAGATACTCTTTGCGCCTCGGATGTATCTCGGGGTCGGCCTTGAGGTCGCGAAACCACATTCCCTGCTTGTAGTGGGTAACGCACTCATCGGGGGACAGGCCGTCCTCCTCGTTGAAGCTGTAGAGCTCCTCGGGGCTCATGAGCGGGACCTTGACGTATCTCGTGCTCTCCTGGATGGACTTGCCGCTTGCGGAGTTCGAGACCGAGTAATCGGTGAACTTCTTCGTGGTACTGCCCATCTCGCGGGATATCTGCTCGCAGTCGGAAAATAGGGATGAGCCCATGTACATGAAGATGGCAGAGTTTGCACGGATGGATTCCGACTGCTTGCCGTATCGGGCCTCGAGCTGCTTGCCGTCCTGCACAATGGCGCAGAGGTTGATCCAGAACTTACGGCTCTCGGCGAACAGCTTCTCCAAGTCGGGGATCTTACCTATCTGGGCGAGCTCGTCGAGATAGCAGTAGAGGGGGATCTCGAGATGGCCGATACCGTTCGTGGAACCGATATCCTTGGAGATGTCGAACAGCTGGTTCAGGGCCATCGCTGCGACGAAGTCATAGGGACCGCCGCCGGACTTGATGCAGAAGAATATGGCACGCTTTCGCTTGTCGATAGACTGCAGGTCGAGTTCATCTCGACCCAGCATCTTCCTGATCGCGGGGTTATTGAGCCTTTGCAGACGCGCGGCACACGAGGAGACAACGGCCGCCATCTGCTCGGGGGCACCGGCGTTTGCCTTGAAGGTGCGATAGTTGGTGAGGACGGAGTTCTCGGGAAGCGACTCGTCGTCGAGCGCGTCCTCGCCGTAGGTGTCGATGATGTACTGCGCGAACCCATCGAAGCCGTCGCGCTCCCGCGTCCCCTCGAAGACGAGGTCGAGCTTGTTGATGCCCTCGGCGCCGTCGGCCTTGGCCATCGCCAGGTAGTCGATGATACCGGGAAGGGTGCAGTCCGCGGTATTGCCGTTGGCCTTGAACCAGAAGACGAACATGCCGCAAACGCAGGTGTAGAAGTTCTTCTCCATATCGATGAAGAACTGCTGGTCGCCGCGTGTGTCCTCGCCCTTGGTGTTCGAGATGAACATATTGACCAGGGAGTTGATGGACGTGACGTCACGGCAGTTGATGAGCGGGTTGTAAGGGGTCGAGGCCAGGATGTGCTCCTCGTCGCGCAAGTCGATTACCTGCACGTCATAGCCATTGTTCTCCAGAAACGCCGCCGATGCGCGGAATAGCTCGCCCGAGGGATCGGTGAAGACCATGTTGCCGTTCATCTGCATGATCTGGTTGGTCACGAATCGATATGACTTGCCTGCGCCCGATCCGGCCATAACGAACATGTTGCGGTTCGGCACCTGGCTCTCTCGCCTGATCGGGTCCTTCTTGTCGTTGACGATGGAGGTGCCGGCAACCTTGCTGTTGAGCGATAGGATGATATTGTCGTCTTCGACCGTCTCGCACCAGTCAGGGACGGGCCACTCGGCCGTCGCCTTGTTATGCGAGTACAGCAGACGCTCCTGGGCGGTGGAGAAACGCTGGGAGCCATATTGCTTGGCCGGCGATATATCCTCGCCGGGCGCCTCCTTCTTGAGGAAGACGACAAGTGCAATCACGATGGCCGCAGCAGCAGAAATCAGCAACGGGACCCCACCGAAGAAGACGCCCAGGGGTCGGCGTGACGCCGCCCACGCTATGAATGCCACGGCATCTTCGGGCGTATCGATGCCATTGGAGCCGAGCATGACCTTCTGGACCGTAAGGTTTACGATCCAGAAGGCGGCTGTACCCAGCACGACGGCACCGATTGCCTTCGTTATGTCCACCTTGGGCAACTTCATGAATTACCTCTTGACCCTCTTATTGAGGGTGCGGGAGTGTGTGGCCGGGCGGTTCTGCTTGCTGATCTGGTGGCGGTTTGCCTTTCGGTCGGCGGCGTCACGCATATTGACGGCGCGAATGACTTCGTGTGAGCCCATCTGCTTGGTGCGCCCCTGACGCTGCTGCAGCTTAACCGTACCCTCTAAGGCCTCACGGTCCTTCAGGGTTTCGATCTGGGCATGGCATCGAACGAGGGCGTCGGCGCGCCCCTCGCAAAACGCGCCCTTGACATCCCCCTCGCAGATCTGGTTTCCGATTTTTGCCGTCTGTCCATCTGAATCGGTAATCCTGAAGGCGCCGGCCGTGGTCACGGCCGCAGTGTAGACAGTACCGTCCCAACCGGTGAATTTACGTTTGTACATCCCATCGGACTGGTCGAATTTCCAAGACTCACCGAGATATTCGATGCTTTCCGGTGCAGGCGGCAGGCCGATCGGGGGGAGGCCCACGGCAGGAAGCCCGATTGCGGGAAGCTCGGGACACTCTTTATTTTGCTCAGACGAGCGGTCGTTATGTGCGATGGCAGGTGTTTGGACCGGCTCGTCATTCTCGACCGGCCCCCTCATGGCGCTGTCCACGTCGGCATTCGAGATCAGCTTTCTCTCGATAGCCGTCTCGATGCAGGCGGCAAGTGCCTCCTGGTCCTTCATCTTGTATTCGATTGCAAAATAGCCGGTCGCCGGGTCTTCGAAAACCGCAAACCCGATTCGGTGCCTGCGGCAGATGTCGGAAAGGAGCGACAGGTCGCCGCGGTCGAGGGCGCCTTCCTTGCCGAGGTTGACGAGCTTGATGACATCGTTGCGATCGCGCCTCAACGTATGCTCGGTCACAAGGCCGTAACGCCCAAGGCCATTTACGTGGCTGATCGCATGGTTCGCGCCGCGCTGGGCTGTCCTACCGGCAGTTCCGGCAACTTTGCCGGTGCCGCGTGCCAGCGCCCTCATTGTGAGTATGAGAACCTCTCGCGCCGGCGGCATGACAGCCTGCCCGAGCATGAGCAGGACACGCATGGCCTCTTCGTTCTCTCCGGGCATTGCTGATACCTCCTTCCGGCGATGAGTATTTGGGGCCGCACAGTCAAGCGGCGCCAAATACAGTTTTCGCCATATAGGCCACCCGTGCGGACCGGTTTGGTGCCACAAGGTGACAATTTATTAAATATGTCTGTGAGCTCCGAGGTGCTTGGCATGTGCTCCCGGATATCTATGGCCTTTGACAATTGACGCGGCATGTAGATACAGATGCCTGGTCGCCAAGGCGTCGGCGAGGGCGGTATGGGGCGCCCCCTCGAAGTTGTATCCAACGGCATCTGCCGCAGAGACCAGCCTCCATCGGGAATTGGTCTCCGAGAACGGGCCGTACACACGACCGAAGTCCTCCATGGCATCGATGATCTTTGTCGTCTGAGGGATGACGACGCCCTCTTTCTCGAGAAAGCCGAGGTCGAAATTGACATTCCATCCGACAACCTTATCCGTACGGTCGAATAGAGATTGAACGGCCTCAAGATAGATTTCAAAGGGCTTGCAGTTCGCAACGGAGGCAGGGGAGATGTGGTTCACGCGCTCGGCATCTGGCCACTCCGTCTTATGCTGCGGCTTGACACGTAAATGGACCGTCGAGGGAGAGTCCAGGCCTTCTATATCGAGAACCATGGCAAGCGTCAGGATCTCATCTCCGCCGGCGGCGTCGAGCCCCGTGGTCTCCGTGTCGATTGTCATGCACTCGATAGGGGAGTCGAACGGTATAAGGGTAATGCTCATCGCGTTGCGCCCCCTCAGGACTGCCCATAGTGATAGTAGCCGGTGCGATTGGCAGCCGTGGTATGGAGAGCGCCCTCGGTACCGCCGCCCAGCTTCCTGCTGATCTGCGCGATGAGGCTTTTCGTGCCGGGCATCTCGTGGGCGCGCTCGGTCTTGATATCGCTCTTTTGGACATAGCCCTCGTCGACAGACTCATCCCACTCGTCCTGGGTCGCCTCGGTGTAGAAGACCGGCGCCTCGGGGTCGTTTTCGATGGCCTGGGAGGCAAGCATATCGATGTGTTCGGTATTCCCCCTCACGGCGGCATGGACAACGTCGTCGGTGAGCGCACCGCCGTTCGCGATGTACTCATAGAGGCTCTGGTCGGCCGTGTCGGGAATCACGCGCCCGAACTGTTCGTCCGTGACATAGCCCTCGTCGCCGATCCTGAATTGGCCATAGGGCCCCGCCGGCCACGGCACAGCGATACGCGAGAGCTCCGTGTCCGCCATGACATAGAATTTCATGACGGCGAGCTTGTCATCTCGCGAGATATAGTCTTGGACAGCGACGGGGGCCTTCGGGTTGATATGGGTTCGGTCTGACGGCGAGAGCGCAAGGCCTCGCTCGATCTCATATTCGGCTTGGGCAGTGGAGGCCGTGAAAAGGGCTCGCGCGAGCAGCCAGGACTTCTGACCCGCATACGTATCGGGGGCGATACCGTCAAGAGCGACCTCGGCCACCGCCGAGAGAAGGTTGGGCTCTGCCATAATCGCGCCGAGCGTGGCGACAGCCGGCCACTTAAGGTATCCCTCGCATTGCTGCGGGTCCATGATCATTTCGCGCACAGCATCGAAAACGCGGTCGAGGTTGAGCAGGCCGAGCCCCGCTGCCACCGCCGACCTATCCAGGTTGTCCATACGGCTCTCCCTTCGGTCATAGTTCCGTTGGTTGTATCGTCCGCCCTCGGGCTTGTCGATGAGAGCCGTTGAACAACTGTTCCTAGAATTTGGTTAGTTAATGTTTAAGCGATTGAGCATGGGGGAGGGTCACGTCGCGCTCCATCGACATGACCCCATCGGGCGATGCCGTGCTTTTGGTCGCAAGTCGAAGCGAGTCAATGATCCTTTTCGTGCTGGGACTGCAATCGACTCTGTGGGGGGCCACGCTCAGCTCTTCATACTGATCAAGGATCGCGTCCACCTTCCGTGACTCGTCGAAGGTCTGGCCGCGGTAAAGCGTATAGTCGTGTCCGCCGATGCTGACTAGGCCGTCGGGCGCAAGGGCAATGCCTTTAGCTTCAATCGCCGGCACAATGGCGAAATTTACACCTGCGGCGATGGCAATATCCTTGTATTCATCAGGAATGACCATCTCGCGAAATTCGGACAGATCCCTCATCGAAAGAAACGCATTAAGGTTAACTTCAACGGCGTCATATCCACCCCGTCCGGCGCCAACTATAACAGAGCCGAATATCTCCGAGTCCATGAGAATGCCAGGCAGCGGATCCACACTTGACCTCTGCATGTAGACAGTGCGATCTCCTTGAGCGGGCCCGTCGAGGTTAACGGTCACGTCGGACCAAAGTTCACCGAACGAGTCGGAACCATCGGTCACATCGAAGGCTTGGATGCAGAGTGTATCGTTCTCCTCGTAGAACTGCTTCACGAGCTCAACGGTCTTCGGCTCGCCGTCAACCGAATAATTGACCTTGATGCCGCCCTTTGTGGTTGCATCCACATAGAGGCTGCTGTCCTCGATACGCTTTTTGAGGTTCTCCCTATAGGCGACCAGCGATCCTGGGAGCGCCTGGATCTCAGAAAGTCCTTTTTCCAATTGGTCAATATCGACAACGACCGGCTGCTCGATTTTAGGGAACGGACCCAGCTGAAACGCCTTCATCGCATAGTCGCTTCGGTCTTCCCTAGCCGTCATAACGAGGGCGGCGTCACTTGGAAACAGCGTAGTACCGTCAACCCTAACGATCCTGACGGTGTCTCGCCTTGTCGCCGATGCCACAGACTGAAGGACATGGGACGATGCCTGGTCGATATTTCCGAGAACGATGGCGCCACCGCTCGCGGCAGAGATAACACCCGGCCTGATTGGGCGCCCGCCGCCGATAATACCTGCAATGCTTGCCGTCCCGATATCGGAGACAACGGCAACGTTACCCTTTGCACCGACACCGGAAAGGTCCCTCATGAGCGTCGCTTCATCGCTTTCGCCGACGCGGAAGAACGCGCGAAGCGCCTCTCCCGCACGCTCCGGGCTATCCGTCTCAATTAGGATGGGAATTCGCGTCGCAAGGGCCTCGGCCACAGCAGAGACTGCAGCAGGCGGGTAAACCGGACTCAATTGATTTGGTTCAGCCGGCATAGACCTTCCGATAAGATTCTCAGGATTACCCAAGGAATCAGGTGAGATCGAGTCCAGGGTTTGAAGGCTCGGGTGAGAAGGCCTCAATCCGCGCGGAGTTGCCGCGGAGACGACTCCCTGGAGATTCAACTCATGGCAGAGATCTTCAACTGCAATGGCGCCCCGGCGCGACGTCACGTTACCGCCGAAGTCCAGCGATCCGAAAAACAGCCTATTCTTGATATACGTGAGATCGAGCTGCCCCGAGGCGCTCAGGATTCCAAGTGCGATGGGCAGCGCGAGAGAGTCTGCATCTCGAATTCGACCCGAGAAGGCCCTACTATAGGCGGGTGAGGGCATGACCTCGATAGAACCGCTTTCTCGCGGCAAGGTGTATCCCTGCGCCCTGAGTGCGCACCTGACAATGCCCCGCAACTCAACCGCAGCGTTATCCTGAATGCCTAGAATGTTCATGCCGGGAATTCCCGGTTTGAATTCAATCGCGATGTCAATGGGTACCGCCGAGGCGCCCTCCACAATGGCGCCATGGACAACTGTACGATTGCTCATAACTTGCTCCATTCCTCAATGGTCTTGAGGTAAGTTTGATGGTGGACCGCACGAGCATGGCCTCAATGAACAACTGTTCAACCGGTTCCGTTGTGATTTTGTCGATGCAGGGCTTTCCGATACAGACAATACGCAAGGTTATTCTCTAATCAGTGGTGGATAGTGGTGGATAGCCAGAAGAAACCAGTGGATTCTAGAAGGAATAGCCAATAGTAAAGCGGTTTCCCTGATTAACTGTATTTCAGGGAAACCGCTGGTAGACGGTGGTGGGCCCTCCGGGATTCGAACCCAGAACCCAGGGATTATGAGTCCCCTGCGCTAACCGTTGCGCCAAGAGCCCTTATGAACGGTGAATGCAATTCTAGCAAAGGCAACTCAGGCCTAATTTCTTCGCTTCACGTCGTGAAATACTACCATGCACGAGCAAGTCGCACAACGCAAGATCAAGTTCGATGCTAAACAACAGCTAATCTAGGCCCGTCGCAGATAAGAAGTGTTTTATAAAAAGTTAAAGCCTTAAATTCAGGGCTTCAAAACATTTCAGCGTGAAATCAACCTGATGCCATTTCAAAACCATGCTGGTTTACTACGACGAATCGGCGACCCCCGACCAACGCGTGTTCTCCGTTTGCAAAACCGCAGGTAGAGAGCCCGACGGTTACACGAAAAGGCGTGCGTGGTCGAACATTCCTGATTCATCGTAGTAAACCGGCATAGTTCTGAGGCGTAGATGAGGGACGGTTCGCAATCGGACCCGATAATGGGACTGGCGGCGCATAGGAAATCCGGTTGCGCGGGGAGGGTCGTGTTCCGCGCGCCAAGTCGGCCGGCGTACGGGCCGTGCGGGGGTCAGGCGCCCCCGCGGGCTGGCCCAGCCCCGTGCCCGTTCCACGTGCCGTAAAATATTTTCCAAAATTGTCCTTGCATCGCCGTCCGAGTTCCCGTATAGTACTTCTTCGCACGGGGGCGTAGCTCAGCTGGGAGAGCGCTTGACTGGCAGTCAAGAGGTCAGGGGTTCGATCCCCCTCGTCTCCACCCGAGCATTGAATGAGGCTCCAACGCAAGTTGGGGCCTTTTTTCATATAGGCACACAAGGTCAAAGGCGGCACCATGATCCTCCTGGTCGACAAGATCGAAAAAAGCTTCGGCGCGCGCGTCCTCTTTAGTGGCGCGTCCTTCCAGATCAACCCCGGCGAGCGTTTTGCGCTCGTGGGACCCAACGGCGCCGGCAAAACCACCATGCTCAAGATCATCATGGGCATCGACAGCCCCGACGCCGGCCAGATCCAGTACGCAAAGGACTGCCAGGTAGGCTACCTAGAGCAGGAAACCAACCTGGAGCACAAGGACACCACCATCCTTGCCGAGGTCATGGCGGCCGCCAAGGAAATTCGCCGCATGGGCGAGCGCGCCAACGAGCTGCAGGCCCAGATCACCGAGCTCTCCGAACAGGGGAAGGATGTCGACGCGCTCCTCAACGAGTACGGCCAGGTCCAGGACCGATTTGAACATCTGGGCGGCTACGAACTCGAGAGCAACGCCCGCAAGATCCTGTCCGGCCTGGGCTTTAAGGTCACCGACTTTGAGCGCCCGTGCTCCGAGTTCTCCGGTGGCTGGCAGATGCGCATCGCGCTGGCAAAGCTCTTCCTGCGCCACCCCGACCTGCTGCTTCTGGACGAGCCCACCAACCACCTGGACCTTGAGAGCGTCCAATGGCTGCGCGGCTTTATCGCCAACTACGACGGCGCCGTCCTCATCGTCAGCCACGACCGCGCCTTCATGGACGCCTGCGTCGACCACGTCGCTGCTCTCGAAAACCGTCGCGTTACCACCTACACCGGCAACTACAGCAGCTACCTCAAGCAGCGCGAGGACAACCTGGAGCAGATGCGCGCCAAGCGCGCCGCCCAGGAGCGCGACATCGCCCATATGCAGGTCTTCGTCGACAAGTTCCGCTACAAGCCCACCAAGGCCGCCCAGGCGCAGGAGCGCATCCGCAAGATCGAGCAGATCAAAAAGGAGCTCGTCATCCTGCCCGAGGGCCACAAGCACATTGACTTTAAGTTCCCCGATCCGCCGCGCTCCGGCGACATGGTCGTGGGCCTCGAGGGTGTATCCAAGTCATACGGCGACAAGCACATCTACAGTGACATCGACCTCAAACTCTACCGTGGCGAGCATGTGGCGCTCGTCGGCCCCAACGGCGCCGGTAAGTCCACGCTTATGAAGATCCTCGCCGGCCTGGAACCGCCCACTACCGGCACGCGCGGCCTGGGCACCAACGTCGGCGTCGCCTACTACGCCCAGCACGCACTCGAGGGTATGACCGAGTCCAATACCGTCCTGCAAGAGATCGACACCGTTACGCCCAAGTGGACCGTGCCGCAGCAGCGCAGCCTGCTGGGCGCCTTCCTGTTTAGCGACAACGATTCCATCGAGAAGCAGGTTCGCGTCCTCTCCGGCGGCGAAAAAGCGCGTCTGGCCCTGGCAAAGATGCTCGTGGCCCCCGAGGCGCTCCTGTGCCTGGACGAGCCCACCAACCACCTGGACATCGACTCGGTGGACATGCTCGAGAACGCCCTGCAAAACTTCCCCGGCACCATCGTGCTAATCAGCCACGACGAGCACCTGGTGCGCGCCGTGGCCAACCGCGTGATCGACATCCGCGACGGCAAGGTCACGGTCTACGACGGCGATTACGACTACTATCTCTACAAGCGCGAGGACCTCGCGGCCCGCGCCGCCGCCGAGGCAGTAGGGGAGAGCACACCGGCCACGGCCAAGTCCGCCAAGGTCACCGCGGCCCAGCCCGATGCGCCCGCCGCCGCTTCCAAGCCTGCCGAGGGCAAAAAGACCAAGGAGCAAAAGCGCGCCGAGGCCCAGGCCCGCGCCGCGCTCAACAAAAAGCTCAAGGGCGTGCGCAACCAGCTCAAGAAGATCGAGGCGGAGCTCGACAAAAAGCGCGCCCGCTATGACGAGCTTATGGAATTGATGGCCAGCGAAGAGCTATATGCCGATCAAGACAAGTTCAATGCCGCGCTGGGGGAATATAACGGCCTTAAGCAAGAGCTGCCCAAGCTCGAGGACGAATGGCTGGAGCTTTCCACCCAGATCGAAGAGGAGACCGCGCGTGAACTCTCGTAAGGCCGCTGCCGTGGCGATGAGCATCATCGCTATCGCTTGTCGCATCTGCGGCATCTTTATGAGTGCGATGACCGTGCTGCTGTGCTTTAGCGGCCTCACCGCCAAGCTGCAGATCGTTGGCTTTGTCGTTGAGCTTTCGCGCGCGCTGCCGAGCGCCATCGCCGGCTACGGCGTCATCACATCGCCCTTTGGCGGCGTCTTCCGCCTGGATTACGCCATCGTCGCTGTAGTCCTGTTTGTAATTGACCACCTGCTCACGCGCGCATCGCGCCGCGTCCGCTAGGGGAGCGTCATGTCCAGCAGCTACATCATGAACCTGCTCGCCAGCGCCGTCGCCGTCATCGTGGGTATCGTTATCCACGAGAGCGCACACGCCGCCGCTGCCTGGGCGCTCGGCGACAAGACGGCCCGTTCGCGCGGACGCGTCTCGCTCAACCCGCTCAACCATATCGACCCGTTTGGCACCATCATCCTGCCATTGCTCATGCTTGCCGCCGGCGGTCCGGTGTTCGCCTTTGCCAAGCCCGTGCCCGTCTACCTCAACAACCTCAAGCACCCCAAGCGCGATGAGGTCCTGGTGAGCGCAGCCGGCCCCGCATCGAACATCGCGCTCGCGTGCCTGGCCGCAGCCCTCATGCACCTGACCTACGGCAACCTCTACACCAGTATGTCCTTTGCCCTGGCGTCACAAATCATGAACTTCGGCGCCACCTTTATCGTGGTCAACTTGTCGCTCGCGTTCTTTAACCTCATCCCGATTCCGCCGCTCGATGGCTCGTCGATCATCGTGCCCTTCCTCAAAGGCAAGGCGCTCGCCAACTACTACCGCCTGCAGCAATACGCCATGCCCATCCTCATCATCGTGCTGTACCTGCTGCCCATGTGGACCGGCATCGACGTGATCGGTCGCTATTTCGACGTTACCGTGTATCCGCTCGCGGAGCAGCTGCTCAACTTCGCAATCGCCGGCATCTAAGGTAAACTTACAGGTCGACCGTGTAAAACGGTCGCAGCATGCACCCAAACCGCGCCGCGAAGGCGCCGTCAAAGGAGGTCGAAGATGTCGTATCGCGTGTCGACGCAGGTCTACAGCGGACCGTTCGACCTGCTGCTGCAGCTGGTAGCCCGCCAAAAAGTAGATATCGGCGCCATCTCCATCAGCGAGGTGGCCGAGCAATACCTGGCCGAGGCCGAGCGCATCGAGGCGCTGGACCTGGACGTGGCGAGCGACTTTTTGCTGGTCGCGGCAACCCTTTTGGACATCAAGGCTGCCTCTCTGGTGCCGCAGGAGGCCCCGCGCAAAGTCGATGACGACGATGACGAGTTCGACGAAGACCTCGAAGAGCTCAGCACGCTCGACGGCGACGCGCTGCGTGAGGTCCTGATCCAGCGCCTGATTGCCTACAAGCAGTTTAAAGGCGCGGCTGCGGCCCTCGGTGCGCGCATGCAGGCCGAAAGCCGCATGCATCCGCGCGTGGCCGGCCCCGACCCCGAGTTCTTGGGGCTTATGCCCGACTACCTGGCCGGCATCACCCTGCGCGGCCTGGCCGTTATCTGTGCCGACCTAGACGGCAAGCGACAGACCTTCCTGCTGGAGGCCGAGCACGTGGCGCCGCATCGCGTGCCGCTCGACCTGACCGTGGCCTCAGTCGACCGCTTTACCATGGCACACCAAACCTGCACCTTCCGCGAGCTGTTGGACGGCGACGCCACCACCGAGCAGCTCGTCGTCACCTTCCTGGCTATGCTCGAGCTCGCCAAACGCGGCTCGCTCACGCTGAGCCAGGACGAGATCTTTGGAACCATCTGCATCAACCGAGTCGAGGGCGCCGAGGCATACGTGCCCGGCGAGGGCCCCGAGCTCACCGAATAGGAGCCGCAACCATGCCAACCCTTTCCACGCTGGAGGCAAACAGCCTCAAAGGCGCCCTCGAGGCGCTGCTGCTGGTGTCGAGCGACCCGGTGAGTGCGCCCGCGCTGGCCGGCGCACTGGATATCGCCCCCGGCGAATGCGCATCGCTGCTCGCCGAGCTCAAGGTTGAGTACGAGGAGGCCAACCGCGGCTTTCAGCTGCGCGAGGTCGCCGGCGGCTGGCGCCTGTTTACGCACCCCGCCTACCACGACGTGGTCGAGGCCTATGTGTTGAGCTGGGACACGCAAAAGCTGTCGCAGGCGGCGCTCGAAACCCTGGCCGTCATCGCATACCACCAGCCCGTGACTCGCGAGGTGGTCAAGGGCATCCGCGGCGTCAATTCTGACGGCGTCATCGCGTCGCTCGTGGACAAGGGCCTGGTGCGCGAGCTCGGCCGCGACCCCCAGCGCGGTCAAGCCATCATTTACGGCACGACCAACGCCTTCTTGGAAAAGTTCGGCCTGCGCTCCACCCGCGACCTGCCCGAACTGGAGCAGTTTGCCCCCGACGAGCAGTCGCGCCAGTTTATCCGCGAGCGTCTGAGCGGCCGCAGTATTCAGTCCACGCTCGAGGAACAGGCCGAGGACCTGGACGAAGAGCGTGAACTGCTCGATACCGATGTTGAAGATGTTGAGGCAGTCGAGGACTTGGAGACCCTGGTCGTCGACGAGACCTCGGAGGATTTGCATGACGAGGACTAACGAAGTAGGGGAGACGCGCGCCATAGGCAACGCAGTACCCGCAACCGACGCCCAGCCCGTCTATCCGCACACCATGCGCCTGCAGCGCTTTTTGGCGCGCGCGGGCGTGGCGAGCCGCCGTGGCTCGGAGGACCTGATGACCGCCGGCCGCGTGACCGTCAACGGCCAGGTCGCGACCGAACTGGGCACCAAGGTCGACGTCGACCGCGACCATATCGAGGTCGACGGCATGCCCGTCAAGCTCAACCAGGGCGCCGTATACTTGATGCTCTACAAGCCGACCGGCTACCTCACCACCATGAGCGATCCGCAGGAACGCCCTTGCGTGGCCGATCTGGTCCCGCGCGACCGCTTTCCGGGGCTCTTCCCGGTGGGTCGTCTGGACCGCGACACCACAGGCCTTTTGCTCTTTACCACCGACGGAGACCTATCGCAGGACCTGCTGCACCCCAGCAAGCACGTCTACAAGACCTACCAGGCGCTCGTGGACGGACAGCTGTCCGACCGCGATCTTACCCCACTACGTCGCGGCATCGAGCTCGACGACGGCCTGTGCCAGCCGGCAATCTGCCGTGTCATCAACGCGCGCGAAGCCGAGGCTGTGGCCCCGCAAGGCGTTAAGCCCGGGACCACCGCCGTTGAGGTCATCATCCGCGAGGGCCGCAAGAACCAGGTCAAGCGCATGCTGAGCAAGATCCACCACCCGGTGATTCGCCTGCATCGCTGTAACTTTGCCGGCCTGGAGCTCAAGGACGTGGCCAAGGGCTCGTGGCGCGAGCTCTCCGACCGCGAGGTGCAGATCCTTAAGGCCGGTGGCATCCCTCCCAAGCAGGCCAGCGCCAAGCGCGGCGGCAAGCCCCAAGACACGCCCGCCAGCCGCACGCGTCACCACGGCAGCCACGGCTCCGCGCCCAAGCGCAACACCTACCGCGAGCGCTACACGGGCTAGGCAACCCGCCGCGCCCCAACGCCCGCGAACCACACCAGCACGCCAACCATCGAAAGGAAGCATTGCATGATCGTCGCCATCGACGGCCCCGCCGGTTCCGGCAAGTCCACCATCGCCAAGGAGATCGCCCGCCAGCTGGGCTTTAACAAGCTCGACACGGGCGCCATGTATCGCGCCGTCACCTTCGCCGCGCTCGACCGTGGCATCGATTTGGACGACGAGGCGGCAATCGACGCCCTCGCCGAGCAAATCGAGATCCGCTTTACCAACGGTACCGGCGAGGACACGCGCCTGACCATCGACGGCCAGGACGCTTCGGCCGCCATTCGTACCCCGCAGGTCGACGCCAACGTGTCCAAGGTCTCGGCCTACCCGGGCGTGCGCACCGCCATGCTCATCCACCAGCGCCGCGCAGCCGAGGACCGCGATATCGTGGCCGAGGGTCGCGACATCGGAACCGTCGTGTTCCCTAACGCGCAGGTCAAGGTCTTCCTAACCGCCGACCCGCGCGAGCGCGCCCGCCGCCGCGTGCTTCAGCGTCACCAAAACGATGCCCAGCCGCTCACGTCCGAGCAGCTCGAGGCTGAGGTCGACGAGACCCTCGACGCCCTTAAGCAGCGCGACAAGCTCGACAGCAGCCGCGAGGTCGCCCCGCTCGTGCCCGCCGAGGACGCCGTGCACGTCGACTCCACCGCCCACACCATCGATGAGGTCGTCTCGATAATCGAGGACCTCATCAACCAAAGGAGGTAGCCCATGCGCCTGTTTAAGCAGACGCCCGAGGATTATTACAACGCTCCTTACGCAGAGTTCCCCGTGCTCATCCGCGGCACCGTCGCCGTAGTCATGGCCATCCTTTGGGCCTTCTCCAAGCTCATGTGGCGCTGGAAGGTCGAGGACGCTGACCTTCTGTTTGAGCGCCAGGAAGGCCGCGGCAGCGTGGTCATCTGCAACCACACCTCGATGGCCGAGCTCTTGGCCGTGGAGACGGCGCTGTTCTTTGGGGGGCGCCGCATTCGTCCCATCTTTAAGTCCGAGTTCGCCAAGAGCAAGATTGTGCGTTGGGCCTTTAGCCGCGTCGGCGGTATCCCCGTCGAGCGCGGTACCGCCGACATGAAGTGCCTGCGCGCCGCCCAGCATGCGCTGCAGCGCGGCGAGGACGTCCTGATCTTCCCCGAGGGCACGCGCATCCGCTCGCGCGAGATCAAGCCCGAGGTCCACGGCGGCTTTGCGCTCATTGCCCAGATGGGCAAGGCGCCCGTCAACCCGCTCGCTATCTGCGGCTGGTCCGATATTACGCCTGCGGGCAAAAAGCTCATGCGCCCTAAAAAGTGCTGGATCCGTGCCGGCAAGGCCATCTCGCTATCCGATGCACCGGCCGAGCTCAAGCGCAAGGAGCGCCTGGCATGGTTTGAGTCCGAGGCCATGAACCGCGTCTACGCTATGCGCGACGACCTGCGCGCCGAGCATCCGGGAAGGTTCTAACCATGAGCGAGAACGTGACGAACACCGCCGCGACTGCGTTCGACCAGGCAACCGCGCTTACCATCGAGATCGCCGCCCACGCCGGTACTTGCTACGGCGTACAGCGTGCGCTCGATATGGCGCTAGCCGCCGCGCCGCAGGCAGGGGAGTGCACTCAGGTCCATACCTTGGGTCCGCTCATCCATAACCCCATCGTGGTGCGCGAGCTTGCTGAGGCAGGCGTTGGCCTGGCTGAGAACCTGGACGACGCCGCATCGGGCACCGTAATCATTCGCGCGCACGGAGTGGTGCCGCAGGTAATCGATGCCGCTCGCGAGCGTGGCCTTAACGTCGTCGACGCCACCTGCCCTTACGTGAAGAAGGTCCATATGGCAGCCGAGCGCCTGGTGCGCGAGGGCTACCGCGTGGTGGTCGTAGGCGAGCCAGGTCACCCCGAGGTGGAGGGCATCCTGGGCCACGCCGGCACTGATGCGCAGGTCGTGAGCTGTGCCGCCGACGCCAACGCCTTGTCGTTCAAGGGCAAGGTAGGCCTCGTCGTGCAGACCACCCAGACCGCGCAGAACCTCGCCGAGGTCGTGGCAGCTATCACCCCGCGCGTGCAGGAGCTGCGTGTGATCAACACCATCTGCGCCGCCACGAGTGAGCGTCAACAGGCAGCAGCCACACTTGCCAACCGCTGCGACTGCATGGTCGTGGTGGGCGGCAAGAACTCGGGCAACACCCGCCGCCTGGCGCAGATTTGCGCAGACGCCTGCGAGCGCACGTATCACATCGAGGAAGCTTCCGAGCTCCAGGCCGCGTGGTTTACCGACGCTCACCACATCGGCATCACCGCCGGAGCCTCCACCCCGCAAGAACACATCGAGCGCGCCGTCGAGCGCATCAAGGAGCTTTGCCGCTAACCATGGACCAGACCGTACCCGCATACGCCGCCGAGGTGGCCGATTACGGGCGCAGCCGCGACCCCGAGCCGGGTGAGGGCGCGCTCGTAAAGAACGTGCGTCCCGAATCGCCCGCATGGGATGTGGGTATCGAGCCGGGCATGCGCGTGCTCACGGTCAACGGTGAGGCGCTCACCGACATGATCGTATGGCTTTGGGAGGCCGACGACGACACCGTTGATTTGGAGGTATTCGACCCGCGCGACGGCACCGTCACCTCCGTCGAGCTCGACCGCTTCCCAGGAGAGGACTGGGGTCTTGAGTTCGATGGACCCATCTTCGATGGCATGCGCACCTGTGTGAACGCCTGCGTGTTCTGCTTTATGACCATGCTGCCCAAGGGCGGCCGCTCCACGCTCTACATCCGCGACGATGACTATCGCCTGAGCTTTTTGCAGGGCAACTTCGTCACACTCACGAACCTCACCGACGAAGATGTTCAAAACGTCATCCAACGCAACATGAGTCCCATGAACGTGTCGGTCCATGCTGTGAGCCCCGACGTCCGCCGCCGCATGATGGGCCGCAACGCCCAGCGAGGCATGGACGTACTCGAAGCCATCATGGCCGCCGGCATCGAAATTCACGCGCAGATCGTGTTGTGTCCCGGCATGAACGACGGCGAGGAGCTGGAAAAGACTCTGCGCTTTTGCGAGGAGCACGAGCAAATCACAAGCCTGGGCATTGTGCCGCTCGGTTTTACCAAGCACCAAAACCGCTTTAGCTGGTCATACAGCGACAAGCCCGAGCTGGCACGCGAGACCATCGCCATGATTCGACCGTTCCAGGACCGCGCCTATGAGCGCTTTGGCCGCCACACCTTCCAGATGAGCGACGAGTTCTATCTGGACGCCGGCATCGATCCTCCCGAGGCAGACTTTTACGACGGTTACCCGCAGTACTACGACGGCATCGGCATGATCCGCTCGTATCTGGACGAGACCGACGACGTGCTTGCCGCCGATGCCTCGCGACTGGCCCGCGTCCGCGAGGCCATCGCCACTCGCAGCCAGCACCTGCTGTGCCTCTCGGGCGCCAGCGCACGCGACACCGTGGCACGTTTCGTGGAATCGCCGCAGGGACTCGCCGGCACCGTCACGGCCATCAAGAATCGCTACTTTGGCGGCAACGTGGACGTGACCGGCCTCATCGTCGCCTGCGACATTCTGGAACAGCTGCCCCAAGATCTGTCGGGGGTTATGCTCTTTGTGCCTAAGCTCATGTTCAACGCTGACGGCATGACGCTTGACGAGTATCATCGTGACGATTTACTCGCAAGCCTTACCAGTCGCGGCGCCGAGGTTCATGTGGTGTCGACCATGCCGCATGAGCTGCTCGATACCCTGGAGCACATCCTTGGCATTGTGCCCGCGGACTCTAACATTTCCACTGACCCTACCCATTAAAGGAGTGCAGATGAAACCTATCGTCGCCGTCGTCGGACGCCCCAACGTGGGAAAGTCCACGCTCGTCAACCGCCTGGCACAGACCTCGGACGCCATCGTCCACGAGTCCCGCGGCGTCACACGTGACCGCTCGTATCACACGGCCGATTGGAACGGCCGCGAGTTCACCATCGTCGACACGGGCGGCATCGAGCCGCTCAAGAGTGATGACGTGTTTGCCACGTCCATTCGCGACCAGGCCCTCGCCGCCGCCGAGGAAGCCGCCGTCATCCTGTTTGTGGTCGACGGCCGCACCGGCGTCACCGAGGAGGACGAGTCGGTCGCCCGCATGCTCAAACGCTGCGACAAGCCGGTCTTTCTGCTGGTGAACAAGCTCGATAACCCCGATCGCGAGAACGACAGCATCTGGGAGTTCTATTCGCTCGGTATCGGCGAGCCCACGCCGCTCTCGGCGCTGCACGGCCACGGCACCGGCGACCTGCTCGACGATATCGTGGCCCTGCTTCCCGAGGAAGAGGACGAGGTCGCCGATGAGTTCCCCGACGCGCTGAACGTCGCCATCATCGGCCGCCCCAATGCCGGCAAGTCGTC
Organism: uncultured Collinsella sp.; assembly: GCA_905209455.1. Lineage (GTDB taxonomy): Bacteria > Actinomycetota > Coriobacteriia > Coriobacteriales > Coriobacteriaceae > Collinsella. The sequence goes on from CAJLTA010000005.1 coordinate 88,647, forward strand.
GCTGTTCAACCGCATCCTGGGCGCCGACCGCTCCATCGTGTCCAACATTGCCGGCACCACGCGCGACGCCATCGACACGGTCGTCGAGCGCAACGGCAAGCACTACCGCATGGTCGACACTGCGGGTATCCGTAAGAAGAGCACCGTGTACGAGAACATCGAGTACTACTCCATGGTCCGCGGCCTGCGCGCCATCGACCGTGCCGACGTGGCGCTGCTCGTCGTCGACGCCTCCGTGGGCGTTACCGAGCAGGACCAGAAGGTCATGGGCTTGGCCATCGAGCGCGGCTGCGCCATCGTGGTGCTGCTCAACAAGTGGGACCTGCTCGACGACGATCGCAAGCGCGAGGCCTGCATGGAGACCATCGACCGCCGTCTGGGCGTCATGGCACCCTGGGCCCAGTACCTGCGCATTTCGGCCCTGACCGGCCGCAGCGTCGAGAAGATCTGGGCAATGGTAGACGCCGCCGAAAAGACGCGCTCGCAAAAGATCAGCACCTCGCGCCTCAACACGTTCCTCACCGACCTGCGCGAGTTCGGTCATACCGTGGTGGACGGCAAGCGTCGCCTGCGCATGCACTACGTGACCCAGACGGGCGTCAATCCGCCGACGTTTACGTTCTTCGTCAACCACAGCGACCTGGTCAACGACACCTACCAGCGCTACGTGGAGAACCGTATGCGCTCGACCTTCGACTTTGCCGGCACGCCCATTCGACTCTTCTTTAGGAAGAAGGAGCAAAAGGATGCATAATCCGATTCTTCTGACCGCCATCTGCGCCGTGGTCTCGTTCTTTATCGGAGCGATTCCGTTTGGCCTGATCTTGGGCCGCGTGTTCAACCACACGGACATTCGCAAGGCGGGCTCCGGCAACATCGGCACCACCAACGCGCTGCGCGTGGCCGGCCCCAAGGTGGCCGCGCTCACGCTTCTGCTCGACTGCCTTAAGGGCGCCATCTGCGTCCTTATCGCGCGTCCGCTCATTGCCGACTTGGGCTATGGCTTCCCCGTGAGCATTATGGCCCCCGGCGCCGCCGGCGACTGGATGCTCGGCGTCATCTGCCTGGCAGCGGTGTGGGGCCACATCTTCTCGCCCTACCTCAATTTCCATGGCGGCAAGGGAATCGCAGTTGGTCTGGGCGTGATCCTCGCCTGGTATTGGCCAATTGGCCTGTCGCTGCTGGGCATGTTTATCGTGGCCGTCGCCATCACCAAGTTTGTGTCGGTGGGCTCGCTTGCCGCGGCCATCGGTCTTCCCATCGCTGCTTGCGCGGTCTTTCCGTACAGCAGCCTAGGACTTAAGTTTTGCATGGCGATGATCGGCATCACCGTGGTGTGGGCCCATCGTGCGAACATCAAAAAGCTCATGACCGGTAAGGAGTCCAAGCTCTCGTTTACCAAGCGCGTCACCGAGCCCGACGATAAGTAGGAGAGAGTCATGAATGTTGCGCTGATTGGCTCCGGCTCCTGGGGAACCGCCGTCGCCGGCCTTGCCGCCGCGCGAGCCGAGCGCGTGACCATGTGGGCCCACAGCGAGCAGACGGCCGCCGGCATCAATGGCGAGCACCGCAACCCCCGCTACCTTGTGGGCTACAAGCTGCCCGGCAACGTCGTCGCCACCACGGACCTGGTGCAGGCACTCGACGGCGCCGAGGCCATCATCTTCGCCGTTCCTTCGACGCACCTTCGCAGCGTGTGCCACCAGGCCGCGCCCTTTATCGCCGCCGATACCCCGGTGCTCTGCCTCACCAAGGGCATTGAGCCCGAGTCCGGCCTGCTCATGAGCGAGGTCATCGCCAGCGAGATTGGCAACGAGACGCGCGTGGCGGCGCTCTCGGGCCCCAACCATGCCGAGGAGATCTGCCGCGGCGGACTTTCTGCCGCCGTCATCGCCAGCAAAGACGCGCAGGTAGGGGAGACCTTTAAGAACCTGCTCCTATCCACGGCCTTCCGCATCTACCTGTCGCAGGACATGACCGGCGTCGAGGTTTGCGGCGCCATGAAAAATGTCATCGCGATCGTATGCGGAATCTCCGCCGGCACCGGTGCGGGCGACAACACGCTCGCCCTCATCATGACGCGCGGCCTGGCAGAGATCAGCCGTCTGGTGCACGCCCGCGGCGGTCAAGCTATGACCTGCATGGGGCTTGCCGGCATGGGCGACCTCATTGCCACCTGCACCTCGGAGCATTCGCGCAACCGCACCTTTGGCTACGAGTTTGCCCACGGCGTGTCGCTCGACGAGTATCAGACGCGCACGCATATGGTTGTTGAGGGCGCCGTCGCGGCCCGCAGCGTGAGCGAGCTTGCCCGTTCACTGGGCGTAGACATTCCGCTCACCTTTGCCGTGGAGCAAACGCTCTACAACGGTGTTACTTTGGATAGGGCACTCGAGATTCTTACCGATCGCGTCCCTTCTCAAGAGTTCTACGGACTCACCGACTAACGCAGAAAGGCTTCTACCATGGGTTCCATTAAAATCGCTCCGTCCGTCCTTTCGGCCGACATGGCCAACCTCAAGGGTGAGCTCGACAAAATCGCCGGCGCCGACTACGTGCACTTCGACGTTATGGACGGTCACTTTACCGGCAACCTCACCTTTGGCGTTGACATCCTTAAGGCCGTCAAGCGCTCCACCGATGTACCGGTCGACGCACACCTCATGGTGTCGAACCCCGACGAAACGGTCGATTGGTACGCCGACGCCGGTGCCGACATGATCACCGTGCACTACGAGGCCTCCACGCACCTGCACCGCACGCTCACCCATCTGCAGCAGCGCGGCGTCAAGGCCGGCGTGGTGCTCAACCCCGCCACCCCCGTCTGCGTGCTCGATAGCATCATCGACATTGTTGATATGGTGCTGCTGATGAGCGTGAACCCCGGCTTTGGCGGCCAGAGCTTTATCCCCGGTACCATTGCCAAACTGCACGAGCTCAAGGCCATGTGCGAGCGCCACGGCGTTTCGCCCATGATCGAGGTCGACGGCGGCATTTCTTCCAAGAACATCGCCGAGGTTGTCAAGGCTGGTGCCAACGTTCTCGTGGCCGGTTCCGCCGTATTTAAGTCCGAAGATCCCGCCGCTGAGGTTGCGCTGCTGCAGAAGCTGGGCAACGAGGCTGCACAGGAGGCATAAATCCTTATGACCGCAGGTCAAAACCGCATACCCGTGAATCTTGACTATGCCGCCTCGACGCCCATGCGCGCCGAGGCGCTCCTTGCGCAGCGCGAATATGACGACAGCGAGCTTGCCGGCGTCAACCCCAACTCGCTGCATTCGCTCGGCCGCAAGGCTGCCGCGCGTCTGGAGGTTGCACGTCGCGAGATCGCCCGCAGCTTTGGCGCGCGCGTTCGCCCGTCTGAGATTGTTCTGACCAACGGCGGCACCGAAGCCAACCAGCTGGCGCTACTCGGTCTTGCCGAGGGTGCACGTCAGCGCGACCGCAAGCGCGATCGTGTGATCGTTTCGGCCATCGAGCACGATTCGATTCTGGACAACCTGCCGCTGCTGCGTGCCGCCGGCTTTACCGTCGACCTGGTGCAGCCCTGCCGCGCGGGCTACATTGAGCCTGCCACGCTTGTCGAGCTGCTAGGCGACGACGTGGCGCTCGTGAGCATTATGGTTGCTAACAACGAGACCGGCGTGGTGCAGCCCATCCGCGAGCTGGCCGCGGCCGCACATGCTGCCGGCGCCCTGTTTCATACCGATGCCATCCAAGGCTACTTGCACATTCCGCTCGATGTCACCGAGCTGGGAGTTGACGCCATGACCGTTGCCGCGCACAAGATCGGTGGCCCCGTGGCATCCGGCGCGCTCTTCCTTAAGAGCCGCACGCCGCTGCGCCCCCGCATCTTTGGCGGCGGACAGGAAGCCGGACGACGTGCCGGCACGCAGGACCTGCGCACGCAGCTGGCCTTTGCCGCTGCCGCCCGAACGCTGGCGCCCCATGTGGCCCAGGAGCGTGCAACGCTGCAAGCCCTTTCCGACAAGCTCTACACCACGCTTACGGCCCATCCGCGTATTCATGCCACCATGGGCGACTACGCGCAGGCTGACCGTCTGCCCGGCATGGTATCGATCTACATTGACGGCATGGACTCCGAGGAGCTCATCATCAAGCTCGACGCCGCCGGCTTTGAGGTTTCGGCCGGATCGGCTTGCTCGAGCGGCAGGATGGATCCGAGCCATGTTTTGAGCGCGATGGGTATTGGCCGCGAACAGGCCCTGGGTGCACTGCGCATTTCCTTCGATGACCGCGTGAATCCGGGCGATCTGGACGAGTTTGCCCAGACGCTGCTCTCGATCGTAGGCGCCGTATGATCGTCGCCGAGCTCGAGCGTGCGCTGCTGGCACGCTATCCCAAGACGGACGCTGAGAGCTGGGATCACGTAGGTCTCTCCGTTGGCGACCCTGCCGCGGAGATTACTGGCGTAGCCTGTGCGCTCGACGCGACCGAGACCAATGTTCGTCGCGCCCAAGAAGCCGGTGCCAACGTGCTGCTGACGCATCATCCCATATACATCAAGGCGCCCGAGGCCTTTTGTCCGGCGGATGCCACACGCCCCCAATGCAGCGCGGCGCTCTACGAGGCAGCGCGTTGCGGCGTGAGCATTATCTCGCTCCACACTAACCTGGACCGGTCGCACGAAGCCCGCGTCTGCCTGAACGAGCTGCTGGGTGCCACACCCGTGAGCTCACTGGAGCACTTGGACGACCCCGAGGCCACCGGCCTGGGCGCGCTTGCAACGCTCAACGACCCGTGCACGCTGCGCGATCTTGCCACCCGTGCTGCCACGGCCTTCGGCAGCGACCCGCGTGTGTGGGGCGAAGCCGATCGCCCGTGCCGCATCGTCGCCATTTTGGGCGGCTCCCTGGGCGACTTTGGAGAGCTCGCCATCGCCGCGGGCGCAGATGTCATCGTAACCGGCGAGGCGGGCTACCACGTGGCGCAAGACCTTGCCTTGCGCGGGCTGCCGGTGATCTTGCTCGGCCACGACCGCTCCGAAGAGCCGTTCGTTGATATATTGATGAACTCTGCAGTTGACGCCGGGGTCGACCCCCGTCATGCGATTAAAATACTGAACCCTTGCCAATGGTGGACTGTGACAAAAGGAGAGAACTTATGAGCGCCGGCGCTACGCTACTCAAGCTGCAACAGATCGATTTGGAGCTCGCCCGCAACAAGAGCGAACTTGCCAATATGCCGGAGCTCAAGGAGCTCGCTTCCAAGCGCAAGACCTATGTGAAGCTCAAGTCCGAGATGACCAAGCTCTACGCCCAGCGCAAGGATCTGGACATTGAGCTTGACGATCTCAACACCACCGAGATTCAGACTAACAACGCCATCGAGGCTGCCAAGAAGCGCCACGTCGACGGCTCCGACTACCGCGAGGTTCAGGACCTGGAGAACGAGCTCGCCACCCTGGCCAAGCGTCTGGACAAGATCGAGCACACCCGCAAGGACGTCGTTGTCGCCCATAAGGAGGCGCTCGACCGCGAGGCTCGCGCACAGGCCATCATCGCCAAGTTCGAGGAGGGCGTAAAGGCCGACACCAAGGCCGCCCGTGCCAAGGCTGCCGACCTGCAGGCTCAGATTGACGCCGCCACGAAGGAGCGCACCGCGCTTGCTGCCACGCTGCCGGCCGACGTTCTCACCGACTACGAGCGTCTGCTCAAGCAGTTCCGTGGCCTGGCCGTCGAGACCATCCAGGGCAACATCCCCACGGTCTGCCACACCGCACTGCAGGCATCGTCCATGAGCGACCTTAACCACGACGGTAGGTCAATTACGCACTGCCCGTACTGCCACCGTCTCCTGGTGCTCCCGAGCAAGGAAGCTTAAACGATGGTGGCATCCAACAATTCAATGCAACTTGAGGGAAAAACGATCCTGCTGGGCATTACCGGCGGGATCGCCGCCTATAAGTCGTGCAATATCGTGCGCCTGCTGCAAAAGCGTGGCGCGCGCGTCAAGGTCGTTATGAGCGAGCATGCCACCGAGTTTGTGGGCCCGCTCACCTTCCGTGCGCTCACCAACGAGCCCGTTGCCGTGGGCCTATTCGACGATCCCTCCGACCCCATCCACCACATTTCGCTGGCGCAGGAGCCCGACCTGGTGGTCGTGGCGCCCGCGACGGCCAATATCATCGCCAAGATGGCCAACGGCATCGCCGACGACCTCATCTCCACTACGTTGCTTGCGACGCCGCGACCCATCGTGATCGCACCCGCTATGAACAACGGCATGTGGAAGGCGCCGGCGACGCAGGCCAACATGTCCACGCTGCGCGAGCGCGGTGTCCATGTGGTGGGACCCGGCAGCGGCTACCTTGCCTGCGGCGACGTGGACACCGGACGTATGAGCGAGCCCGAGGACATCGTCGAGGCTGTCTGCGAGGTGCTCAACCCCGCGCCTCAGGACCTGGCAGGTAAGCGCATCGTGATTACCGCCGGCCCCACGCACGAGCCGATCGATCCGGTGCGATTCATTGGCAACCGCTCTTCGGGCAAGATGGGCATCGCCCTGGCGGGGGAGGCCGCACGCCGCGGTGCCGAAGTCACGCTCGTGTTGGGACCGACATCGCTCGATGTTCCCCGCGGCGTGGAGTGCGTGCGCGTGCAAACCGCCGCAGAGATGCTCCAGGCGGCACTGAGCGCCTTCCAGACGGCCGATGCGGCAATTTGTGCGGCTGCCGTCGCCGACTATACCCCGGCGGCCCCTGCCGACCATAAGCTCAAAAAGGCTAACGAGCGCCTGGATCGCATCGAACTGGTCGAGACGGTCGATATTTTGGCCGAGCTCTCGCGCCAGAAGGGCGAGCGATGCGTGATCGGATTTGCGGCCGAGACCGATAACGTTGTCGAGTACGCAGAGCGCAAATTGGCCCGCAAGGGGTGCGATGTAATAATCGCCAACGATGTCTCACGCACCGATTCGGGCTTTGGGACCGACACCAACAAGGCCTGGATTGTGAGCACAACGGGTACGCAAGAACTTCCCGTACTAACAAAACCCCAGCTCGCAGATACAATTTTGGACTTGCTTCAAAATTTGTAAAAAAGTTCTTGCACAAGTCTAAAGTTTCGGGTTAATATACTCCCTGTTGCGAGCGAGAGCAGAGCAACAAACAAAAGCTTCGGGACGTGGCGCAGCTTGGTAGCGCACTTGACTGGGGGTCAAGGGGTCGCTGGTTCGAATCCAGTCGTCCCGACCAGAAGTTTGCAGGTCAGGCACCTAGTGCCTGACCTTTTTTGTTTTTAGTCATCATGATTAATTTGCTTAAAGCAACGACGTTCCCGCTCGATGTAATCACCGAATCAAAACGTGTACATCAGCCACCAAAATCGACATTTTTCGACATGTTTGGAGGCTGATGTACACGAATGCGAAATCCCCGCCGCCTAAAAGCGCCCTCCACATGTCTGGACTCTCTATGCTTACGCTGGATAGACATCGCCGGAACGGGTATAGTATCGAAAGTTTTGTCGTTAACCAGCGGGGGAGTCCTGTGGGCATCAAAAAGAAGATCAAAAAGGAGCTTATCGGCACTTCCGATTACCCGTCGAATAAGATCTTTACGATCTCCAATTTCATCACCTTTACGCGCCTGATCCTCACCCTGGTATTTCTGTACCTGTTTGTGACGGATAACAACCGCGTCATCGCCATCGTTATCTACGCCGTTGCCGCCTCCACCGACTGGATGGACGGTCAGATCGCCCGCATGACTAAGACGGTCTCGTGGCTCGGCAAGGTCATGGATCCCATTTGTGACCGTGCGCTGCTGTTCACCGGCGTGCTGGGGCTGGTGGTTCGCGGAGAGCTGCCCATCTGGGTCTGCGTGCTCATTATTGGCCGCGACATCTATTTGGGCATCGGCACGCTTATCGTGCGCCATTATCACCGTCGCCCCATCGATGTCGTCTTCCCCGGAAAGATTGCCACAGCGCTGCTCATGACCGGCTTCTCGCTCATGCTACTCGGGTTCCCCGTTATTGACGGCCTGCATCTTTTGCCTTCAGCCCTTACGGCCTTCCCGGGCCTCAACGGAAGCTCGGTGCCCCTCGGCATCTTCTTTGTGTACGGCGGCGTGATCTTCTCCATGCTCACGGCTGTCATCTACTCCATTAAGGGCGGAGCGGCCATTAAACAGGCTCTCATGCATCCCGAAGACGAGGACATCGACTTTCTGAACCCTGAAATCGAAGACTGATTCGTTGGGGTATGATTACGTACGGTTCATTATTTGCGGCACGTCCGCGATAAGTTAGGGGTTGTCATGGACAACATGGTTAACAATATGCCTCAGAATGATAAGACTGCTGACGCTACCTGCGTATTCCGCGTGCCTTCAAGCGACGTCACCGTTCCCGACCTCATGGCCAACGTGCGCATCACCGCCCCCGTTCTGTCCATCGTCAAGGGTCCGCAGACTGGTGCCGCCTTTGAGCTCGAGGATGACGTGACCACCATCGGCCGCGATCCCGCGAACGGCATCTTCCTCAATGACATGACCGTTTCGCGCAGCCACGCGCGCATTATTCGCGAGGGCCTCGGCGCTCGCATCGAGGACTTGGGCTCGCTCAATGGCACCTGGGTCGACGGTGCCATCGTCAATGCAGCCCCGCTGCACGACGGTTCTTCCGTCCAGATCGGTACGTTTACGCTCATCTACCACGAGAGCACGCCGGAGCGCATCGAAACCGGTGAGTAGGGCATGGCCGAACGCAACTATCTGAGTATCGGCCAAGTCGTCAACCTACTTCGAGGCGCATACCCCGATCTTTCGAACTCAAAAATTAGATTTCTAGAGGATGAGGGGCTCATTACCCCTCATCGTACGCCTAAGGGATACCGTCAGTACTCCAAGGAGGACGTTGATCGCCTGGAGGTCATCCTGCACTTGCAGAAGACCCGCTACATGCCGCTCAACGTGATTAAGCAGCGCTTGGAAAACGCCACGGACCTGTCAACGCTCGCTTACGAGGTGGGCTTGCTGTCCGATGTTCCGCTCAAGACGGAGCCCAAGGAGACTAAGCAAAAGCTGCATCCCATCGAGACCATTCCCGATATGCTGGGCGTCGAGATTTCGTTTATCCGCTCACTCGCCGAGAACGACCTCATTCGTATCATCAAGAGTCCGCAGAATCGCGAGCTTGTCGATGGCCGCGATTTTCCGATCATCCGCTACTGCTCTGAGCTGTCACGCTTCCATATCGAGCCGCGCAACCTGCGTCAGTACGTGTCTTCCGCCAACCGCGAGTCCTCGATGTTTGAGCAGGTGCTCGTGAGCATGCTCGGAATGGATACCTCCGATGACGAGCGCGACGCCAAGCTCGAGCGTGCGTTTAAGAAGCTTCACGACCTGACGGAAGGTGTGCACACTGCGCTACTCAAGAACCGCGTTTTTGAGTCGCTCAACGCCGTGGTCGAGGACGCCGACATCGATGCACTCGATGAGGAAATCACTCGCTCCGAGTCCACCAAGGCCAAAAACGAAGAGACATCCGCTCCGGCTTCGCACGAGGATTCTATCGTAAAGCCGCTCAAGGTCGTCGCCCCTTCGCAATCCGGCACCGCCACCGCCGGCAAATAACCGCTGCCGAAATTTCGGCAACCCATTGAAAGGTCATGTAATGTACGACTTCGAATCTCAAATCGTCGACATCCCCGACTATCCCGAGCCCGGAGTCATCTTTAAGGACATCACGCCGCTCTTTGGCAATCCCGAGGCGCTCAAAGCCATGACCGATGCCCTCGCCGAGCACTTTGCCGGCATGGGAATCACCAAGGTCGTGGGTCCCGAGGCTCGCGGCTTTATTGTTGGCGTACCGGTGGCTGTAGCCCTTGGCGCCGGCTTTGTTCCCGCACGTAAACCTGGCAAGCTACCGCGCGAGACCTTAAGCCAGAGCTACGAGCTCGAGTACGGCACCGATTCAATTGAGATCCATGCCGACGCTATCAGCTCTAAAGATACCGTGTTGATTCTAGACGACTTGGTCGCGACGGGCGGAACCGTCGAGGCAACAGGTAAACTGGTGCGAGATATGGGCGCAAAGCTTGTCGGTTACGGTTGTATCCTTGAGCTTGCGTTTCTCAACCCGCGCGAGAAGCTCACGCCGTCTGATGACGATGTGGAGCTCTTTAGCCTGGTGACGGTGGACTAGCCGTTACCCTTAGTTACTGGAAAGGAAGCTACATGCGCACAGCAAACACGCACAAAAACATGGCACGCTGCGCTGCTACGGCAACCCTCGCTTGTGTTTTGGGCTTGGGCCTCGCGGCTCCTGCCTACGCCGATACCGCATCCGACCTTGCCGCTGCTCGTACGAAGCTCGAGCAGATCGGTACCCAAACTCAGCAGATTTACGATGAGCTCGCCACGCAGACGCAGGCGCTCGATCAGACTGCCGGCGAGATCACGCAAAAGCAGCAGGAGATCGCCGATGGTCAGGCCAAGCTCTCGACCTATGTCGCCGGCGAGTACAAAACCGGCGGTCTGAGCCTGCTTCAGGTTCTGACGGGCGTCGATGACCTGAGCGATATGCTCAACCGTCTGTTCTACTACGGCAAAGTTTCCGATAAGCAGGCTCAGACCATTCAAGAGGTCAAGGAGCTTAAGCAGCAGCTCACCGATAAGCAGACCGAGCAGGAGAAGAACGTCGCCGCCACGCAAAAGAAGGTCGACGAGCTTAACGCTCAGCAGGCTGAAGCCCAGAACGTCGTAAACTCCCTGGATTCGCAGCTGCAGGCCGAGCTTGCCGCAGAGGCCGAGGCCAACGCTGCGCTGCAAGCCGGCATCAACGCCAGCACCGCCGAGAAGGCCACGGTGAGCAACGAGACTGCCGGTACGACCGAGAACACCAACAACGGTGGCCAGACCAGCAATAACAACAACCAGGGCGGCAACACTCCGGCTCCTACGCCGGCACCCGCTCCGACGCCGCAGCCCTCCACGCCTGCTCTGGCTCCGACGCCTTCTGCTCCGAGCCAGTCCGTCGACGGCGGTTCCGTTGTTTCGCGTGCATACAGCAAGCTTGGTTGCGCTTATTCTTGGGGCGGAATTGGCCCGAACAGCTTCGACTGCTCTGGTTTTGTTAGCTATTGCCTCACTGGTCGCTATTGCCGCCTGGGCACCACGGGCACCTTTATGGGCTGGACGCGTGTGTCCGATCCGCAGCCCGGTGACGTTGTGGTCAACTCGTACCACACCGGCATTTACATCGGTGGTGGTCAGATGATTCATGCTTCCGACTACAACACGGGTGTTATCATCAGCTCCGTTGCCGCCGGCATGAACAATAACTACATCTTCGTACGTTACTAAGTATTCAGATAAAGCAAACGGATATGGACCTCGTGGCTTTGAGCCATGGGGTCCATTCTTTTGCCTTTCATGCAGTCCGCTATCTAGTTTTGAATACTAGATAGCGGCCCAATCGGTCTGCAAGATGGCTATAATTGAATGGGAACGATTAGAAAGGACCCTCTATGAGCTGGGCACTTATCTCCGATTCAAGCTGCAACCTTCGCGATTGGCAACCGACCGCGCCCCATACCATCTTTGCATTTGCGCCCCTCAAAATTCGAGTGGGGGAGCGTGAATTCGTCGATGACCTTTCGCTCGATGTTCATGAGCTCAACTGCGCTGTTCAGGCGGAGACGAACGCTTCTTCGAGCGCTTGTCCCAGCGTAGGGGAGTGGGCCGAGCTCTTCAAATTGGCAGACAAGACCATCTGCATGCCGATCTCTGAGGGCGTGTCGGGCAGCTACAACGCGGCAGCCACGGCTCGCGATATGGTTCTTGCCGAGGAGCCCGACCGACAGATTCATCTAGTCAATTCACGCGCAGCTGGCGGCAAAATGGACCTCATTTTCTTGCTGTTCGACCGCTATCTTGCAAGCAATCCGGATGTCTCATTCGAGGAAGCTTGCGCATACTTCGATAGCCTTGAGCAGAACAGCAAAATCCTCTTCAGCTTGTGCAATTACGAAAACCTCGCCAAAGCCGGACGTATCCCTAAGGCAGCCGGCGTTATTGCCAACAAGCTCAATATCCGCATTTTGGGCACGGCGAGCGAGGCCGGTAAAATCGAACTCGTCGGGCACACGCGTGGCGAAAAGAAGATGCTCAACAAGATCATCGATACCATGGAAGCCGAGGGTTTTACGGGCGGCGAGGTCGTCATCGATCACGTTGAGAACGAAGCTGGAGCCCAGGCGCTTACTGACCGCATAGTCGAGCATTGGCCCGGCTCCAAAACCATCATCATGCCCTGTAACGGGCTAGATTCATACTATGCCGAAATGCATGGGCTCATTATCGGCTACGGCATGGGCGTGGCTTCGAGCAAATAAAGTCCAATCAAGCAAAAATACGGGCGGTACAAAGCGACAGATGGCTCTTTGTACCGCCCGTTTTATACGTCGGCTAGCTATTAAACCCGTTGAACTTGAGATAGCTCATCAGGTAAGCCTTCGAAACGAAGGACGATACCGCGCTACGCACAAGCAGCGACTCACGCGTTACCTGATGCGCCGTATCGGGCACGGGAGTCTGCTCGACGGAAAACGCCGCACGAATCGATGCCTCGAGCTGATCGACCACATAATCGAAGGCCGTCGGGGCATCGTAGCTCAAACGCTGAATGTTAAAGAGCGCCTGCACCGCAGCAATAGGTAGCACCTGCTTAAAGATGCAGATAGCGATCAGGCGGGCAATCTGCTCGCGACCATATTGCTTTTTGACCGGAGCAGGCACCAGGCCGACCTTCACGTAGTTATTGATCATCGATGGCGTAATGACAGGCTGCTCAACGCAAATGGACAGCGGCTCCATCCACAGCGCGACATACTCAATGACCTGGTCGCGGTAGAGCGTCACATTGGGCAACTGATCATAGCGCGACAGACTCAACGTATTGAGTTTGCGCACGATATCGGACTGAATAAATGCATCGGGCAGCACAGTGGGCTGAATATCCTCAGGCTTAATGCTGACCGACGAATCGGACATCGGGATAACGCGTTTGGCGTGGTTCATAAGGATCCTCCGTTCATTAGCTATATTGTATTCTAGGTTATCTAGTTTTGCATACTATATAGCAGGAAAGTAAAAGTGGTTGGACAGCACATTGATACACCGTCCAACCACTTTGTTAAAAGATAACAACCTTACATAAGATATATTATCGTACTTATCCGCGGAGAAACGCGTATGCGCCCGTTGCTGCTATGGCTCCGTCAGAAACGGCGGTCACAACCTGACGTAAGCGCTTGGAACGGATATCGCCAGCAGCAAATAGACCTGGCGTGCGGGTCGCCATGGATTCATCAGTCAGAATGCCGCCATCAGGCGCCAGATCGACAAGATGCTCAACAAGCTCGGTATGGGGTTGCGTCCCGGTAAAGACAAAGATGCCAAACGAGCCAGGCTCAAAGGTCTCAGCATGCGTCTTACCGCTTGCATTGTCCTTGAACGTAATTGTCGTGGGCATCGCTTCACCAGAAAGCTCAACAATACTAGTTTGGTACCTAACTGTAATATTGTCCTTTTTGAGTACTTTCTGAACAACACCATCAGGCGCACGGAACTGGTCGCGGCGCAGCACGATGGTCACACTGCTGGCAATGTCTGACAGGAACAGTGCCTCTTCGCATGCCGAATTGCCACCACCGATTACAAAGACCTGTTTGCCGCGGAAGAACATGCCGTCACATGTTGCGCAATATGAAACGCCACGACCGCGATAGGTATCCTCGCCAGCGAAACCTGCCGGACGCGGCGTGGCACCCATGCAAGCGATAACGCTCGAGGCAAGCGTATCGCCCATATCGTGATGCACCGTAAACAGCGCTGCATCGGCATCGTAATCGATACCCGTAACCATGCTCCATGTAACCTGCGCTCCCAGCCCCTCTGCATGTTGCTGAAAACGCTCGCCGAGTTCGGCGCCACTCAAGAGCGGAATGCCCGGATAGTTCTCGACCTCATTGGTCGTGGCGATCTGTCCACCCGACATGCCCTGCTCAATCACGGTCGTCGTCAGGTTGGCACGCGCAGCGTAAATGGCGGCAGCATAGCCCGCGGGGCCTCCACCGATAATCGCAACATCAATCGGCTGATCGGTAGTCATGAAGAATCCTCTCGTCGAAACGTTGTCGTTCTTTGCGCTCATACCCAAATTTACGTGAACATGACACTCATGCACTACAATGATAAATCGCGTAACAAAGCTGAAGGGGAGTTATCGATGGATCAAACGCAGACGAGCAATAGCGCTCCCCTGCCCATGCAAGCCACTCCCCAACCGGAGCAAATGACCGTTTTACCTGCACAAAAACCCCTGGTAACCATTGTGCACGCATCAGTTGGATCGGGCCACAAAGCCGCCGCCAACGCGATTGCACAAGCATTTGACCTTATCCGCGGCACCAAGGGAATCCCTGAGGATATTGAAATTGAAGTGCTCGATATCCTTGATTTTGGACGTATTAAATTCGACGGCAATAAGACCGCGGCTTCTTTTACGGGAGCAACACGCCCCATTTACGACCTGACCTGGCGATATACGCTTACGGGGCATCTTCTCTGGGGTGGCGGCACGGCATGGTCGCGAATTATGTTCCCCGCCTTCAACGAGTATATTCGTCGCCGCAGGCCTATAGCCGTGGTCGCAACGCACATCACAGCAGCCAATGTTGCCGTGGGTGCCCGCGTTATTACGGGTATCGATTATCCGGTCATCTGCGTACCAACAGACTATGAAGTCGAAGGCTTTTGGCCCCACAAGGACACCGACCTGTTCTGCGTGGCCAACGAGTTTATGGCCGAAACGCTGCGCCCCCGCAAAGTTCCCGAGTCAAAGATCCGCATAACGGGCATCCCCATCCGAGCCGGTTTCGATTCAAATTACGATCGCGAGGAAGAGCTGAGCAAGTTCAATCTCCCCATAGACAAAACCGTCGTATTGGTGATGGCCGGCGCCAGTTTGCCCCAACCATACGTGCGTTTCCGTGCCGCGATGGACCACACGCTCCCCTTCTTACGCAGCTTTGAGGACATGCACTTTGTCTTTTTACCGGGCAAGGATAAGGAATACGCCGCCCGACTCAAGACGCTCTTCGACGCCATGAAGCTCGACAACGTCACGGTTCTGGACTACGTGGACGACATGGCGGCCCTCATGCACGGCTGCGACCTGGCAATCCTCAAATCAGGCGGACTCACGGTCACCGAGTGCCTGTGCGCTCATCTGCCGATGATCCTGCTGGGCAAATCATACGGTCAGGAAAAGGCCAACACCACGATGCTTACCGGCATGGGCGCCAGCATGCACGTCACCACCGCACGTGAACTCATCGTAACCCTACGTCACTTGCACGACCATCCCGAATCACTCAAAGCCCTACTCATCAACGGCGAAGTACTACGCCGCCCCCACGCAGCCGAAGATATAGCCATCGCCACCATGGAGCTCGTAGGCAAACCCCAAAAGCGCAAACGAGCCTTCTGCCGCTTCTACTGGGGAGGAAAGCCCGCGCATATCCGCTAGTCGAATGTCCGCCGCTCTGCCGGAGCCGCCCTTATATCATTCCATGCTCAAACATTCTCGCTTCGCTGCGAAACTGCGCGTGGAACGATATAAGGGCGGCTCCGGCAGAGCGGCTGCGTTTACTTACCAGCAGCTACTTCGGTATCCCCTCCATTAGAACCTGCAAAGGTAAAACAGGAAAATATAAATACAGTAAGCCGATGCGACAAAGGGACAGCCCCTTTGTCGCATCGGCTTAGGCTTATAGGACAAAATGTGTGTCCCGATAGAACATCCGTTTCTATCCATTAATC
>CAJLTA010000006.1 GCA_905209455.1 uncultured Collinsella sp.
GATGGTGTCGACGTCAATGGTATACGGGTGCATCATCGACGTCTTCAATACAGAAGATATCAGTGCGGAGTGTTCTGAAAAGTAACTTCAGGGCGGGCCCTGCGGCAACGCGGCAGGGAGGGGTGCGATTTCTTGATCGCTCACTTAATCTAATAGGAAAGTTAGTGAGGCCTGAGCTTTGGCTCCGGCCTCTTTATATAAGGGCTCGGCAAAGCCGAGTCACCAAATTTGCATCAGCCCCCAGAACATGTTTGAGAACTGTGCCTGAAGTATGTATCTGCAGACCCCGAATCGGTGTTGCCTCCCGGCGCATTCCGCAGGGGGAGCGATATTTTGCAGCACGAAGTGCGTAGCAAAATATCGCTCATGCCCGAGGACGCGCCGGGAGGCAACACCGATTCGGGGCCGGACACACGGATCTGCCTGCGCATTTACAAATTCGTAAACTTTTTTGAAAAAAGTGCTTGCACAGTTCTCGAATCATAGGTTATTATCTTCCTCGTTGAACGCGCGGGTCCAACAAAACGAACCGTGAATCAACAACATAGCATGTCGGAGTGGCGGAATTGGCAGACGCGCTAGCTTGAGGTGCTAGTGACCGCTTTTTGGTCATGCGGGTTCAAGTCCCGCCTCCGACACCATCGCATTTGAGAAGCCTCTTCGGAGGCTTTTTTGTTACCGATAGACGGTGGGGTCCACGATGGAAACGCTTGAACGCAACGAGTGGGCAGACGTTGCCCAACTAGTCGAGATCACGAGCGATGCTGTCATCATCTGCGAGCTCGACGGAACAATTCTGCATGTGAATAATCGCTTACTTGGTTTGATGTGCGAGGAACGCGCTGACGTCATCGGTGGAGATGTTAAAGATGTCCTGTACTCATCCGCTTTTGAACGTGCGACGGAACATCGTCTGCCATTTGAAACTGATGGCTCCGAGAACGAATTGATGCTCAAGCTGAGTGACGGCTCCTTTATCCCCGTCTTGGTTCGTGCGGGCTCCGTAACGCCTCCACGCATCTTTGGGCGCCGCGCACCACGTGTCCTTGTGGCGCTTCATAGTATCGAGGAACAGTATTCTCACGACCGTCAGCTCAAGCGCGCTCTTTCAGAGCTTAGAGTGGCTAACAAGCGCCTCTCTGGCACGCTCTCGGTCATTATGAGTACCGTGGGCTCCGATGAGCTGCCCAGCCTACTTGATACCGTTTTGAACCAGCTTGTAGGAACGCTCGATGCTTCGGGTGCCGCTATCTATTTTTCTGAGAGCGGCGGTTTTAAGCTACGCGGTGTTTCCAAGGAGCTGTACGACAGCTACCTGCCCGAGTTTTTGCCGTATGGCGCTGGCATTCCGACGTATGTTCTTCGTGAGTCGCGTGCCTGTCGCTTGTCGATTCAACAGGACCTTGAGGGCGATAGGGCCGCCTCCGGTATGTTTATGGACCTGGACAATCGTTCTAAGCACCTGTTGCGCATGCAGGATATGCCTCCGTACCGCAGCGAGATCTGTCTTCCCGTTTTTTACGGTACGCAGATTCTTGGCGTGCTGGAAGTTGGTTGGAAACGCCCCCAGGCACCGCTCGCCTATGACGTTAATGTGCTCGAGGTCATTTGCGATTACCTGTCTATCCAGCTGGTCGGCATGGCATCGAGCCTTCGCTCCCGTCGCACGGCCGAGCTTGGCCGCTCGCTCAATGTCTTACGTGATGAGTTGTTTGCCTTTCTAGACGATTCCGCCGCGGCTACCCAGGCGGTATCGTCCGAGATCTGCAATATGCTTAACTGCCATTTTTGCCCTGTTGAGTATGACGCCAGTCTGGATTCCTACGTCATAGATTTTGAAGGTGGCAGTCGCGTTGCTTTGCCGGACGATCCCGAGAAGCTTTTCTTTTCCACGACGGCGCCAGCGGCACGTCTGGGGGCTGGCCCTGATGGCTTTGAGGCATCTGTTTTGGGCGGTACGAGTGCCGAGGACCTTAAACACGTCCGTATAACTCGCGTTGACGAATCGATGCCTATGGGAGGCTGGCTTAGGGCGCACGGTCTGCCTTGTCAAGGTCTCTACGTTGACTCCGGCATCGAGGCGGGGCGCCCGCGCTCTGAGGGTGATGGCAAGCACAGTAACGACGCGATTGTTCCTGCTTCTGTTGCGAAGAGCCCTACGACGCGCGCGCTGCTGCTTCGTGATGGTAGCCAAGAGCCGATTGATGATCTTGAATATGACTACTTGGTGCACTTGGCGCATGACTTTGAACTGATCTACGAAGGCGAATCTCAAAAGCGCGAGGAGCGCCATATCGCTCAGACCCTTCAGATCGGCATGAGAAATTCCCTGGGGGATGTTCCGGGTATCGCAACCGATTCGGTGTACCTGTCGGCCACGAACTCGGCGTTGGTCGGCGGCGATTTCTATACGCTCATCCGTCTTCCCGACGACTGCGCCGTCATGATTCTGGGTGATGTGTCTGGCAAAGGCATTGAGGCCGCATCGATGTCCGCGCTCGTCAAGACGGCCCTGACGGCATATGCCTGGGAGGGCGCTGGACCGGCCCGTATGGCACGCTCCCTTAACAGCATGCTCATGGGCTTTTCGAGGGTCGAGACGTTCGTGACGGCCTTTATCGCCAAGATTGACCTTAAAGCCGGACGCGCAACGTATTGTTCGGCGGGCCATCCTCCGACCATGGTCATCAGGCCAGAGTCGATGCCGCTGGGTGGCGGCGAGGCCCGTGGGGGAGAGGTTGAGCTGCTTGGATGCCAATCGGGCGTAATCGGTGCCTTTGAGAGCATGGTGTACGAGACAGGCGTGTTTACGTTTGCCCCCGGCGACATGCTCTTCATGTATACGGATGGAACGATTGAGGCCCGCGACCGCACCGGAGCGTTCTTTGGCGAGCTGCGCTTGCGCGACCTTCTGCTTTCTGTTTCGGGGGAGGGCGTGTCGGGCATTTGCGGCAAGGTCTTGGGCGAGCTTGACCGATTTACCGAATCGGCGCTGGACGATGACATTGCATTGGTGTCCCTTGAGTTTTTACGGGGTCGTTCATAGACGACGCTGGGCGGGCTGAATCCGCACGGTTGGGGAAACGAATGCATCGAGTGGGCTTTTTTGGGAACCATGGTCGTATGAATGAGTGGAATGACATAGCGGTTTTGACGCCACCGGGTGATGTCGACATCGCATCGGTGCCGGTGCTGCGCCGACGGTTGGATGCCTTGATTGGCCGCGGCGTGCGTCGTGTCGTTATCAACTGTCAGGCTGTTAGCTTTATCGATTCGACGGGCTTGGCATTCCTGCTTACGCGCGCTCGTGAGCTCATGAGGCGAGAAGGCCTGCTTTCGCTCGTCAATGCATCAGGTGAAGTTGTTCGCTTTTTGGAGATTGCTCGTCTTGTCGATATCCTTCATGTCGCGGGGCCGGCACGGGAGTCTATTCCCGCTATTCCGGTGGGGGAGCTGCCTCGCTGGAGTAAGAGTGTCGAGGTCCGTCAGGGTATCGAGAATCTTCCATACTACCGACATCGCATCGCCGAACTCCTTGAATCGCTTCCGTTGCGCCGTGACGAGCGCTACGATATCGCATTGGCATCGGGGGAGGCGCTGGGTAATGCCTATGACCATGCGGGCGGTATCGGGTGCGTCCTGACGGTTCAGGCCTATGGCGATCGCGTTGTGGTTGAGGTGCTTGATCGAGGTGCCGGCTATTCTATCGATGAAACGAGCGAGCCGGTCGCATCTGAGGAACGCGGCCGTGGTATCAAGCTTATGCGTATGCTCGTCGATAACGTGGAGGTTGCTCGTCGTACGGACGGCGCCGGCACGCGCGTGCAGATGGTGAAGCTGTTTAGCGGAGCGCTGGAATCGTGCGCCTAGCCAATCGCTTTAGCGCGTTTGGCTATTAAGAACATGCGGCAGACAAGTTTTTTGAAAAAAGTACTTGCGTCTTTTGGACAACTCGCGTAAATTAATAACCCGCAAGCGGACATGGCTCAGTTGGTAGAGCACAACCTTGCCAAGGTTGGGGTCGCGGGTTCGAGCCCCGTTGTCCGCTCCATTGCATTTCCGGACCGTTTAGGCGGTCCTTTTTCGGCGAAGTGGCCAAGTGGTAAGGCAGAGGCCTGCAAAGCCTTTACCCCCGGTTCGAATCCGGGCTTCGCCTCCAGGCAACATCCGGGCGCTCCGGCGCCCGTTTTGTTTTACATATGCGGACATGGCTCAGTTGGTAGAGCACAACCTTGCCAAGGTTGGGGTCGCGGGTTCGAGCCCCGTTGTCCGCTCCAAACGCAGCAGCCCGACTACCACGGTAGCCGGGCTTTTTTGTACCCATCGCCTGGGCTCGAACCCGAGAGGGAGCGAGCGTTTTGGGGCGTGGCTGTGGCGTTGTTTGCCGCGAATGTCCGCTTTGGGCGTATCATCGTGGGCATCTCGCATAACCTCGTTGCAAGGGAGATATGTCCCATGGCTACAGAAAAGTCTTCTTCGCGCTCATGGATGTCTGATGCCGCGATCTATCAGATCTACCCGCGCTCGTTTAAGGATTCGACTGGTTCGGGTCTGGGTGATATCGCGGGCATTACCCAGCAGATGGACTATCTTGAGCGGCTGGGTATCGAGGCCATCTGGCTGAGCCCGTTTTACCCATCGCCTCTTGTCGATGGTGGCTATGATGTGGCGGACTACTGCGATGTCGATCCACGTCTCGGCTCGCTTGACGACTTCGATGACATGATCGCTGCGGCTCACGCGCGCGGCATCAGGATTATCGTCGATATCGTGCCCAACCATTCATCCAACCAGCACCCCTGGTTCAAAGCCGCTCTTGCCGCCGGCTCCGGATCGCCCGAGCGCGCCCGTTATATCTTCCGCGATGGTCGCGGCGAGCATGGCGAGCTGCCTCCCACCAATTGGAATGCCAACTTTGGCGGCCCCGCATGGACGCGTGTTGCGGACGGTCAGTGGTATCTGCACATGTTTACGCCCGAGCAGCCGGACTTTGACTGGTCATGCCCTGAGGTTCACGCGCTCTTTTGCGACGTCCTGGCGTTTTGGAGCGATCGAGGCGTCGACGGCTTTCGCATTGATGTGGCGCAGGGTCTCGCCAAGGATCTCGACCGCGATGACCTCGACCGGTGGCATCTCGCCGAGGGCGATGACATGGTTGACGACGGCACCCATCCGCTGTGGGACCGCAATGAGGTCCACGAGATCTATCGCGAGTGGCGCCGCGTGTTCGACCGCTATAATCCGCCGCGCTGCGCCGTTGCCGAGGCGTGGGTGCTGCCCGAGCGCCAGTATCTCTACGCGCGTCCCAGCGAGCTTGGCCAGACATTCAACTTTGAGTTTGCCAAGGCCACTTGGACCTATGATGACATGCACACTGCAATCGAGAAGGGCTTGAAGGCAGCCGTCGAATCTGATTCCGCCTCGACCTGGGTACTCTCCAACCACGACGTGCCGCGCGTGGCGACACGCTATGCCCTGCCGCAAATCAAGGCGACGCGCTACCACCAGATTGCGCTCGACTGGCTCTTACGCGACGGGTCGTCTTATGACGAGGACCGTGAACTCGGCGAGCGCCGCGCGCGGGCGGCCCTTTTGCTTGAGCTGGCGCTTCCGGGCTCGGCATACGTGTATCAGGGTGAGGAGCTCGGCCTTTTTGAGGTGGCTGATATCCCGTGGGCTGCACTCGAAGACCCTACTGCGACCAATACGCACGGACCGAAGCGTGAGAAGGGGCGCGACGGCTGTCGTGTGCCCCTGCCGTGGGTGGCGGCGGACGATCCCGCGCATGGCGGATCGTTTGGGTTTTCGCCGGTGAACGCCGATGCGGCGCCCCATCTGCCGCAGCCTGCATGGTTTTCCGATTACGCTGCCGATAGGGAAGAAGCGGACCCGACATCGATGCTTACGCTCTATCGTGACGCCCTCTGGCTACGGCGCAAGCTGCGCGGGTGCGCCAACGATCTTGCGTGGCTTGATCTTGACGGGCGCACCGGTCTTGCGGATGGTGCCGAGGGCGCTGAGGGTGGTGTCATTGCCTATCGCCGCGATAACGGCTGGGCGTGTGTGACGAACTTTGGCGCAGCACCCGTGGAGCTGCCGGCGGGCAGGGTCCTGCTCACCTCATCACCGCTTGCAGACGGCAGGCTCGCGCAGGACAGCTCCGCCTGGATCATGCTCGGTGAGATGTAGGGGCCTTTTGCGGCGAGTTTGCGTTTGTCTGCGCCTTCCGTGGTGGCTGATGTCTTCGCGAGGTTCGCGAGGGCGTCGCAAAACTTTTTAAAAAAAGATCTTGCATTTGGGTGGATCATCCCGTATATTAAATCCTCGCAGGCGGACATGGCTCAGTTGGTAGAGCACAACCTTGCCAAGGTTGGGGTCGCGGGTTCGAGCCCCGTTGTCCGCTCCATTTGGGCGTTTAGCTCAGGGGGAGAGCGCTTCCCTGACACGGAAGAGGTCAGAAGTTCAAATCTTCTAACGCCCACCAAATGTTCGCAGCTCAGAGGCTATGTCTCTGGGCTGTTTCGTTTTATGTCGTCAAATGTGGCACCAGATATTGAACTCAAGATCCGCGTGCGATGATCTTCGCATCCCGTAGGGGCACTGGCTGATTGCATACGTCCTGACCGAGCGTGACCGCAACATGTTGGTCAAGCGCAATCTTTTGGATTATTTTGGCGTGAGCGGCTTGGTTTTGGTAGGATTTGTCAGCGGCTTGACTAAGGGGGTTTTATAACTGCCATGCAGGTAGCCGTGTTGGTAATGTTTTACCGGCTTGCCAAGAACCCCTCATAATTAATGCGTCTGCAAAATGACCAATTGCTTTGACCTGCTGAAACACTATATGTTGTGTTTGACCTAAAAAAAGAATACAGGATATAGATGCGTCTTTGTCGTATGATAGATGGCGGACAGAGAACGAAGACCTTAATCGTCCCATTTGGACACGCCTTTGAGCCGCTTGATCGGCCGCGAGGATTGTCCGCATGAGGACCTATGGTTTATCGAGAACACAGATTGCGCGACGGCGCCGCAAGACAGGGGCAAGCCCTGCCGGGCATCGTTTGGCTCTGAAGCGCAATGAGGCTACGACCCGAAAGAGGCAAGAGGATGAAGATCATCAAGCGCAGCGGCACCGAGGTTGTCTTTGACATCGATAAGATCGTCAATGCCATCCGCGCCGCCAACTTGGAGGTCGAGGAGAGCTCTCGTCTAACCGACCGCCAGGTGGTTTACGCGGCACAAAACGTCGCCGAGGCATGCGAGAACGCGGGCCACACCGTTTCGGTCGAGGAGATCCAGGATTTGGTCGAGGACGAGATCATGCGTCTCGACTGCTACGAGGTTGCCCGCCACTACATCATCTATCGCTATGTTCAGAGCCTGAAGCGCCAGAAGAACACGACCGATGACAAGATCCTGTCGCTGATCGAGTGCAATAACGAAGAGGTCAAGCAGGAGAACTCCAACAAGAACCCGACCGTCAACTCCGTTCAGCGCGACTATATGGCCGGCGAGATTTCCAAGGACCTGACCCAGCGCGTGCTGCTGCCTCAGGAGATCGTGGACGCCCATAATGAGGGCCTGATCCACTTCCACGATTCGGATTACTTTGCTCAGCACATGCACAACTGCGATCTGGTGAACCTGGAGGACATGCTCCAGAACGGCACTGTTATTTCGGGCACGCTGATTGAGAAGCCGCACAGCTTCTCGACCGCCTGCAATATCGCGACGCAGATCATCGCCCAGGTTGCTTCCTCCCAGTACGGCGGCCAGTCGATTTCGCTGACCCATCTTGCCCCCTTTGTTGAGGTGAGCCGCCAGAAGATTCGCGGCGAGGTCGCTCGCGAGCTTGAGGAGCTCGGCGTTTCCGCATCTCCCGAAAAGGTCCGCGAGGTTGTTGAGGATCGCCTGCGTGACGAGATCCGTCGCGGCGTCCAGACGATTCAGTATCAGGTCGTGACCCTTATGACCACGAATGGCCAGGCGCCGTTCGTGACGGTCTTTATGTATCTTAACGAGGCCCGTACGCCTCAGGAGAAGCACGACCTTGCCATGATCGTGGAGGAGACGCTTCGCCAGCGCTACGAGGGCGTTAAGAACGAGGCCGGCGTTTGGATTACCCCGGCATTCCCCAAGCTTATCTATGTACTCGAGGACGATAACGTTCACGAGGATTCCCCGTACTTCTACCTGACCCAGCTGGCTGCCAAGTGCACCGCCAAGCGCATGGTTCCCGACTATATCTCCGAGAAGAAGATGCGCGAGCTCAAGCTGTCGAAGGGCGAGACCGCCGGCAACGGCGATTGCTATACCTGCATGGGCTGCCGCAGCTTCTTGACGCCCGACCGCTCGGGCAACGGTTTTAACAACGTTGCCAACGCGCTGAACTACGACCCGAACAAGCCCAAGTACTATGGTCGCTTTAACCAGGGCGTTGTGACCATCAACCTGCCTGATGTCGCACTGAGCTCGCACCAGGATATGGACAAGTTCTGGAAGATCTTCGATGAGCGCCTTGAGCTGTGCCACCGTGCCCTGCTGTGCCGTCATGAGCGTCTGATGGGCACGCTTTCTGACGCCGCACCGATTCTGTGGCAGTACGGCGCCCTCGCTCGTCTGAAGAAGGGCGAGACAATCGACAAGCTGCTCGTGGGCGGATACTCCACCATCAGCCTGGGCTATGCCGGCCTGTATGAGTGCGTCAAGTACATGACGGGCCACAGCCACACCGAGAAGGAAGGCACGCCGTTTGCCATGGCCGTCATGCAGCGCATGAATGACAAGTGCGCCGAGTGGAAGGCCGAAAGCGATATCGACTTCTCGCTGTACGGCACCCCGCTTGAGTCGACGACCTACAAGTTCGCCAAGTGCCTGCAGCGTCGTTTTGGCATTATCCCGGGTGTGACGGACAAGGGCTACATTACCAACAGCTATCATGTCCACGTGTCCGAGGAGATCGATGCCTTCGATAAGCTTAAGTTCGAGGGTATGTTCCAGCAGCTTTCGCCGGGCGGTGCTATCTCCTACGTCGAGGTTCCCAACATGCAGGACAACCTCAAGGCTGTCATTCGCGTGATGCAGTACATCTACGACAACATCATGTACGCCGAGCTCAACACCAAGAGCGACTACTGCCAGGTGTGCGGCTACGATGGCGAGATCAAGATTGTCGAGGACGACGGTAAGCTGGTGTGGGAGTGCCCCAACTGCGGTAACCGCGACCAGGAGAAGATGAACGTCGCTCGTCGTACGTGCGGCTACATCGGTACCCAGTTCTGGAACCAGGGTCGAACCGAGGAGATCCGCGACCGCGTGCTGCATCTCTAATAACCATCCCAGGCTGCCCCGTAGCGAGGCCCCGGACCTTTACTCGCTATTTCGGACAGTCCTGGCTCACGACGGAGGCGCCACTGGCGCCTCCTGTTCGTGCGGAACTCATATCGAGCAAAGATCCGGGGCCTCGCTACGGGGCAGCCAAGTTAATGTAGCTGAGATGCAGCATGCGGTCTGCTCACTCCTCGAAGTTCTTAGCGGACAGGAGTTGACTTGCAGCTACGCTTTGCTTGCGATGGTGGTTGAGCTGCAACAAAGTTTTTATTGGACCTCGAACCCTATACTCGATGTTCGCTTTGTTCATTGAGTTACCCTTTGCATGAGGCCGGGACATATCGTCCCGCCCGCAGTTTCGCAGGCCGAAGGCCGAGAATGTTTGAGGACGGGATGATATGTCCCGGCCTCCCGGGAGAGTTACCTATGAACTACGCGAACATTAAGTATTTCGACATTGCTGATGGAGAAGGCGTTCGTACTTCTCTGTTTGTGAGCGGGTGCCGTCGTGGGTGCAAGAATTGCTTTAACTCTGTCGCGTGGGACTTTGCTGCGGGCGAGCCCTTTGATCGCGCCGTCGAGGACAAGATTATCGAGAGCCTCGACCATCCCTTTAACGACGGCCTGACGATTCTGGGCGGGGAGCCTATGGAACCCGAGAACCAGGCGGGGCTCGTTGATTTTATTGAGCGTGTTCGTGCCGCTTATCCTGTGGGGTCGGGAAAGACTATTTGGTGCTTTACCGGCGATGTGCTCGAGGAGCTTATGCCGGGCGGTCGTCATCATACCGAGGTGACGGACCGCATCCTTACCTGTCTTGATATGTTGGTGGACGGCCCGTTTGTTCAGGACCTGTACGATATCACGCTGCGCTTTAGGGGCTCGAGCAATCAGCGCGTGATCGATATGAACGCTACGCGCGCCCGCGCTGAGCGCGAGGGCGTTGCGCTTTGTGATGCGGTTGAACTTTGGCGTGATGATCCGGTCTATTCGACCCATACTATGTAGCTTATGGTCGATGCCGGAGGGCGTGGTACCATAGCGCGAACGTGAAATCGGAAAAGTGAGGCCCAGATGGTCGATCAGGAAAAAGTCGAGGCCGCCATTAAGCTGCTGCTTGAGGGCATAGGCGAGGACCCAACTCGTGAGGGCCTGCTGGAGACCCCGGCGCGCGTTGCCCGTATGTATGGCGAGATCGCCGGCGGTATGGACCAGAGTGCCGAGGAGCACCTGTCCAAAACCTTTGCCGTCGCTTCGAACGATTTGGTTATCGAGCGCGACATCACGTTCTACTCGCTGTGTGAACACCATCTGCTGCCGTTTTATGGCAAGGCTACCATTGGCTATATCCCCAACGGCCGTGTCGCAGGGCTCTCTAAGCTTGCTCGCACGGTTGAGGTTTATGCCCGCCGTCTGCAGCTGCAGGAGCAGCTGTGTGCGCAGGTTGCCGACGCCCTCATGGATTATCTCGCTCCCCAGGGAGCGATTGTGTTGATGGAAGCTGAGCATATGTGCATGACCATGCGCGGCGTGCAAAAGCCCGGCACCAAGACCGTGACGCTCGCTCGCCGCGGCGTCTTTGAGACCGACCCTGCGCTCGAAGAGCGTTTCTTTAGGATGCTGGGACGCTAACTATGAGAGTCGTCAACGACTTTACATCGAATACTGACGAGGGAACGCCGCGTCGCGGTTTTATGGCTTCGGGTCTGGCGCCTTTTGGTGCCATGCCTCGCATTGATTACATCTGTGCCAACGGGCTGTTTCGGCGGCACCTGGGCAACATTGCACAGTTGGAATCGGGTCGCATCTTCTGCCGCCACGGTATTGACCATCTGCTCGATGTCGCTCGCATTATGTGGATCAAGAATCTCGAGGAACAGCTCGAATTTGACCGCGAGGTCATCTACGCCACGGCACTTCTTCACGATATCGGCAAAGATGAACAGTATGAATCGGGTATATCCCATGATGTTGCAAGCGAACGCGTCGCTGATGCGATTCTCGGCGGCATGCCCGATGATGTGGCGTTTGAGCCGGCCGATGCCGCAGCCATTAAGACGGCCATTCTGGGCCATCGAAAGCTGCGCGTGAACAGCCAACCGCTTGAGCGTCTGCTCTATGCGGCCGATAAAGCGTCGCGCGCCTGCTTTGCATGCCCCGCGCGCAATGCTTGCAACTGGAGCGATGATAAAAAGAACCTGTCGATTCGCGTGTAGTTAGTTTGCGCGGTCGGGGTTCTAAACGAAGGAGACGATCGCGATGAGCAATAAGAAACTGCCCGAGAATGCAACCAAGACTGAAGGTGCCGAGCTCGCCCGCCGTGGAAGGGGCGAAATATCCACCGCAACGGCGGTACCCCACGTGAGCTATGACGATCTGCGCCATGCCGACCGCATCACCGTTGAAGGTCTTGAGGTTTTTGCTAACCACGGCGTATATCCCGAAGAGAACGCGCTGGGCCAGAAGTTCATCGTGTCCCTGGTGCTCTATGCCGACCTGCGTGCAGCGGGGGAGCACGATAACCTGGACGCCTCGATTGACTACGGCTCGGTATGCCACGATGTCGATGGCTATCTGCGCGAGCATACGTTTAAGCTCATCGAGGCTGCAGCCGAGGGCGTGGCCCAGATGCTGCTACGTCGTTACCCCCTGCTGCTTGGCGTGCGCGTTAAGCTCGATAAGCCTTGGGCGCCCGTCGGTCTTCCCCTGGCAAGCTGCGGTGTCGAGATCGAGCGTGTGCGCTAACCGGTTCTAATACGTCTCTATGGGTGGCTGCTTGAGTCGCTGAGAAAGTGCTCTATTGTTGGGGCAGTATGTGTCGAGCAGGACGTGGAACCGCTGGTTGTGGCTTGGCTCGAGCAAGTGGACGAGCTCGTGGGCGACAACCATGTCGAGGCATTCGATGGGATAGGCGGCAAGTTCGCGTGCGATGCGAATGGCTCCGGTCTTGGGCGTGCATGATCCCCAACGCGTTTTCATGCTGCGTACGGAAACGCGGGATACGGCGACACCCATTGCGATTTCGTATGCGTGCACCATATCGCGCAGTGCCGATGTGACCTCGGACGTATAGAGCTGGTCAATATGGGCTTGGATCTCACTGGGCGTTAAGCCGTCGAGGGTCGCGTTCCACTTGGCCTGCGGACGTCCGTTTGGCTCGTCGGTACCCATAAAACTTGCGAAGGTAGCCTGCTTGGGCCGCGGTGCGGGTGATGCAAAGTTGTGGTCGAGTGCGTCCTGTACCGTGATGGGCTTGCCCCAAAGTGCAATGATGGACGAGGGACTGAGCGGCTCTCGCGCCGTCGCCTGACGTTGCTCGCGCTGGGCACGTCGGCTGATAATCCAGGCGCTGTTGCGCTTCACAAACGCTTCAATACGCTCGCGGCTGGCGCCAAGTGGTGCGCTGGCGTGAACCTCGCCGCTCGATGTGACGCGTAGGTTGAAGTTCTTGACGCACTTTTTGGTAACGACGACGGGGATGGGCGTCCCATCCGGTCGGGATACGGAAATCGTAAACTGCTGCGTCAAAAGCGGTCCTTCAGATTGGGGACGGGCCGGCATGTCGACCGTTCGGCATGCCGGCTCGCTCAGGGGATGTGAAATTAATAACGCTCGAAGAAGGCAAGGGCATTATCGCTGCAGAGCTTCTGCATCACGGTCTTGCCAAAGTGCTTGGAGAGCATGTTCTGGAACTCGGGCATCTTGCTGGCATCGGAGAGGAAGGCGGGCACCGTGGCACCGTCCCAGTCGCCGCCGAGCGCGATGACGTCCTCGCCGCCCAGGTCGAGCCAGTGCTCGATATGTGCCGCCAGCTGGTCGAAGGTGACGTCTGCGGCGGTCTTGTCGGCTGCGTCGTTGGAAAGGAACTCGCTGCAGTAGTTGAGGCCGACGATACCGCCCATGTCGCGAATGGTGCGGAACTGGTCGTCGGTAAGGTTGCGTTTGACGCCGCAAACCGCACGGGAGTTGGAGTGGCTGGCGACGAAGGGACGTGTGGCGTGGGCGACAACCTCGTCAAAGCACTCATCGTTGAGGTGGGAGACGTCAAGCACCATGCCGGCGTGCTCCATCTGCGTAAGTGCCTCGATGCCGGCGGCGGTGAGGCCGGCGTGGGTATCGTGTCCGCTCGCGAGCGGTCCCTGCGCATTCCAGCTGAGCGATGACATGAGTACGCCCAAGCTCTTGAGCACCTCGATCAACGCGGGGTCCTCGGCAAAGAACGTGGCGTTTTCGATGGTGTGGATGCAGGCGACCTTGCCGTCTTTGAGCGCGGGGCGAATGTCTGCCGCGCTGCGTACGTTGACCATGCGGTCGTGGTTGAGCATTGCCTGGCCGCTCATATGCGCCATGATCTGCGCCTGGAAGCGCGCGGCGTGGGCGGTGGGAATCTCATCGGGGACAAACGTGGCGAAGCACTGTGCCCATGGCGTGTTGCCGATCTTTGCGAGCGAGATGGCGCAGGCGTTGCCCTCGATGAGGTCGAAATCTTGCGGATGCGTTTCGTCGCCGGGGAAATAACCGTCGGTGCCGGCGGTAAAGCGCAGGTCGAGATCGAGCGTGGCCCAGCCGATGCGGTCGGCGGTGTCGCAGTGTAGGTCAAATACGGGATATGCCATGGTTCCTCCGGTTGCAGCGTTTCTTTGCAAACTGTCATTGAATTGTATGACTAGGGTATAGTTAGCGCCATATGTTCACGGCGGCCCGCGTTGTGCGCCGCCCTTATCACGGAGGTTACCATGTCCAACCAGGGCAAGAAGGTCAAGACTCATTATCGCGGCACGCTCGACGACGGCACGCAGTTCGATAGCTCCTACGATCGCGGCGAGCCGCTGGAGTTCACCTGCGGCGCCGGTCAGATGATCAAGGGCTTCGACGCCGCTGTTGTCGACATGCAGGTGGGCGAGAAGAAGACCGTGCACATTCCTGCTGCCGATGCCTACGGCGAGCACAATCCCGAGATGGTTATTACCTTCCCGGCCGAGCAGGTTCCCAACATCGAGCAGATCGAGAAGGGCATGAAGCTCTTCCTGTCCACGCCGAGCGGCATGCCCGTCCCCGCCGTCGTCATCGACGTAACGCCCGAGGCCGTGACGCTCGATGCCAACCACGAGCTTGCCGGCAAGGACCTCAACTTTGATATCGAGCTCGTCGAGGTCGAGGACTAGGCTATGCCTGTGAATCTGGTTTCGACAGCGTGTCTCGGAAATCTCAACGACCCGTCCTATGAGCTTTTGCTTCGCCGGGAGCTGGGCGGTGTCTTTGAGGTCGATGAGCTACTACTCGATTGGGACCAGGCCGATGCCCGCACATTTGTGGGCGTGACGGAGCTGGGGCGTACGGTCGATATTCGGCTGGGCGCTGCCGATGGCGATCGCCTTGCCGATGGCGATGTGCTCGCCATCGACCGTTCGGGCATGGTGCCCGTGGCGGTTGTCGTGCGCCTGCGCAGTGCCGAGGTTTATTTGGTCGAAGTCGACCGCATGGACCCGATTGCGCTCGCGCATGCGTGCTGGGAGATCGGCAATATGCACGCGCCGCTTTTCCGAGGCGATTCGGACGAGTATACCGTGCGCATGTATACGCCGGTGCAGCCTGTTTTGGGCCGCATGCTCCGGGGCGTCGAGGGCGTTTGGCTCTCGGTGGTTACCCGTGAACTCGATGCGGACCGGCGCTTTGCGTCGAGTGCGGCGGATGCCGTTGTGAGTATGGCTCCCGACTTTACGATCGTAAAAAAGGCGCGCGGTTAACGTGCGTATGAGTAAGACGGACTTTGAGAGGCAGCTATTCAAAGTCCGTCTTACTGTTGATGAGGTGCTTTGGGGGGAAAGCATATGGGTCTTGAGGGAATCAAGCTGATTGCATGCGATTTGGACGGCACGTTGCTGCATCGGGGGGAGCGCGAGCCGCGTTCCGAGGCCTTTGAGCTCATCGATGAACTGCATCGTCGCGGTATCGTGTTTATGCCGGCGAGCGGTCGTCAATATGCGAGCTTGCGCTATCTGTTTACCCCGGTGGCCGATGAGCTCGCCTATGTATGCGAGAACGGAGCCCTGGTGATGAGCGAGGGGCGTGCCGTTGTCAAGCGCTCCATGGAGCGTAGTCTTGCTATGGATATCGCGAATGCCGTGGTTGCGTATCCCCATGCCGACGTGACCCTTTCGTGTGAGGGACACCTCTACACCATGAGCGGCAACGATGCGTTCGTCGACCATTTGCGCTATGAGGTCCACTGCGATGTGGCGGTGGTCGACCGCCCCGAGGACATCGACGAGGACGTCATTAAGATCGCCTTCCAGACGCCCGAGGTGGATCAGCCGGCGGCCCTGGAGTATTTCGAGCGCCTCTTTAGCGACCGTGTTGACGTGATGACGTCGGGAACCGAATGGACGGACTTTATCGGTTTCGGTTCGGGCAAGGGCTCCGCGCTTGCCGATTACGGTCGTGCCCTGGGGATTTCGCCCGATGAGATGATGGCGTTTGGCGACAATGAGAACGATCGCGACATGCTCAACGCCGTGGGCCATCCCTATCTGATGGAGAGCTGCAACCCCACCATGCGCGGCATCAACGACCGCGTCCGCTACGTGCGCACGGTCGAAGAAGAGCTACGTCGTCTGCTCGCCGAGTAGATATCTGGGACGTGTCTAGAAATCTACTTTTTGCTGCAAAGTGCGGAAAGATGGATTTTAAGGCATGTCCCAAACATCTACCGGCAGTCGGGGCAGAGACCCTCGAAGATGGTGTAGTGCGATGTGACGTGCCAGCCGATTTGCTCGGACGCCTTGGCGTCGAGCTTGGCATCGAAGGGGAGCGGTACGTCGATGACGCGGCTGCACGAGGTGCAGATGATATGCGCATGCGGCTCGATCGTGCGATCGAAGCGGCTGCCGCCCGGCGTCTTGATGGAGAGAATCTCGCCGGCGTCGGCCAAGAGATTGAGATTGCGGTAGACCGTACCGCGGCTGATTTTGTCATCCTGCGTCCGCACGACGTTGTAGATTTCGTCGGCGGTGGGATGGTTATAGCTTTGGCGCACGGCGTCAAGAACCAGCTTTCGCTGCCTGGTATTCCTTCTTTGCACCGCCATGCGCCTCGCCTCTTTTCTATTAACGGTCGTAGGTAAATGATACCGTATTTAGCACACAATACTAATAATGAGGACTGAAACCGTCTTCATTGGCAAGTGGGGCTCGAGTCTGGGCGTCTACGAGGCGAAAACGCGTTCCCATGCGCTCGTAGGAGGCATGAAGTGCCTCGAGATGAGATAGGATGCTTGCCGGAGCTCCCTGTATCTCCATCTCGACTGAGCCGTCTTCCATGTTACGCACCCAGCCGGTGAGTGCGCGTGCCTGCGCGAGGTTGGTGTTGGTAAAGCGAAAACCAACGCCTTGGACTTGCCCCGCCCAGCGCAGGAAATAGCGCAGGGGAGTGTTTTGGGTGGCCTCGTCGCTTGCGAGCACAGTAAGCCTGCGGCGCAGCTCGAGCTCGACGTTTGATGGTTTTTGAGGCTCTCGACTGCCGCCGGTGACGCTGGAGAAGAACGTATCGAAGAGGCCCATCGCTATGCCTGCTTGCCTGCGTCGGCTGGGAAGGTTATGCCGGCCTGCTGACGCACGGCATCCATGATGCGCAGTGAGACGAGCGTGACATCGCGGTAGTGGCCAAGCTCGTGACGTCCCGCCGGGGTCTCCCAAATCTCTTCCTTAACGTTATCGATGCCGCCGATGGCGGTGAAAAAGTCTGTGAGTTCGTATTCCATGGTGTTGCTCGATTTGGGCAGGTCGAGCACGCGGCCGTTGTCGCTCTGTTCGCGCGGTGCCTCGGTCGCCGAGCCGCGTACGACGTCGCCGCGATAGTCGATGCGGACGTTGCGGGGCGTGGACAGATGGTCGATCTGGATAGTGCCACGCTCGCCTTCGATCTGCGAGGGCAGCAGGTCATTCGTAATTTTGGAGTGCGCGAGCTCGACGGAGATACGGCCACCGCCGTAGCTGGCGAGGATGGAACCGCAGCCATCGATGGGGCCGTGCGTGAGCTGTCGCGTGGTGGGGTCGAGCAGCGTAGCCATGCTCGTAAGGCCGGAGGGCATGCCGAAAAACTCGACCATGGGTTCGACGGTGTAGACGCCAATATCCATGAGGGAACCCGATGCCATATTGCAGTCGAAGATATTGGTGGCGTGTCCCGCGAGAATCTCGTTGTAGCGCGAGGAATATTTGCCAAAGCGCAATGAGGCGCGGCGGATGGGGGCGATCTCACCCAGGGCGTCCTCGATGGCGTGGAAAGCGGGGTCATGGAGCGGGCGCATGGCCTCGAGGGCTACGACGCCCGCCGCCTCGGCTGCGCGAAAGACCTCGAACGCCTGTGCCTCGGTGGCACAAAAAGGCTTTTCGACGATAACGTGCTTGCCGCCGGCGATACAGGCGAGCGCCTGCTCGTAGTGGAGCGCATTGGGGCTGCCGATGTAGACGGCGTCGACGTCGGCAGCGGACGCAAGCTCGTCAAGCGCGGTGAAGTTACGCTCGCCACCATGCTTAGCGGTGAAGGCGGCGCCGCGATCTGCATCGCGCGAGAGCGTGCCCACAAACGCAGCTTGGTCGTTGGCGTTGACGACCTGGATAAAGTCGTCGGTAATCATGGATGTGCCGATGGTCGCTATACGCAGCATGTATCCCCCTCGTGCCGTTCGGTTTACAGGATGAGTGTAGCGCGAGGGGACAGGAAATAGCGTGCGAAAACGCCGTTACAGGTCGCTCTCGTTAAAGCCGGCGTCGATATCGAGGTTGCTGCCGTCGGCCGCCGTGGTGGCGAGCTCATCGCAGCGCTCGTTGAGCTCGTGACCGGCGTGACCCTTAACCCAGATGAACTCAACCTTGTGCTTGCTTTTGGCGGTGAGTAGGCGCTCCCACAAGTCTCGGTTCTTGACGGGCTGCTTGTTGGCGGTTTTCCATCCGCGCTTTTTCCAGCCGTCGATCCAGTGCTTGTTAAAGGCGTTGACGACGTACTGCGAATCGGAATGGACTTCGACGTCGCAGGGGCGGTTGAGCGCCTCGAGCGCCACGATGACCGCCATGAGCTCCATGCGGTTGTTGGTGGTCTTGGCGTAGCCGCGCGAAAGCTCGGAGGTGAAGGTCTTGCCGGCGGGGTTGGTGTATTTGAGCACGGCGCCGTAGCCGCCGCGTCCCGGATTTGATCGGGCCGAGCCGTCGGTGTAGATGATGACCTTCACATGGTTCCTTTCGTTGGATACGTTTCGTGTGAGTGACCATTGTAGCGCCATGCCCGTCGGGGGCTAGCAATCTACGATTTCTACCCCGTCTTCCGACAGTTGATTGGCATGGATGATGCCGTCGAGCTCATCGAGGTATTGCTGCAAGAGGGGAGAGGGCTTGCGATCGTTATGCATGATGTAGCCCACGTGCATCGTTGGGGCGTCTGCTAACGGGATCGATGCCATACCCCATTGCATTTCGTTGGAGAGGACTCCGGTCGACAGGGTGTAACCGTTCGACGTGATAAGTAAGTTGGTAAGTGTTCCGCGGTCCGAGATTCGTATGTTGCGGTCGCAAGGGATATAGCTAAAAGGTTCCTCGGCGTAATAGAAGGAGTTTGAGGTTCCCTGCTCAAAGCTGTAGCGCGTATAGGGCGTGAGATCGGCAAGGGACAGCTGAGGGCGGCGGGCGAGCGGGTGGCGCTCGCTAACGAAGACGTGGACCGTCGCGTCGAATAGGGGATGGAAGCTTGCGCGGGCATCGGCAAAAGCCTTCTGCAGAACGCGGGCGTTAAAGTCGTCCAGATAGAGGATGCCGATATCGCTGCGAAACGCACGGACGTCATCAATGATCTGCGCTGTGGTGGTCTCGCGCATGATGAACTCGAACTTGCTGTCGCGGCAGCGCTCGACTACGTTGACAAAGGCCTCGACCGAAAAGGCGTAGTGCTGGGCGGAAATGGCGAGGCGGGCTTGCGGGGTGCCGCCGTCCTCGTAGCGTGCCTCGAGCATGTCGGCCTGCTCTACGACCTGGCGTGCATAACCCAAAAGCTCGGTGCCGTCGTTGGTGAGTGCAACACCGCGGCTAGAGCGCGTATAGATTTCGATATGAAGTTCCTGCTCCAGGCTTTTAACGGCATTGGAGATATTGGACTGTGCCGTATAGAGGCGCTGAGCTGCGGCGTTGATTGAGCCGGACTCTGCCACGGCGATCAAAAAGCGAAGCTGTTGGAGGGTCATCGGCGCCCGTCCTTTCGATAGCTATCTAAAAAACCGATAACAGGTTAGCGCTTTTAAGTGATTGACCGAGGGAAACGATGCTCGTACTATTCAAAACACACAAAGGCGGTAGGTAATTAAGCCAACCACGGAACCGGGATGCGAAAGGAGGCCCGCATATGAATTGCTTACCAAGACGAATGCCGGGCTCCTGTTTGCGCCCGTTGGCGTGATCAGGAGACAGCGACTTACTTCTCTCTATTAATTTGCTTTCGTTCAATCAAGGAGATCATCATGAGCCAGTTTATCAACAACCCCGAGCACACCTTTGGTTTCGACACCCTGCAGCTGCACGTTGGCCAGGAGAGCGCCGATCCCGCATCCGACTCCCGCGCCGTGCCTATCTACCAGACCACGAGCTATGTGTTCCGCAACTCCCAGCACGCCGCCGACCGCTTTGGTCTTGCCGACGCCGGTAACATCTACGGC
The DNA here is from genome assembly GCA_905209455.1 of uncultured Collinsella sp. GTDB lineage: Bacteria > Actinomycetota > Coriobacteriia > Coriobacteriales > Coriobacteriaceae > Collinsella. The sequence continues at coordinate 20,030 of CAJLTA010000006.1, forward strand.
CGTCTGACCAACTCCACCCAGGGCGTCTTCGAGGACCGTATCGCCGCCCTCGAGGGTGGCGTGGCAGGTCTTGCCGTCGCCTCTGGCGCTGCTGCCATCACCTATACCCTGCAGGCTCTTGCCCAGGCCGGTGACCACGTGGTGGCTCAGAAGACCATCTACGGTGGCTCCTACAACCTGCTGGAGCATACGCTCTCCCAGTTTGGCGTCGAGACCACGTTTGTCGATGCCCATAACCTGGAAGAGGTCGAGGGTGCCATCAAGGACAACACCACGGTCATCTATCTCGAGACGCTCGGCAACCCCAACTCCGACATCCCCAACATCGACGCCATCTCCGAGGTCGCCAAGAAGCACGGTCTGCCGGTTGTCGTCGACAACACCTTCGGCACCCCGTATCTGTTCCGTCCGCTGGAGCATGGTGCCAACATCGTCGTCCACTCCGCAACCAAGTTCATCGGCGGCCACGGCACCTCGCTGGGCGGTGTGATCGTCGACGGCGGTAACTTCGATTGGAAGGTGAGTGGCAAGTATGCCCAGATCGCTGAGCCCAACCCCTCCTACCACGGTGTTTCGTTTGCCGAGGCTGCCGGTCCCGCCGCCTTCGCAACCTATGTCCGCGCTATCCTGCTGCGTGACGAGGGCGCCTGCATCAGCCCGTTCAACGCCTGGGTCCTGCTCCAGGGCACCGAGACTCTGTCGCTGCGCGTTGACCGTCATGTCGAGAACACCAAGAAGGTCGTTGAGTTCCTGGCTGGTGACAGCCACGTCGCCAAGGTGAACCACCCGAGCCTGCCTGAGCATCCCGATCACGAGCTCTATCAGAAGTACTTCCCCCGTGGCGGTGCCTCGATCTTTACCTTTGAGATTAAGGGTGGCCAGGAGGCAGCTTGGAAGTTCATCGATCATCTGCAGGTGTTCTCGCTGCTCGCCAACGTGGCCGACGTCAAGTCGCTCGTCGTACACCCGGCTACCACCACGCACTCCCAGCTTTCTGCCGAGGAGCTCGCCGAGCAGAACATCACGCCCTCCACGATCCGTCTTTCCATCGGTACCGAGAACGCCGAGGATATCATTTGGGATCTGAAGCAGGCCTTCGCCGCGCTGGACGAGTAAGGCGACTTGTGCAAGGACCCCTTGCGACTCGATAGGTATAACTGCATAAAATGCCTGCTCAAGGTGCCTGTGCGAACAATGGTTGCACAGGTGCCTTTTTTGCATAGAGAGGGTGCAAAAACAGGGTTTTTGACACGCTTTATGCATTCGAGTTGTGGAAAACTCCTGTTGAGAGGATGTGAGTTTTACGCAATTGACGTGCGCCTTTTGAGTAAAACCGCAGGTCGCGATTTGCTCGGGGTACTATGCAGCGCGATCGAATCACACGCAGCTCAAACGCAGCAAAAACACACTACGGAGGTTTCCAGCTACATGAGGATCGATTCACGAAAACCGAAAGCCGTCGCCCTTTCCGCCGCTCTGACCGTGGCACTTTTGGCGGGCGTCGGCGCAACTGATGCCCACGCGGCAACGTTATCCGATACAGTCGGATCAACGCCCTCCGAGGCCACGTTGGTACAGCCTGTCGACTACCGCGGCGACGGTTATGGCTCTATGCAGGAGTGGAACGCCTCGATGGGGGCAAAGCGCGATTCCCTGGTGATGCGCGCTCAGATCATTATGAATATGTATGGCGACTATGCTACCGATGACGAGCGCGCTGTGTTGCAGGGCTGCATCGACGGTGCGGGTAGCCTGTTGACGATGGGGGAGGTCGACGCCAAGTCGACCGAGCTCGACGAGCTTCGCTCCACGCTTGAGGATGCCAAGCGCGAGGCGCTCGAGGCTGCCGCAGCCGAAGCCGAGGCCGCTGAGGCCGTTCAGGCTTCGTATTACAACGCCGGCTCCGGCTCGTCTTACACGTCCGCTGCGTATTACGCGAACGGATCGGGCCTGACGCGCTCTGCGGGTGTCAATAACTACAACGGGCGCCGCGAGACCTATTACAGCAGCAATGTGCTTTATCACTATCGCACGGGCGAATGGACTCAGGATTCTGAGGGCTTTTGGCGCGATTCCGACGGCTATTACGTTGTTGCCGCGGGCGATATGGCCCAGGGCTCGACCTTTACGGGCTCCAAGGGTGATTGCAAGGTCTATGACTCCGGCTGCGCTGCCGGAACCACCGACTACTACACCGGTTGGTAATTTTTCTGCATCACGGATATTTGGCGGACGGGCGTCTTTACCGAGCTTTAGGGCAACGTAAGGACGTCCGTTCTATGTATGCGTTTGAGTTAACAGAGCCCTTACCGTGGCGGTACGCTGGGCGAATGGATGCGGAGCACACTGGTTCTTGAGAAATAAGGTCTTTCTCTTGGAGGAAGTGGTCTTGTGAATGCTCGAGATATTACCGTTGCCGCCGTCGCGTTGATGCTTGGCTGCCTTGGTCCCACGGCCGCGCTCGTCGCGGGCATGCAGGGGACATGCGGGGCTGCTCCTATCGTGGTCGGCGTGCTGATCGCGGCCACGCTGCTGGGAAGCGCCGGTGTTGTCCTTTGTCGCGACGATGAGGACGAGGTTCCGGAGTCGCAACGCTAGCTGTTGTGAGATTGACCGCCGGTCATAGACGAAGATGAAAGCCGCCGTAAGGGGAGTGCTCCTTGCGGCGGCTTTGCTGCTAAGGCTGTTGAATGCGGCGCGTTGGCGTTACCAGCTTGCCTCGATATCGCGAATGCGCTGATAGAGCCATTCGTTCTGCGGAACCTGGATATCGTGCTTGGCCGCGAGGCGGCGGACGGTGCCCGCGAACTCCTCGACCTCTGTTTTGCGCTGCGCGATGCGGTCCTGAGCCATTGAGGGCATACCGGCGGGGTCGATTCCCTCGATGAGGCGCACCATTTGCGTCAGGTCTGCTTCGGTCAGCTCAACGCCCTCGGCGTTGGCAACCGCAAGCGTCTCGCGCATGGCGGAGACAAAACAGCGGCGCTGCTCGGAGCCCGGCTCCGTGGCGCTTCCGTAGGTCCCGCCGTAGGCCATGCAGGTCTGGTTGATGCCGTCGTTGAGCATGAGTTTGGCCCACATGCGGTGCGCAATATCGCGCTCGACGGTATGGGCGATGCCGCAGCGCGTGTAGAGCCCGTCGATAGCGGCGACGGTCGCGGGGTCCGTGCCGGCCGCCGCGCCAAAGCGGATCTCGCCCGCATTGGTAAAGGTGAGCGCGCCGTTGAGGAACACGGCGTCCATGCCCTGGCAGATACCAAGAACGGTATGCTCCCAGCCAAAGCGTTCGGCAATCTTTTGCTCGCTCGTAATGCCGTTGCATAGCGAGGCGATGAGCGTGTTGGGTCCCACGACGCGCTCCATAGTCTTGAGTGCTTGGTCGAGACCGGTGGTCTTGACTGTCAGGATGACCAGATCGGCGGGCGTCGCCTCGCTGGCGCGGACGGACGTGAGATCGCAGGGCTTGCCGTTGACAGTGAGCGCATCGCCCGCGTGACGCTCAAAACGGGTGTCATCCATGATGTATTCGACGGCGTCGTTGCCGAGCGCCCGGGCGATCATGCTGCCGTAGAGCAGGCCGACGCCGCCCTTGCCGATAAAGGCGACCTTGTTGATCTGCATGTGAATCATCTCCCCATGTAAAAGGCGCCCGCGTAAGGGGCGCCTGATGGATTGTATGCTGCCAGGGTGATTGGTGGGTGCGCGGGGCGGCTGTTATAAAAAAGAAACGTTTGCCTGGACGCTACGCTGCAGGGCAGACCGCAAAGACATGCGCGTGGTCATGCCCGGCTCCTTTCATCGGGCTTTTTGCTGATGTTAAAGCGGTGCCGTGACAGCTCGATTTCTGCTGCGTTACGATACGTTCTCGATTGCGATTCCACGATGTTTCGGCTGCGTGACCATTGTGTTTCGCCTTGCCGGGGCGCTGATGGCGAAGGGAGGGGCCGTGCAATATCGCGTTGACCCCAAAAGCGGCAACCGTATCTCGGCGTTGGGTCTGGGCTGCATGAGGTTTCCCGGTGCGCCGGGACGTCCGGATGCGAAGACAGCCGATGCCATCATTTCCCGTGCGGTGGAGCAGGGGATTAACTACCTGGACACGGCCTATCTCTATCCCGGCAACGAGGCGTGCGTGGGTGCGTCGCTTGAGCGCCTGGGCTTGCGCGACCAGGTTTTGCTCGCAACCAAGCTGCCGCATGCTTCGTGCAAATGCGCGGAGGATTTCGACCGGTTCTTCGACGAGCAACTGCGCCGCCTACGGACTGACCATATCGACTATTACCTCATGCACAACATTACCTCGCCCGCCCAGTGGGAACGTGTGGTGGCGTTGGGCATCGAGGACTGGATCGCGCAGCAAAAGGCTGCAGGGCGTATTCGTCAGATAGGCTTTTCGTACCACGGCAGCGCGGCGGACTTCCTTACGATGCTCGATGCGTATGAGTGGGACTTTTGCCAGATCCAGTACAACTACGCTGGAGAACGATATCAGGCGGGAACGGCGGGGCTCATGGCCGCCGCCGAGCGAGGTCTCGCGGTGTTTGTGATGGAGCCGCTTTTGGGCGGACGCTTGGCAGGCAAATTGCCTCCGCGGGCGCGCGCTGTTCTCGATGGTGCATGCGATCGGCATTTGCATACGCCTGCCGCTTGGGGGCTCTCGTGGGTGTGGAATCATCCCCAGGTGACCATGTTGCTTTCGGGTATGACCGATACCGCGCAGGTGGACGAGAATTCGTCACTGGCAGACCTCGCGTTGCCGAATTCGATGACGGCCAACCAGCTCGACACGATTGCGCGCGTGTTGATGGAGTTTGAGAAATCGAACCGTGTGCCCTGCACGGGATGCGGCTATTGCATGCCGTGCCCTAAAGGCATCAATATCCCTGGATGTTTTGCCGCCTACAACGCAAGCTATGCGCACAGCTGGTTTACGGGGCTGTCTCAATACTTTACGGCGAGCGCGGTGCGCACAAGCGAGCCCAAGTTGGTGAGCAATTGCGTCAAATGCGGCAAATGCGCGCGGCACTGCCCGCAGCGCATCGATATTCCCGAGCGTCTCGACGATGTGCGCCGACGTTTCCAGCCTGGTCCCGTGACGGCGGTGCTTAAGGCCTTCGGCAAAACGCGCTCCTCATGACCCTTTTATAACTTGCGGTGGAATAGTTCCTGTTTGCGGCAGAATAGGGGCCAAACAGGAACTATTTCACCGCAACCGAAAGGGGGCTGTCGTGGGCCATCGGGATTCATGTGATGATTTGCGTGAGGTTCGTTGGGGCGTTTTGGGCGCTGGGCACATTTCGCGTCGATTTGCATCGTCGCTCAAGGAGGTGGACGGGGCACGGCTTGTGGCTGCCGCCGGCCGCACTCCTTCGCATGTTGAGGAGTTTTGCAGGGCGTTTTCGATTGATGCCGCGCACAGTTATGCCACGGCTGACGATAGCGGCGATGTGGCTTATGATGCGCTGATTGCCGACCCCGATGTCGACGCAATCTACTTGGCTCTTCCACATGGCATGCATGCGCATTGGGTCTGTCGGGCACTGCGCGCGGGAAAGGCCGTGCTGTGCGAAAAGCCGGCCGTTTTGAGTGAGGAAGAGGCTCTCTCGATTGCCTCCACCTCTCGTGAGCGCGGCGTGCTGTTTATGGAGGCGATGAAGAATCGGTTTTGCCCGATGCGCACTCGCGTGAAGGACTTGCTTGCGTCGGGTGAGCTTGGCCGTATTGTCTCGATTGAAAGCGTGCAAAAGCTCGATTACGGCGAGCCTCCTTCGGGCTATCTGCTTGATTCGTTGCAGGGCGGCTGTCTATATGACATGGGCTGCTATGCGGTCGGTTGGTTTGAGGATTTGCTCGCGGGCGCGTGCGAGGTTTCATCCCGTGAAGTTCGCTGGCGTGACGTATCAGGCGGCCGCGTCGATTGGGCCGACGAGATCCGTATGAGCGTCGGCGGTATACCCATTCATATGGTGTGCGACGGCAAAGCAACATATGAAAGCCGCTTAACGATTGTCTGTGAGCGAGGCTCGTTGGAAATCGAGCGTCTCCATCGCCCCGAGCTCGCCCATGTGAAGTATTCCGACGGTCGAACGCTCGAAATAAATGCCCCGTTTGAGATCGATGATTTCTACGGCGAAATCCAGCATGCGACCCAGCTCATCCGGGCGGGGAAACTCGAGAGTCCCGTCATGCCCCTTGCCGCCACGCAGCGCTGCGCGCGCATTATCGATGCGATTCGCTTGAAACTTTAGTGCGTGGGGGCATGGCGCCAGCGCCTGGAATGCCTTGGAGGCCTTTGCCCCTGATGCCCCTTTTATAACTTGCGGTGGAATACGGTCTGTTTGCGCCAAAATAGGGCACCAATAGACCGTATTTCACCGCAACTGATGAGGAGGGAGCTGGAGATGCTGACGATCGGGTGTCATCTTTCGACGACGAAGGGCTATCGGGCAATGGGGGAGACGGCGTTGTCCATTGGCGCCAATACCTTTGCGTTCTTTACGCGCAACCCGCGCGGTGGCAAGGCAAAAGAACTTGACATGGATGACGTGGCGGCTCTGCGCGAGCTTATGGCGCAAAACGACTTTGGACCGCTGGTGGCGCATGCCCCGTATACCTACAACCCCTGTTCTGCCAAAGAGCGGGCGCGCGAGTTCGCCTTGGAGGCTATGGCAGAGGACCTGCGGCGCATGGAGGCGCTGCCCGGCAACTACTACAACTTCCATCCCGGTGCGCATGTGGGGCAGGGCTCCGACGCCGGCATTCAGATGATTGTCGACGCCCTGTGTCAGGTGATGTTTGAGGGCCAGCAGACGACGGTGCTGCTCGAGACCATGTCGGGCAAGGGCACCGAGGTGGGCCGCAGCTTTGAGGAACTGGCGCTCATCATTGAGGGTGTTGCCGGCAAACGCCCCGAGCTGTCGGCCAAGCTGGGCGTTTGCCTAGACACCTGCCATGTGAATGACGCCGGCTATGACATCGTCCACGATCTTGACGGTGTGCTTGACGAGTTCGATCGTGTGGTGGGTATCGAGCGCCTGCGCGCCGTACACATCAATGACTCCAAGAATCCCTGCGGCGCCCATAAGGACCGCCACGAGTGCATCGGTAAGGGCTACCTGGGTGGTGAAGAGTTTGGCGGCGGTATGCAGGTTATACAGAATATTGTATCGAATGGCCACTTGCGTTCGCTGCCGTTTATTTTGGAGACTCCGAACGAACTTGCAGGTTATGCAGCTGAAATTAGACTATTAAGGTCATTGCAGCAGTAATGACTGTCACAAAGTAGAGTATTCCATTCACGTTATGGGTTTGTTTCAATCAGTTTTCTCATTGCAGATTCGTAATTCCGGGTGCATAATAGCCAACAGTTTTTGCAGACCTCTGAATCAAACGAGGTCACCGGAAGGAGACTGATTATGAAGCTGAAGAAGCTTGGCGCATTTGCCGCCACGGGTGCTATGGCGCTCGCCCTTGCTCTGACGGGCTGCGGTTCGTCCAACGCCACCTCTGGTTCTGATGCCGGTTCCAGCAGCTCTGACGACGCTAAGGTCGAGAAGGTCGACGGCTCCAAGGAGTACGCGCTCGTCAAGGACGGCACGCTGACCGTCGGCACCTCTGCCGAGTACGCGCCGTTTGAGTACAAGGATGACAACGGCGACTACCAGGGCTTTGACCTTGAGCTCATCAAGGCTATCGGTGACAAGCTGGGCCTGGATGTCGAGTACGTCAACAATGACTTTGACACGCTGGTTCCGGGTGTCGCTTCGGGCGCCAAGTACGACGTCTCCATCGCGGCTATCACCGACACGCCCGAGCGTGAGAAGGAAGTCACTTTCTCCGATTCCTACTACATGGACGATCAGGCTATCGTGACCAAGGTCGATAACACCGACATCACGGCCGACAACTACAGCGAGAAGCTCAACAACGCCGACGCTACCATCATCGTTCAGTCTGGCTCGACCGCCGAGTCCTTTGCCCAGGAGAACTTCCCCAAGGCCAAGATCGTCCCCTACAAGGACGCTACCGAGTGCTTCAGCGCCCTGCAGTCCGATAAGGGTGACGCCGTAGTCACCAACCGCTCCGTTGCCAGCCAGCTGACCGCCGAGCAGTTCAACACCTGCCAGACCATTAAGCAGATCAGCACCGGCGAGGAGTACGCCATCGCCATCAACCAGGGCAACACCAAGCTCAAGGACGACATCAACCAGGCCATCAAGGACCTGACCGACGACGGTACCGTCGACGCCCTCATGGCTAAGTACAGCATCAAGTAAATAGATGCTTGATTGCGTGTAGGCCCTTTCCGTTTTGCGGAGAGGGCCTTTGCGCTTCTCTCGACGGAGAGTGTTTCCGTCTCGTTTTGCCGGCAACTTCTACGATAGGAGCCACCTTGTCTCGACTGAACAAAGGGGCCGTGGAGCAGCATTTTCCACTGCCCGCCTTGCTCCAAAAGCTAGTCTGCGTCATGGCCGTGGCGCTCGCGCTGGTTTGCGCGGGGGCATATGCGCCCACGACCGCCCAGGCGCTTGAGACCGCAAAGATTACCGCCCGACCCAACACCGGTTCGGGCAGCGCTGTGGTCGGCGGTACCGAGACGCGCATTACCTGGGAGGTCCAAGCCGATGCCGATGAGGAGCTGAGCGGTCTTTCGCTGACGTTTGTCGACGGCACGACGTTTGGTACCGATGACACGCGATTGACGATGCTCTCGGGCGAGGACCTCATGGATCGTACGCCCATGAAGCCCACGTGCAAGGCTGACGGCCAGACGCTCAAGATCGACTTTGGCGAGACGGCGCCTGCCGGCGGCTTTTTCCGTGTCGAGGTTTACGGCGTGACCTTCCCCGTCGAGGGCGGCGATGAGGCCTTTAGCGGCACCTGCACTTTGGCCGATGGCTCGACCAAGAAGATCTCCAAGATTCCGTCGGTGGAGATCAAGGGCGTGACGGCCTTCGATAACTTCTTGGCCGACCTTAAAGAGCAGCCGTGGGTCGAGGCTTGGAACTCCAATATGTTCCTGCGCCTGTTCCTGAACCCGGTCATTTTGGTCCAGAGCCTGCCGATCGTCTTCAAGGGCTTCCTCATGTCGCTTTCGATCGTGCTTGTGGCGTTTCCGCTGGCAATTCCCTTCGGTTTCGCCCTGTCGCTCATGCGCATCTCCAAGTCGCGCATCCTGCGCTGCCTCGCCGGCATCTACGTGAATATCATTCGCGGTACGCCGGCGTTCCTGCAGATCTATATCGCGTTCTTCGGTCTGCCGTTGGCCGGCGTCAAGGTTGATGACTACGTGCTCGGCGTCATCGTCATGGCCATGAATTCGTCTGCCTATCTGTGTGAGATCTTCCGCGCCGGTATTCAATCGATCCCCAAGGGCCAAAACGAGGCTGCTCGCTCTCTGGGCATGAATGCCTTCCAGACGCTGCTCTACGTTATGATTCCGCAGACGTTCCGCAATGTTTTGCCTACGCTGACCAGCGAGTTTATCTTGCTTTACAAGGATACGTCGCTGCTTGCCGCCGTGGGTGTGGTCGAGATCGTCATGAACGCCCGTACCATCGTGGCCACGACGGGCTCCATTACACCGTACGTGGTTGCCGCCCTGTTCTATCTGGTCATCACCCTGCCGCTCGCTCGCTTGGTGAGCGGTCTTGAGGCGAGGCTTTTGGGCACGACCGAGACCAAGAAGAAGCGTCCCGCCAAGAGCGCCGGACAGGTTGTCGCGACGCCCGCCGATCACATCGCCGGTCTGTAAGGAGGTCCTATCATGAGCGAAACCAATAACTCGAACGAGGTCGTCGTCAGCATCAAGAACCTCCAGAAGGCCTTTGGCGATAACGTGGTCCTGCGCGATATCGATCTGGATGTGCATAAGGGCGAGGTCGTCGTAGTTCTGGGTCCTTCGGGCTCGGGCAAGTCGACGATGCTTCGCTGCATCAATCGTCTGGAGCATCCTACGAGTGGTTCGATTGTCGTCGAGGGCGTGGACGTGTGCGCCAAGGGCGTCGACCTTAACAAGGTGCGCACGCATCTGGGTATGGTGTTCCAGCAGTTCAATTTGTTCCCGCACCTCTCAGTCAAAAAGAACGTCATGCTCGCGCAGCAGAAGGTGCTCAAGCGCAGCAAGGAAGAGGCCGAGAAGATCGCCGTCGAGGAGCTGACCAAGGTCGGTCTTGCCGAGCGCATCGATTTTATGCCGAGCCAGCTTTCGGGCGGCCAGCAGCAGCGCGTGGCCATCGCCCGCGCCCTGTCGATGAATCCTCACGTCATGCTCTTTGACGAGGCCACGTCGGCGCTCGATCCCGAGCTTGTCCGCGACGTGTTGGGGGTCATGCGCGACCTGGCACGCGACGGCATGACCATGATCGTCGTGACGCACGAGATGGGCTTTGCCCGCGACGTTGCCGACCGCGTCGTCTTTATGGACGGCGGCGTTATCGTGGAAGAGGGTACGCCGAGCGAGGTCTTCGACCACCCCAAGAGCGAGCGCACCAAGGCGTTCTTGGGCAACATCTCGTAGCCGGTTGATGTAACTGCCGTTACAAAAGAGCGGGGGCTGGACTTGAATCCAGCCCCCGCTCTTTTGTAGGGATGGGGATGCGCTTTGATGCAGGCTCTTTTGGAGGTCCTGGGCTCGTTACGCGAGCTCGGCTCCGAGGGCCTTGCAAGCGGTCTCGCTCTCGTCGTCGGGCGCGTCGTAGCAGATGGTGGAGTCCACGACGTTGACGCCAGCCTCGTCGGCGTCGGCCTTCCAGTTGTCCATCCACTCGCCCTCGGCCCACGAATAGGAGCCAAAGAGGACGACCTTCTTGTCGTCGAGAGTCTCCTTGACCTCATCCCACATCGGCTGGAACTCATCGTACTCGAGTTCCTCGGAGCCCATGGCTGGGCAGCCGAAGGCGAAGGCATCATATTCAGCGGCCTTGTCGGCAGAGAAGTCGGCGCAGGGGATGACCTCAGTCTCGGCACCCGCGGACGTGGCGCCTTCGGCGACGAGGTTTGCCATGGCCTCGGTGTTGCCCGTGCCGCTCCAGTAGACGACGGCGATCTTGCTCATATGTCTTCCTTTCGGTTGTGCGGCGTGCGGCCGCGTTTTGTATGCTCTATCGGGTTGCCTGGACAAGTTGTCCCAGAGTGCAGCCCTGTTGATAGATGTAGGTAAGGTATTGCGTGCATGCGCGATAGGAATCGAAGGTCGTGAGCGCCTGCTCAACGTTTGTGTATACCTTCCATGCGCCAAAGACCTTATAGTTTTCGCCGTGCTGGACGATAAACTGATGGACATCTTCGTAGGGATAGCCCAAAAAATAGCCAATTTCGTGGGGGAACTCGCACGTGCAGCCCGTATCGCAGTGCCTATTTCGCGCGAGTGCGCAGACGCTGCCGTCATAGGCACTTTCTGCGGCATTGCTGCTTGCCAGCGTGATGCGCGCGGCGAGATGCACCAAGGATGCGGGCAGGTTGTGGACATCGTAACCTTCGGTGACAAGCGCCGTCATGGCGCGGGGGTCGGAGAGGTATCGCATAAGGTCCGCAGGGCGGTACACATAGATGAGCGCTCCGCAGGGGCGCCAGACCAAAACGCTCACATGGATCCCGAGTGGCTGAAGCTCGCGGTTGCATTGGGCTATGACGGCGAGCAGGCGAGAGCGTCGCTCTTCGATATGGGCGGCGCCGGGTTTTCCGTTTTGGTTGGCGTAAACGCCGGGATAGGTAAAGAGTGAAGCCGGCTTGATACCTGCGAGCGTAGGGGAGCAGTTGCGCACGACAGCCGTTTGGTATGTTGGGATGTCAATGGTTCGAGTCACGTTGCCCCTTTCGAGCCCTCACTTGTTAGCCTAGGAAAACTTATACACGAAAGTAAGCCTTGGTCAACTAAAAAGTTTGAATAGGGAAACTATTGACCGAACGGACATGATTTTGGGTTAAGATGGGGACACCCCATGGGGGGTATCTAGATAGTGCTACTTGAAAGGGGAACGCATGAGTGACTTGCTCAACCCTGCGAATCTCATCGTGCTGGCCGTCATTGCCGTCGGCATGTTTTTTGGGTTGCGTCGCATTGCCGCTTCGACACACGGGAAGAGTTGCTGCAGCGATGGTGCGAGCGGCAAGAAGGCCAAAAAGGTTGTTGTGGTGGATACCGATGCGTCACACTATCCCTATAGCGATGAGCTGCTCATCGGCGGCATGAGTTGCGACGGCTGCGCTCAGAACGTGGCCAATGCCCTCAATGCGCTGGATGGTGTGTGGGCAACGGTGACGTATGCGGACCACACGGCACGCGTGCGCTCTAAGCAGCCGGTTGATCGTGGTGTCCTCGAGACGGCCGTGAAAGACGCGGGCTACTACGTCATGACGCTGTAAGCGTCGCTCTGGATGCGCTTCCTTGGCTAGGCTCGTCCGCGCAGTTCGATGTCTTGGATGTCGTCGAAGTCGATGGCGATGTCTCGGAGCTTGAGGAGCTTGAAGGCGGGGAGCGCCTCGTCGAGGATGCCGGTGCGGCTGCGATAGCCGTATGTATCGTAATAGGTGACACGAACCAAGTCGCCACGTTTGAGACCCTCGAGTTTTTTAGAAAGCACGAGGGCTTTTTCTTCCGTGAGCTCACGTTTTGGCTCGACGGTGATTTCCTGCTTGCGCACGAGTTCGTAGTATCCCGTGAGGGCGGCAAAGGGCATAAACTGTGCGGCGCGGTTGGCGCGCACGGCACCATTGGCAGTGAGGTTGGGGTCGGCGGCGCGGCGTCTGCCCTCGGGGTCCGCCAGGCGCTCGAAGGCGGTCGGCGGGCGCACGGGCTGTTGTTTGGGTTTAGGCACGGTGTCCTCCAACTTGTTCGTTGCGTTCGCGCGCGGTGGCGCCGGCGGTAAAGCTTAATCCCTTGACGAGCGCGTTCTTGCCGTACTTGCCTTTCACGGCCAGGACGGCGCGCGCCAGGTCGCGCTCGCGCTCATCGGCCTCGATATCGCTGAACAGATCGATGGTGGCAAATTCCTCGGGCATGAGGTTGCCAAATCCCAGGTTGATGCGCTTGACCGGTCGTTTGGGATCGACAGTCTGCGCCCAGAGCTCATCGAAATAGCCCATGATCTTCTTAAACGAATTGGTGCGCTCGGGTAGCTTTCGCGAGGCGTTGGAGTGCGCAAAGAGTGCGGCATAGCCACCACGCGGTTTGCCGCCATGCTCTCCCACAAAGATGCCATCGATTGCCTGCGCTTCGCGCACCAGGCGGCGCCGTTCGTCATCGCGCTGGACGGGCTTGGGAGCACGGGGCGCGAGCTCGGGACCGTCGGTCGCTGCGGGCTCGATGCCCGAGGTGCTCGAGCGCAGGTGCCCACAGCCGTCTATATACTGTGCCGTTCCGCTGGCGTCGAGTCGGCGGATGTCGGCCCGCTCGTTCGCGTAGCCCACAAAGAGCGAGATGCTGTCGCAGACCACGTGCTTATCGACCAAGTCCAGTACGGCGTTGTCGATCATCTCGCGCAAGACGGTGTAGGCCTGCTCGTAGGCATAGCCCTTCGAGAGCACCTGTCCCGTGGTGGTCGAGGTCACCTGCGGGCGATAGGCTTGGATATCAGCGATGGTTGTCGGCTCGCGACCAAAGGCGTGATCGATAAGATACTCGGCATTGACGCCGAGCTCGTCGTAGAGCAGGTTTTCGTCGAGCGCGGCGACACCCATCAGATCGAAGACGCCGTATTTTTCGAGTCGTGCTGCCACGCCGGGGCCGATGCCCCAGATATCGGTGATGGGGCGATGGGACCAGATATCCTTGCGAAAGGTCTCGTCGTCGAGTATACCGATGCGGCTGGGTACGTGTTTGGCGGTAATGTCGAGCGCTACCTTGGCCTGGAATAGGTTGGGGCCGATGCCGACCGTCGCCGTGATGCCGCTGCGCGCCAAGACCTCGTCGCGCAGCGTGCAGGCGAACCCTTCCGCATCGGTGTGATAGAGGTCCAGATAGGGCGTTACGTCGATAAAACACTCATCGATGGAGTAGACGTGCACGTCCTGGGGGCTGACGTATTCCAGATAGATACCGTAGATCTGCGCCGATACTTCCATGTAGTGCTGCATGCGCGGTACGGCTTTGATGTAGTCGATGCCATCGGGAATTTCGAACAGACGGCAGCGATTGCGTATCCCGAGGTCCTTCATGGCCTGTGTGATGGCGAGGCAGATGGTCGTGCGTCCGCGTGATTCGTCGGCAACGACCAGGTTGGTGGTGAGTGGATCGAGCCCGCGGTCCACGCACTCGACGCTGGCATAAAACGTCTTGAGGTCGATGCAGATGTAGGTGTGCTGCTCGTGCGCCACGCGTCCTCCCATCAAACACATGTTCTTATCGAATACCTGTTCGATAATACCCGCTCGACCAGACACCGTCAAAACCTGTCCCTTTTTGGCGGGTATGGTCGTGCGGCTGCATCGGGTTTTTAACGCAGCCCTAAAGAGCGCGAAACAGCTCGGAAAAGCTCGCTTCGTAGCATGAGCCTAACGATCGATACCGCCTATACGCACGGAAGGGTTGTGGAAAAGATGGTCAATTATGGGTTTGGTATGCCGACGCGCCTTGTTGCGGATGGAGACGTGGCTCGCTGGTGCGGACGATTGGTCGCTCACTACGGTGGCACCAAGGCGCTGGTCGTGTTGGGCGGTGACAAACATACGCACGATGAGCTCGTCTCGGCGGCGCTCGGCTCGCTTGATCGAGCTCTGCTCGAACGCGTGCTTTTTCGCTGCGGCTTGGTCGGGGGCGACGGGGGAGACGATTTGGTCGATGAGGCCGTAGCCCTGGCGACCGACGAAGGCGTGGACTTTGTCCTGGCGATTGGCGATGCCGATACTGCCGGCTTTGCGCGCGAGCTCGCGCGTCGCATGGCGGCGCTCGATGCCGGCGAAGACGGCTTTGTGCCTTATGGATGCATTGTCTCGGAGGGCAAGGTGCCTGCTGTCGTGGGCACCGGCGAGGTTCCCGTTTTTGCCATTATCGCGCCCGAACTGCTGGAGGGCATCGGGTCTCCTTTGCGTGAGTTGCTCGGTAGCGTCTGCGCTGCGGCCTAATATCTGCCAGGAAGGGACAGGTTAATTTTGGTAGGTAAAGCGTTTGACCTGCCAAAATTAACCTGTCCCTTTTTGGTCGGTCGCCGTTTAGGGGCGGATTGGCAACGCTCGCTGATTACGGTCTTGACCTGCGCTAGAATAGGGTCATCTGATTATCCGGGCGCATGGAGGCGTGCGCCCGTATGCTGAGGAGGACTTTATGGCAACTGTTGCCGCACCTATCGATGCTACGTCGACTGCCGCTTGGAAGGCGCTCGAGGCTCATCAGGAGAAGCTCGAGGCCGAAGGTATCGACCTCAAGGCCTGGTTCGCTGCTGACGCCGAGCGCGTGAACAAGCTGAGCTTTGACGCCGGTGACCTGCACTTCGATCTGTCGAAGAACCTGGTGACCGATGAGACCGTCAAGCTGCTGTGCGATCTTGCCCGCGAGGTGAAGCTCGAGGAGCGCCGCGACGCCATGTTCTCCGGCGAGCACATCAACACCACCGAGGACCGCGCCGTCCTGCACACCGCGCTGCGCCGCCCGGCAAGCGAGAAGGGCCAGCTCATCGTCGACGGCCAGGACGTCGTCGCCGACGTGCACGAGGTCCTCGACCGCATGTATGCCTTCGCCGAGCGCGTGCGCTCCGGTGAGTGGAAGGGCGTTACCGGCAAGAAGATCGAGCATCTGGTGTCCATCGGCATCGGCGGCTCCGACCTGGGCCCGGTCATGGCTTACGAGGCCCTGCGTCCCTATACCGACGCCGGTATTGATTGCCGCTATATCTCCAACATCGATCCCAACGACCAGGCCGAGAAGCTCAAGGGTTTGGATCCCGAGACCACGCTCGTGATCATTGTCTCCAAGACCTTCACCACGCTCGAGACCCTCACCAACGCCCGCGAGGTCAAGACCTGGATGCTCGAGCAGCTCAAGGCTCAGGGCGCCATCGACGGCTCCGATGAGCAGAACGCCGAGGCCGTGGCAAAGCACTTCGTCGCCGTCTCCACCGCACTCGAGAAGGTTGAGGCCTTCGGTATCGACCCCGCCAACGCCTTCGGTTTCTGGAACTGGGTCGGTGGCCGCTATTCCGTTGACTCCGCCGTGGGCCTGTCGCTGATCGTCGTGCTCGGCCCCGAGCGCTTCCAGCAGTTCCTCGAGGGCTTCCACGCCATCGACGAGTACTTCTGCAACACCCCGCTCGAGAACAACGCCGTCGCGCTGATGGGCCTGCTCAATGTCTGGTACGTCAACTTCTTCGGTTCCAAGAGCCACGCCGTGCTGCCGTACTGCCAGTACCTGCACCGCTTCCCGGCCTACCTGCAGCAGCTCACCATGGAGTCCAACGGCAAGCATGTCCGCTGGGACGGCAGCGCCGTGACCTCCGACACCGGTGAGATCTTCTGGGGCGAGCCCGGCACCAACGGCCAGCATGCCTTCTATCAGCTGCTGCACCAGGGCACTGTGGTGGTTCCGGCCGACTTCATCGCCTTCGCCAATACCGCCAACCCTGCGACCGACGGCGGCCAGGATGTCCACGAGCTGTTCCTGGGCAACTTCCTGGCCCAGACCAAGGCGCTCGCCTTTGGTAAGACGGCCGATGAGGTTCGTGCCGAGGGCACGCCCGAGCAGATCGTCCCGGCCCGTTGCTTTGAGGGCAATCGCCCGACGACCTCGATCTTCGGCGACACGCTGACCCCGTTCGCACTCGGCGAGCTCATCGCCCTGTACGAGCACATCACGTTTGTCGAGGGCACGGTCTGGGGCATCGACTCCTACGACCAGTGGGGCGTCGAGCTGGGCAAGCAGCTTGCCAAGCAGATTACCCCGGCCTTCCACGATGACGCCGCCAAGGCCGAGCAGGACGCTTCGACCCAGGCGCTCATCGAGTTCTATCGCGCGCATCGCAAGTAGTCGCTGCTGTTAACGCATCGCGCCTTATAGTCAGGGGCCCGTATCCTATCGGATGCGGGCCCCTTTGCTTTGCCGTAGTCCCGGGGCGCACGGCCTTTGTGGAACATCGCTGGGGCGCCGCGCGCCGCGAGAACCCTGCGCCTAGATCTCGGCCTCCGCATGGTCTCGCTGCGCCTCGGGCAGCTCCCCGTAGAGCGGATGGTCTTCGAGCCTAAAGCGCTCGACCTGTTCGGGAGTGCGACCGCGCACAAAGAGCCACGAGCGATCGATCGGCGTCGCCATGAGCGTGCTGGGCAGCGCGTCGGCGCGGTCGGAAAACACCCGGGCACTCTCGGGATCCTGGAACGCCAGCACCAGATGCGTGTCGCAGTTGCCCATGATGGAGCGTGCGCGTGCCTCGCCATAGAGCGCATCGAGCTGGTTGGTCGACTGCAGCAGCAGCGTTGCCCAGATGTTGCGGCTTCGGATAATCGAGAGCACGTTGTCGATCTGGGGGATCTGCAGATTTGCGAAGTCATCGAGCATAAAGCGCACGGGCACGGGCAGGCTGCCGTCGGGCTGCCTATCGGCCTCACGAATGAGGCCCATAAACGCCTGCGAAATAAAGAGGCCGGTCAGCGGATCGAGATTGCGGTCAATATCGCTCACGGTTACAAACAGGACGCAGGGGGTGTGTCCCATGGAAGCGAAGTTCACCTGATGGCACTCACGATAGAGCTGTGCCGCACCGTCGAATCCCAGACACATGACCTTTTCGGCAAGGATGCCGACGATGCTCGCGTGCATGCGCTCGGCATTTTGCGTAATGGCGTAGCGCCGCCATAGCGAGAGGGCATAGCTTTGGGGGTCGGTCGTGATCAGGTCGTCAAACAATCGACCCGTGGCACCGTCCTGCAGGTGCTCGATCAGCTTGATGACCGAGCTGATCGTCTGCTCGTCGGCGGGTAGCTGTTCGGTGACGTAGGCGATAAGACACGACAGCAGGTTTGCCGCCGCATGATCCCAAAAAGGCTGGTTGTTGTCCTCGATGGGGCAGATGGCCTTTGCCACCGAGAGGATGTCCTGCTGGTTGGGCCTGCCGTCCGCCTTGCGGCGAATGTGCCTCAGGGGGTTGTAGCCGCAGCGCTCGATGCCGGGCGCAAGGGCCGGGACGGTGTTGAGGTCGGCGAAGTTGAGGCATTGCACGCGGTAACCGTGGGCTGCCAGCACGGGTCCCACTTCGCGACAGAGCGTGCCTTTGGTGTCGAGCACGATGTAGCTTGCGTTCATTTGCAGCAGGTTGGGCTTGAGGACGTTTCGGGTCTTGCCGGCTCCCGAGGGGCCGATCACAAGTGCGTTGTTGTTGAGTCCCGTTTGGCGGGTGTCGCAGGAAAGCGTTCGATCCTTGGCGAGGATGGTGGACGATGCGGACTCAGATGCGGCGAGGCGGCTGGCGAGGTTAGACATGGGCGACCTCCTTGGTGGTCGAGAGAATTTCGTGGGCAAAGCCGAGCTCGACGGCGCGCTCGGCCGAAAGGTAGGTGTCTTTTGCAGTGAGGGACTGGATGCGCTTGGGCGTGAGGCCGCTGCGGTCCGAGAGGATTTGCGTGAGGGTCTTGCGGGTCTGCATGAGACGCCGGCTGGTTTCCTGCAACGCAAGTGCCGAGCCGCCTGCCCCCTGGGGGATCAGCGGGTCATGAATCATGAGCTCTGCATGGGGCGCCATACGGCGATCGTCGCCGCCCATAAAGATCACGGCGCCCATGGACGCGGCGAATTCCAGGCAGACGGTGCGGATGGGGCACGATGCGAGGCGCATGGCGTCATAGATCGCAAGACCCGATCGCACGCTTCCGCCGGCGCTGGCGACAAATATGGTGATGGGGCGGCTGGGGTCGGTGGCATCGAGCAGACGAATCTGCTGGCATAGGTCGTGGGCCATCGGGGTTTCGATGTTTCCCATGACGGAGAGCTCGCGACGGGCGAGCATCTCATCGTAAATGCTGGTGAGCGTGATACCTCGGGCGGATTCACGCATGGTGAGGGGGCTGATGATGGGGGAATGATTGGTGTCCATGAGGACTCCTTTCTGTTGGTTGTGTTGTGGAATAGGATTGTTGCCCGCGGAGGGGCTGGCGGGCTACAGGGTTCGTCCGAGCCTGAGATCGAGCTCGGTTGTGGGGCAGGCTGCCTGTTCGTGCGGCTCGCAAGCGCCAAGGGCTCCAAAGCGATGGAGCGTTGCGACGGGCGTGGTGTAGGCGAGCCGCAGCTGATGCTCGATAGGGGCACATCCGTCATTTTTGTAATGAGCCGCGTAGTACTGCGCGATGCTGGCGTTCATCTCGCTGCCATTGCGATGGCGCTCAAACTGGCGTCTGCAGGTCTCGATGATCTTTGCTACCGACTTGGGTGCCGTCGCGGGAACAAGGGCGAGATAGCCCTCAAATAGTTCGTTGATGCTCAGGAGGCACAGCAGGTCGATCAGCGTCCTTATGGCTGCTCCCTCGGCAGAAAAGTGCGCGGTCATGCGGTTATATCGGTTGCGGTCGACGATGGCCACATGGGGTCTTGGAGTTTTCTGCCCCGTGGTCCCGGGCTTTTGCCGCGCCTGTGAATTGAGCTCGACGTTGCAGCGCTTGAGGCCGTCCAACGGAAGGAACAGTGCGGTGCGCAGGGTGTTCCGCTTGCTTTCGAGTTCATGACGCTCGTCGGGTTCCCATTCGAGCTTGAGTTTCGTGTCGAGCGCCGTAAGCATATGGGCTAGGCAGCCTACGGTAAGAATGTGCGAATCGTTGTCGCGTTTTGGGGCATAGGGGTCTGTCAGCTTGCGAATGTCGGGGTCGCCCATGATCTTTGTGCAGCGCTTCAGCAGTTGAGGGTGATCGGCCAAGATCGTCGCGAGCGGTAGCGACGCGTAGTTCTTGATGGTCGCGGCGGCAAAGGCGGCGTCATATTCGTTTGCATATGCTCGCTCAATGCGGGCATCCAGAATGCTTTTCTTATCGCCGTCTTCAGCGTGGTGGTTTGTCATAGCTTCTCCAATCGGTTGATGTTCGTGCTGTTTGTTGATGTGTTGGTTGTCGTGAGTGATGTGCTTGCCGTGGGTGATGTGCTGACGTTGGGGTGCTATGCGGTTTTCAATGAGCCCGTGAGGCAGTTGCTGCAGGGGCGGGATGGAACGGCCCATGCAAGGCGGAAGGCATCGTGCTCAAAATCGAGACAGCAATGCCCTGGGTGCCTCACATGTGGCAGTTACCTCATTAAGTTGTCATTGCGTTTGGGGTTGTACTTTGCCGATCTTCCTTCTCTTACACGCTAAAACTCAAACTTCATATGCTCGATCTACTTAAAACCGCAACGGCGGTCTTTTATCAACTTATATGTCGGAACGTGTCTTTGCAAGTACTTTTTTGCGTTTGTTTCAAATGGGGTGGTTTTGCAACCGTCACGCGCCACGCTATGCGAACGTGCCCCGGCTCGGATAAGATAGTGCGCGATAAAAACGATGCAAGGAGGCACATATGGCAATCAAGGCCATCGCGATGGATATCGACGGTACGCTCACCAACGACCAGAAAGTGATTAGCCCGCGTACGCGCGAGAAGCTGCTCGCGGCGCAGGAGTCGGGCATTAAGCTCATCTTGGCTTCGGGCCGTCCCGCATGGGGGCTACATGCTCTGGCGCAGGAGCTCGACCTCCAAAACCATGACGGTCTGCTAGTCGCTTTCAATGGCGCGCATGTGGTCGACGCTCAGACCGATGAGGTCCTTTTTGACCAGGCCATGCCGGCTGACGAACTGCACCGTTTGATTGATCACCTGCAAAACTATGATGTGATCCCCATGATCTCGCTTGGTCGCGACTTGCATGTTGAGGACTCGTACCACTGCATGATTACGCTGCCGGATGGCTCGCGGAAAAACATCGTCAAATACGAGCGCGATGCCTGCGACCTTAAGATCCGCGAGGTCGAGAGCTTGCATGAGGTCGTGGACACTTATCCCGTGGACAAGCTGCTGACGGCGGGTGATCCGGCCTACCTGCAGGCGCATTACGAGGAAATGTATGCGCCCTTTAAGCAGACGCTTTCGGGCATGTTTACGGCCGACTGGTACTTTGAGTACACGGCGCCCGGTATTGACAAGGCCCGCGCACTCGAGGGTGCCCTGCCCAAGCTCGGCATCGATGCCAGCGAGGTTGTATCGTTTGGCGACGGCCAGAACGACAAATCCATGATTGAATGGGCCGGAACCGGTGTTGCCATGGGCAACGCCGTCGATGAGGTCAAGGCTGTAGCCCAGATGGTGACCGCCAATAATAACGAAGACGGCATTGCGGTGGCGCTGGATAAGCTGCTGGGTTAGAATCGCCGATAGTGCATGGCTCGGGCGTCCGCTTGCGGGCGCCCTTTTGTTAGGGAGGGTGCCGTGTCCGCATTTCCGTTCGACGCCGTTATCTTTGACATGGACGG
Source organism: uncultured Collinsella sp. (assembly GCA_905209455.1). GTDB lineage: Bacteria > Actinomycetota > Coriobacteriia > Coriobacteriales > Coriobacteriaceae > Collinsella. The sequence goes on from CAJLTA010000006.1 coordinate 41,437, forward strand.
CGTGATTGTCGATACCGAGTATTACTACCTGGGCGAGACTGCCGCGTTTGCCAAGGAGCTTGGGCTTAACCTGACTCAAGAGGAGTTGAATGGGCAGGTCGGTACTTCGCACCAGTTCTTCCTGCATATGCTGGTCGATTGGTTTGAGCGCGCCGGTAAGGGGCATTTCACTGGCGAGGAAGCGTTGGCCCGTTGGAACGAGTGGGCGCATAAGCGTCCGCGCGACTATCAGGCTTTGATTAACCCAGGCGCCGTGGATACGATTCGAGAGCTGCCGCGCCGTGGCGTTCGCGTGGCGCTTGCCAGCTCGTCTCCCATGGATAGCATCGAGGAAGTGCTCAACGCATGCGGGCTGTCGGATGCCTTTGAGTATGTGGTGAGCGGCGAGCAGTTTAAGGAGAGCAAGCCCGAGCCCGACATCTACCTGCATGCGCTGGACCTGCTGGGGCTGCCCGCGAATCGCTGCTGCTGCGTCGAGGATTCGGTGCCTGGCATCACTGCCGGCAAGCGAGCCGGCCTGACAGTCATTGCCAAGCGCGAGGAGCGCTTTGGCTTTAGCCAGGATGCCGCGGACAAGATTATCGACCAGCTGCCGGAGCTGCTCACGCTTTCTTAGGAGCGCGGTAGTTGCGCGTTTTTCGGGTCTGATGAGTAAATAGCCAACATTTTGGTGCGACACCTAGCATACTTTAAGCTAATGCGGGCTTAAGGGCTTGTTGAATGCCCTTAAGCCCGTTTTAGAATTAATTGTGCTGGGAGAGGGTATATGCCACCGACTGAAGGGCCAACTGACGGTAAAGCAGCGATACCGCTGTACCAACAGGTTATTGATATCATCAAAAACGAAATCAACTCCGGCGCCTACAAGGCGGGCGCGCGGATACCCAACGAATTCGAATTGGCTGAGAGCTATAAAGTTGGCCGCGTTACCGTGCGACGCGCTATTGAGGAGCTCGTCCAGCAGGGCTATCTAACGAAGCGGCAGGGGAAAGGCACGTTTGTCAATGCCCCCAAGCTTAAGCGCAAGATTCGCCAGAAGGATGACGTCCAGAGTTTTTCGGACGCATGTCGCGTTAACGGAATGGAACCGGGGGCGTGTGTCATTTCGAGAAAGATACTGCCGGCGGATTCCACCGAAGCACAGTTCTTTGGTGTTCCCGTTGGAACTGACTTGATTTGCGTTGAGCGCGTGCGCACTGCCGATGGCGTCCCTGTCATGCTCGAGAACAACATATATGTTTACGAGGACAACGCCTATCTATCAACGGCACCTCTATCTAACCAATCCATTTTTGAGTTCGTGCGCAACCGGACGGGCCGCACGCCCGCGTTTACCGACCCGTGCACGCTCGAGATCGCGTGCGCGTCGCCCGAGGTCGCTCGACTGTTGGCAGTTCCCGTTGGCGAGCCCTTGTTTTATATGGAAGCCTTCTTTTTCGATGAGCAGCGGCGGCCGTTTATCATCGGTCGTCAGCGGATCGTTGGGTCTCGCTACGTTTTTGACATCTAGGACATTGCGAATGGAAACGCCCGGTGGATCATCTCACCGGGCGTTTCCATACCGTTCACGGCGCAAACGCAACCGTTCAACCGCGTTGCGGCAATCAGTTTGAAATTATCTTGATGAAGGAAAAAGCTGCTGGTAATCTATGGAACGTCATAGAACGTTTGCATTGTGCAAACGTTGAAGCGAGATACGATGCAGTCTCGAGTTCTTTGGAGGTATCTATGTCAGATACGAAGGCGAAGAAGACAAACAGACGTTTTAAGTTCAAATTACCGCATGTCTATACGATCATGTTCTTGCTGATCGTTGTCTTTGCGGTCCTGACTTGGATCGTTCCCTCTGGTCAGTATCAGCGCAAGACGATTTCGACAGCGGCGGGCGAGCGTGAAGTCGCCGTTGCTGGAACCTATGAACAGGTCGATAAGAACTACACCGATTCCGAGACCGGCGAGACCATCAATCTGGGCCAGGATATCTTCGCGGTTCTGCAAGCGCCCACCAAGGGCATCCAGGAGGCTGCCGACGTCGTTGCGTTCGTCTTATTGATTGGCGGATCGTTCGCGATCATCACCAAGACCAACGCTTTGAATGCCGGCATGAGCCGTGTGATTAAAAAGCTCAAGAACAAGGACATCCTCATCATTCCCATCACGATGACATTGCTGTCCATTTGCGGCACTACGTTTGGTATGTCTGAGGAAGCCCTGCCGTTCTATGCCATCTTCATTCCCATCATGATGGGTATCGGGTATGACTCGATGACGGCATTCATCATCTGCTTCCTTGGTCCTAACCTGGGATATTGTGCTTCGACCATCGACCCGTTTAATGTTTTGATCGCCCAAGGCATCATTGGCATCGAGGGTAATCCGCAACTGTGGCTGCGCGCCGTTTCTTGGGTTATCTTCACTGCCGTCGGTATCGCATGGGCCATGCGCTACGCCATGCGCGTCAAGAAAAACCCCGAGTCGTCCATTGTGTACGAGGACGATAAGCTCAAGCGTATTGAGTTTTCCGTGACCGATGCCTCCATCGAGGAAGAGTTCACTATCCGTCAGAAGCTCGTGCTCATCGATTTTGCTTGCGGTATGGGCATTATCGTCTGGGGTCTTGTTACCCAGGGCTGGTACATGAATGAGATTTCCGCCGTGTTCCTTGGCATGGGCTTGCTTGCCGGTATCCTGGGCGGTCTTGACCAGCAGACAATCGCAGAGGAGTTCGTTAAGGGTCTCGCCGACTTTGCGTACGCTGCCATCGTTATCGGTATCGCTCGCGGTATTCTGGTCATCGCCGAGGGCGGCATGATCATCGACACCATCCTCCAGGCGCTCGCTACCGCGCTCGCCGGCGCACCCGCCGCCGTCTACACCACGTTTATGTATATCGTCCTTGGCCTGCTCTCTTTGCTGGTTCCCTCGAGTTCTGGCCTGGCGGCGCTCACCATGCCCGTTATGGGCCCCCTGACCGAGCTCATGGGCCTCAATCCCGAGGCAGCCGTCACCGCGCTCCAGTTTGCCAACCAGACCATCAACACCATCAGCCCCGTGGCGGGCATGACGGTCGCCGGTCTTGCCGTGGCTAGGATTTCGTTTGGCCAATGGTGGAAGACCATTTGGAAGTTCTTCATTTTCATGGTCGTCTTTGGCGTGATTGTAACGGCAATCTCTGGCATGCTTCCGGTGTAGGTGGTTGTGATGTCTGATCGTTTGACGGTCCTGACGTCTAAGAGCGTCTTTACCGGTACGGGGGACCTGCCGTTTGAAGGTTTCGTAGCGGTCCGTGGCAATCGAATTGAGGCTGTTGGCACCAAGTGTGAGGTAGCTTCGTATTTGACCCAGGCGGACGAGGTAGTTGACCTGGGCGACCGCACCGTCATGCCTGGCCTGATCGATGTACATACCTTCTATACAGGCTGGGCGCTGCGGACGTTGGGGTCTGATCTGTCCGGCATCGCTGATGCCAAAGAGGCCGTGTCGCTCTTGCGTACATGGAAAGAAGATCATCCGGATTGCGCGGCGGCTTTTGGCCACAACCTACCCGAAACGTTGGCATCGGATGCCGAGAACGCAAATACGGCAGCTGTGTTTGACGATTGTTTTGGCGATATCCCCGTCGTCTGCTTTACATCGGGTGCGGAGACCTGCGTTCTCAATGCTGCCGCCAGTGCGCGATACGGCTTTACACCCCAGGCGTGCTATGCCGAGAAGATCTGGCGCATGATGAGCGATTTCCTCGCGCTGCCCGAGGTGCGTGCCGGGTATTCGGACTACATGAGCATGCTTAACGAGCGCGGCGTTACCGCCATCAAGGAAATGGCGTTTGATGACTACTACGGCTTTGCCGACGAAATGGCTCGCCGTGAGGAATCTGGTGAGCTGACGGTTCGCGTCTCTATGATGTCGCAGCCGGTGGGCGCCGGTGCAAATCTGGCATATGCCCGCGAGGCGCGAGAGCGCTTCCGGGGACCGTTCGTTCGTTTTTCTGGCTTCAACCGTATGACCGACCGCGGCGTATGGGCGGGGCTTGCCGAGATGATAGACCCCTATGAGGACTCGGCCGATGCGGGCGCTGCCGGCAAGACGGTCGTCGAGGAGCCAGAGTGGGATCTGATTGAGAACGAGCTGCGTGCAATTGATGCTGACGGCTTCCGATATTCCTTGCATTGCCAGGGCGATGGCGCCGTTCGTCGCACCGTGGCGCTCTATGCCTCGCTGCCTCGAGACGAGCATGGACGGATGCTTCGTCGCCATGCGATTACCGATCTCGAGAACTCTGACCCGACCGATCTTGTCAAGTTTGGCAAGTTAGGTGGAATTTGCGAGGTCTATCCGCAGATTCTGACGCTGGACCGGCGCGAGGATTGCCTGTCGATGATGCGTCGACAAATTGGCGAGACGCGACTTTTGCACAGCTGGAATCGCCGCGGCATGGAAGATTCCGGATGCACAGTGTGCTGTGGCACGGATTTGCCGCTGTTGATTCCGAGCTTGGGCGAGTCAATCTACAGTGCGTGCGGCGGATACTTCGACGACGGACTGCCCGTGAATGAGGTCAACACGCTGACGCTTGTCGAGCTCTTGTGCGCTTGGACTGCCGGGGGCGCGTACGACCTGATGCGCGAAGACGAGCTGGGTACGCTTGAGGTTGGCAAGCTTGCCGATATCTGCGTGCTCGATCGGGATGTGTTCGACCTCGATTATCGCGACGCACGTGATCTTGCGGTTGACATGACGATGTCGGACGGACAAATCGTGTTCGATCGAAATAAGGAGGCATAAGATGCCTGAATCCAAACCGACGCTGCGCCGCGAGCAGATTGCGGGCATGAATATCCACTACATCATGTGGTCGCTCGATTACTTCCTTGATGTGCAGCAGCGCTTGGGCTTTGAGTCCATTGAGCTGTGGTGTGCGGAGCCGCATGTGACGCTCGACCACACGGGCTACTTTGAGGCTGAGGTCCTGGCGAAAAAGGCTGCAGACCGTGGGCTTAGGTATCGTACTCTGTGCCCCGAGAATGTTGTCTATCCTTGGCAGTACTGCGCACGCAAACCGCTGCATGAACAGCGCAGCCTGGCGTACTTTAAGCACGGCATTGAGCTTGCCGAGGTACTTGGGTGCGACCGTATGTCCGTCAACTCGGGCTGGGGCGACTGGGACGAGGACCGCGAGGAAGCCTGGAAGCGCAGCCGCGAGCACTTGTCCATTCTGGCGGAGTATGCCGGCGAGCACGGTCTGGTGCTTACGATGGAAAGCCTGCGTCCCGAGGAGAGCAACCTTGTGACGACGGTTTCCGATGCGAAGCGCATGATTGACGAGGTCGCGAGCCCGTACTTACAGCCCATGGTTGATACAACCGCGATGGGCGTTGCAGGCGAGACGCTCGAGGACTGGTTTGCCGCCTTTGGTGATGGGGCAATTCACGAGATGCACTTTATCGACGGTGACCCGTATGGCCATCTGGTGTGGGGCGATGGCAAGCACGATATGGACGCCTTCGTCGCCACGCTCAACGCCCATGGTTTCGACGGCATGCTGGGCCAGGAAATCACGGACGGTCGTTACTACGATGATCCGGCGGCGGCAGATGCCAAGAACATGGCCGCATTCGAGAAATATCTGATTGACTAAAACAACCATCGGCCACGCAACCAACGTCATTGATTGCGGGCCAAATAAGAAAGGAACTGGATATGAACGCACACGATCTGATCAAAGAGGCAATTGCCGAGAAGGGCAAGTTCGACAGCGTCTACTGGATTGCTTGCGGTGGCTCCATGATCGATTTGATCCCGGCTCATGAGCTTCTGCAGCGCGAGGCAACCACCTTCACTTCGTATATCTATACGGCTCGCGAGTTCGATATCATGCGTCCGCGTCGTCTGGGCGAGAAGTCCCTGGTCATCGCTTGTAGCCACAGCGGCAACACCCCCGAGGTCGTCGAGGGCTGCGAGATTGCCCTTGCTGCCGGCGCTACGGTGATCGCCCAGACCGACAACGCTGGATCCAAGATTGACTCCGGCAAGTGGACCACGTGGGTCTACCCGTGGGGCGAGGGCGTGCCGCAGGCCGAGGTCCCCGCTGGCATTTCGCTGTCGCTTGCGGCCGAGCTGCTCGATCAGCAGGAGGGCTACGCCGATCTTGCCGATATGTATGCCGGTATCGCCGAGATGGATAAGATTCTTCCCCCGGCACGCGAGAAGGTAAATGCCGAGCTGGGCGATCGTTTTGCCAAGCTTTGCCAGGAGCACGAGTTCTTCTACATTCTGGGCAGCGGTCCCAACTTTAGCCAGACCTACGGTTTCGCTATCTGCTCTCTTATGGAGATGCAGTGGCAGCACTGCAGCTACATCCACTCTGCCGAGTACTTCCATGGCCCCTTCGAGGCTACTCAGGATGGCGTTTTTTACTTCCTGCAGATGGGCTCCAGCGAGTGCCGTGCCATGGACGAGCGCGCCCTGGCGTTCCTTAAGACGCATACCGATACGCTGATGGTGCTCGATGCCAAGGAGTACGGTATGGAAGCCGTGCCGGCGAGCGTCCGTGCCTATCTGGACCCGGTGCTGTTCTACGCCATGAACTGCGAGCTGCGTGCTGCACGCGGCAAGGTGTTTGATCACGATCCCGATTTCCGTCGCTATATGGGTGTTGTCGAGTACTAGAAGGGGCAAAGGCCATGGCATTTAACGTTAACGCGCTCGGATTTGGCGACAACGTCGTCGATCGCTACGAGCATATCCACACCATGTATCCTGGCGGCAATGCGGTGAACTTCGCCGTTTATGCCAAGAAATGCGGTGCCGCACGTTCTGCATACATGGGCATTTTTGGCAATGACGCCGCTGCCGAGCATGTCATTGCAAGCCTCGAGGATGAGGGTATCGAGCTTGACAAGTGCGAGCAGATGATTGGCGAGAACGGAGCGGCTCGCGTGACCGTCGTTGACGGTGACCGTGTCTTCCTCGGCTCCAACGAGGGCGGTATCCGTGGCGATGCGCGCTATGTCCTCGATCGCTTTGACCTTTCGTACATGAAGCAGTTCGATGTGGTTCATTCGGGCAACTATTGCTTTACCGAGCGCGAGCTGCCCAAGCTGAAGGCTGCGGGCGTCACGGTCTCTTTTGACTTTTCGGACGACTCCACCGACGAGTACTACGAGCAGATTGCGCCCTACGTCGATTTCGCTTTCTTTAGTGCGGCGGATGCCGCGAGTGAGGACGAGATTCGCGAACGTCTGGCATGGGTGAAGGGCCTGGGTCCGCGTTTTGTGTCGGCTACGGCGGGCGCCGAGGGCTGCATTGCTTACGACGGCGAGCGCTATTACCGCCAGCTGGCTAAACCGGTAACGGACATGAAGGACACCATGGGGGCGGGCGACTCGTTCCTCACCTCGTTTTTGATGTGCTATCTCGATTCCGCCAAGCGTGGTGAGGATGGCGCCGAGGCCATCGAGCGCGCACTCGACTTTGCGGCGGGGTTTGCTTCGACCGTATGCGGTATGGAAGGCTCCTGGGGCCATGGGGCACCGATTTCCGAATAGGTGAGCAGTCCCGGGGAGTCGAATTGTCGCCTCCCCGGGACCTCGTGGGCAAAAAATGCCAAATATGAGTACTGTCACTAATTTAGTAACAGCGAAATCAAGCTTTCGAGAGCCTAGTTGAGTGTCTGCGGTCGATTAAAACCTGCTAAGTATGGCTTTGCCCATGCAAATGAGCCTTGATAATGAACGAATGTACATTATCAAGGCACTGTTTTGTTGCAAAATAATGTGACTAGCTTTGCAACAGTACTCATATTTGGCATTTTTTGCCCACCGGGGTCAGCGAAGGTCGAAAATGGAATGGGTATTTCCCAAAACAGCCGACTCGATGCTCCGCGAATCGCATTTTTTGATTGCGGCAACGACTTCGGAGGTTCTTGCGAGCGAATCGACGAGTTGTCGTGCAGTGGTTTCCTTATTTTGCTCGGCTGGCGCATCGGTTTCGAGCAACAAGCGGTTGAGTGGAATCTGTCGTGCGTATTCACGCCCGCGTTTGGTCGCAAGCATGCGTTCATTGATGGAAAAGAAGCTGCCTGCGTGGCGCGCACGGACGAGCTCATCCGAGGTACCGCTAAACCAGTGGAAGATGATGGTGGGGGAGTTGGGATCGTTCTTTAGAAGGCCGCTCGACTCCAAAATGTCCAAGGTTGCCCCCGCTGCGCGAACGGCGTGAATGGACAGGACGCGCCCAGCGAGTGGGTGCTGCGATAGAGCTTGGCAAAGCCGCTCAAATGCCTGCGTCTGGACTCCCTCGGTGCCCGCAAAGCGTGATGAAAAATCGAGTCCGATCTCGCCGATAAAGCGCTCTCGGCTAGCGAGCTCGCAAAGTAGGTTGACCTCGGCGGCTCCGCACCGGCCGTCGGCGAGCCACCAGGGGTGGAGCCCAATGCCGGCGATGATGCCTGGTTGGCGACGGGCGCGCTCGTTAGCGGCCGAAAAGTCGCGTGGATTGACGCCGCAGTCAAAGAGCCCCAGACCCAATGCCGCCGACTCACTGGCTGCAGCATCGGGGCTGAGCATCAAATCAAGGTGACAATGCGCGTCAAAGAATCGCGGTTCCATCGTAGGGCATCCTGCTAGTCCAGGCGCTGGCCATCGGCGCGCACGCGCTCGGTGCCGCGCCCACTGATCTGGCGGATAACCTCGCCGGCGATCATCTGACCCATGATAGGCGGCATAAAGCTGGCGGTTCCGAGCTCGGTACGCTCGTGGATGTTGGAAGGGTCGCGGGGCTGTGTCTTAACCGATTCCTCGCAGCTAAACAGTACATGCAGGCTCTTGATTCCGCGCTTCTTACATTCTTTGCGCATGATGCGGCTCATGGGGTCACGTACCGTATCGAAAATGTCGGCAAAGCGGAGGCACTCGGGATGGAGCTTATTGGCCCCGCCCATGGAGCTAACCAAACGAATGTCGTGTTCCTGAGCATATTTGGCAATGGTGAGCTTGGCCGAGATGGTGTCGATGGCGTCGACGACGTAGTCGATCTTGCCCCCCGTCTGCTCCAAAACGCTCGCGAAGAAATCATCGATGTTGTCGCTCAGCAGGTATTCGGTGCGTTTGATGACGGTAGCGGTAGGGTTGATGTCGTGAATCATAGCCTCCATGACGTCGACTTTGCGCTTTCCGATGGTGCTGTGAAAGGCGATGGCCTGACGGTTGATATTGCTGGGCGCGATGACGTCCTTATCCAGAATGACGAAATGACCGATGCCGCCGCGGGCGAGTGCCTCGCAGCAGTTGGAGCCCACGCCTCCGCAGCCGAGCACCAGCACTGTAGCATCGGCGAGCTTGTCGAGTGCCTCGCGGCCCATGATGATCTCGAGCTTGGTGTCGCGTGTCTCGATGGGGGCTGCGGCTGCGGTTTCGGTCATAGATATCCTCCGATGGGGAGTCGGTCGTGTTTTAGCTATCGCCATTATAGGTATTATTGCGATTCCATTTGAGCCCTTGGAGCTTGTTGAAATGGGATCGGGATTCGCATAAGATTGAAGCAGATGGCACCCGTTGCCGCGGGTTGACCAACTCCCAAACACGTTTGTAGCGTGAGAAGTGGCCGTCTTCGCATTACGCGGGGGCGGCTATTTCATTCGACCTCCAATGTGGATGCCGAGCTCCACAGCCGCGATTACAAGCAACAACAACGTCAGGACATCGTCAATACTCATAGTCCATCTCCTTCTCGGGTAGAGGGAGCTGGCCCATCTGCTTCAACTTCCATTGTAACTAAACACGAACGAATGTTCTATAGATGTTACTGTATTAGATAGTCAGACAAACATCTAAATATCGAGTATAGTGTGCGCGTCATGAGAGATGATGAAAGGAGGTCTTATGCCGGGAGAGGGTTTTAAGGCGCTTGCCGATCCAACGCGACGGCGCATTTTGGAGTTGCTGCGCGAGGGCAATTGCACGGCGGGGGAGCTTGCCGAGCATTTCGATATCAGTAAGCCGTCGCTGAGCCATCACTTGGCGACGCTCAAAAACGCCGGGTTGGTGACCGACGAGCGCCATGGCCAAAACATCGTATACAGCTTAAACACCACCGTCATGCAGGACTTGATCGGTTGGTTTATGGGCTTTACAAACACGGAAGGTGATAAGGATGAATAACGAAAACAAGGGTATTCACGCCACGGGGGTATCGCGGCGTGTGTGGATTGCGCTGGTCGCTCTGTGCGTCGCCAATGTCGTAGCGCACCTCATGGTGATGCCGAGCTTGCCTGCGCAGATTCCCACGCACTGGGGCGCGAACAGCGCTGTCGACGGTTGGGGTCCTAGCTGGATGGCCTCCGCGCTCGGCGTGCTGCCTCTGGCGCTTCTCGCAATGTTCTGCGTGGTGCCGCGCATCGACCCCAAAGGTGAGGCATATCGAACCTCGGGCAAGTTCTATCAGGGCTTCGTAATCGCCTTCACCTTGTTCATGTGCGCCATAAGCTGGCTGGGAGAGCTTACGGTCTGGGGCGTGGTGCCGGCGGTCGGTTCGGTTAACGTGCTGATTTCCGGTGTTGTCGGTTTGCTGTTCATCGGCGTAGGCAACTACTTGCCGCGTGTGAAGCAGAACTATACGCTCGGTATCAAGACGCCCTGGGCACTTGCCGATCCCGAGAACTGGCGCCGTACGCAGCGCTTTGGCGGTGCCTGCTTTATGGTGCTGGGTGTTGGCCTGATTGTGATGGGCGTGGCGGGCAGCGTGCTTTCGAGTGAAGTCGTCGCCGCAGTGATTGCGGTTCTGGCGTTTGGTTCGGTCGGAGCCGTCTACGTCTACTCGTATCTGCTGTGGCGCAAATCGCAGCGAGCCGCTCGTTAAGGTTGCGGAAAACTAGCGTACGCAGTTCATAGTATGTTCCGGGGGACTTTTCCCAGGTAGTATTAGGGGGTATGGGCAACCATGCCCCTTTTTTCGTTAAGTTTCAGAGCTGGTTTCCTCATTTCGTTTCCACTAAAGCGAATCAAGAATAGAGAAACAGCAGGTAGAAAGGATAAAACAGGCAAATGGCAGAGTTCATCTACCAGATGTATCAGGCTCGTAAGGCCCATGGCGACAAGGTAATCCTTGACGACGTGACCCTGAGCTTCTACCCCGGTGCCAAGATCGGCGTTGTGGGTCCCAACGGCATGGGCAAGTCGACCCTGCTCAAGATCATGGCCGGCATCGAGGAGGTCTCCAACGGTGATGCCAGGCTCACCCCCGGCTACACCGTGGGCATCCTGCAGCAGGAGCCGCCGCTCGACGACGACAAGACCGTCATCGAGAACGTGCGCATGGCATTTGGCGACATGATCGCCAAGGTCGATCGCTTCAATAAGATCGGCGAGGAGATGTGCGACCCGGATTGCGACATGGACGCCCTCATGGCCGAGATGGGCAAGCTCCAGGACGAGATTGACGCCGCCGACGGCTGGGATATCGATTCCAAGCTCGGCCAGGCCATGGACGCCCTGCAGCTGCCCGATTCCGACATGCCGGTCAACGTGCTCTCTGGCGGCGAGCGCCGCCGCGTGGCCCTGTGCAAGCTGCTGCTCGAGGCTCCCGACCTGCTGCTGCTCGACGAGCCTACGAACCACCTGGACGCCGAGTCGATCCTGTGGCTCGAGCACTTCCTGCACAACTACCAGGGCGCGGTGCTTGCCGTCACACACGATCGCTACTTCCTGGATAACGTTGCCGAGTGGATCTGCGAGGTCGACCGCGGTCACCTCTATCCCTACAAGGGCAACTACTCCACGTATCTGGAGACCAAGGCCGCGCGTATCGAGGCGCAGGGTAACCGCGACGCCAAGCTCGCCAAGCGCATGGAGGCCGAGCTCGAGTGGGTACGCAGCTCGCCCAAGGCTCGCCAGGCAAAGAACAAGGCCCGTCTGGCTCGCTACGAGGAGATGGAGGCCGAGGCTCGCGCAAGCCAGAAGCTCGACTGGACCGACATCCGCATTCCTGTGGGCCCGCGTTTGGGCAACAAGGTGCTCGAGGCTCATCACCTGCACAAGGAGTTCGATGGCCGCGTGCTCATTGATGACCTTTCGTTCACCCTGCCGCGCAACGGCATCGTGGGCGTCATCGGCCCCAACGGTGTCGGTAAGACCACGCTGTTCAAGACGATTGTGGGTCTGGAGCCGCTGACTTCGGGCGAGCTCGAGGTGGGCGAGACCGTCAAGATCTCTTACGTCGACCAGAACCGTTCCGGCATCGATCCCGATAAGAACCTGTGGGAGGTCGTCTCGGACGGCCTGGACCACATGATGGTCGGCGAGACCGAGGTTCCGAGCCGCGCTTATGTGGCGAGCTTTGGCTTTAAGGGCCAGGACCAGCAGAAGCGCGCTGGCGTGCTCTCCGGCGGCGAGCGCAACCGTCTGAACTTGGCGCTTACGCTCAAGCAGGGCGGCAACCTGCTGCTTCTCGACGAGCCCACGAACGACCTCGACGTCGAGACGCTGTCCTCGCTCGAAGCGGCGCTGCTCGAGTTCCCGGGCTGCTCGGTGGTCATTAGCCACGATCGTATGTTCCTGGACCGCGTCGCCACGCACATTCTGGCGTGGGAGGGCACCGACGAGAATCCGGGCAACTGGTATTGGTTCGAGGGTAACTTCGAGGCCTATCAGGCCAACCGCATCGAGCGCCTGGGCGAGGACGCAGCCCAGCCGCATCGTATCCACCGCAAGCTGACGCGTGACTAATTTGTTACGCGGTTTTACCAAACCGCGTAACTGCTCGACGCTGCGCGGGCCGCAAGCACCCCATCTTGCCGTTCAAACCGTCGCTCGCGTACCGAAGTACGCGTCGCTCCTCTTTCACGGCAACCTGGGGCACTTGCGGCCCGCTCGCTGTTGGTCACGGAACATCGATGAATGCTAATAAAAACGGCTCAAATCCGGGTTTGGATTTGAGCCGTTTGTCGTTACTGCTCGGGTTCTTCGACTTTGTCGATGGCCCAGGTGGCTCCGAGACCGCCGGTGGTGTTGCGGCGGATGCGCACGGCAACCTCGCGGCGCTCGCCGGCCTGCGTGTAGTGCAGGGGGAAGCTTGCGCGGTTTCGCGCGGCCTCGATGGTACCGCGCTCGCGGGCGATCCAGTAGTACTCGCCGACGATGCCGAGCGTGTCGGCGCCGTAGGGGAGATAGGTCGACAGCTGGTGCAGAAGCGGGCCGGGGCAGAAGACCTCGGATGCGAAATCGATGGGGAAGTCCTTGGGGATGGTCGGTGCTGCGGGTGCGGGGGCCGGTGCTGCAGCGGGGGCCGGAGACGGTGCCGGTGCGGGAATTTGGTCGCAAACAGCGGCGGGCACGGATTCGATGACGGGTGCGGGCTCCGGCGTCGCTTCCGGCTTGATCGTGGAATCTGCGGGCTCCAGCGTCGTCTTCGGCTTGGTTGTGGAATCTGCGGGCTTCACGGTGACGGGCGCGTCTGCAACTGCGGTTTCAACCTCAACCTGCGTCGCGTTCTCGTTCTCGACGCTCGACTTTGCCTCGATGGGCGTGGATGCCATGGTGGTGATGCCGGCGTTTGCGTTCTCGGGGTCATAGACGACCGTGAGTGAGATGGCAGGCTGCGGTGCCTCGGGCTCCGATGCCGCCTCGGTAGCGTCCTGTTCTGCGGGCTCTTCGGGCTGATCGTCCTCGGCCTCGTCGCCAAAGACATCGCTGTTTTGGAGCGCAGGCGCCTCAGGTTGGCTAGCGGCTTCTTCGGGTGTCGACTTGGGAGCCTCGTTGAGCTCCGTAGTGGCTTCCTGCTCGGATATGACTTTGGGATCGGTCGTGGCGGCGATTTCGGTTTCGGCTTCTGCCGTTACCTCAATAGCGACTTCGATCTCTGTCTCGGGCTCGGGCTCCGGAGCGACTTCGGCCACGGGCTCGGGCTCGGGACGCTTAACGTGCTTAGGGCGCACGGCCTTGAGGTCCTTCTCGCCGCGCTTTTTCTTTTTGTAGGACTGCTTGGCTCCCTTGGCTGCCTTGGGCTTATCCTCGCCCTTGGCAAGGGCGGTATCCCAGGCATCGTTGGCGATGACGGTGGCATACAGGCGACCGCCCTTAAAGACGGTCAGCTTAATGCAGTCGTCGAGCTCCTCGAGCAACTCGCGCGTGGACTCAAAGCCCAGGTCATAAGCGGCCATGTCACCAGTGGCGAGTGCCTCCTCGACCTGCGTCATAAACGTTTGCTTGCCGCATCCGATTGCATCGCGCAGCAGACGATACAGGTAGATGTGGTTGCCCAGCGATAGCGTGGGCTTAACTATTGTCTTGCTCATGGCAAATCTCCTCTTTACACACCAAAGCATCTTACCATCGCACGGGGCGTGCCGCCTCGGCGCCCAAGGCAAACGGGCGCGACCGTTGCCGGTTCGCGCCCGTTATACAGGTCGATTATCTATGAGAGGCAAACGTGCTTAGTTGCCCGATGCCGTGCCTTGGCTCGAGCTGTCAGATGCCGTGCCGGACGCGGTTCCGCTCGAGCTGTTAGTGCTGCTGTTGTCGGTAGATCCCGTGCCCGACGTATTGCCGCTCGTCTGGTCGCCCGTGCTCGGTTGAGAGCCGTCAGTCGTTTGGCTTGAGTCGGTCGTGCCGGATTGCGTGCCGCTGTTGTTCGCAGAGGAATCGACGCCCTGCGATTGATCGGGGGTGTTCGAGGACGAGTCGGCGGATGCGGGGGTGCCCTGCGAGTCGTCCTGCTGGCTTTGCGATTGACCGGAGCTATCCGCGTCGCTCTCGGTCGTGCGCGACGAAAGGATCGGCTCGGGACGCTCACCCAGACCCTCGCCGGCGGTGGTGATAAGGATGGCGCCGGTGCAGGCGATGACCGCGACGATGGCGATGGCAATCGAGAAGATGATGACCTTCTTTTGCGTCTGGCTGCGCTCTGCCGCGGCCTTGGCGCGCAGGCTGTTAGGGGCGACGCGGGCCGTGGTCGCGCGTCCCGCAATCTGGCGCATCTCCTGGGTAGTTGCGGCGCCGCCTAAGTGCTCCTCGGCATTAAACTCAACGGGCTCGTAGGCGCCGGCGGGGTAGTCGACGTCGGCGTGCGTGCCCTTGAGGGCTTCGGCGCTGGCAGAGATAAAGTGGCGGTAGACCTGCGAGGACACAACGGTGATGACCGAGCTCACGGCGGCACCAATTACTGAACCAGCGATACCGATTTTGGAAGCAAGCGCGACGCTTGTGGCGGCGGCTGCGGCGCCGGCGATGATCTGAGGAATGGAAATGTCGTCGAACAGGCCCTTTTTGGGCGCGATGGCCATGGTTTGTCCGATGGAATGGTTTTCGTGAACGCCGTTGTTGAGCGCGGCCGGTGTCATGACGCGCGTGCGCGGCGCGTCGGTGTACTTGGTTGTCATACGGGGTCCTCCCGGTGTAAATCTGCTTCGTTTCGTGTAGCCCTCAGGGTACCCACCAGATGTGAATCGTGCGTGACGTTTAACAGATACCATCAACTCATCAATAGCTCACCAAGTTGGTGGGATGCGGTTACACCCGGCGGTTGAACTACAATAGGGCTTGC
Source organism: uncultured Collinsella sp. (assembly GCA_905209455.1). Taxonomy (GTDB): domain Bacteria; phylum Actinomycetota; class Coriobacteriia; order Coriobacteriales; family Coriobacteriaceae; genus Collinsella. The sequence continues at coordinate 56,974 of CAJLTA010000006.1, forward strand.
TAATTGTTGTGAATGGCGTCTACGCACGGGAGCATTCTTATGAATCTTCACCTTTCTCAGTCTGATGGCTTTTTGCGTGTGGCGGCGGCGTCGCCGCAGATTCGCGTTGCCGATGTCGAGGACAATGTCGAGGCTGCATTGGCGGCTGTTCGCGAGGCTGCCGAGCGCGGCGTTCGCGCGCTGGTGCTGCCCGAGCTCAGCTTGTGCGGCTATACCGCGGCCGACCTGCTCCATAACCGCACGCTGCTGCATGCCTGCGAGGCTGCTCTGGTGCATATCCTCGATGAGACTCGTGAGCTGTCGATTGTCTTTACCGTCGGTCTTCCCGTTGCGGTTGCCGAGAATATCTACAACTGCGCCGCCGTGTGCTGCGCGGGCGAGCTTTTGGGCCTGACGGCCAAGAAGCATCTGCCCAACTATGGCGAGTTCTACGAGCGCCGCTGGTTTGCTCCGGCGCCTGCAGATCCCGTGTGGGTCGAGTTTGCCGGTCAGGGTCCGGTTCCGCTGGGTTCGGGGCTTGTCTACCGCTGCTGTGATGAAGGTGCCGAGGATATGGTGCTGGGCGTTGAGGTCTGCGAGGACCTGTGGGTGCCGGCGCCCCCTTCGACCGAGATGGCGCTTGCCGGTGCGACGGTGATCCTCAATCCGTCGGCTTCGGACGAGATTATCGGTAAGGCGGATTACCGCCGCAGCCTAATCTCCAACCAGAGCGCGCGCCTGTACTGCGCCTATGCCTACGCGGACGCGAGCGAGGGCGAGTCCACGACCGACATGGTCTTTGCGGGCGAGAACCTCGTCTACGAAAACGGCTCCAAGCTCGCCGCGACCAAACTGCTTACCTGCGATATGGCCATCGCCGACGTTGACCTTGACCGCCTGGTTGCCGAGCGCCGTCGCTCGACGACGTGGACGCGCACCGACGATGCGCCGGAGGCCACGGCCGTTGAGTTTTCGTTTGAGGGCGTGCTGGCCGAAGAACCTGTCCTGCGCGATGCCTGCGATATCGACCGCGTTTTCCCGCGCGCGCCCTTTGTGCCGGCCGACCACGGCGACTTGGCCGAGCGCTGCGAGACGATCCTCGGTCTGCAGACTGCGGGCCTCAAGACCCGCCTCGCCCACACAGGTACCAAGGCTGCGGTCATCGGCCTTTCGGGCGGCTTGGACTCCACGCTAGCGCTGCTTGTGACCGTGCGTGCCTTCGATGCACTGGGGCTGTCGCGCACGGGTATCACGGCGGTTTCCATGCCCGGCTTTGGCACGACGCACCGCACTAAGTCCAATGCCGAGTCGCTCGCTCGTGACTTGGGTGTGAGCTTCCGCGAGGTCTCAATCCATGCTGCCGTGGAACAGCACTTTAAGGATATCGAGCATGATCCGGCCGTGCAGGACGTGACCTACGAGAACAGCCAGGCGCGCGAGCGTACGCAGATTCTGATGGATCTGGCCAACCAGGCTGGCGGTTTTGTCATCGGCACGGGCGACCTGTCGGAGCTGGCGCTCGGCTGGGCTACCTATAACGGCGACCACATGAGCATGTACGCCGTCAACGCGAGCGTGCCTAAGACGCTTGTGCGCCATCTGGTGCGCTATGCGGCCGATGTGTTTGGCGGGCGTATTGCCGAGACGCTGCTCGACATCCTCGATACGCCGGTGTCCCCCGAGCTTCTGCCGCCCACGGGCGACGGCGAGATTGCGCAGAAGACCGAGGATTTGGTGGGCCCGTATGAGCTGCACGACTACTTCCTCTACTACCTGCTGCGTTTTGGCTTTGAGCCGGGCAAGATCTACCGCATGGCGCTCAAGAGCTTCGAGGGCGTCTACGACGCCAAGACCGTCCACACGTGGCTACGTACGTCCTACCGTCGCTTCTTTGCCCAGCAGTTTAAGCGCAGCTGCCTGCCCGATGGTCCCAAGGTGGGTTCGGTGACGCTCAGCCCGCGCGGCGATTGGCGTATGCCGAGTGACGCTAGCTCGCGTCTGTGGCTTGCGCAGATCGACGCGCTCAATCCAGTTGACTAAGGTTGGCTAAATTGAACCAATACGGGGGTTGCAAGCGTTACACTTTTGCAATCTGATGGCCCGTATCGCGCGGCGCTCTTGTCGGAGCGCCGCGTTTTTTATATCGAAAGGTGGCACCATGCAGGCATCGCAGCGTCTCGACCGCTTTGGCGCGGAGGTCTTCGCCTCGCTCAACAACAAGCTTCTCGCGCTGAAGGCTCAGGGCAAGACCATTTACAACATGAGCGTGGGCACGCCCGACTTTAAGCCGTACGACCATGTGGTCGAGGCGCTCACGCAGGCAGCCCAAGATCCCGAGATGTGGAAGTATGCCCTGCGCGACCTGCCCGAACTCAAGCAGGCCGTGTGCGATTACTATGAGCGTCGCTTTGGCGTTTCGGGCATTACGCCGTCTATGGTGCAGTCGTGCAACGGCACGCAGGAGGGGGTGGGCCATTTGGGCCTTGCCCTGCTCGATCCGGGTGACACCATTTTGGTTCCCGATCCGTGCTACCCGGTCTTTGAGGCGGGTGCCAAGATCGCCGATGCCAAGCTCGAATACTATCCGCTGGTTGCCGAGCACAATTACCTGCCCTATGTGGCGGGTATCGATCCCGAGGTTGCCGATCGTGCCAAGTACATGATCGTGTCGCTGCCCGCGAACCCGGTCGGCTCGGTGGGCACGCCCGAGGTCTACGAGGAGATTATCGCCTTTGCCCGCGAGCATGATCTGTTGATCGTCCATGATAACGCGTACTCCGACATCGTGTTTGACGGCGAGCCCGGCGGCAGCTTCTTGCAGTATCCCGGCGCGCTCGAGGTGGGCGTTGAGTTCTTCTCGCTCTCCAAGTCGTTTAACGTCACCGGTGCCCGCATCGGCTTTTTGGTCGGTCGCGAGGATGTGGTCTCTGCCTTTGCCAAGCTGCGCGGCCAGATCGACTTTGGTATGTTCTTCCCGATTCAGAAGGCCGCCATCGCGTGCCTGAACGGTCCGCGCGATGAGGTCGAGGCGCAGCGTCTGAAGTACCAGGAACGCCGCGATGCCCTGTGCGACGGTCTTGAGGGCCTGGGCTGGGAGCGTCCCAACGCGCATGGCTCTATGTTTGTGTGGGCCAAGCTTCCCGGTGGTCGCACCGATTCCATGGCGTTTTGCGAGGAGCTCATGGAGAAGGCCGGCGTTGTGGTGACGCCGGGCGCGAGCTTTGGCCCTTCGGGCGAGGGGCACGTGCGCATGGCGCTGGTCCTGCCGCCCGATCAGATCGCTTTGGCTGTCGAGGCCATTCGCGAGGCGGGCCTGTATTAGAAACCTATTTCGACTCGTCAATAGCTCGAAACCGATTTCGTGCAGTTATTTTACGAATTCTGCAAACAATTTCGGTAAACGGTCGATTTTTGGCTGCGAATAGGAGCATAATCAAAGTCCCGATTGGATGTATTGGGATTACGGCAAGCCGCTCGGGTCGTTCCCGGGCGGCTTGTTTGTGGAGAGAGATGGGAGTTTCTAATGGTTAACGAGAAGAAGGTCGCTATTGTCGGCTGCGGCTTCGTCGGTTCGTCTTCGGCGTTCGCTCTGATGCAGAGCGGTCTGTTCTCCGAGATGGTCCTCATCGACGTGGACAAGAACCGCGCCGAGGGTGAGGCTCTGGATATCGCGCACGGCATGACGTTTGCCGAGCCGATGAAGATCTACGCCGGCGATTATTCCGATGTCGCCGACGCCGCCATGATCGTCGTCACCGCTGGCGCTGCCCAGAAGCCCGGTGAGACCCGCCTGGACCTGGTCAACAAGAACGTTAACATCTTTAAGTCCATTATCCCCGAGATTAAGAAGTCCGGCTTCGACGGCATTCTGCTAATCGTCTCCAACCCGGTTGATGTTCTGACCTATGCTGCCATCAAGATGTCCGGCCTGCCCGAGGGCCATGTCATCGGCTCCGGCACCGTGCTCGACACTGGCCGTCTGCAGCAGATGCTTGGTGCCCACGTCGAGGTTGACCCGCGCGATGTCCAGGCCTATGTCATGGGCGAGCACGGCGACTCCGAGTTTGTCGCTTGGTCCAGCGCTCAGGTTGCTGGCGTTCCGCTGAACACCTTCTGCGAGCTTCACGGTCATCTGGAGCACGAGGCTGCCGAGAAGCGTATCGCCGAGGACGTCAAAAACTCCGCCTACACCATCATCGAGAAGAAGCACGCCACCTACTACGGCGTCGCCATGGCCGTCAAGCGCATCTGCACCGCTGTCATGCGCGATGAGCAGACCGTTCTGCCCGTTTCCTCGCTCATGGTGGGCGAGTATGGCCTGTCCGATCTGGCTATCTCCATGCCGACGGTCGTTGGCCGCGACGGCGTCGTCTGCCGCGTCCCCGTGCCGCTGAACGATGACGAGCAGCATGAGCTCACCGCCTCCGCCAAGGCCCTCAAGGACATCATCGACAGCGTCGACTTCTCCTGCTAAATTCGGCTCGTTTGGGCAACAGGCTACAATGAAAGGCGTCCGGGCCACACGGTCCGGGCGTCTTTTTGGTGCGAGGGGGTCAGGTTACTTTGCACCACCCCAATGCACCATAGTTGATGGGAGGGCCATGTCGGATTCGCCTAATTTTTTGACCTATGCCCAGACGGCGTTTGATCCGTTTGAGGAACGGCCGTTCTGCGCGGTGGATAGCCTGGTCTTTGCGTGGTTGTCCTATTTGCGTTTGCCGGGTGATATGGCGGAGCTGACGAACTGGCAGGGCCTAGACGTACGCGAGCTGCTGCGCGCCGAGTGCTACCAAGACATGATTGGCGACCTGTGGGATCCGGAGGGGAGCCGTGCCCTGTTGGAGGCTGTGGCAGCAAGCCCTCGCTACCGTGGCGTTCGTGTTTGCGGCTATCGTAGCGTGAGTGATGCCGAGACAACGGAGCAGTTTGCGGCCATGACGTTCCGATTTCCGGCGGGGTTTAGCTATCTTGCCTTCCGGGGGACCGACAGCACGATTGTGGGCTGGAAAGAGGACTTTAACATGGCGTTCCGGTGTCCTGTGCCGGCCCAGGAATCCGCGGCGCGTTATGTAGACGAGGCGGCGGATGCGATTGACGGGCCGCTTTTGTGCGGAGGTCATTCCAAGGGTGGAAACCTTGCGGTGTACGGTGCGGCGATGTGCCCCGATGTCGCCCGTGAGCGAATCGAACGGGCGTATTCCCATGATGGTCCGGGCTTCGTCGAGGAGTTTCTGAGCGGCAACGCCTTCGCCGATCTATCCGGTCGAATCGACAAGACGCTACCTCGGTCGTCGATCTTTGGCATGATGTTCGAGACACAGGAGGACTATGCCATCGTTGAGAGCACCGAGTTCAGCCTGCTTCAGCATAATCCCTTTAGCTGGGTGGTTGATGGTCGCGACTTCGTGTACTGTGAGCGCCTGTCCGCCGGTGCTCGATACGTTGATGGCTCCATTCGCGAGATGCTGCTTGCGGTGTCGCCTAGCGAGCGCGAGCGTTTTGTAGATGCGTTGTTCTCCGTGCTTGAGGCTACGGGTGCTGAGCGGTTTGCGGATATCGCTGGGAATCTGCGCGAGAGCCTGCCCGTGATGCTCCAGGCTGCGCAAGGCTTTGACAAGGATACGCGACGCTTTGTCTCGCAGACTATCGTTGCGATTCTTAAGTGTGCGCTTCTGCCCAAACGTCCCCAGATCGACATGCCCGCTGCCGGCAAGAGCTTGGCAGAACAGCTCGAGGCTTGGCAGTCCGAGCTCCTGCGCTAACCATTGGTGCAAAGCAACCTGTCCCCGATGCACCAATCTTCGATGCGCCTGGGGCGGGATCGACCGCTATACTGGTTCGTGCCGAAATCGATCTAGAACGGAATGCCGTATATGAAAATCAATCACGCGATTCTGCATATCCTGGACTTTGACTCTGCCGTCAACGTTATGAGCCAGCGCGAGCTCGATATCGAGAGCCGCACCGTGCGTAATTTCGTAACCACGCACCTGCGGCGCGCTCGTACCTCGGCTGATAACAAGCGTGCCACGTTTGCCGAGAACTCCGCATTCGGCGGCGAGCTCAAGGGCTATTTCTTTGGTGAGCGTGAGTTCGTGGATCTGTCTCAGCAGATTGCGGAGTTCATCTCTTCCGAACTTACCAAGGCCGAGAAAGCCGAGTCCACTGACGTGCTTGTGGCGGACTTTGATGACGATGAGGATGCCCGCTGGTTTGCCGTGATGCTGCTGGGCTCCAAGCAGGCTTTTATGCACGAGGTGGGTCGCGAAGAGGGCGAGGTGCGCAACGACATTGCGCGCCACTACGCCATTCTGCCGAATCCCTCGCAAAAGGTGCCGAGCTATGCAATCGTGCGTGCAAGCACCATGGAGATCGGCTATGTGGATAAGAAGCGCAAGATTGCCGGCGAGGATCGCATGCTCATTCCCGATGGCCTGCTGCAGTGCGACACGGGGGTATCGGGCAAGGAGGTCATCGACACCGTGACGCGTGTGGTCGAGGAAGTCGCCGAGGAGCACGGTGCCAACACGGCCGTGGCGCTCGCCAAGGTTAAGGCTGCCGTTGCCGAGAAAGTCGAGGATGACGAGGAGCTGCCGCCTTGGGATATCGTCGATGAGGTCTTTGAGGACGAACCAGTTATCAAGGAGAGCGTGCGCGCGGCACTGACTGAGGAGAAGGTGCCTGAGCGCGTTCCCGTGGAGCGCAAGCAAGTTGAGCGCGCGGCCGTGCGCAATCACAAGATCCGTACCGACACGGGCATCGAGATCAGCTTCCCGGCCGAGATGGGTTCGAACTCCGAGTACATCGAGTTCGTCAATGAGCCCAACGGCCTCATCTCCATCGAGCTCAAGAATATCGGGTCAATTGAGAATCGATAAACTGCGCTTGGACGCTGCAAAAATAAAGGCCGAAGCCCCGGATGAGGGCTTCGGCCTTTTTACTTGGGGCTGAATTACGTTGCAGGTCGAGCATACGTCAGCGAAAACGACCCAGAGCGAGCAAGGTGACGTGAAAGAGGAGGGCATCGACCTTCTGGTCATGCCCGACGATTGAACGTCAGATTGCCGCTTAGGGGCGTTTGCAGCGTCGAGCCGTTACGCGGTTTGGTAAAACCGCGTAACTTCTACAGCTGGCGCAGGCCCTCTTCCAGGCCGGTCTTGCTGTCGGTCTTCTCGTCGCGCATCTTGATGACGCGGGCGGGAATGCCGGCCACGACGGCGCCGGCGGGGACGTCCTCGACGCACACGGCACCGGCAGCCACGACAGCGCCCTTGCCCACGCGCACGCCCTCCAAGACCACGGCGTTGGCGCCGATCATGACATCGTCCTCGACGATGACGGGCGTGGCGCTGGCGGGCTCCACAACGCCTGCCAGCACGGTGCCGGCGCCGATGTGGCAGTTCTTGCCCACGGTGGCGCGACCGCCCAGCACGGCGCCCATATCGATCATGGAACCCTCGCCGATAACGGAGCCGATGTTGATGATGGCGCCCATCATGATGACGGCACGGTCGCCAATCTCGACGCGGTCGCGGATGATCGCGCCCGGCTCGATGCGGGCGTTGATGCCCTTAAGGTCGAGCATGGGCACGGCGGAGTTGCGGCAATCGTTTTCAACGTCGTAGTAATCGATGGAATCGGCATTGGCGTCCAGGATGGTCTTGAGCTCGTCCCAGTCGCCAAAGACGGTCTTGCCGCGACGGCCGCCGTAGACATGTGCGTCGCCCCAGGCAACCTTCATGCCCGGCTTCTCGCGCACGTACAGCTTGACGGGCGTCTTTTTGGGCGCGGTGGCGATGTAGTTGATAATCTCCTGTGCATCCATCTCGGCTGCGTTGCTCATTTGCTATCTCTCCTTTGGGTGGATTCGGTTGATACCTGGTTAGGCAAACATGACCTTGTCGAACGTATAGAAGCCGGGTTCGCGGGTGACGAGCTTCTGCGCGGCTGCCAAGGCGCCGTTGACAAAGATCTGACGGCTCGTGGCGCGGTGGGTGAGCGTGACCTCCTCGTCCTGGCCAAAGAAGCTCACCTCGTGCACGCCGGCGACGGTGCCGCCGCGCAGCGAGTGCATACCGATTTCCTTGGGATCGCGTGCTCCGCACATGCCCTCGCGGCCATAGACGGGGTGGTAGCCTGCCTCGGGTTCAGCTTCGACGACGGCGTCGAGCAGCAGCTTGGCAGTGCCGCTGGGGGCGTCGACCTTTTGGTTGTGGTGCGTCTCGACGATTTCGCAGTCAAAGCCGGGCAGCTCGCGTGTAGCCTGCGCCACCAGATGGCGCAGGGCTGCGATACCGATGGAGTAATTGCCCGAGTGCATAACGCGGGTGTTCTGGCCCAGCTCACGCAGGCGGTCCATCTGCTCGGGGGTGTAGCCTGTGGTGCCTGAGACCAACGCCGCGCCCGTGCGCTCGACATAGGCGACGACGGCGTCGAAGGTCGCGACGTTCGAGAAGTCGATGATGACGTCGGCAGCCGGTGCGTTCTCGAGCTCGCTCAAATCGAAGCCAATCTGGGCCACGATATCAAAAACGGGCTGCCCGGCGGCGTCGACAATGCCTTCGGCGGTAGTGCGGATGAGCGAGCCCATGCGGCCCGTTCCCATAATGACGGTCTTAATCAAGTAGACCAGCTCCCTTCAGAGCATCGGTAAGTGCGGCTCGCGTGTCGTCTGCCATGGGGCACAGCGGCATACGGTAGTTTGCCTCGATCATGCCCATCTGGGCGAGCGCTTCCTTGACGGGGATGGGGTTGACCTCGCTAAAGAGGGCGTTGATGAGCGGCTGGCCGGCAATCTGGATATCGCGGGCGCGCGCTACGTCGCCGTCCAGATAAGCGCGGCACATGTCGTGTACAAGCTGCGGCTGCACGTCGGCCCACACGCTGATGGTGCCCGAAGCGCCCAGGCTCATGAGCGGCACTGTGAGTGCATCCTCGCCCGAGTACATGCGGAAATCGTCGGACAGCAGGTGGGCGATCTTGGCCGCGTAGGCGACGTTGCCCGAGGCCTCCTTGATGCCCATGATGTTGGGGTGCGCGGCTAGGCGCTCTACGTTGCGCTCGCTGATACCGCAGCCGCAGCGGCCGGGGATGTTGTACAGGATGCAGGGGATGTCAACGGCATCGGCGACGGTCTTAAAGTGCTGATAGATACCCTCTTCGTTGGACTTGTTGTAGTAGGGGGTAATGAGCAGCAGGCCGTCGGCTCCCAAGCCCTGGTAAGTAAGCGACTTGGTGAGCATGGTCTGCGTGGAGTTGGAGCCCGAGCCGGCGATGACGGGGACGCGTCCTGCAACTTGCTTGACCACCGCGGCGACAACGGAGTTGTCCTCGTCGTCGGTCATCGTGGCGCTCTCGCCGGTGGTGCCTAGGGTGAGGATGGCGTCGGTGCCGTTTTGCAGGTGGAAATCGATAAGGCGCCCAAGCGCGTCAAAGTCGACACTGCCGTCCTTTTTAAACGGCGTAACTAGGGCGACGGTTGAGCCCTCGAGATTGCGGATGTCCATGTTCTTCCCCTTCGCCTCTGCGATCTGGATGCGTTTGTTCCATTGAGCTGCGACTGCCAAGCGCTCGTCTTTGGCGCGACGGCGTGCACTTTCGGCGCGCGACTTGGCCAGCAGCTCTCGGCCGCACGGCAGCACGTCGAGCGTGGCAAAGTAATCGCCCGGGCGCTCGGCGCGGCGGATGAGGTCGGCCGCGCCATCGGGGCGCAGCAGGACCTCGGCCGAGCGCAGCCGTCCGTTGTAGTTGTAGCCCATGGAGTAGCCATGCGCACCGGTATCGTGGATTACAAGCAGGTCACCCATGTCGATATGCGGCAGCTCGCGATCGATGGCGAACTTATCGTTGTTCTCGCACAGATTGCCCGTAATGTCGTACGTGTTCGTGACCGGTGCTGCGGTCTTGTCAGGGCCACCCGGCTGTCCCATCACCGTAATGTGGTGGTAGGCACCATACATAGCGGGACGAATGAGGTCGACGGCGCTTGCGTCCATGCCGATATAGTCCTTGTAGATCTGCTTTTCGTGGATGGCCTTGGTGACCAGGCATCCGTAGGGTCCCATCATAAAGCGACCCATCTCGGTGCAGATCGCCACATCGCCCATGCCGGCGGGGACCAGAATCTCGTCGTAGGCTGCGTGTACGCCCTCGCCGATGGCGTGGATATCGTTAGCCTGTTGCTCGGGCAGGTAGGGGATGCCCACACCGCCGGACAGATTGATAAAGGCGACATGTGCGCCGGTCTCGCGCTCCAGGCGCACGGCAAGCTCAAAGAGGATGCGTGCGAGCTTGGGATAGTAGTCGTTAGTGACGGTATTACTGGCAAGGAAGGCATGGATGCCAAAATTCTCGGCGCCCTTGGCCTTGAGCATGCGGAAAGCCTCAAAGAGCTGCTCGGTGGTCATGCCGTACTTGGAGTCGCCGGGGTTGTCCATAATGCCGTTGGAGAGCTGGAACAGGCCGCCCGGATTAAAACGGCAGCTGACCATCTTGGGAATGGGTCCCGCAACGCGCTCAAAGAACTCGATATGGCTGATGTCGTCAAAGTTGACGATGGCACCCAGTTTATCTGCAAGGGCAAAATCCGCCGCCGGCGTGTCGTTGGACGAGAACATGATGTCGTGGCCGGTGATGCCCAGTGAGCGGGCAATCATGAGCTCGGTATAGCTCGAGCAATCGCAGCCGCAGCCGTATTCATTGAGGATGGAGATGAGTGCCGGGTTAGGGTTGGCCTTGACGGCAAAGTACTCCTTAAATCCCGGATTCCATGCAAAGGCGTCGCGCACTTCTTGCATGTTACGGCGGATGCCCGCCTCGTCGTATAGATGAAACGGCGTGGGAAACTGCTCGACGATATGCTCGAGCGTCTCCTTGTCCACAAACGGCTGCTTTGCCGCATATGCCTCGTTGGGGGTCAATGCCATGTCCCGTAAACCTCGCTATCCAGACGGCGCCATCGGCGCATCGAATCCGCATAGCGTGGACCCCATGTCCGGATAGCGCTCCCGCATTGCTGCAGACAGTCCTGCGGGTGTTTCCCGCAGGCCCACCAGGTTGTTCGTGCCCGAAAAACCCAGTTCGGCGGGTTTCGCCTCCCCACGGGGTCAAAGTCTGCCGACTCGCCCGCGGATCTTCGTGCCCGCGCCTCTATCAAGTGGTAAAGACCCTACCACGTTGCACTTTACCAAACAAGAGTATTCGTATATAACGTTTAAAAAATGCAGGGATATGCTGGAAATAAGGGCGTCATAATTCTGCATCACAATAGTGTGTGAATGGATATGCCCCATGAAAGGACCCTTTATGACCGAGCTCCAAGAACTTCGTCGCTATCGGCGCGATCTGCATCGCATTCCGGAGCTCGATTTCGATCTTCCTCAAACCATAGCCTATATCGAGAGCGTGCTCGCCTCCCTTACCTGTGAAGTAACCCATCCGTGTCCCAGCTGCGTCTGTGCTTTCTTCGATGCCGGCACGGGCGCCGCGCATGCTACGGCGATTCGCGCCGATATGGACGCGCTGCCCATCGCGGAGGCAACTGGTGCGGCCTTTGCCTCGACCCATCCCGGCAAAATGCATGCGTGCGGTCACGACGGTCACATGGCCATGGCGCTCGCGGCGGCGACTTTTGTCGACCGAGCGATTCGTGAGCAGCCGGGCGCCATCAAGCGCAACGTGCTCTTTGTGTTTCAGCCTGCCGAGGAGACGACCGGTGGCGCCAAGACGGTGTGCGAGAGCGCCGTGTTCGAGCGCTACGGGGTGGATCGCATCTTCGGCTTCCACGTGTGGCCCGATCTGCCCGCCGGCATGTTGGCGGGCTGCTCCGGTCCGTTGCTGGCGCGTTCGAGCGAGACGCACATTCATATCCATGGCACGAGCATCCATATCGCTAAGACCTATGGCGTTCCGGTCGAGGAGTCGCACGATGCGGCGCTGGCGGCTGCCAAGTTCTTGGTTGCCGAGCGCGAACTGATGGATGAGCTGGGCGCCGATGAACCCTGCATTGGTAAGTTCGGCCTGCTGCAGGCCGGCACCGTCTGCAATGCGGTGGCGGGGGAGGCCCATGTTGCGGGCAGCCTGCGCGTGTTTACGGACGGCATGTTCGACCGTGCGCGCGAGGGCGTGCGCCGCGTGTTGGACGAGGCCTGCGCCGCAACAGGCTGTACGTACGATCTCGACTTTGCCGAGGGTTATCCGCCAGTCGATAACGACCCCGAGCTGTTTGCCCACATTGCGCCTGCCTTGTCCGAGCTGCAACTTGTGGACGAGCCGCTGCTGATCGCCGAGGATTTTGCGTTCTATCAGCGCCATCTGCCGGGCGTGTTCTTCTTGCTGGGCACGGGTGTGCCTGCCGGCCAAGATAATCCGAGCGATTCGGATGGCTGTCCCGCCTATGCCACGAGCGCCCTTCACACTGATACCATGCTCTTTGACGAGGAAATCCTGCTCAAAGGCCTCGATGTCTACAAACGATTGCTTGTGATGGAGTGACGATGGGGCGACGCCGACAATCTGCCGTATATAGTCCGGGTGGATGCGGGTGTGGCTTGCTACTGCTTCCGGTTATTGCTGTGAGCATTGGCGTGATGTTTGCGCTTGCCGGGTTGGCAGCAGCGGCACTCGTGTTGCTGATTGTGGCCATTGGCGTGACGGTCTGGCTGTGTCGTTCTCGCGAGCAGCGTCGTGCCGATGGTAAGACCAATGTTGGATGGGCCATCTTTTTAGTCTTCGCCTACCTATTGAGCATCAGCTATTTAGCCTTCTTTATCCTGTTACTTGTAAGCACCTTTACCGGGGAATCTGTCACGGTGGGTTGATGCGCTGCCAGCAGACGGTCGAGCAAAGTGCGCTTGCTCGGCGTTTGGATAACTGCATTGGCCGTTTACCGCAACCTTAGCTCTCAGCTAATGAATTCATGTTTAATCCTTCCTACGATGTGCTGTGTGCCGGCGCAGTAGCCGGATCGTAGGAAGGATGCATGATGAATAAGCTCGAAAACGAAGTGCTGCTGAGCCGTCGCGCTGCACTTGGCGCATTCGCCACCGTCGCTTTGGGGACTGCCGGTCTTCTTGCCGGTTGTGGTAGCGACAAGGCGACCGTCACCGAGGATGCTGGCGATGGTGACAAGAAGGAAGAGACGAAGAAGGAAGAGCAGCCTACGACTGACCTTGCGGTTGGTACGACGGTGACCACGGCTGCCGGTCTTTCCGTCGTCGTCGATTCCGTCCAGCCCGGCCTCACAAATTATGACGGTTCGACCATGACGGGCATTCACGTCACGTACGTCAACAATGGCGATGAGGGCGCAGATTACAATATCTACGACTGGAAGGGCGAGGACGCCAACGGTGCTCAGCAGAGCCAGGGTTATTACAGCGAGGGCTCCGATGAACTGCAGTCTGGTACCCTTGCCGCCGGCGGTTCCGTGGCGGGCAATATCTACTTTGATGGTGACATCAAGAAGTCTCTCTATTTTGCCAACGTGTTTGATAAGTCTGCCGCTGCAAGCTGGGTGCTGGCCTAACATGTCGCTACCGTTGCGCCGTATGGGAGGTGAGGTCGTATGCCCGATAAAAAGCTGACGGACGAGTTACTCAATGAACTCCTCGACGCGCCAAACATCGATGGCTATATCAAAGAACACGACTTTGCCGCCCCGTCGCTTTCGGATTACTTAAAGCAGTTGCTGCAAGAGAAGGGGCTCGAGCGTTCGCGCGTGGTGCGTATGGCCGACCTCAATGAGACTTTTGGTTATCAGATTTTTACCGGTGCGCGGCATCCGAGCCGCAACAAGGTGCTGCAGATTGCCTTTGCAATGGCGTTGACGCTCAAGGAGACCAACCGCGCCCTGACGGCTGCCGGAGTGAGCGTCCTCAACTGCAAGGACCGTCGCGATGCAATCATTATCTTTTGCATCGACCGTGGCTGTAGCCTCCAAAAGGTCAATGAAGAGCTGTATCGCTTTGGCGAGGAAACGGTGAGTTAGTGACCGATGGCTGAGCCAGCGGTGTCACCAGAACAACCATGCAAACGAACGGGGTGCGGACACCATGGGGTGTCCGCACCCTGCGTTATGATGGACGCTATGGATACTCAGAGCCCAACATATTCCGATGACGAGCTGGCTGCTTCACTCGTCGAGCATTTGGCGTCGCTCGACCGCGATGACAGCTATCGTGTGGAGCGCGTGCTCAAGCTCTCGGATGTCGAGACGACCGAACTCGTCTATTTTGAGGGCTCTGGCGGCGGGTCTCTCGGTCCCTTTGTCCGCAAGCGCATCGATGCTTCGGTGCAGATTGGCGGAGCATATGAGCGCCTGTTTGCGGCCCAGCGCGCCGGTCGTCGTTTTGAGCACTTGCCCCGAATCGTCGATTGCCGCCGTGCGGGCGACGAGCTTGACGTGGTGATGGAATATGTCGAAGGCGAGACGCTCGAGGCGCTCGTGGGGCGCCTGGGCGCGACGCCCGATTATGCCCGCGAGCTGTATCCCGTTCTGTGTGAAGCGGTGGGCGAGCTGCATGCTGGTTTTGCAGCTGCGGGGGAGCCAGGGGTACCGGTAATCCACCGCGACCTTAAACCCTCGAACATCATCGTATCGGGCGTGAGATACGCGACCGATGCCGGCATGACCTTTTCCTCGCTGGTGATTATTGACCTGGGAATCGCGCGCGTTTGGCGCGATGACGCCGACGCCGACACCGTCAAGTTTGGCACGCGTTCCTATGCGCCGCCCGAGCAGTTTGGGTTTGGGCAGACGAGCGTCCGCAGCGATATTTACGCGCTTGGCGCGCTGCTGTTCTTTTGCCTGACGGGAACTGATCCTAAACCGGGGCGTGACATGCGCGAACAATGCGAGGCGCATGGCATTCCCGTCCCGCTGTCGGATGTGATTTGCATGGCGATGGCGCTCGATCCGGCTAAGCGCTTTGCGAGTGCAAAGGCACTGGGGCATGCTGCGCGTGCGGCGTATGAGCTATATCTTCCTGCACCGTCGCCCGTGACCTCATCTGCTGCCAGTGTGCCCCGGGTCGCGGCGTCACAGGTGCAGCGGGTACAGCAGCCGGTTGCCCTCACGCTTCCGTCTTCTGCAAACCGGCGTTCGATCGTCTCTCCTGTGACGTCCAAATGTGCGCGTCTGCTCTCGCGTATCCCCGAGCCCGTGGGGCGCATATGGAATGGATGCGTCTATGCGACAACATTGTTGCTGCTGATGGGCAGCCATTTTGCGGTATTTACGCCGACGGGCGAAAACCGAAACTATCCAACGTGGTTTTTGGCACTTGAGTATTTCTTTATGGTCGATGGCCTGGTGCTGCTCATTACATTCGGAATGCTCGACCGGCGTAGGCTTCGACGTCGTTTTCCCGTACTCGATCGGTATCGGGGGAGTGCTTTTGTCGAACTATGGTTCAAGGCGCTCGGGTTTATGTTTGCCGTCATGTGCGTCGTCGTTGTTATCGGCAACGCGACCGGTGTCGTCTCTTAGATAATCGAAAAGGGCCCCGTCTGGGGCCCTTTGCAGTTGCACTTAAATGCGGTTCATTTGATTGGCGACCTTGTTGTACCAGTCCTGCCACGTGGGCGGGCAGTACTTCTTGGCGGCTGCCGGGGTAAGCGTGGAGCCATAGTTGGCGCCCAGGTAGGCAACGTGGGCGGAGACACCCTCGCTCCAGCTGCCAAAGCTACGCCAACCGCCGCCGCGGGCACTCCAGCCCCAGGCGTTATAGGAGCCGGCGCAATAGAGGCCCTTGCTGCTCTCGATGCAGGCGATGGCGGGGGACCAACGGGGATCGACGCCGGTATTCCAGGCGGCAACGGCAAAGTTGTAGCCCTGGCCTGCCATAGGGGAGCCGGCAAGGTAGTTGTCGATGCGGCTCGTCCACTCGTTAATGAACGAGTCGTAATCGGAATTGCCGCTGTTAGGGCTGTTCGGCGTGGTGTCGATGGTGGTGTTGGAGTTGGTGGCCTGACTGTTGGAGTTATTGCCACTCACGCCGGTACCCGAGAGCTTCTCGGCGGCAGCGGCCTTGTCGGCCTCGAGCTTTGCCAGCTCGGCGGCATTTTCCTGTTCGGCCTTCGCTTGCGCCTCGTTGCGGAGCTGCTGAGCCTGCGCCAGCGCGTCCTCGGCATTCTTTTGCTCGCCCTCGAGCTGAGACTTGGCCTGATCGAGCTCGGTTTTGTTCTGCTCGAGCTCGGTCTGCATCTTGTTAAGCTCTTCGATCTCGTCGACGCTCGAGCTCGTAATCTGGTTGGTGTATTTGCAGGTGGTGATAAAGTCGCCCAAGCTCTGCGTGTTCACCAGGAAGCTCACGATGGGGCTGGTGCCCTTCTGGTACTTATACAGATCGCGCATGGCGGAGCTTGCCTTGGCCTGCTGCTCGGGTAGCTCGGCCTCAATCTTATCGATGTTCGCCTCATTGGAGTCAATCTGCTTTTGCAGATCCTCGAGCTTGGTTCGGGCATCGTTGTAGGCGCTCGTAGCGTCCTCGATTTTTTTCTGGGCGGCGGAAAGCTGATCCTGCGTTGCCTGCGAGGCGGCATAGGCCGCGACGGGGGAGAGCATCGGCGTGGCCGTCAGCGCGACGGCGAGCGCGGCGCTCGTGATGATACGAGCCGGCTTCGACGCGACGAGCGCTGCGGTGCGATGGTTCGAATGCTGCATCCAGTCCCTCTGCAATCAATCGTAGGTTATTGGTCGAGGTGTATTCTACTACTGCTTTCGACCTCAACTTGAACCTTAAAGGTTCTAAAGGGTCAAGTTGAACTTGAGGCTTTGGCCTTGACCTGCGGGAATGGTGAATTGTTGAGAAACCATAGAGTTCAACTTTAACGTTACGGCACCCTGTTGCAACGGGATTCTTGACTGTAAAAGCTACCTTAACATGGGGTTTTGCAACTACAGGGTTCCTTCGCGACGAGCCTGCTCCACCTCTTGGAGCGCCTCAGCTGGCGTAAACGAACAGGTACCGTCGCCGAGCCTGACCACCTGGACGTCGTCGCCGGTGTGGACTTCTCCGCCCTGCAGCACGACGCCAAAAATGCCCTCGTGGGGGAAGACGCAGTCGCCGGCGAGATAGTAGATGGCACAGCGGGTGTGGCAGACTTTGCCGATCTGGCTGATTTCGACGAGCACTTCGCTACCGAGTTTGAGCTGCGTGCCCAAGGGGAGTGAGAGCAGGTTGATGCCCTGGGTTGTGAAGTTCTCGCCAAAGTCGCCCTCGTGCACATCGAGCCCGCGCGCCTGCGCCGTCTGGATAGACTCTGCAGCTAAAAAGGAAACCTGGCGGTGCCAATGCCCGGCGTGCGCATCGGAGGCGAGGCCAAACTGCTCGATGACGGTGTCGTGCCCGTCGGCGACGGGCGACTTACGCGTGCCTTTGTGCTCCGACGTGTTGATTGAGACGATGCGGGCGGGCCCGTTGTAAGCATCGTTTGCTGTGCGTAGGGGAGCTGCCGTCTGGGCACGATCCGCAAGTTCGCGCTTTGCGGCGTCAATGATGGGGTTGTTGATTGGACGAGCTTGGGGCACAGTGTACCTTTCGACGGGGCTGGCAACATGTTGAATCCTACAGCACGGTGGGTTCATTGCCCGTTGTCGTACACCGGTGATCGCCGCCTTCGTGCTGGATAATTACGCCGATTGCCATAGATACGGTGGAGCTTTGGGTGCCGGCGGCTCGGCACGCTAGAATAAATCAGTTGCACAAAGACCGCCCGTCGTGTGGGCAGTTCTAGATAGGAAGTTTCCATGGCATTGCAGTTTACAGAGCGCGAGTTTATCCCCGTGCTGCTCGGCGGCGACATCAACGCGTATTCGGTGGCGCGCGCTTTCTACGAGGAGTATCAGGTTAAGAGCCTGGTCTTTGGCAAGTACCAGACCGGCCCCGCGTATCGCAGCCAAATTATCGATTACACGCCCAACGTGAATATCGATACCATGCCGGTCATGATCGAGACCGTTAACGGCGTCGCACAGGCCAATCCTGATAAGAAGATTATTCTCATGGGCTGCGGCGACAACTACGTCGCGCTTGCCGCGCAGGCCCAGGACGCCGGCCAGCTTGCCTCGAACGTCATCGCGCCCTATGCGCCCTACAGCATGCTCGAGCAGTGCCAGAAGAAGGAGATCTTCTACGAGCTGTGCGAGAAGCACGGTGTGCCGTATCCGCACACGTTTACCTTTACCATGGCGATGCTCAACGCTCAGGGTGAGGCTTCCGCCGAGGCGCTCGACCAGATCGACTTCCCCTTTCCGATGATCCTGAAGCCCTCTGACGGCATCATGTGGTGGGAGCACGAGTTCGAGGGTCAGAAGAAGGCCTACGAGATTGCCGATCGCGCCGAGCTGGAACAGGTCATTCGCGATGTGTACGCCAGCGGCTACACTGATGACCTCATCTTGCAGGACCGCGTGCCCGGCAACGACGAGTACATGCGCGTGCTTACCAGTTATTCCGACCGCAACGGCAAGGTTCGCATGATGTGCCTGGGTCACGTGCTACTCGAGGAGCATCAGCCCCACGGTGTCGGTAACCATGCCTGCATCATCACTGAGCCCAACGACGAGCTCATGGATGGCGTGCGCAAGCTGCTTGAGGACCTTAAGTTTACGGGCTTCTCCAACTTCGACGTCAAGTACGACGAGCGCGATGGCTCGTTTAAGTTCTTCGACTTCAACACGCGTCAGGGCCGCAGTAATTACTATGTCACCAATAGTGGCTTTAACGTTGCTAAATACGTGGTGGATGAGTACGTCTATAACCGCCCGTTTGAGCCGGAATTTGTGACGGCGCAGGATGAGGCGCTGTGGATGGTTGTTCCTATGGGCGTCGTTGACAAGTATGTCAAGGACCCCGAGCTGCGTGCGAAGGCACATCGTCTGGCCAAGGAGGGCAAGGCCGCCGATCCTTCGTTTATGAAGGGGGACTTTGTCTTTAATCGCTGGCTGCGCATGTGGCACACCAAGCTGCGCCACTTTAAGCTGTTCAAGACGTATTACAAGTAGACGAGCGTGGCGCCCGTCCGGTATGTATCGGACGGGCGCGGGTTTGATACGCGCAATTGCGTGGGCGTCACCAAGGAGGCGGCGATGGAAAAGCTGGGAGTTATCGGCGGCATGGGCGCCGAGGCCACGTCGTATTACTACGACCAGGTGGTACGTCATACGGCGGCTACGTGCGACCAGGAGCATATCGACATGGTGGTGCTTTCCAAGTCGACCATGCCCGACCGCACGCTGGCCATCAAGACCGGTGAGCATGCCGAGCTGCTGGCGACCATGAAGGAGTGCGCCCAAGCGCTCGAGTCGCTGGGCTGCGCGCACATAGCGATTCCCTGCAACACGTCGCACTACTTCTACGACCAGATCCAGTCGTTTACGAAGGTGCCGATTATCCACATGCCGCGCGAGTCGGTGCGCTATGCTCTGGCCGGCGCGGTGATGGGGGAGTGCGAGTTCGACCCCAACCTGAGTATGCCGGCCGAGCCGGTGCGCAAGATCGGCATCATGGGCACCGACGGTACCGTGGGCGCAGGCGTCTATGGGCGAGCATGTGAGACCGCGGGCGTTGAGGTCGTCTATCCCAGCGAAAAGCGTCAGGCCGACGTGATGTCGCTTATCTACGACGATGTGAAGGCCGGGCGCGAGCCCGATATGGATAAGTTCGACCGCGTGATGTGGGAGTTCGCCCGTAGCAGCTGCGACCGCGTCATTCTGGCCTGCACGGAGCTTTCGGTGTTGCAGAAGTATCGCGAGATGCCCGAGATCACCCTCGATGCGATGGATGTCCTGGTACGCGAGTCCATCATTCGCAGCGGCGTCCCCTACCGCCTGTAGCCCTCGACCTGCCAAAAAGGGACAGGTTTATTTTGGTAGGTTTTATCTGGGAAAACAGTAAGGCCCCGGCTCGTTTGATGCGAGCCGGGGCCTTTTGCGTCTGTCGATTGCTGCCAGCGATTGCTAGAACAGGAAGCCGATGGCGATAAGGGCGATGCTGACGATAAGTACGGCGATATCCAGGCCTTTGATGGGGTAGCGCTTATACGAACTCGCACGCGTGCGCAGGTAGAAGCCGCGCTGCTCGGCGGCAAGCGCGGTGGCATCGGTCTTGCCCACGCTCGAGATAAGCAGCGGCACACACAGCGGCAGCATGAGCTTGAGTTTCTTGACGGGATTCCTAGTGTCGTATTCGACGCCGCGTGCAGTCTGCGCCTCCATGATGGCGTTCATTTCCTGGCCAAATACCGGCACAAAGCGTAGCGCCGTGGTAAAGGTGAAGGCATAGCGATATGGCACGTGCAGCACCTCGACGCAGGCGTTGGCGAGGTCGTTGAGCTTGGTCACCATAAGCATGAGGATGAGTGGCAGCGCCACGCCCAACAGGCGTAGGCAGGCCTTCGATCCGGTAATGAGGCCCGTGTCGGTGATAAAGCCCCACACCATGTTGCCGTCGCGCATAAAGGCCAGCTGAAGCACCAGCATAATAAGCGCGAGCGGAATCAGCAGCTTGAGTAGCGAGAGCAGACGGTCGACGACGCCGGCGTAGGCGCCCAGTGCAAGGGTGAGCGCCAAAAAGCCCAATAGCGTCACGTAGGTATCGGACAGGAAGATGCCGATGATGATGGCGGCGGCGAGGCCCAGTTTGACGACCGGGTTCAAGCGGTGCAGCAGTGTGTCGCCCGGCATATAGTCGATGACGTTAACCACGGTGGACCATCTCCTCGGTAATGCGAACGATATCGGTGACCTCGCTCACCTGTGCAAAGGCGGGAGAGACGGAGGATGTCAGGCGACGAGAAAGCTCTATGACCTGGGGTGGCTCAACATAGGCTCGCTGCATGAGCTCGATGTTCGAGAACAGTTCGTGCGTGCGGCCGCGCTCGAGGATGCGGCCGTCGGCCATGACTACGATGCGCTCGGCAAAGTCGGAGACGACTTCCATGTCGTGGCAGACCATGATTACAGCGCAGCCGCGCTCGGCCATGGTGCGTACGGTTTCCATGACGGTCATGCACTCGCGGTAGTCAAGGCCGCTCGTGGGCTCGTCGAGCACCACGATTTTGGGCTCTACGACCACGACGGAGGCGAGTGCCACCATCTGGCGCTGACCGCGCGAGAGCGAGAAGGGCGCCTCGTCGGCCGGCAAGCCAAAGCGGTCGATGACGAGTTGGGCGCGACGCAGTGCCTCGGCACGGTCGATGCCGGCAAGCTCCAAGCCAAAGGCGACCTCGTCGAGCACGGTGTCCTTGCAGATCTGGCGGTCGGGGTTTTGGAAGAGCGTTGCGACCTCGCGGGCGATACGGCTCGTGGGGACGGCTGCGGTATCCAGTCCCGTGACGCGCACGCTGCCCGAGGCGGGCTTAAGCAGGCCTGTGAGCAGCTTGGTAAGTGTGGTCTTGCCGGCGCCGTTTTGGCCGACGATGCCCACGAGCTCGCCGGGATAGAGGGTCAGGTTGAGGTCGTGGACGGCGGCGCCGCCATTGGGATAGGCAAACTCAACGTGATTGAAGGTGAGCACGGGCTCGGCGTCCTTGGCGTGCGGGCGCAACGACGGTGCGTGCGGTGAGCCGGCGGGTGCCTGAGTGTCGCTGCTTGCGTGTGCGGGGTCGACGATGCCCGTAATCAGGCGCTCGGCCTCATCAACATCCAAACAGGGAGTGCCGCTGGCCAGGCCATCGGCCTCGAGGCTGTTGAAAATGCGCGTGACACGCGGGCAATCGACGCCAATGGCGCGGAGCTCATCGGTGTGCGCGAAGACCTCGTGCGGCTTGCCCTGTAGCGCGATTTCGCCATGATTGAGCACGAGCACGCGGTTGCAATACTCCGAAAGCAGGGCGACTTTTTGCTCAACGACGACGATGGTGATGCCGAGTGCACGGTTGGCCTCACGCAGGGTCTCGAAGACCAGCGTGGAGCTGGCGGGGTCGAGCGCCGCGGTGGGTTCGTCGAGCACGAGCACGCGCGGACGCATGGCGAGGATGGCGGCGATGGCAACCTTTTGCTTTTGGCCGCCTGAGAGGGTGGCGATCTCGCGGTCGCGCAGGTCGCTGATGCCGACGGTTTCGAGCGTCTCGCTCACACGTTGCTCGATTTGGTCGTGGGGAACGCCAAAGTTCTCCAGGCCAAATAGCATCTCGTCCTCGACGACCGAGGCGACCATTTGCGTGTCGATGTCCTGCAACACGCTGCCGACAATCTGCGACACATCGGTGAGCGAAACTTCACAGGTGTCATGGCCGTCAACCATGACGGACCCAAAGAACGTTCCGGTGTAATGGTGGGGAACGGCTCCCGACAGGCAGGCGGCAAGTGTGGACTTGCCGGCGCCCGAAGGCCCGATGATGCCGATAAAATCTCCCTTGTTCACGCTGAACGAGATATGCTTAAGCGCCTGCTCGGTCTGCGTGCCATAGGAGAACGAGACATCGTCAACGTTGATGATCGTTTCCATGGATACCTTTCATAGTCATCGGGGATGTTCTTACATAGCTAGTCGTTTAAGAACGTCCCCAAAAGCTCGTTGTTTGGGACAGTCTTTGGTGGTGGAGCACGGAGACGGCTTTACGAGGGGCCCCAGGTTGGCGCGAAAGAGGAGCGAAGCGTACTTGGGTATGCGAGCGACGAATGAACGCCAAGATGGGGTGGTTCGTAAAGCCGAGCGGGTTAGTTGAGCTTGAGGGCCTTCTGGATGGGCAGGTAGAGAGCGCCGACCAGGATGGCGTTAAAGACGGCGGTCATGGCGACGACGGGCAGCATGGCAGCGGCGAGCTCGCTCACCACGCCGAGCATGGCCATCTTGATGACCATGAAGATGACGCCCGAGACAAAGGTGGTCACGAACGTTGCGACGATGGCGACGGCGGGCTTAACCTGGCCGTCCTTGGCAGCAGCGTTGACAATGACGGCCATGAGCATGGCAGCGATGCCCTCGGCGGCAAAATCGACAAACGGCGAGGTGGTGGTGATCTGGATCACGGCGGCCGAGATCAGGCCGATGACGAGTGCCTGGCCGATGTTGGGGCGAACGACCAGGATGGTGAGGCAGAAGGCCGAGATGATGAACTCGGGGCTGATCATGCCGCCCGAGATGCCGGAGATGGCCTTGCCGACGGTGAAGTTGAGGATGAAGCCGGCGGCAAGCAGGATGGCGAGCAAGACAAGAGCGCGGACGTCGAGTTTGCCGCGGTCGGCGGTCTGGACGGTGCGGGGCTGTGCGGTGGTGGTGTTCTGAGACATGGTGAAAATCCTTTCGGAAGGGAAGTGCAAGAGAAGAAAGCGGAGGCGCGTGATGCGAATGCGATTGGGCTCGAGATAGAAAAAAGGCCCCCGGTCGAAACCGGAGGCCTTCCAATCACCTAGAGCGCAAAAACAGGCGTGAGGGACTCACCGTCGACCGATCGCATTCGCATCACGCCACCACCAGTTGTTGAGAGACGTCATCGTGTTCTTCATGTTGGTGGCTCCTTTCGTGATACCGTGGCGCGGTCGCACCTAGTTGCTGTTGCGCTGCACTATAGCACAGCGAAGTGTGTGCAGGGAATCTTTTTTGAAAAGATTTCGGCGGCGTTTCCTGCCGGTCGAATGGGCGGCTGGGCGGGCGGGCGACCTTGGCCATCCCACCCGCGCCTTAAGGTGGGGGTTCTTATGCCTTCTTGCGACGATAGAGCACGAAGCCGCAGACACCGATGATGACGACGGCGCCAACGGCCATGGCGGCCATGTTGTTGCCCTCGGACTTCTCCTCGGTTGTCTCTTCTTCAACCTCGGGCTCGGCAACGTCCTCATCGGAGAGGGCCTCGTCGGCGTAGGTGATGGACTTGACCAGGCAGTCGTTGTCGGCATCGTAGTCGCTCGGGACGAACTCCTCGGAGAAGTCGCCCTCCTTGAGATAGTCGCGCATCTCCTCGAGCACGGCCTTGCACTTGACGTAGGTGTTCTTAGTGGCAGCCTTGCCGGCCTTGTTGGCCAGGGCGGTGCGGGCCTCGGTACCCTCGGCGGCCTGCATGGCCTCGTCGACGGTCAGGTTCTGCTCGATGAGTTCCTTCTGCAGGGCGTCGAGGTAGGCGCGGACGCCGGTGGCGCAGTGGTCGCGGTTCTCATAGGCGAGCGTGTTGATGTCCATGAGGACGTAGTTGATGGAGTTCTTGGGCTCCTCGTTGTTCACGACGTCTTCCTCTTCGCAGTGGTCGAAGGAGACATCCTGATCGCTAAAGTAGGGGCTGACCTCGGTGAGCAGCGCGGAGTAGAGGGGGATAGCGACGGAGAACTCGGCGTTGGAGAGCATCTCCCACTGGATGGTCGCGATTTCGGGATCCATGCCCTGACGGATCTGGAAGGTGTGGATCTCGGTGTTGCGGTTGGAGCCGATGACATAGGCACCGTCGGTGTTGGCGTTGAGGCCGGCGACATTCTCGCCGCGGGCGTCGAAGGAACGGATCATCTCAAAGGTGTTCCAGTCGGACTTGCCGGGCTGGAAGAACAGCGGCTGCATCTCGTGGACCAGGGCGCCGGTCGTGGCGCGAGCGTCTTCGCGCTCGTCCTTCACGATCTCGTAGTCAGTGCCTTCAGCCAGCGGGGCCATGAAGTAATCGCGACCCTGGATATAGCGCGACCACTGGTGCATACCGGCCTCGCCGATCTCCTCGCCGTAGGTCTTGGCGACGTCGAACTTGCCGTCGGTGTACTCGGCAAAGCCCTTCTCCTTAGGCATGGACTCGATGCCCTCGGAATGGAGACAGTTCTCGGTGTCATCGAGGTCGACGTTATAGGTGAGGTTGCCGATGTTGGGGTTGAGCGAGGCGATGTCATCGGCGAGCTTCATAGCAATCCACTGATGGCCGGAAAGCGCGGCGAACAGCCAGGTCTCGGTGCTGTCGGCGATGATGATTTGGTCGTTGGAGCAGACGCCCTGCTCGTCGATCAGGCTGCCGATGAGCTCGACGCCCTCGCGGGCCGTGGCGCTCTCGCCCAGGATGACGCTGGCATAGCTGTACTCGCCAATGCCAGTCTCCTCGGTGATGGGGTCGGCCTCTTCGGCCTTCTCGTTATAGGAGGTGCTCAGCGTGGCAGAGCAGGAAACGCCCTTCTCGTTGATGCCGGCCTCGGAATATGCGTCGTAGCGATCTTCCCACTGCGAGGGGTTGTCGCGAACGAAGGTGTAGCGGTAGGTTGCGCCCTTGGACTTGTACTCAAAACCGGACTCGACCGAGGTGTACTTGTTGCCGTCCTTGTGTGCGGGCTCAATGCCAAAGTGCTTGACATAGCGCGGACCGAAGTCCTCGGAACGGCCGTAGTACGTGTTGCCGTCTGCCGTGAGCTTGCTGCCCATGTAGATCTGGGTGCAGGCGAGCGCCGAAGTCGGCATGGCCATGATGGCCGCTGCTCCAAACGCAAGGCCGCAGCCGAGCTTTTTGAGCGTGTTGACAGGATGAGTAAACCTCATGATCCCTCCCAACCGTTGAAACCCCGCGGAACCGTGCAGGATTTCAGCTAATAAATACATCTATTAGCCTATCGGAAGTCTAAATAGTATTCATCTATTTCGATGAAATACTCGATGAGCGTCCTAAAATATGCGATGAGCGGACAAGAATACTCATTATCTAGCTTTAGTTAAATAAAGACGCCCTGCAATTACTGTACCTGAATAAAGCGCCTTGCACGGGGCACAAAGAAAAATCCCCCGCTGTCTGGCAAATGCATAAACAACGGGGGAGACGATAATTGGATGAATATCATACCAATGTGGAATTACTTCTTCCGGCGATGGATCACGTTAATCGCATAGCCGACGAGCATGGCCAAGACGATGACGATAAAGCCAATCAGGGGGTTGTCGTTCATGGGGTCCTCCTATTTTCCGAGCGGGGAGAATTCGTCGACGATGAGGTCGAGGCATTGCGGAAGCGCGCGGGCTCCAAAGACGCCCGAGTTGCTGGAGATGATTTCGCCATCGAACTGCATGCCCAGTGACGGGGTGCAGGTGATCTTGGCTTCCTTGGTCTGGATGATCTTGAACTGCGGACGGCCGAGCACCTTGCCGGCGGGGTCGAGTGCAGCGGTGATCACGGTGGGCAGGAGCTGGACGGTTTTTACGGGCTCGATGACCGCGATGTCGACCATGCCGTCGTTCATGCGGCAATCGGGGAACAGGTTGATGTCGTTTTGAATGACCGAGGTGTTGCCGGCCATGCAGCAGATGCCATCGAGCTCCTCGACAATGCCGTCATGCTCAATCGTAAAGTGCGCCACCGTGGGGTTGGGTGTGGCGAGCGCCGACAGGAAATAGGCGATCTCACCGATGTCGTTTTTGGCGGGGGCGGCCTTCATCATGATCTCGGCGTCGAAGCCCGAGCCGGCGATGATGATAAAGCCGTGGCGCTTCTCGTTGCCGTTCTCGTCGAGCCAAAAGAGCTCGCCCATGTCCACTTTGACCGTACGACCGGCGCGGCAAGCCTTGGCAAGCGCCGCTGCCTCGGGGGCATTACCGATGTTGTTAAAGAACAGGCAGGCCGTGCCGGAGGGGAAGACGAGCGTGGGGACACCGCACCCGCGCATTTGGTCGAGCACGTTGGAGACGGTGCCGTCGCCGCCCGAAACGACCACGCGATCAAACTCGGGCACGTCTGCCACGGCGTCCTCGGGTTCCATGCCATCGCCGATAAAGCGCATCACGACCTCGTCGCCGCCCTGCGCGAGGGCGTGCGTGAACGCGTAGATTTCATCTGAGCTGGGGCCCGATGCCGGGTTGTGGATGATAAGGCAGCGCATACTTACGTTCCCGTTCTGTGACTAACCGAGTATAGTTGTAAGGTAATGCCGATATCTTACCCGTGTTTTTCGGGCCTAACCTTATTCGATGGGTTGATATGTACATTTCCACACATCAGGCTCTGCTCGACTTTTGCCAGCGCGCCCGCGAGTTCGACGCGATTGCCGTCGATACCGAGTTTTTGCGCGAGCGCACGTTCCACCCGCGCCTGTGCTTGGTCCAGATTGCCACCCCTGCCGAGAGCGTCGCGGTCGATCCTCTGGTGATCGACGACCTATCGCCGCTGGCCGAGCTTATGGGCGATGAGAGCGTGACCAAGGTGTTTCACGCTTGCTCGCAGGATATGGAGGTTATGCTCCATACCGTGGGCGTGCTGCCGCGTCCCATTTTTGACACGCAGGTGGCCGCCGCCTTTTTGGGCGAGCGCCAGCAGATTTCCTACGGCGCGCTCGTGCAGACGTTTTGCGGCGTCTCATTGCCCAAGACCGAGTCGCTGACCGATTGGTCGCGCCGCCCGCTGACCGATAAGCAGATCGAGTACGCGATCGATGACGTCAAGTACCTGATCGTTGCCTATACCGAGATGATGAGTCGCCTGCGCGAGCTGGGCCGGGTGGACTGGGTGCTCGACGAGTTGCGTCCGCTGGCCGACGAGTCGCACTATCGCGCCGATCGTCACGAGGCATTCCGCAAGGTCAAGCGCATCAACTCGTGTAGCCGTCACCAGTTGGGCATCGCGCGCGAGCTTGCCGCTTGGCGCGAGGACCGCGCCGAGCGCCGCAACATCCCGCGCAAGTGGGTCATGTCCGACGATACGCTGCTGGCCCTGGTTAAACGTAATCCCGTTCGTGTTGAGGAGTTCCGCAGCATTCGCGGTACCGACCAGCTGGGGGAGCGCGACGTGGACGGCGCACTCATGGCCATTAAGCGCGGTGCGAGCTGCCCGCACGATCGCCTGCCGCTCATGGTGCGCGGGCACCGTCAGATTTCGCCGGAGTTGGAGAGCGTGACGGACCTGATGTATGCGCTCATTCGCCTGGTTGCCGAGCGCTCGGGCGTGGCGACCTCGGTCATTGCCTCGCGCGATGACCTGGCCGACTTTATTGAGCATCCCGAGCAGAGCCCCCTGCGCGAAGGCTGGCGTTTTGAGCTCGTGGGCTCGCGCCTGGACGATCTGCTCTCGGGCAACATGGGGCTCACCGTGAAGGACGGAAAGATTGAGTTGTTATAGGTATATAGTTACGCGGTTTTACCAAACCGCGTAACAGCTCGACGCTGCAAACGGCCGAGAGCGGCAATCTGACGTTCAATCGTCGCTCGCGTACCAAAGTACGCGTCGCTTCTCTTTCACGTCACCTTGCTCGCTCTCGGCCATTTTCGCTGACATTGCCAAAACATCGATGTTGATTTGCTGGTCAGTCGAATGGGTAGAATGCCTCCAACGTGTAATTCGATTCGGAGGAATTCGCATGCCTTATTACTATGGATACGGCTTTGGCATTGACCCGCTGTACCTGCTGGTTGTTCTTGTCTGCACGGTGCTTGGCCTTGCCGCGCAGAGCTATATCAACTCGACGTACAGGACGTGGTCTAAGGTGCGCTCGGACGGCGATACGGGTGCCACGGTCGCTCGCCGCATGCTCGACGCCAACGGTTGTAGTGCCGTGGGCATCAAGGGCGTTGCCGGCGAGCTCACCGATCATTACAACCCGCAGGACAACAACCTGTATCTGTCGGATGCCAACCGTTTGGGCGGGTCGGTCGCAAGCGTTGCCGTCGCCTGCCACGAGGCGGGCCATGCCGCCCAGCGTCAAAGTGGTTATGCCATGATGAAGGTACGTACCGCTTTGGTCCCCGTCGTCAACTTTACCCAGAACACCTGGACGATCGTGCTGCTCATGGGCCTGTTCATGAACATCGCGGGGCTCACGACCCTCGCGCTGGTCTTCTTCTCGTTTAGCGTGTTGTTCCAACTGGTTACGCTGCCGGTCGAGATCGATGCCAGTCGCCGCGCCGTGGCGTATATCGAGCAGTCGGGCATGAGTTCCAAGCAGGTCAACGGCGCCAAGAAGGTGCTGACGGCAGCCGCGCTTACCTATGTGGCCGCAGCGCTCACTTCGATCATTCAACTGCTCTACCTGATGGCTCGCTACAACAGAAACTCCAACCGATAACAAATAGGACAGGCAGGCGCCGCGGGGATTCGTGTCCTCGCGGCGCTGTACTATGTGTTGGACTTAAATTTGCACGGGGCCGGAGCCTCTGTGCGCGATAACGAAAGGAGGCTGCGTGGCAGGCTGGAATCTGACCGGCAATACCGTTTCCGCCGAGTTCGACGGATCGGACGAGCAAGAGCGCAAAGAGCTCAGCGTGAGCCAAGCGGTGGAGATCGCCGCCGGCGCGCTCGATGCCATTCCGCAGCTGAGCGTTTTGGGTGAGGTCACGGGTTTTCGTGGTCCCAATGCCCGAAGCGGCCACTGCTACTTCCAAATCAAGGACGACTCGGCGGCCGTCGACTGCATCATCTGGAAGGGCGCCTACCTTAAGCGCACCTTCGATCTGCGCGACGGCATGCAGGTGAGCTTTAAGGGCAGCTTCAATCTCTACAAGCCTACGGGTCGCATGAGCTTCGTCGCCCGCTCGTTTTCGCTGGCGGGGGAGGGTCTGCTGCGTCAACAAGTGGCGCAACTGGCCGAAAAGCTGCGTCGCGAGGGCCTGATGGACGAAGCGCGCAAGCGCCGTATCCCGGTGTTCTGCTCACGCGTGGCGGTCGTCACCTCGCTTTCTGGCGCCGTGATCGACGACGTCAAGCGTACGCTGCGCCGTCGCAACCCGCTCGTCGAGCTTGTCTGCGTGGGCGCAAAGGTCCAGGGCGAGGGTGCGCCGGCAGAGCTTATTGAAGGCTTGCGCCGCGCTGCTGCCATTACGCCGGCGCCCGATTGCATTTTGCTTGTGCGTGGCGGCGGTTCCTTCGAGGACCTCATGACCTTTAACGACGAGGATCTTGCCCGTGCGGTGGCGGCTTGCCCCGTGCCCGTGGTGACCGGCATTGGCCATGAGCCCGATACCTCGATTTGCGACATGGTAAGCGACCGTCGCGCCTCCACGCCAACGGCAGCGGCAGAATCGGTGGCGCCGGCTATGACGGAGTTGGCCGACGTGCTCGAGACGCGCCATCAACGTCTGGGTGCCGCGATGGCTTCGATGATCGGGTCGGATCAGGTCGATCTGGAAATGCTCGACCAGCGCGGTCGTCGTGCCTGGGACACCTATACGGCTCGTTTGGGCGATGCGCTCGATGCAGCCGCGTGCCGCCCGTGCCTCAATGACCCAACGTTTATGGTCGAGCGTCGCGAGTCTGAGCTTGCCCTGACGGCCGATCGACTGTCGGGCGCCATAACGCGTTCGGTCGGGGCCTTCCGCTCCAACTTCGAGCGTCTGCCCGAGCGCTTGATTTCAAGCACCTCGGGGCTCGATGGCAAGCGCCATGCGCTCACGCTTGCGAGTTCCCGCCTGGAGCATCAGGGGCGCACGATGCTCAGCAAACCTGCGTCCGATCTGGGCCGAGCTGCCGCGTCGCTCGATGCCCTGTCGCCGCTCAAGGTGCTTGCCCGTGGCTATTCCATCGCGTACAGCGATGATGGGGTGGCTACGAGTGCCAAGACCTTTAAGCCCGGCGACGCCATTCGCGTGCGCATGGCAGACGGCAACGTGGCGGCAACGGTCGATACAGTCGAGTAGTCCGCGTTTCATAGCGAAAACCTTTAGGAAAGGAAACAGATATGGCAGAGAAGACCCCGGTCGAGCAGCTTACGTACAAGCAGGCCTCGCAGGAACTGGAGCTCATCATCCGTAGCTTGGAGTCGGGCGATATGGAGCTCGAGGAGTCGCTCGAGAGCTATACCCGCGGCGTCGAGCTCCTCAAGAGCCTGCGCACCCGCCTGTCCGATGCCGAGCAGAAGGTCTCGGTGCTCCTTAAGGACGTCGACGGCAACGACGTACTCGCCGACGGCGAGGCCGCCAACACCGACGACAACCTCTCGTTCTAACCGTCCCGACCAAATATAATTACCTTGGTCTGTGAGAAAGGAACCAACCATGTGTGATTGCATTTTCTGCAAAATTGCCAACCACGAGATCCCCTCGACCGTTGTCTATGAGGACGATCAGGTCATCGCGTTCGACGACCTCAACCCCCAGGCGCCGGTCCACACGCTCGTGATCCCTAAGAAGCACTACAGCGACATCGCCGACAACGTGCCTGCCGAGACCATGGGCGCCATGGCTCACGCCATCCAGGAGGTCGCCAAGGCCAAGGGCCTGGAGGACGGTTTCCGCGTCATCTCCAATAAGGGCGTCAACGCCGGCCAGACCGTCATGCACTTCCACATGCACGTCCTCGGCGGCAAAAACCTGGGCGAGAACCTCATCTGAGGACGCCTCTTCCGTGCAATGAAACGGAAGCTCAGGCACCGATAACTTATATATCAACGCAATAAACCCGAGCGCGAGGGCGTTTGGGTTTATTATTGAAGCGTATGTAACCTGGCGGCGCCACACCGCCTGTTAGTAGGGAGACACATGAACGTTCTGGTCGTCAACGCAGGATCTTCGACCCTTAAGTATCAGGTCATCGATACCAAGTCCCACAAGGTGTCCGCAAAGGGCTCCTGCGAGCGCGTCTGCTTTACCGGCGGTACCTTCACCCACGCTGCCAACGGTTCCAAGAAGGTGACCGAGAACATCGAGTTCCCCGACCACAAGGTCGCCATCGAGGTCGTCCTGAAGGACCTCGAGGCCAACGGCGTCAAGATCGAGGGCATCGGCCACCGTATCGTTCAGGGCGGTTGGTACTTCGGCGATTCCTCCCTCGTCGACGAGGACGTCCTCGCTAAGATCCGCGAGGTCGCTCCGCTCGCCCCGCTGCACAACAACCCCGAGGCCAACGTTATCGAGTACTGCCTCGAGCAGTATCCCGACCTGCCCAACGTCACGGTCTATGACACCGCTTTCCACTTCAACATGCCCGAGGTCGCCAAGACCTACGCCCTTCCCAAGGATGTTTGCGACAAGCTGCACATTCGTAAGTATGGCGCCCACGGCACCAGCTACCGCTATATCTCCAAGAAGGTTGCCGAGATGACCAACGGCGAGGCTCGCAAGGTCGTCGTGTGCCACATCGGTTCCGGCGCTTCCCTGTGCGCCATCGAGGACGGCAAGTGCATGGACACCACCATGGGCTTGACGCCGCTCGACGGTGTCATGATGGGCACCCGCTGCGGCTCCATCGACCCTGCTACCGTGTGCTACCTGCAGCGCGAAGGCGGCTACACCTTCGACGAGGTCGACGAGATGATGAACAAGAAGTCCGGCCTTTTGGCTGTGACCGGCGGCAAGACCAACGACTGCCGCAACGTTGAGGAGCTCGCCGCTGCCGGCGACCCCGAGGCTCAGCTCGCCTTCGACATGTTTGTCTACAAGATTGCCGCCAAGGCCGCCGAGATGGCCACTTCCATGTGCGGCATGGACACCCTGGTCTTTACCGCCGGCATCGGCGAGCACGCTCCCGCTGTCCGCGCTGGCGTGGCCGACCGTCTGGCCTTTATGGGCGTCAAGATGGACCATGCCCGTAACGCCCTGCGT
Source organism: uncultured Collinsella sp. (assembly GCA_905209455.1). Lineage (GTDB taxonomy): Bacteria > Actinomycetota > Coriobacteriia > Coriobacteriales > Coriobacteriaceae > Collinsella. Next base: position 89,367 of record CAJLTA010000006.1, read on the forward strand.
GGCGACGGCGCTTGGTGCCTGTCTGCCAAGGATTCCAAGGTCAAGATCTTCGTCATCCCCACGGACGAGGAGTTCATGATCGCTTCCGATGTCGAGCGCATCGTCAGCGGTAAGTAATTGTAAGAGGGGAGGGGCTGGACGACCGAGCGCCGTTCGGCCCCTCTTTTGCGCTCGCTGGGCGATATGCCTGATAGCCATTTATCAAGGTGTGATAACTTCTTATTAACATGCGGCCGCCTTAAGGGGTCTGCGCCGACCGTATCGCACTGCAAAGGAGTCTCATGAACGTACTTGTTGTCAACGCCGGCAGCTCGAGCCTTAAATATCAGCTTTTGGATACCGATACCCGCGAGGTTTTCGCCAAGGGCAACTGCGAGCGTATCGGATCGGACATGGGCATCTTTGGCCACTCCGAGAACGGTGGTGCCAAGCAGACCGAGGAGATTCCTTTTCCTGATCATCGCAGCGCCATTGCGCGCGTGCTCGAGGAGCTCGAGAAGACCGACATTACGATCGATGGCATTGGACACCGTATCGTTCAGGGCGGCTGGCACTTTGACGATTCCGCGGTCGTCGACGATGAGGTCATGGCTAAGATCCTTGAGGTGGCCCCGCTCGCCCCGCTGCACAACTACGGCGAGGCAGCGGCGATTGAGTATTGCCGCGAGAAGTATCCGGAGTTGCCCAATGTGGCCGTCTTCGACACCTCGTTCCACATGACCATGCCCGAGGTCGCCTACACCTACGCCCTGCCCAAGGACGTGTGCGATAAGTATCACGTGCGCAAGTACGGCGCGCACGGTACGAGCCACCGTTACGAGTGGATGATGGCCAAGGAGATCCTGGGCTCGCGCTGCCATCGTCTGCTTTCGTGCCATCTGGGCAACGGTGCTTCGCTCGCCGCCATCGAGGACGGTGTGTGCCGCGATACTACGATGGGCCTCACGCCGCTCGATGGCCTGATGATGGGCACCCGTTGTGGTTCCATTGACCCGGCCACCGTGTGCTACCTCCAGCGTGAGGGCGGCTACAGCTATCAGGAAGTCGACGACATGATGAACAAGCAGTCCGGTCTGCTTGCCATTTCGGGTATCTCCAACGACGCCCGCGACATCCGTACGCGCGCCTCCGAGGGTGACGAGCGCTGCCTGCTCGCCTTCGATATGTTCGCCTACAAGGCTATGCAGCAGGCCGGCTCCATGATTGCTTCTATGGCGGGCGTGGATACCATCACCTTTACCGCCGGCATCGGCGAGAACGACTGGTCGATTCGCAAGGCCTTCTGCGACTGCTTTGAGTGGCTGGGCGTGCGCATCGACAACAACAAGAACCGCGAGGCCGTGGGCAACGGCCCGCAGGTCATCAGCGCCGCCGGCTCTTCCGTCACGGTCATGGTCATCCCCACCGACGAGGAATACATGATCGCCCACGACGTCGAGCGTCTGACCAAGAACAACTAACGCATTCGTCTGCAATTGACAAAAAGGCCTCCAGAGCAACAGCTCCGGAGGCCTTTTTGCTAGCAAGCGGAAATCCGAGTTCCAAAGTGATCGCCACCAGCAACGCCTGCGTCCCCAGCAACGGCACCCATCCATTCAGATCTTCAGCCCCAGCTCGTAGCCAAGCCGCCGTCCACTCCAGATACCCTGACTGCCACGTGGCGGCAGAAGGCCGCACGGGCTAACCCCTGAAAACATTCCGCACTGATATCTTCTGAATTGAAGACGTCGATGATGCACCCGTATACCATTGACGTCGACACCATCAGATGC